>CAVWTB010000068.1:0-21212 GCA_963757845.1 uncultured Alphaproteobacteria bacterium
CATCCTGAGGAGCGCTTCGAAGAAGCGCGTCTCGAAGGATGAAGGCCCGTGCATTCGACCCGGCGAAGCGCTCCGGGCCTCGCCCTTCGAGACGCCCCGCCTTCGCCCTGCGGGCTACGGCGCGGCTCCTCAGGGTGAGGGTTGAGGGATGAGTTCGCGGCTCGGCCAAGCCCAGACGCGCATCATCGCTCCTGTTCTTTGTCCGGCCTGGGGTCACCGGTCTTCTCTTGCCTTCCTAACTCCACGTCTTCTTCAGCACGCGCAGCCAGTTGCGGAACAGATTCTCGATCAGCGCCTCGCCGTACTGGCGCGCGCGCATTTCGTCGACGAGATTGGGCAAGCCGGCCGCCGTGCCGATCTGCCTGGGGATCGCGGCGCCGTCGAAGTCGGAGCCCGGGCCGACGCGATCCTCGCCGAGTTGGCGGATCAGGTAGTCGATGTGATCGACGACCAGTGACAGCGGCGTGTCGTCGTCGCGCTTGCCGTCGGGCCTGAGGAAAGTCACCGCATAGTTCACGCCGACCATGCCGTCGCTTTCCTTGATCGCCGCCAGCTGCTTGTCAGTGAGATTGCGCGAATGCTCGCAGATGGCGTGCACGTTCGAGTGGGTGGCGACCAGCGGCGCGTCACTGATCGCGGCAACGTCCCAAAAGCCCTTTTCGTTCAGGTGCGACAGGTCGATCATGATCTTCATTCGGTTGCAGACGCGAATGAGCTCCTTGCCGAGATCGGTCAGGCCAGGACCTGTGTCCGGCGACGACGGAAAGTTGAACGGCACGCCGTGCCCAAAGATATTCGACCGGCTCCACACCGGCCCGAGCGAGCGCAGGCCCGCCTGATACAGCACCTCGAGCGCGTCAAAATTCTCATCGATCGCCTCGGCGCCCTCGATATGCAGCACCGGCGCGAGAATTCCGCCGTCGATACAGGCTTCGATGTCCTCGGCGCTACGGCACACCCGCACCTTCCCTTCGGATTCGCGCTCGATCGCAAACAGCAACGACGCCATTTTCAGCGTCGCCCGCAAAGGCGTCGTTCATGTCCGGCGGCGGCGGCGTCGGGACCTTTTCGCCAGCGGCCGCACGCGCATCATCGGAAGGCTGCGGCGCTCGTTCGGCGCGCGCTGGCGTTGCGGCGACGGCACGAAAATCGCAAACATCCCGCCGGCAAGATCGCCCTCCTTGGCGCGGGAAAATCGAGTTGCCCCTTGCCGTCGCCCTCCATGAACGCCTTTGCGGCGTCTTCCTTGCGGTAAAGCCGCAGCAGCACGTCGTTGTGGCCGTCGAAGATCGGAACGGAACGGGAGGTCATTGGCAGGTCCCTGTCACTTTTTCGCGGCCACCTGGGCCGCGAGCAATTGCGCCGTCGCCTGCGTATCGACCAACGGATAGGTGTCGAAGTGCGCCGGAATGATATCGGCCCATTCGTTCAGGATGCGATGCAGGTCGTTGTTGGTCTCGACGTCGAAGATCGCCACAGCGCCACGTCCCGACACGACCATAAATGTGCCGGCAGATATTCTTCTGACGGTAGCCGTCGATCCACGGCCAGAACGATCTGCCGGTGCGGCCGCGACATCGGTCGGCCGTTCCGGGCGCGGCGTGGAGAACAACGAGAAAGAGCATGAAGTCCTCAGGCGCTACGATGATGCTTGTTCAGGAAGGAGCACAGCGCTGTGTTGACCTCTCCGGGCCGTTCCTGCTGCGTCCAGTGACCACATCCGGGAAGGATGATCGTTTCGTCAAGCTTCGGAATGAACGCGTCAGGTTCGCCAGCAGCTGATCCATGCCACGAAACGCAAGCACCAGGTCACGATCGCCGGCAACGTAGAGCGCGGGCACGTCGATGGCTGCGCCGCTCCACGGCGCCAGCAACTCCCAGTTCCGGTCGATGTTGCGGTACCAGTTCAGGCCGCCGCGGAAGCCGCTCTTCGAAATCGCCCGCATAGGCGTCGATATCGGCCTCCGACAGCCAATCCGGCAAGCCTGGCCGGCGCCGCCGTGTGGCCCAATCGCACCGCCGCCCCCCTTCGGCACCATGCTCAGCGAGGCGGCGCGGCGCTCTGCATCACCCGAAAGGGAAAAGAGCACGCCGCGAATCGTGGTCCGAACGTCCTTTTCGAAATCGGCTTCGGCCACGCCCGGCTCTTGAAAGTGGAGCTGGTAGAAGACCGCAGTCGTCGGTCCGCGGCATCACCGTTGTCGGCCGCGCCGGCCCGCGCGGCCGAAACGGCACGCTGAGACCTGACGACCGCGGGAAATCTGTCGGGTCTGAAACAGCGCGCAATGCCAAGCAACCGGCGCGCCCCAGTCGTGACCAACGATCGCCGCCTGCTTCAGCTCCAGCGCATCGAGCACGCCGATCATGTCCCCGGTCAGGTGCAACAGCGTGTACTGATCGATTGCTTCCGGCTTGTCCGTCAGCCCATAGCCGCGCATGTGCGGCGCGATGGCGCGATAGCCCGCGTTCGCCAGCGCCACCAGCTGATGCCGCCACGAGTACCAGGATTCAGGAAAACCGTGGCACAGCAAAACAGCCGGGCCCTCGCCTGCCTCGGCAATGTGCATCTGAATGCCATTCGACTGAATCGATTTCTGGACGATCTGCATCGTGCTGGTCCTTCGATCGGGTTATTTCTTCGTTCGATAGTCGCCGAAGGCGCTGTCGCGCTTGTCGAGCTGGTCGCGCACGCTGGAGCCGTCGCGCCTGAAGTTCTGGCGATAGGCGAGCGAGGATTCGGTCGTGAACGCCAGCGCCTGGATCTCGGTGCCGGCGCGCATCGCCGCACGCGCGCCCATGATCTCCATCGCACGATGCACCGAGCGCTTGTTCAGCTGCTGCAGGTCGGTCGGGATTTTCGCCGCACGCTCGGCGAAGGCCAGCGTCGCCCGCTCGAGCTCGGCGAGCGGAAACGCGCGCGTGGCGTATCCCCATTCGGCGGCCTCGGTCCCGGACATCGCGTCGCCGGTCAGCATCAATTCCATCGCCCTTCGCATCCCGACCATCCAGGGGTGAAACTGCATGTCGGGCGGGCTCATCAGCCGCACCGGCGGATAGCCGATCTGCGCATCCTCGGCGACGAACACCACGTCGCACGCGGTCGCGAGCTCGGAGCCGCCGGCGAGGCAATAGCCATGCACCTGCGCGATCACCGGCTTGGCGAGATCCCAGATCGTGAACCAGCCGTCGACCACGTGGCGCGACCACTGCCCGGCGCCGGGCGCGGTATGATACGGCTGGCCCTGCCGGTTGTCGGCCGACAGGTCATAGCCCGCCGAGAAACACGGTCCCGCACCGCGAACGATCATGACCGAAATGTCCGGATCGCGATCCGCCTCCTGCAGCGCGTCCAGGATCTCCTTGCGCAACAGATTGCTCAGCGCGTTGCGCTTCTCGGGGCGATTGAGCGTGATCCGCCGCACGCGCGGCAACGGATCGTCGATGAGAATATGGACCGGCGAAGAAGACATGGCGCTCTCCCCTGATGCCCGCGTCGAACGCTCGTGACCGGAAAAAGCGCGGGCATTCAGCCTTCACATCAAACTTGATGATGCTGCGGCTCGCAAGCACCGCAAATGCGGAGCATCCATCCGCGCAGTGGCGACGTTGCGCGAGGCTTGAGCCCTCACGTGGCTTAGTGATTGAAGCGCTGCGGCAGGTTCACATTAAATCCATGTAACCATCTGGCCAAATTGACGAAACCCGTTTGTGGCGTGACGGCGCGCACAGTTGCTGAGAACAAACACGCGCATGCTGTTGACACTCGCCGAACGATCGAAAGCATCCCGCTCAGACGCCGGCGAGAGGATAAAGAAGGTGACCATGAAGACTATCGTACTTGCTGCGGTTATCGCATCGCTGACCGCAGGCACGGCTTTCGCCGGAACGCCGTTCATCAACAAACGGCAGAACAACCAGGTGAACCGCATCGTCAATGGCGGGAACTGCGGGTCAGTTGAACGGCAATGAGACGGCGAGGCTGGTGGGCGGCCAGATCCGCGTCCAGAACATGAAGACGCACGCGCAGTCTGACGGCGTCGTCACTTTCCGCGAGCGCGCGCGCATCCACACCGCGCAGTCCGTGCAGGGTGCTCGCATTTTCTGGAAGCGGCACAACTGATCGGATCGGCTGGGTCACCAGCCGATCCAGCTGACGCCCGCAACGGCCAGCGCCGTCAGCTTTTCGGATATGCTCACATTCGTCACAGGCCGTCGCCGCAGGCCCGCAAAACCGGCGCAAATGCCCGCCTTCCCCGGCATTTCGGCATGGCCCCATAACTGGACTTGGATGGCGCTTTCGTATCAAATTCGCGCGTCGAAAAAGACAACGACAACGAATTGGATAGGGAAAGACGCCGATGAAGGCCGCCGTTCTGTACGAAGTCAACAAGCCGCTGGTGATCGAAGAGGTCAGCGTCAACAAGCCCGGCCCGCGCGAGGTTTTGATCCGCACCAAGGTGGCCGGTCTCTGCCACTCCGACCTGCACTTCATGGAAGGGCTTTATCCCTGGCCCTTGCCGACCATTCCCGGCCATGAATCCTCGGGCGTCGTCGAGCAGGTCGGCTCCGACGTCACCTACGTGAAGCCCGGCGACCATGTCGTCACCTGCCTCTCGGTGTTTTGCGGCACCTGCGACATGTGCACCACCGGCCGGCCCGTGCTGTGCACCGGCACCGACGTGAAGCTGATGCCGGGTGTCGCCAACCGCTTCAGCTGGAACAAGCCCGAGAAGCTCACCCAGTTCATCAACCTCTCCTCGTTCGCCGAGCAGATGCTGGTGCACGAGAACGCAGTCGTGAAGATCCGCAAGGACATGCCGCTCGATCTCGCGGCGTTGATCGGCTGCGGCGTCATCACCGGCTTCGGCGCGGTGGTGAACACCGCAAAGGTCCGGCCCGGCGAGAGCGTGGCGGTGATCGGCTGCGGCGGCGTCGGCATGGCGGCGATCAATGGTGCCGAAATTGCGGGCGCCGGTCGCGTCATTGCCATCGACACCAATCCCGTGAAGCTGCAGCTCGCGACCAAGCTGGGCGCGACCGATCTGGTCAACCCGAACGACGGCGATCCGGTGAAGCAGGTCAGGGACCTGACCGGCGGCATCGGCGTGGATCACGCCTTCGAGGTGCTGGGCGCGAAGATCACCGCCGAACAGGCGTTCAGCATGATCGGGCCGGGCGGCACCGCGACCATCGTCGGCATGATTCCGGTCGGCACCAAGATCGAGCTGCACGGCCCCGACTTCCTGCGCGAGAAGCGCATCCAGGGTTCGTCGATGGGCTCGAACCACTTCCGCCAGGACATGCCGCGGCTGGTCGAGTTCTACCTGAAGGGCAAGCTGCACCTCGACGACTGGGTCTCCGCGCGCATCAAGCTGTCGGAGATCAACGAAGGCTTTGCCAACATGAAGGCCGGCAAGGTGGTTCGCAGCGTCATCGAGTTCAATTGAGACAAGGCCGTTCGCGAAAGCAGGGTATGCACGTCATGCGCGACGAGCCTCTGCGCCGCGGCATCCACGTCAATGCAGAGGTCGCGGCAGCTAAGATGCGCGTGGATTGGCGCGCTGGACGCGCGCTGGCCATTGTCGTCGCTTCGTTTCTGCAGTAGACGGTCAATTCGGCACGAAACCGTCGCGGCCGACGCCGACGCGCGCCGACTCCAGCGAACCGTCAGGCTTCGTCACGGCGCTGATCGCGACCGCAGCGCCAGGCTTCACTTCCGCCTTGTCGCCGGGGCTGAACATCGCGATCGTCGCCGTCGGCGGGACGATGATCTTCTTCTCCCCGTCCTTGTATTTCAGCAGCAGCGTCTGACCGTCCACGCTGGCCACGGCCTCAGCCACATTGGCATTCGTCATCGTGCCGTTCGGCACCACATCCCACGGCCGGAATCCCTCACCCAGTCCGCGCGCACTTTCGGGAAAGATGTTGATCGAAACCGCCTTCTGGCTTCCGTCCGGCTGCGGCGAAGCACCGACGCCGACGAACGTGCCGACCTTGATGTCCGAGATCTGCGCCTTGGTGTAGGCGGTCACCGCCCAGTTGTCGGCGAGGTTGATCTTCACGCTGGAGCCGTCGCGCGCCTTCACCACCAGCACGTTGCCGTCGAGGCCTTCGATGGTGCCGCGGATACGGCGGTTCTGCGCCGGCTGCGCGATGGCCTGCGCGCAGACCAGCAGGAGAGCGAGGATCAGAAACGGTAGCGATCGGCGCGACAATGTCATCGGTAACTCCTGTCCGGAAACAACGCCCTGCGGTTCGTGAACCCCGCGGACGAAGCCGTATTCCGTTCAGTCTGTCTGAGCCGCACCATCTGGCTCGTCGCGGCGACGATCGAGATAAGCGCGCAGTTCGGCGAGGAACGGCAGCGCGTCGCCGAGACGCCCGCCGAACACTGTTTCAAGTTCCGCGGTCACAGGCTCAAGCGCCTGGAGCGCCTCGGCACGGGCGCGCCGTCCGCTGGCGGTGATCGTGACGCGCTTGGCCCGGCCGTCGGCGGGGTCGGGACGCACCATGATCCAGCCGTGCGCCTCGAGCCGCTGCAAAGTGGACGACATCGTGCCCTTGGTGACCTGAAAGGCGCGCGCAAGTTCAAGCGGGCTGCTCGACCCCTCGATTCGCACGAAACGATTGAGCACCGTGAACTGTGCCAGGGTCATGCCGTCCGGCATGACCCGCTCGAACAGCGTCGCGCCAAGCTGGCTGATGATGCCGATCTCGTTCATCACCCGGAACGCGAGGGAATCGTTCGCAGGCAATGTGTCGCGTGTGGGCATGTCGGGCCTTTCAGCGTGGTCGCTAGCTCGCACACGAGCTATCCGATTCGGTCGCATTGGACTCAAGCCGTCCGGATCCGGCTTTCGAGCGGCCAGCGCGCCGACGGCATTACCGGCGCGGCATAACCAAGGCGCGCGAGCATTTGCAGCGTGTCGCCTTCGGCAAGCGAAAGTCTGCTGCGGACCTCGCTACGTACCTTCGCCATTTCGGGGAATTCCTGCAGCGCCTGGCTAACCGGATGCATCGACAGGCCGGCGAGCGCCGCCTGCAAATTCATACGCACGTAAACACGGCCGGCCTCGAGCTGATCGGTTCGTGCATTCGCGCGGCTGACAATCCAGCCATAGCCCATCGCGGTGGCGATGATCGGACGATACTTGTCGATCCCGGCACGAAACGCCCCGCTCGCGGGGTTCAGCATCTGCTCGCGCGACAGAAGGCCCATGAGCGCCATCGCTTCGAGCAACGGGCCGCCGAGCGCGATGCCGTCGGGATTTGCCTCGATCTCTGCCTTGCCGATGCGCATCAGGTCGACACTCTCCTTGAACGCCGCGTGTGTATTCGCCTCCACCATCCACGCGGTCCATGTGAGCGCGCGCAGGTCCTGCACCAGCGCCATGTCGTCCGTTCCGCCGACGCGGGCGCGGGCCGAGCCGGACGCCGCCAGTGTCTCGATGGCCGCAGACGGCACCGGCCGGCTGGTGTCGAACGGTTCCTTCACCGAGCGCCGGATCGCAATGGCCCTGAACAGGGGGTCCGCGCGCGCTTCGCCCGCAAACTTCAGATGCGCAATCGGCCGGCCGTCCAACCGTCCGGATGCATCCGGCATCCCTTCGGGAAATTCCCCGATCGCGAGACTGACGCCGCGCTCGGCGGCGGCGATGCGAGCGAGCTCGAGGAAGCAGCCGAAGCCGATCGTGATCTGCCGGTCGAACGGATCGGTGACCGGCAGACGCCGCTCGAGATCGCAATGGATCAGCGCTTCATCTTTGCCGACCAGCGTGATCAGCCAGGGCTGACGGTTGTGCGGGTTTGGTGCGAGGATCGCGTGGCGGAAGGCATGAAGGCGCACGTCGTCCGCCGGGGACACCTGCCACGGCGCCAACGCCCGGTGCGGCGTCCGGGTCGCCGCGAATGCAGCACCCGCGCCCAGCAGCGCAAGGCCGGCGCCGCCGGCCGACATGAGCAGATTTCGCCGTGACGGGGTCATTGCAAGTCTCCTTGATTTGATATCATACCATGATAGTTTGATATCAAACTACGTCAACAGACGAACCCGTTCGCGAATGCGATTTCCGATCAAGCCCTCGTGAGGTCCATCTCGACCAGCGCCCGCAGTTCCGGCGTGACTGCGGGCCGCTTGCCGAACCAGAGCGAGAAGCCGCGCACGGCCTGGTGCAGCAGCATGCCGAGCCCGTCGGCGGTTTTCAGCCCGCGCT
Source organism: uncultured Alphaproteobacteria bacterium (assembly GCA_963757845.1). Taxonomy (GTDB): domain Bacteria; phylum Pseudomonadota; class Alphaproteobacteria; order Rhizobiales; family Xanthobacteraceae; genus P52-10. The sequence goes on from CAVWTB010000068.1 coordinate 8,214, forward strand.
TGCGCGCCGCGATCAGCAATGGCGTGTCGAGCGGAATGTAGACGGCTTCGACGACGGTTGCCGCCGCGGGCAGCAGGTTCAGGTTGAGATCGAGCGGCGGCTGGCCCTTCATGCCGAGCGAGGTCGTGTTCACCAGCAAGGTCGCCCGCGGCGACAGAGCTGCGATCTGGTCCCACGCCGCTGGCTTCACGCTCGGCCCGAACTGGCGCGCGAGCTCCTCAGCCCGCGGCAAGGTGCGATTGACGAGGTGAATGGTCTTGATGCCGCGTTCGACCAGCCCGAACACGATCGCACGCGCCGCGCCGCCGGCACCCAGCACCAGCGCTTCGTCGGTCGCCTTGTCCCAGCCCGGCGAGGCCTCATCGAGATTGTCGAGAAAGCCTTCGACGTCGGTGTTGGTCGCGCGCAATGTCCCGCCATCGAACCAAAGCGTGTTCGCGGCCCCTACCGCGCGCGCCCGCGCATCCGCGTCGGCAACTTTCAAGGCCTGCTCCTTGTGCGGGAGCGTGATGTTTGCGCCAACGTAGCCGCGGGCGCCGAGGCTTGCGACGAAGCCAGCAAAATCCTGCGGCTTCACGGCCTCGATGCGGTAATCGCCGTCGATGCCGAACGACTTCAGCCAGTATTTGTGGATGATCGGCGAGCGCGAGTGCGCCGCCGGCCAACCGATCAGACAGGCGCGCGGAGCCGTCATCAATGAACCTCGCGGCGGCGACGGTTACGCACCGGTGTCCGCCTTCAAGCCCGCGGCCTCGATGCCGGCGACGGTGCAGAGTTCGTCGTTGTCCGACGTGTCGCCGGAGACGCCGGCCGAGCCGATGATTTTTCCCGACGCGTCGCGCACCAGCGCGCCGCCCGGCATCGGCGCGAACTTGCCGCCGGAAATCTCGATCAGCGCGGAGGCAAATTGCGGCATGTCGGCGGAACGCTGCGCCAGAGGACGGCCGCCGAGGTTCATGCCGAGGCAGCCGTAAGCCTTTGCACGTGCGATATCCGGACGAAACAGCCCGCCGCCGTCCTCCCCCGAATAGGCGACCAGCACGCCGCGTGCGTCCAGCACCGCAACGCCGATCGGCTTGAGGTTGAGCGCGCGGCCCTTCTTCAGCGCACCGTCGATGATCGTCGTGGCCTGGGCAAGCGAAAGCGACATGAAAGGCTCCTTTGGCGTTCCGTGCGTCAAATCACGCAAGCCGCGGCACTGTCAATGCGGAGGCGTCCCGCTGCCAGAAACTGGCACTGTCGTCTGCGAGAAATCGGGGTGCAAGATACCTCAAACGACGGGAGGACGAACCATGGCAGCCACAGCCGCGACCCTCGACAGCACCGCCGCCGATCTCGATGTCCTGCACGAGCTCAATCACAACTATGTTCGCTCGGTTCAGGAAGACGACGTACGCTGGTTCGACGCCAATCTGGCCGACGATTTCCTCAACAGCAATCCGGACGGCACGCTCATCGACCGCGCCGCCTTCCTCGCCCAGATCGCGAAGAAGACGCCGCTCACCAATTTGAAGGAGGACGACGTCCGCATCGTCATCCGCGGCGACTTCGCCTTCATTCACGCGCGCACCACTTTCACCAAACCCGACGGCACGCAGGGCGCCGGCCGTTACACCGACATCTGGTGGAAGCGCGACAGTCGCTGGCTTTGCGTCACCGCGCATGTGACGCGGGCGTGAAGTTGATCATTCGACAGGCTGCACACACCGCGGGTGGCATGTGCGTGCGTTTCCGGTCACCGTAATCGCATTTCAATGATGCTGATCGAAAGGCGATCTATATATCGACGTTCCATCGTATCAACGTAATCGTCCGCAAAGTTGGCGCCATCCTGCTGTGACACCGCTTGCCAGGTTTTCTTTTTCTCGGCATCGCAGGCCATCGCTGCCAGGCGCGCGGCCACTGGAGCACTTTCTGCACTTTTTGAGTATCGCGCCGCTGCCGCGTCGGCACAGGATCGCCATTTGTCGACGGCCGACTTCCATTCTTGTGCGGACGCGACAGTGGAGACTATGCACCCGACGATAATGAGGAGCTGCTTGCGCATCATCGCTCCTCGAGGGGGAAGCGCCGCCAGCCTGGCAATGCGGCCGCTTCCGGTCCCTGTGCCAAATGCATCGCAGCGGTCAGGGCGCGATCGAAATCGCGCTCGACCAGTTCGCGCGGGATGCGGCAGCGCAGGAAGTCCGCCCACCTGAACTCGCTGAATGGCGCTTCATCCTTGGCATACCCACCGGCTCTCTTGACTGCTCCTGCCAACGAGCGAAAGGGATCGTCCTGCAAGTCATCGATGGTGGCCGGCATGTCATTGTGACAACGCCGCTGCCCCTGCTCGTCGTATGGATGAGTCCAGTTTTGACTTTCAAGACTTGTCCAGAAGTCGTCGAAACTGAGCGTACTCAGGTTCGCGACGACCGAAACAGTGAGCTCGCCGATGCCTTCGTCGTGCAGTGCGTGAGTAAGATGATGGCGATCTATCAGGTATTGCCGAGCATTTGGACCTAGAACAACAGGAATGCGGAGGTCGTTCAGGTAGTCTGCTGCCTCGCGGCTTGATCTTTCGCGCCAACGCCTGCGTTTGATGTTTACTTCACGCATCCCCACCGTCATTTGCGTAGGGACCAAATCCGCTACAGGCACAGTCTTGATGGTTTCTTGGGCGATCATGATGACCGATACGCAGCCCGGTACGCAACTCCTAAGTCGTCGGATAGCTTACCTATCAAAGGCAGGGCACCCGCCTGTTTGACTCAGATCAATTACCGGCTCTGGATGGGCAAAAGGAATGGCCAGACAAGTAAAGCGAGGCCTTGCCGCCGCCTGCGTCGACAAGATATTGCAGCGCAAACCTCTAAGCAGGTACCGCCGCTGCCGTCCGCGTCGAAGCTGCGCCTAACCACGGGTCAGCGGCGGATGACCGGGTAACATCTCATCGCCTGCCGGACGCAGGAGGGCAAACATTTGTTCTGATGGCCCTTCCAGTCGCCTGCCCCGCCCGTCATGTCGCGGCATCTGCCCAGGCAATTCGCGGCTCTCTCCTCACATTGCAGGGGTGTCGCTGCTTCAGCCGGCAAGTTGAGGAGCACTCCGATGCCTATGACGGTGATCGCGAAGAAAAGGTGCCGTGTCATGGTCGAACCTCCTGAAAGCATCGAGAGGTTAGGATGTAGAGCGGCCCGCGACGGGCAATGCCGTCGCGATGATAACACTTAAAACCGATCTGGCCACGCGGCGCGCGTCTACTATCGTCTTGGCTGGTCGCAAAATGCCATCGGCGATTATTGCCGGGGGGGCGCTGATCCTGTTTGGCTGGATCGCCATCCTGTTCGTGTTCAAGGAAAACACGATCACGTCCGCACCATCAAGGTGGTGCCCGGTCAGAAAGTCATCACCACCGGCCCCTATTTCATCGTCCGGCACCCGATGTATGCGGTGCTTTCTTCCCGTACGAGATGTTTACAAGTGCTCAGGCTCGTCGTCTGACATCGATCGAGTGAGTGGCTCCATCTCCTGGAAGCTGCGATCGATCAGGTAGCCGTAAAGCTGGACTCAACGGCATTCGCGTCGGTCGCGTTTCAGGATACCAATTCATCGGATTGAGCAAAACCGCCCAGAACACGTATAGCATCATTGGGATCTCTCCTGCCTTGGGAGACGCGAACGCGACAACGGGGCAGAACTGGCAAACATAGGTGCCGAACGACTGCCCGACGGTCCGGAGCGAGAAGCGACCCTGAAGGAAATCGCGCAGCATCCGCGTGTATGCCGATGCAAAGAACTTTAAATGATCAGCTCCTGAAACCCCGTCACATAAGGGCAACATCCCGTTTTTCATTGAGCGCGACGGTGGAAAACGGTGCGGTCGTTTTCGCTGGCGGTGCGCGTAATTCTGCGAGGCGGTGGCTCAAGATCAGGAGCCCGGACAACGGCGATTCAGCGCGTCCGAGACGAGACTTGAACTGGAATTTCGTGGATTGATAGAACGGAATTTCAGCGGGGTTCTTCCAGACACACGTTGAAGACCCGGGGGATGTCGGCCTCTAGACCCAAAGCGGACATCGCCCAGGCTTCTTGAAGGCAGTTAGCCGCATAAGCTCCGACCATTATGCGGCAGGTACAAATCGAACGACTTTGCTTCAGTCGTCCTCATCAGACTGCGCACGACGCCGTTCGATGGCATCACTCATATCGTAGAGTACAAAGATCGCGATGGCCGCCATGCGCTGTCTCTGTTCGGGACTAAGCGTTTTATAGAGTGGCTGCCACGCCTCGGCGAGTTTATCCAAATCGGCTGATCGCTGAGCCAATGCTTCCGAGCGTCGTTGCAAAAAGGCGATGGGGTCACGATTACGCATGGCTTCGACTGGGCTTGGGTCGGCCCGTCGACCTACTGTTTCCGAGATTTTTGCAAGACGGGCTTTCCGATCCTCCGCCCTGGTACGAATAGCGTTCTCTACAGCCGGCCAGTATTTTTCCTGGTCAGGTGTAAGCTGCAACGCGGCCTTTACCAGATCAATCCGCAAGTCCGTCAGTGTATTCCGGTCCGTTGCATTTAACCGTTCCGGAGTCACAGGAGAAGGAGTTTGCGCGTGGGCAATCGGCGATGCAGTCAGGAAGAGTGCAGTTGCTCCGACCACTACTATTTTCATCATCGGCGATCTCCTAGGTAAGTTGCCCCCAGGCACCTGGCAAAAAATGGTCACGCACTGCAGGACGCGTTGATTGAAATCAAAGGAACCAGAGAAGTTTTTTTTTGCGCAGCTTTTGCTCCGCTACTGCGCTACCACCATCACAGCGCGCCCGTGCGATGTGCGAGTGCGCATCCCAAATTCCAAAGCAAGGTGGCCTGCGCCGCGATCACGAGAACCGCGACGCAGATGGATCGTTCGGGCGCGCGTGCGCATCATGATCGGCGGCGGCCCGCTTGACGTCCGCTAATGGGATGGTCCGGCCGTGCTCCTGCCCCGCCAGCAAGCGAAGCTGGCAAGGGGCGCCAAAGACAAGGAGCACGCCATGTTTCAGAAACTCAACACCGCGATCGCCGTGATCGGCATCGATATCGGCAAGAACTCTTTCCACATTGTGGGCCTCGATCAGCGCGGCGCAATCGTGCTGCGGCAGAAGTGGTCACGTGGCCAGGTGGAAACACGGCTGGCCAACATGCCGCCCTGCCTGATCGGCATGGAGGCCTGCGTCGGCGCGCATCATCTCAGTCGCAAGCTCAAGATGCTTGGTCACGATGCCCGGTTGATGCCGGCGAAGTACGTGCGCCCCTATTCGAAGGGACAGAAGAACGACTTCCGCGATGCCGAAGCGATCGCCGAGGCGGTGCAACGCCCAACCATGAGGTTCGTCGCCACCAAGACCGCCGAGCAGCTCGACCTGCAGGCGCTGCACCGCGTGCGCGAGCGGTTGGTGGGCCAGCGCACCGGCATCATCAATCAGATCCGTGCCTTCCTGTTGGATCGCGGCGTTGCGGTGCGGCAAGGGCTGCCGTTTCCTGCGCGCCGTGTTGCCGGACATCCTTGCGCGGCGCACCGATGTTCTCTCGCCCCGCATGTTGCGCCTCATCGAGGACCTGGCAGGAGACTGGCGCCGGCTGGATGAGCGCATTGAAGGCCTATCCGGCGAGATCGAAGGCTGGCCTGTCAAGATACGGCCTGCGAGCGGCTGATGACGGTGCCCGGCATCGGGCCGCTGATCTCGAGCGCAATGGTGGCTGCGATCGGCGATGGCGGCGGGTTCTCGAAAGGCCGCGACTTCGGTGCCTGGCTTGGACTGGTGCCGAAGCAGATCTCGACCGGCGACCGCACGATCCTCGGCAAGATATCGAAACGCGGCAATCGCTACCTGCGGCGTCCTGTTCGTGCAGGCGGCATGGGTCGTGTTGGTGAAGGTGAAGCCGAGCACGTGGGAACGCGATGGCCTCAAGCCTTGGATCGACGCCGCCAAGAAGCGCTTGCACCACAACGTACTGGCGATCGCACTCGCCAACAAGCTTGCCCGCATCGCCTGGGCGGTGCTTGCCAAGGGTCGCGACTTCGAAACGAGGAAAACTGACGATGCAGTCGTCCGACCCGCCTGATCCTCGCGCCGTGCTCGGGCCCGTCAAGGCGTGGCCTGGAAACGCCGGAGCCAAGGCAAGCCAAGGGCGACGGCCAGCCTTGACGGCCCCTGCGCGCGACGCGATCGGCAATACGCAGGCCGGGACGAAGGAACGACCTCCCGGCACGAACAAAGGAACTGCGCTAAGATAAGGAGCGAGCGATGACGTAGCCCCACAACCTGTTTCCCGCCGAGGTCTGCGAGAGGACGAGACGTGATGGAGGATCGGTCTTCCCGGCGTGGGCGAACACTGGTGACCCGAATGGCCCGCTCGAGGCCTGTCCGCTAATGAGATCGCCCGCGCGCTGATATCCATAGTGGCCCGGAGCACAACAGCTCCAATCAGAGGCCGGATACATTGATGCAAGACCGCAATCCGCCAGATCGACGAACCCTCTTGCGACGCACGGCCGGACCATACATTGGGTCAATCGCGTCGTTCGGGCTGTGTGCCAGTACTTCGTCCTCTTCCTCGAAAAAGCAGACATTCTTCGAGTCTGCCCGGCATGTCTCAAGGGTGCCAGGAGCGGAAATTAATCGGCGTGTGTCTTCAAACCCGGCATGTCGCCCCTAACGCTTGGCCTCGTCCTCCCAGTCCTCCCACTCGACATCATGGCTTTCCAGGTAACTGGAAACGGCTGCGCCAATCGTTGGGAAAAAGTTTCTCTCGCCAAGCTGCGAGAACAGCCCAAATCTCTTCAGCTTGTCCTTTACCGGATCCTTGAGCTCGGCAAAGCAAAGCTCGATGCCGTGCGCGTGCAACGTCTCGTCCAATTCGGCGACTGTATCGCCGGAGGTGACGTCCACGCTGGTCACCGGCTCCGCCGTAACGACCAGCCAGCGTACGGGCGTCGGCGATTTCGCCACGGCGTCCAGAACACGTTCCTTGAAGAATTCAGCATTGGCGAAGAATAGAGGCGCATCCCACCGAAACAGAACCAGCCCGGGGACCTGGCGCGCATCCGGATATCTTGTGATGTCGTGATAACCTTTGACGCCATGGGCGCGACCCAACACGGCGGAGTGCGGGCGCCAGCCGTCCCACAGGAACTCGGCGATGGCGATTGCGATTGCCAGACCTATTCCCGGAACCACTCCGAGCACGGCCACGCCGACAAAGCAGACCATCGCCAGCCAGAACTCCCACTGCTGAATCCGATAAATTCGTTTGAGGTCGGTGACTTCAATCAAGCCGATCGCGGCGGCGATGACGACGGCGGCCAGTGCAGCGGTGGGCAAATGCTGAAGCAGGTTTGGCGCCGCCAGCAGAAGGATGGCAATGGCAAGCGCGCCGACCACGCTGGTCAGTTGGGTGCGGGCGCCGGCGGCTTCGGCCACGGGAGTACGCGAAGCGCTGCTGCTGATCGGGAAACCTTGAAAAAAGCCTGTTGCCAGATTGGCGGCGCCGAGCCCCACCATCTCCTGGTTGGGATCGACACGATCGCCCAATCGTGCGGCGTAGGCACGCGAAAGCACGCTGGTGTCGGCAAATGATACCAGCGCGATTGCGCAACCGCCGAGGAGCACCGGGACAAGATCGCTGTAGCCGATCAAGGGAACGGCGAAGCCCGGCAAGCCTTGAGGAAGAGGACCTAAAACCGTCACGCCGTAACGGGGTCCAAGATCGAGTGCACTGACGACGGCCGTCGCCCCAACGACCGCAATCAGAATGCCTGGCAGCCGCTTGTTGCCCTGGAGCAGCAGGATGACCATCAACGTGCCGAGCCCAACCCCCAAGGCGACCCAGTTTGTCCTTCCTTCAAGGATGGCACCGGCGATCGCCCATAGGCTCCGCAATGGTCCTTCGCCCTCGATCGAGAAGCCAAAGAGCTTTGGCAGTTGGCTGATCAACACGGTCAATGCAATGCCGTTCATATAGCCGTGCCGTATCGGCTTGGAGAGAAGCTCGGTCACAAACCCCAGGCGCGCGATGCCGGCGAGAATGCATACCGTCCCCGAAACGATTGCCATCATGGCGGCGAGCGTTACGGCGCGAAGAGGATCGCCACCGGACAACGGAAGAACAACACCCAGGATGACAGCGGCCAGAGCCGAGTCCGGTCCCAGCACGAGGATGCGGCTGGGGCCGAACAACGCGTAGGCCAACAGCGGTATGATCGTTGCGTACAGACCGTAGATGCCGGGCAAGCCCGATGCTGTCGCGTAGGCAATTCCAACCGGGACCAGCATCGTCGCCAGGACGAGCCCAGCGAAGATATCGTGCGGAAGCCACGCCGCCTCATATCGACGGAGGGTGTCGATTCCCGGCAGCCAGTGGATCCAACGCTTCATTTGCCGGTCACTCCCGGACCTGGCTCGTATCATGCGCTTGATACTTCAGCTTTGAGGGCAGTGAGGTGTTGTTTGGGCCAACTTTGGAAGAGCAGTCCCGCAACTTCATCAGCGTTTGGGTGATCGTATCACCCAAACGCGCAGCCACTTCGTCGGTGAGGATCGATCTTGAGCTACGAAGCCGGTCGACGCCGACATTCAGGGCGATCAATTTCTCATTCAGCCGCGCGATCTCGGGGACTGAGGATTTCTGCTGCCTTGATCTCCCGAAGGGTGTTGCGAAGCGCACGGACTTCCCCGGTCAATTCCCGGATGTTCGCCAGTACGTCCTTCGACGGCAGATCAACTTTGGACAGTACGGCGTCAGACATCGTCGCAACGATGTTTCCTGCAAAATGCTCGATGCGTGCAAGCGCGACGATCGCAAGAATCGCGGCGACGATCACCAACACCGCGGTGGCATTGATCAATGCCAGCAATAACTGGCCAGGAAGCCTCCACAGCCGCGCGGAAAATCCAGAGTGATCGGGCTCGGGCATGGGTGCCTCCTATCGTCCCTTGTGCTGCCGGACGAAGAAGCACCACCTCACGCTAGATCCGGCAGCGCGCCGCATATGTCCGCGATTTGGCAAGCAGCACAGCTTGATCGCTGCACAATTTGGCATACGAAGCGGCTCATCTCCTGTGAACATTGACTTAGGTCAAGGTCGCGACGCTTGGATGCGATCGCGAGGCGCCAAGTTGAAAATCGGTTCCGGCTGAATGGACGAATTGTTCACTGCATCTTCGACACCAGGCGCGCTGCGGCATTGACACCAAATGCGCTTTTCCCGATTGTCCAGGCGTGCATGACGGAGGGCGCCATGGCCAAACGGCAAGGTGATGCATTTGATCTCTCCGCGATGACGGCAATCGTCTCGGCGTCAGAGGAAATCCTCGAGTCTATCCAGGCGAATGCGCGAGCTGCGCTGTGCGCTTTCTGGCAAATTCCGACCCGGAACCCACCAGCAACATTGCGAGGATCGTTCCAGGCCGGACTCTAGGATGAGCCATGGTAGCCGGGATTGCCCTATCGTCCTTGCGTCGCGCCGCAATTCTCGGCGGTGGTCTATTATGCGCTGCGGTCCTTCCAGTGTCTGAGGCGCGCACCCAGGCCTCCACCGCACAGGCTCCTGGCACACAAATCCCGTCGGGTGCCGCGGTTGGTACGGTCAACCTTGGCGATCGTGGCTGGTCGGAGTCGTATCGCCAAACGCCGTCCGAAGCTGCAGACCGGTTCTCATTCGGTGTACGTGGCGGGGTTGCATCGGACTATGTGTATCGCGGAACGACGCTCTCCGATCGCAGACCGGCGGCCGGTGCCGGTATCGAGGCGACCTTCGGTCAGTTCTATGCGGGCGCCACCGCCGCCACCGTGAAGCTGCCGACCGAGCCGTCCGCCGAGCTCACGTTCAGCGGCGGCGTGCGACCGAAGATCGGAAATGTCGATCTCACTCTCGGCGCGACCTACTACCGCTATCCGGGCGAGCAGCTGCAAGGCCCGACCGGCGGCATCGATTACTGGGAGGCGGGAATTCGCGGCGACACCACGATCGGAGAGTCGATCCGCGTTGCCGCCGGGTATGCCTGGTCACCCAATGTTTCGAACACCGGCGCCTGGAGTCAGTACGCGGCAGCCGGGTTGGGCTTCGATCTGCCGGCGCGGCTGCTGCCGCAGGATGTGTCCGTGTCGTTCACCGGCGGGGCGGGCTACTCCTGGTTCGGCCACCAGTCGCTGTTGCTCGGCGGCTTCCCGCTGCCCGACTATCTCAACTGGAGTGTCGGCATGACCATCACGCGCAAGGTCTTCAACCTCGACCTGCGCTATCACGATACCAACCTGACGAAGGAGAGCTGTTACGTCTTCACCGGCGATCCCAATGCGGCGCCAGGCGGTCGCGTCGATCCCATCACCAATCCTGGTGGCCTCATGTCGCGCTGGTGCAGTCCCGCATTCGTGGCAAGATTCTGGCTCTCGTTCAACTAGGGACGCAGATCGCGCACATGCCTGGGTCATCCGAGGGCACGTCCAACCGGCTGCTCGATCCGATCGAAAGGATCTCGGAAACGCTTTTCGGTCTGATCATGGTGCTGACCGCGACCGGCACGCTCAGTGTCATCACCGCTGACCGGATCGCGGTCCGAACCATGATCATCGCCGCGCTCGGCTGCAACCTTGCGTGGGGAATCATCGACGGAGGGCTGTATCTGATGGCTCGCCTCGTCGATCGTGCGCGCCATCTGCTGACGTATCGCGCCGCGCGCGACGCAAGCGATCCCCGGATCGCTGAGCAAGCGATTGCGGATGCGTTGCCCTCGTTCCTGGTGGAGCACCTGCCGGCCGGGCAGCTCGAGTCCATGCGGCAGAACCTGCTGCAGACGCCGGAGCCGCCGGCGCCGCATCTGACGAAAGCCGACTGGCTTGGCGCGCTGGCGGTGTGCGTGATCGTGTTCCTGTCGACCTTTCCGGTCGTCATTCCATTCCTGTTCATCGACGAGGTGCGGTTGGCGTTGCGCCTTTCAAATGCGGTCGCCATCGTCATGCTGTTCCTGTGCGGCTATGCGCTCGGGCACCGCACCGGTCGCAGTCCTTTGCCAATGGGCCTCTTGATGGTCGCGATCGGCCTCGCGCTTGCGGGGACCGCAATCCTGCTCGGCGGGTGAGGAAGGGAATGCACCATTGCCGGCGCCATGGCCGCTGAAGCGCGCGCTTCAGCCTCCAGCCGCGGCCAGTGCGTCTTCGATCGAGTTCTTGAAGCGGACCTTCGGCGGGCGCACGCCGTTGGCCCAGAGCACCTGCCGTACGCTGTGGGTCGTGCCGGTCAGCAGCACCCGCACCCCACTGCGGTTGGCTTTCATGATCACCGCCTCGATCGCGTGCGCGGCGGTGGAATCCAGGAACGGACGTCGGAGAAATCCAGCACAAGGTCTTCGGCCGGTCGGCGATGCGTTCGAGCACGGCGCCGACCGTTGCCGCCGCACCGAAGAAGAACGCGCCGGAAATGCGGTAGACGATGACATCGGAATTGGCGGCGAGCGCTGCGTCGTAGGGCGCGCGCTGGCCGTTGCCGCATCCGCCTTGTCATCGTTCACCAGCGGTGCGCCGCCTCCACGCGGATGGCCTCCGACATCCGGTGCATGAACAACACCGTGCCAAGCGCGAAGCCGACCAGGATGCCCTCGGTGAGGTCGCGAAAGATCGTCAGGAGCAGCGTTACAAGCAGGACGATCGCGTCGCCCCAGGACGAGCGCAGCAGGGTCGCAATCGCATGCTTCTCCGCCATGTTCCAGGCGACGACGAGCAGGATGCCCGCAAGCGCCGCCAGCGGGATGACGCTCGCGAGCGGTGCTGCCGTCAGCAGCATCAGGAACAGGAACAGGGAGTGCAGCATGCCCGAAACCGGCCCGCGGGCGCCGGCGCGGACGTTGGTCGCCGTGCGCGCAATCGTGCCGTGGCGCAGATGCCGCCGAACAGGCCGGAAGCGATGTTGGCGACGCCCTGCGCGACCAATTCGCAGTTCGAGCGATGACGGCGGCCGGTCATGCCATCGGCAACGACGGCCGAGAGCAGCGACTCGATCGAGCCGAGCAGCGCAAACGCGACTGCGTCGGGCAGCACCGCCTGGATTTGGCGAGGCTGATCTCCGGCAGCGACGGCCATGGCAGCGTGCGCGGCAGCTCGCCAAAACGGCTGCCGATGGTTTCGGCCGGAAGGTTGAACAACCACGCGGCTAGCGAAACGGCGACCACCGCGATCAGGAAGCCCGGCCAATGCGGGCGGAATTTTCGCAAGAGCAGGATGATCGCGATCGTCGCCGCGGCAACGGCGACAGCCGTCGCATTGATCGTGTCGATCGCGCCGCAGCGAGCGCCTGCAGCTTCGGCAGGAAAGCAGCCGGCTCGCGTCCGCCAAGCTCAGGCCGAGCAGATCCCTGAGCTGGCTGGTCGCGATGATGACGGCGATGCCGGCGGTGAAGCCCACCGTGACCGGAAACGGGATGAACTTGATGTAGGTGCCGAGCCGCAGGAGGCCGGCGGCCATCATCAGGATGCCGGCCATGATCGTCGCCAGGAACAAGCCGTCCATGCCGTGCCGCTGCACGGTCGCGGCGACCAGCACGATGAAGGCGCCGGCCGGTCCGCCGATCTGGAAGCGGCTGCCGCCGAGCGCCGAAATCAGGAAGCCGGCGACGATCGCGGTATAGAGCCCCTGAACCGGTGTTGCGCCCGAGGCGATGGCGATCGCCATCGACAGCGGAGCGCGACGATGGCCACCGTGAGCCGGCAAAGGCGTCGGCCTTGAGATCGGCAAGCCGGTAGCCCTCGCGCAGGATCGTCACCAGCTTCGGCGTGAACAGGTCGCCAAAGCTCGGCGGGAGTGCAGATATTGTAGCGTCCGGCTGTCCATCAGGCGGCAGGGCATGCAAAATCGATTCCGACGCTCTCTTTCAATGAACCACCGGAACCGATTTGGCAATTTGACCCATGGCAATTTGACCTACGGCAATTCTGCCGTCACGCCGCTGTCCAAGGTTGACGTGAGCGTCCGCGAGCCAACGGCCA
>CAVWTB010000069.1:0-280895 GCA_963757845.1 uncultured Alphaproteobacteria bacterium
TTACGCGTGTGGCAGCTCCCGTCGGGAACCCAATGCTCGTTTCCACGTTAGATCTCGATCACGCAACAGGTGGGTTGAAACGCCGGAGTGTCGGCCATGAAGCAGGTTTTCGATCAGCTGTTGAAATTCCTGCAACAAGGCATTGCAGCGATCTTTCGTTTCGTCCAACTAATCTGGACTTGGTCCGTCGATCAAATCAGCAAGCTCGTGGCCGTGCCCTGGCAGGAGTGGCCGCTGTGGAAGCAGGCGCTGCTGCTCCTGATCCTGGCTGGCGTACTTTGGGCGCTTTACAGAGCAGGTCGGGAGCTCCTGGAAGCCGGTGCGGCAATCCTGGCTGCATTCGCAGCTCTGCTTGGCACGCTCGTCCAAACATTGCCCCACGTATTTTTGGCGGGAGTCATCGCCCTCGGAGGCGTGTGGCTTGTCAACCACCTCGACAATTCGCCTTTGCCGATGCCGAACTGGATGCAGGTCAGCAAACAAAATAGCTCGCCGTCAAATCAGCAAGGCGGCAGCACGCCTTAGAGTTCTACTTCCTTTTTCGGTCAGGCTCTTAGGAAATAGTCTTTAAGTCGTTTCCAACCGTCCGAGTGTTGAATGGCGGCAGGTCGGCTGCGGCTGCCCTCAGCTGGAGCGGCCCGCGCGGAAGGTCACACGCGACAAGATAACTAGAACTGCACTCAAGCGCTGGAACCAAGGCGCGGATTACGCGTTGCTGGCCGGAGAGATTTTTCAGGTTCCATTAGCGGGCGTCACCGAGCACGCTAGTCCCAGTGTATCCGGAAGGTTTCGCATTCTGCGGCTCTTGGACGCGAATTGAGCCGGCGTGAGCAGAGACGAGTGGGATGTGCAGCCCATGAGTTACCAAGCAGAAATCAGTCGCGCGTCGCCGACCGCCATCGTGATGGTGGTGGACCAATCCACGTCGATGAATCATCGGCTGAAAAGCGGACAGAGCAAGGCCAACTTTCTGGCCGATGTGCTCAACAAGACGCTCTATACGATCATCACCAACTGCTCCAAGGCCGATGGCGTCCGCGACTACTTCTACGTGGGCGTGGTCGCCTACGGCGGGGAGGACGCTCGCAACGGCTTTCAAGGCGCGTTGGACGGCGACGCATTGCATGCCGTCTCCCGCCTCGCGGAGGCCCCGCTCCGGGTCGAGACCCGCACCAAAAAGGTCGCCGGACCTGACGGCGACGTGGTGGAGCAGTCGGTGCGATTTCCCATCTGGTTCGAGCCGCGAAGCCAGGGCAAGAGTCCGATGTGCGCCGGTCTCAACTCGGCGATCGAGATCGTCAGGCAATGGCGCGACGCACACCCTTCCGCCTTTCCGCCGACGGTCCTGCACGTGACGGACGGCCACCCGTCCGACGGCAATCCGGAGCCGATCGCCGATCGACTGAAGAGTCTCGCGACCGACGACGGCGGCTGCCTCTTGTTCAATCTCCACGTCGACGAGGGCGACGGCGAGCCGCTGATCTTTCCGAACGACGAGCGCGCCCTCGAAGGATCGGTTCGGCAAGGCGCTGTTTCGCATGTCGAGCCTGCTGCCGCCGCATGCTTTGGAGGCCGCGGCGCGCAAGGGTCATGACGTTCGCCCCGGCGCCCGCGGATTTGTGTTCAACGCCGGAATCGAGGCCATCGCCGACTTTTTCGACATCGGCACCCGTCCGGCCGTGGCCGCCGACCGTTAGAGCATCGGAAATGGATACCGAGGTAAGCACGACATGAGGGATAAGCCATGTCTTACCAGGCCGAAATCAGTCGGGACAATCCCACCTGCTTTCTCTTCGTCATCGATCAATCCGGATCGATGGACGAAATCACCGAGACGGGCCGCTCGAAGGCCGACTTCGTGGCCGACGTCCTGAACAAGACACTCTATACGTTGATCACCAGTTGCTCGAAGTCCGACGGCGTGCGCAACTATTTCGACGTGGGGGTGATTTCCTACCGCGGGTCGGAGGTCACCAGCGGGTTCAATGGCGCGCTGTCCGAGGGCATCGTGCATTCGATCAACGCCATCAGCGAGCACACGCTTCGCATCGAGGAGCGCAAGAAGAAGGTGGACGACGGCGCCGGCGGCATCATCGAGCTGAAGACCAAGTTTCCCATCTGGTTCGACTCGAAGAGCGACGGCGGCACGCCGATGCGCGCGGCCTTCAGCAAGGCCAGGGAGACGATGGCCGGCTGGTGCGAGGCGCATCCCGGCTCCTACCCGCCGACCATTCTGCACGTGACCGACGGTCAATCGACCGATGGCGCGCCCGAGGAAGTGGCGGACGGACTGCGGCAGATTGCGACGAAGGACGGTCAGGCGCTGCTGTTCAACCTGCACGTGACCACCGGAGGCGGGCCGGAAATGGTGTTTCCGAAGTCCGAAACCGACCTCCGGGACGAGTACTCCCGGATGCTGTTCCGGATGTCGAGCCCGTTGCCGGCACATCTTGCCAAGTTTGCCGGCGACAAGGGCTATGAGATCGAGGACGGATCGCGCGGCTTCATCTTCAACGGCGATCCGCAGTGCATCGTCGATTTCTTCGAGATCGGCACCCGGCCCAAGCTGGTTGCCGACCGGTGAGCGCTGCGGACGTGCGGACGAAGTCGCGCCTGCCTTTGGCTTTCAGCTTTCCGAAGGCCGAGGATCGGCGCAACGAGGACAGCTTTCATCGTTCGGCCAAGGGCGTGTATGCGCTGAGCGACGGCGCGTCGGTGTCGTTCGACTCCGCGTCGTGGGCGCGCATTCTGGTGCGCCGCTATGCGCGCGACCCGGAATTCACGCGCGAGTGGCTGGCGGCGGCGATGGCCGAGTTTCGCAAGCTGTACGACCGCGACAGCATGCCGTGGGTGCAGCAGGCATCCTTCGACCGGGGCAGCTTCGCCTCGCTGCTGGGCGTGCGGGTCGTCGACGAGGGACGGCTGATCCAGGTGCTCTCGATCGGCGACAGCCTGGCGGTGCTCTGCGACGGGGACTGCATCAAGGCGACGTTTCGGCTGTCCGCCGCATCGGAGTTCAACCGCTCGCCGCAACTGCTCTGCACCAATCCGGCGCGAGAACGTGTTCCTCGACGAGGTGGACTTGGGCTACGACCTCGTCGCCGACTGGACCTTCCGCGGGCTGCAAGCAGCCGGCGCTCCTGTGCATGACCGACGCGCTCGGTCATTGGCTGCTGTCGCAGCGCGATCGCGATCCGTCTCCGATCAGCGTGCTGCGCAAGCTGAGAACGCCCAAGGCGTTCGCCCGCTTCGTGCAGGAGGAGCGCGCGGCGGGCCGCATGAAGCGCGATGACACCACGCTGATCGCGCTGTGGTAGGCGGAACGATGTCGTATCCCCAGATCACCGAGTACCTCGAAGCCGTGCAACATCCGGCGCAGGCATTCATCGACCCGGACCTGAAGCAGGGCGCCGTCGCCGAGAACAACCTGGGCCTGCCGCTCGTGATGTCGGGCGGATTTGCGCTGACCTATGCGGTCACCACGCCGCGCAGAAAATGCGCCGTGCGTTGCTTCCACCGGGAGATCCCGGCGATCCAGCAGAAGTACGACGCGATCTCGAAAAAGCTGCGCTCGCTCGGCAACGGATGCTTTGTCGATTTCGATTTCCAGCAGTCGGGGATCAACGTTCGCCAGAAGATCTTTCCGATCGTGCGGATGGACTGGGTCGAGGGCGACACCTTGGGTGTCTGGATGGACAAGCACTTCGACGATCCGCGTGCGCTCGAAAAGGCTTGTGCCGATTTCGCCGCCATCGCGCGCTTTCTGGAGCAGAAGGGGATCGCCCACGGCGACATCCAGAACGGCAACGTGATGGTGACGAACGGCAACATCAAGCTGATCGACTACGACGGCATGTTCGTCCCCGGCATGCGTCCGGCAACGGCAGCGAGACCGGGCACAAGCACTTCCAGCATCCGGATCGGCGGGCGTCCAGTTTCGGTCCCGGGATGGACCGGTTCAGCTTCATTGCTCTCGATCTCAGCCTGAAAGCCGTCATCGAGGACAAGTCGCTGTTCCGGAAGTTCCGCGAAGGCGGCGAGACGATCATCTTCAAGGCGAACGATTTCGCCGACCCGCCGAACAGCGAGGTCTTCCGGCGCCTGCTGGCGATGCCGAAGCTGAAGGAGCAGGCGCGCAACTTTGCGGCGATCTGCGAGGCGCCGCTCGCGGCGGTGCCGACGCTCGACGCGTTTCTCGCGGGCCGGAACATTCCGGGGGCGAAGACGCCGATCAGGACTTCGCCCGCGCCCGAAGTTGAAGCCGCGGGCGGCCGCGTACATCCCCGCCTATCCGGTGGTCGATGCGCTGAATTTCCCCGCGGCGCTGCAACGGGTCGGCGACCGCGTCGAGCTGATCGGCCGGATCGTCGAGGTCGAGCCGGGATCCGCAAGCGGGGCAAGGGCCGGGCCAAGCGCTATGTCTTCCTCAATTTTGGTTCGGGGCGCGGCAACATCGTCAAGATCTCGATCTGGTCCGAGGGGCTTGCCAAGCTGAAGGAGCAGCCGTCGAAAGGGTGGATCGGGCGCTGGGTGAGCGTCACCGGCCTCATGGACGTGCCGTATGAAAACAAGCGCTACGGCCACAAGCACCTGAGCATCACGGTGCACGAGGACGGGCAGATCCAGCCGCTCGATGAAGCGGAGGCCGGCTTCCGGCTGGCGAGCATCGCCAAGGCCAGACCCGCGTCCAGTCCCGGGCATCCGGGCGGAGCGGTCGCAGCGCCTGCGGCCGTCACCAAACCGCCCTCCCGGCCTCGTCGCACCAGGTCGAAGCGTGCGGGCCAGCCTCAAGCGGTAGCGCCGAGCCCGACAGCATCGCAACAAACGGGGCCACTGTCATGGCGCTTGCTGGCAAGAATTCGCAGTTGGATATGGGTCGCGGCGGCAATTCTTGTTGTTGCCGCAGCGCTTGGTACGGGCGCCGACGAACTCCCTGCCGTCATTGCGTCAACTGCCCTAACTGACCTGGCCACGGGAGCGCCGTTCGCGGCTCGGGCTTGACGCGGCCATCCCGCTCAGGGACGCAGTGCCTCACCTCAAGCGAGATCCACGGCCCGAGCGGCATTTTTGGGTTTGTCTTTAGAACCACAGCGATAATAACATTGGGCATCGCGAATAGGAGTTCATTGCATGCGCGCGACATTGATTGTTTCGGGATTACTCTTCGCGACAGGTAGCGCCCTTGCAGCCGATCCTGTTGGCGAGTGGCTGGTGCAAGACCGTTCGGCCCGCATGAAGATCGTAAGCTGTCCTGAACCTCAAATGCAGACGCCCGCCCTTTGGGGCGTTATCTGGGCCGAGAGCAAGCCGGGTGTCGATAACAGCCGCGATCCCTCAATGCGAGGGCGGCCGACGCTCGGGATTCCGATCCTGATCAACATGAAGCAGACCAAGCCGAACCGCTGGGAAGGGAAAATCTACGATCCCCAAGGCACCACCTTTACGTCCGGAGGTGGAATTTATGATGCCAATATCACTCTAAACAAGGATGTGCTGGAGGTTCGCGGTTGTTTTGGCCCATTCGTATGCGGTGGTGAAAATTGGACGCGTATTACCGATCCGAACACGCCGCCACTGCCGCCCGCATCAGCCGCTCAACCGGCACAGGGAGCGGCGATGTCGAAGAAAACGCCCGCTACGGCCTCGCGCGATGCAGCACCGGCGGTTGATCCGATTTGCTCAAACGTCTCCCGTCTTGTTCCACGTGTTAGCTGATATTGCCGGTCCAACCTCCAAGGCACGGCTTCGCTGTCAATTCGGGCACTGTCAAACAACCTAGGACGCATGAAACGTCCGCTTTGGGCCACAAGCGGTCCTGCAAGCGCCGCGTGGCAGCGCAGAACCATTATCATCCAGGTTCCATTCCTTGCGCCTTGAGCACGGGTATCGCCGTCGGACCGGTCAGGAATTTGAGCAAATCTCTCGCGACCAGCGGCGCAGCGGAATTGGCGCCCACCGCGCCGCTCCACCGGACATAGGACTGAAGCTCGTGTGGTATCGGTCCGACGAGCTCCACCCCCGGCGTGGTCATGATCTGTGTCATGACAACCATCCCGAGCTCAATCTCACCTTTGGCCACGAGCTCGGAGACGATGTCGGTCTCTGGCCGCACGACTTTCGACTTGATGGCGTCCAGAATTCCCAGCTGCTCGAAGAGACCATGCAAATAGGCGCCGCTCGTCCCGTCCTGTTTCAAATAGCCGACCGATTTTGCATTCAGCAGGGCTGACTTGAATGCCTCGGCCGAGCTGATGTCGGGCCTGGCCGCGCCGGCGCGAACTTCCACACCAATTCCAGAGTGCGCGATGGCTGTCCGCGTTTCGGCAAGAACCTTTCGATCCACCCGAGTCATCTGCACCGGCGGGCCGATGAAGATGTCGAACGCCTCGTCTTGCATGATCCTGTCCGCGAGAGTCGCAGCAATGTCCGTCACGACCGTTAGCTTGTAGCCCGAGCTCGCCTCGAATTGCGGCCCGATCTCCTTCAGGACCGTCCACATCGATCTGGGTGCAAGGATCTTCAGCTCGGCCGCAGCCGCGTCAGCGAACTGGCTCAGAACAGCAAGACTGCCGCTCAGGATGGTTCTCAAGAGGCGACCCCAGAATGGCACGGTTGTTCTCCCGATCCCGCGGCTTGTTCATGTTCCGACGCGTAGCGACGCGCGCAGCTTGCGAAGACAAGCAATGACGGAGAGCGCGGTGATGAGACCCGTCTTTGGATTTTCTGACGGGATATTTTCGATCGACATGGAAAGGCGGGCGGAATTCAATTCTACGTCGATCCGATGCGTGTTGCGCGTCAATGTGGGATCTGCCCAGATCTCGATTTTCGTTCGATCAGGACCTATCCCCGCCAGCGACAGTGCGGCAGCAACATTCACATTGGCCGGAAATCCTTTTGCCGCCTCGCGTGCCGTACCGTCGAATATCTTGAGCGGTTTGGTAATCTGTTCGATGTCGATGTTGTTTTCGACGATATAGGGAGCGCCTGCGAGCCCCCGGATCGGCTTCCGGGTCACCATCCGGACCGAATGGATTGTCCCGACCGCTGCAGCGGTCACGGCGTCGAGGCCAATGAGCGCGCCGGTGGGCACCACGATTTGACCGCCGTTTTGCTTCGCGAGTTCAATAAGGTCTTCGTGGTCGAGAAGCGCACCTGCGCTGAGGACGACCGCGATCTTTCCGCGACCCTACAAACGGTGCAACGATTGACCTGACGAGCTTGCTCGGAGCGCATTCGATGACAATGTCGGCCACATCGGCGAGCGCCTCGATCGGCAGGACGGCAGGCATTCTTGTCAGTTTCGCAAGCCGGCTTCGGTGCTTGTCGGGGTTTTGCACCGACACAGCGGTCAGCACCAATCCATCAATTCCCCGGTCCAGCGCTTCGACGACCCTGGTTCCAATCGCTCCCAGCCCGGCAACCGCAATTCGCAAGTCAGGTCGTAAGCTCAAATTTGCCATTGAGTAGCGTCGCGATGAGTAGCGTCGCGATCCTCTGCGACCGCACACCAGCGGTCTCCTGGAGTTCTATCGTGATAGCTGCAACGCCCCTTGCTGGTCAAACGGGCCATCACCCCGGTTCAAAAATCCGGCTCTTCCTCGGCCATCCGGTTCTGGTGGCGCAAATGCTGCCATATGGCCAGCCCGACCGAACCCGCCGCCGCCAGGAGCAGCAAGCCGGAAATCGGCCGCGTCAGGAAGAGCCAGGGATTCGCGTCGGTCATGATCGCGCGCACAAGGTTGATCTCGATCTGGTCGCCGAGAATCAAGCCCAGGATCAGGGGCGCGAGCGGAAAGCCGAGCTTGACCAGCACGTAGCCGACGACGCCGAACATCAGAAGCACGTAGACGCTCTGCATCGTATTGTTGAGCGCGTAGGCGCCGACGACGCAGAGCACCAGCACAATCGGCGCCAGCACCTCCATCCGCACCGAAGTCACGCGCAGCATCAGCGGCATCAGCACGATGCAGATCAGCAGCATGCAGGGGTGCGCCAGGATGTAGGCCGCGTAGATGCCATAGGCGATGTCGGGGTTTTGCGAGATGAATAGCGGTCCCGACTGAATGCCGTGGATCGTCATCGCGCCAAGCATCACGGCGGTGACGGCGTCGCCGGGAATGCCGAATGCCATGATGGTCATCAGCGAGCCGCTGACATTGGCGTTGTTCGAGGCTTCCGACGCGATGATGCCCTCGGGGTGGCCTTTGCCGAAACGCTCCGGCGTTTTCGAGAATTTCTTCGCCTGGTCATAGGCCATGACGCTCGATGCGCTGCCGCCGATGGCCGGCAGGATTCCGATGATCAGCCCGACGATCGTTGACCACGCGAGCAGGAACGGCTGCTTGAAGATTTCCAGGTTCACCTTGACGTGCGAGAAGCGCTCAAGCCTGACCCCGACCAACGATTCCACCGCCTGGCCGCGCGGCTGATTCAGCTTCTCCAGATCGGTCATGATCTGCGCGAAGGCGAAAATGCCGATCAGAACGGGGAGGAACGGAAAGCCGCCGCCGATGAACTGCGAGCCGAAGGTGAAACGCGGCACGCTGCCGATCGGATCGTGGCCGACCACCGTGATCAACAACCCGATGGCGGTCGAGATCAGTCCCTTGAGGAGCGAGGACTCGGTGAGACCCGCCACCATCGCCATGGCGAGCACGAACAGTGAGAAGTATTCCCATGGCCCGAACTCCAGCGCGATCGCCGCAAGCGGCCCGGTGAGGAACACCAGGAACAAGGCGCCGAGCAAGCCGCCCCAGACCGACGCCCACACGCCCAGCCAGATGGCGCGGCCCGGCTCGCCGTTGCGTGCCATTGGAAAGCCGTCGAACGTGGTGGCGATCGAAGCCGGCGAGCCCGGGATACCGAGCAGGCAGCAGGTGATGAGGCCGCCGGTCGATCCGCCGACATAGACGCCGGTCATCGCCGCAAGGCCCGCCAGCGGATCGAGCCCGTAGGTGAACGGCAGCACCACGATCACCGTCATGGTGATGGTGACGCCCGGCAGAGAGCCGCCGATCACGCCGATGAACGTGCCGGCAAGCAGCGGCAACAGGTATTTCCACTGGGCGATGTTGAGGAGGCCGTTCCAGAGCAAATCGAGCATCAGAAACCTGTCCACGCGCCGCGAGGAAGCAGCACCAGCAGGTATCGTTCGAAGATGAAATAGCTCACCGCGGCGGTGCCGAGCGCGATCGCGGCGAGCACAATCCATTGCCGCGCCGTTCGCGGCCGGCCCAATGCGGCCTGCAGCGCGCCGACGAACAAGACCGTGGCGACGCGAAATCCCAGCAGCGGCAGCAGTACCACATAGGCGCCGACGATCGCGAATGCGATCACGACCAGGCGATAATTTCGCCGCGGCGCGTCGCCGGCGCTGGCTATGGCCGGCGCGCGGCGCTTCAAGAGGTCCTGCAGGACCAGCAGCGCGCTCGCAGTCGCCATGAAGGACAGCACGATGGACGGGTAAAAGCCCGGCCCGACCGGAACGATGGGAAGCGACGGAAGCTGGAAGGACTTGACCAGGAGGAACAGGCTGGTCGCGAGCAGGACCAGCCCGGCAATTCCGTCGCGGCCGATGCTCATTTCTTGATGAGGCCGAGATCGGTCATGATGTCCTTGTTCTCGTTGTCGATCCTGACGAGGAACTGGCCATAGTCATTGGCATTGAGGAACGCCACGCGGGTGCCTTGCACCTTCATCGCCTGGGCGAAGCTCGGCTCTTTGGTCGCCTTGGTGCAGGCCTCCTCGAGCTTGGCGCGAACCGGCGCGGGCGTCCCCTTGGGGACGAATATGCCGCGCGCCACTTCGTACACGATGTTCATGCCGAGTTCCTTGAGCGTCGGCACGTCGGGCGATTCCGGATCGCGCTTCTCGCTCGCGATCGCGATGTAGCGCAGCAGGCCGGCTTCGACCTTGCCCTTCTGCGTCAGGTTGGAGTCGGTGAGGTTGATGTGGCCGCCGAGCAGCGCGTTCATGCGCGGAGCCAGGCCGTCGTAGGACACGTATTTGAATTTCAGGCCGGCCGCCTTCTCGATCATTGCCGGGAAGATATGGCTGGTCGAGCCGAGCGTGGCGCCGACCGTGATTTCGCCCGGCCGCTTCCTGGCGTCGTCGGCGAGCTCCTGCCAGTTCTTCCAGGGCGTTTTGGCGCTTGCGGTCAGCACCGAGGGCGTCGCTGCGACCAGGCAGATCGGCTCGAAGTCGCTGTATTTGACGTCACTGATGCCCGCGTAGAACGTCAGATGGATATAGTCGTGCACTGCGTAGACCGTATAGCCGTCGGGCGCCGCGGCCTTGGCCTCGCGCGCGCCGACGGTACCGGATGCGCCGCCGACATTGGCGATGACCACGGGTTGGCCGACGTGCTTCTGGAATTCGGCGGCGAATGGCCGGAAGATGTTGTCGGTATCGCCGCCCGCGGCCCATGGCACGATCATCTTGATGGGGCGGTCGGGATATTGCGCCATCGCCGGCGCCGATAGAGCAGCCAGCATCCCGGTCAGCGCGGCAGCGCCAGCCAACGTCACCATCACCCTGGCCATGCGTCATCTCCCTGTCGGTCGTGGGCCATTCAGGCTCTCGATCTGGAGAATAACAGCCGAGCCACGCAGGGAAAAGCCCTGCGGCGGGCAGTTTGTCGATCCGGTGCCGAGCGAGTTGAGATCCGTTCAGTGTCGTTGCGAGGCATAGCCGTTCGAAAGAACGGCGTCGCTTCGCTCGCCTGTGGCGACGAGGCAATCCAGCGCGTCCCTTTGCACGATGCCGGGGCAGTGCTTGTCAGTTCGGGCTGCGATCGTCAGCGCATCGCGCTGCCCATTCCTCATGGATCAACTGGTCGAGTTGCGCGTGGGCGAACGCCGTCAACTTCGGCAGCTCCTTCTCGTCGACCATGACGACGGCAAGCGCAACGCAGCGGACCAGATCGGTGACCCAGTCGGGCGCATTGATGGTCTCGCCCGTCCGCAACGCGTCGTTCTGCCGGCTCGTGAGGACGTTCTCGACCTCTTCGTAAAGCGTCAAAGCTGCCATGGTTGCGATCTCCTGCGGCGTTGCAGAATAACGCGGAAAGTAATTTCTCGATCCGTTTCCCCGCCGTGGCGGTGGGCCCCACCATAGGGCCTCCGGCGAATAGTGATCACTTCCTCAGGCGCAGTTTTTCCAACGCGAGCTCGCGCAAGCGCGCGGGGTCTCGAATGCCTTTCCCGGCGTTGTCCATGACTGATTTAAGCAGTGTCGACAGAGCATACTCTGAAATGCCCTCGGGCAATTCTTCGATGCAAGCATCGTAAGCTGCGACAGCGGCAGTGATCGACTCCTGGTCCAGGACAGGGCCCGGGGTGGCGTCAGAGAGCTCGATGGATCGCTCTCCCCGACGCAATGTCTTTGCGGCCACGAGCGCGCGGAGGTAGAGCAGCGCAGCGCTGGCCATCACCTCCTCGTCCTGTTCGCCGAGCTTCGCGATCACGACAATGCGAGCCGCCAGACTTCCCCGATTCTCGGCGGTGTCCGCTTCCGGGCCCACTGCCGCGAGAAAGGCTTCCCACGCGCGGTCGAAAACACGCGCCAAGGCTTGCTCAAATGGTTCTACCGGCTGCGACATGCGGGGGAAGGCTTGGCAATCGGATTAGTTCCTGCTGTCGCATCGAACGGCTCGAACAAAAGGCCACACGGCAGGGGGATACCGTGTGGCCACTAGTGAACGCGACTACTGAACGCCCGAACTAGGGGCAGGGGTCTGCGGGCGTCCTGCCCCTTCAACACGGCACGAACAAAGGTGTTCCTCAAAAAAAGCAATAAGCCCGCATGAGCGTAGCGACATGCGGGGCCAAACTTCCGATCTCCGCCGGACGTTGACTCTACGAGACTTCGGCGTTCTGCATTGTCAACAATGCAAAAGGCGCTTTGAAACCCGCTAGCGCAGTCACTCTCTCAGTCCATCCGACGACGTTCGTCCAGGGATGCAAGTCGAACGCGCAGATCTCGGCAAAGGCTACATCGCCGTAGCAGAACAAATCCGCGATGGTTGGCTCGGCAGCACAGAGATAGCTGCGATGAGCAAGTTGGGAGTTCAGCACCGACAGCGCCGCCTCAGCACGTCGGCGATGGTAATCGGCGATCGTCGGCTCAACGCTGATTGGAAGAAGTTTTCGCTGACCGAGGTGAACACCGTAGCAGTTGAAGATCGGTGGAAACAGGACATCGACGCCCCAGTACAACCACTCCCGCACGGCTTGACGTGTCGCTGAATCGGAGCCCTGGAACTGGCGGAGCGTCTCGGCCAGATGCTCGACGATGGCTGCCGATTGGAGGTAGACGCGTTCGTTGTCGACGAGAACCGGGACCTGCCCCCAGCGGGAAAGCGCCAAAAACTCGGGTGTCTTGTGCATCCCCTTCTGGAAGCTCACGTAACGGAACGAGAAAGGCGCGCCCGATAGGCGCAACATCAGCGCCACTTTGTATGTCGGGAGCGAATGCGGGCTACCGTAAAGAGTGAATTGCTTCGTCACTGTCGCCTCCCTTCGTCATCGCCCTCCCGGCGCAGGCATTGCCTCCGTCAGCTCATTCGATCTTCAGGTTGGCGTCACGCACCACCTTGCCCCACTTCTCCATTTCCAGCTTGATGCGCGCGGTGAACTCGTCGGGCGTGTTGGCAACCGGCGTGAAGCCGAGCGCCGCGAGCCGCTGCTTGACGTCGGGCTGTGCAGCGGCCTTGGCGATCTCGCGCGAGAGCAGTTCGACGATCTCTTTCGGCGTGCCGGCGGGCGCGACGACGCCGGTCAGCGTATCGGCATCCTGGTCCTTCACGCCCTGTTCGGTGAAGGTCGGCACGTCGGGGATTGCCGGCGCACGCGTCGCTGCCGCAAGCCCAATCGCACGCACCTGGCCGCTCTGGATCGCCGCAAAGGAGGAGGGCAACGCGGTGAAGGCGATCGGTGTGTGGCCGCCGACGGTCGACTGCACGGCAGGAGCTGCTCCATTGAAGGGGACGTGGACGAGGTCGAGCTTGTAGGTCAGGCGGAACAGCTCGGCGCCGAGATGCGGCGTCGAACCTATGCCCGGGCCGGCGTAACTGTACTTGCCGGGATTGTCCCGGATCAGCTGCACGAGTTCGCCCAGCGTCCTGGCCGGGACCTGTGGATTGACCACCACGACGTTTGGCGAAACCGCAACCAGGCTCACGGCAGAGAAATCCTTGATCGGATCGTACGGCACCTTGGCGTAGAGGCTGGGGTTCACCATGAAGCCCGTGCTGATCGCCATGATGGTGTAGCCGTCGGGCGTGACGCGCGCGACATGACCGGCCGCGGTGTTGCCGCCGGCGCCGGCCATGTTCTCGACAACGAACTGCTGGCCGAGACTGTCGGACAATTTCTGCGCGACGAGGCGCGCGATGATGTCGGTCGGCCCGCCGGCCGCAAAGCCGACGACGACGCGCACCTGCCGGTTCGGATACGCTTGCGCCCATGCTGGCGCGACGCCGGCCAGCAGCAGCACGACGGCGAGAATCCCATGCAAAACGGGCATCGTGGCGCTCTCCCTGGACATGGTCTTGTTGGAGCCATCATCGGCGAGGACGCCCTTCAGAACAAGGACAAAGCGATCCGGCATGCAGACGTCGCGCGGCTGCACGCTTCCAGACTCAAGCGTTCAAATCTTCCCGTGCGGTGCCCTCAAACTGCAGGATGAAATCCGGGCCATAGACGAGGCTTGGCGTCTGGAAACCCGCCTTGACCTCACCGGCAGTGACCCGCTGCGCGATCTCAACACCTGCTCGCGCGGTCAGCAAGTTGCCTTGGCCTGTCGTTACGCGCGCGAGCGCCCTTTCACCCTTGGGATTGGTGACGACGCCTACCAGCACTCTGCGACCGCTGCGCAGGACCTCATCGCTGGGACCTTCCGGCATGCGCGCAATTCGGGCCTTTAGAAACGATTGCACGCGTGGCATTCCGGCGATCTTCCGCGCGAAGCGTG
Organism: uncultured Alphaproteobacteria bacterium; assembly: GCA_963757845.1. GTDB lineage: Bacteria > Pseudomonadota > Alphaproteobacteria > Rhizobiales > Xanthobacteraceae > P52-10. The sequence continues at coordinate 13,975 of CAVWTB010000069.1, forward strand.
GCAGGCCCATCGCAATCCGCAAGGGCGGCGTGATCGCCATGCGGACTTCGATGTTCTTGATGCCGGTCGAGTAGTAGGCGGTCGAGACATCGCCCCACGGGAGAACGAGCGTGGGCACCGGGCCTTCACCAAAATCGCAACTCGTCTCTCTCGGGCGCGATACGGTAATGATGCGTCCCTCCCGTCGCACACGCGCGCCATTGGGTATGCTCTCGACCATTGATTTCATGGTGCCGTGTGAAACTGCGTTGAGGCCGCCAATGTCGATTTTAAGGTCGATCGCATCAGGCAGCCGCCGCTTCAAATGCGCGGCCAGACAGTCGGACGGCACCACGTCGAAGCCAACGCCGGGCATCAGCATGACGCCAGCCGCCTTTGCTTCCGCGTCACGCGCCGCCAATGTCTCGAACACGTCGATTTCACCGGTGATATCGAGATAATGCGTGCCCGTTCGCAGGCAGGCGTCAGCCATTGGCTTGCTGGTGGCGGAGAATGGACCGGCGATATGCAGGACGACGTCGACCTGGCCGAGCGCCGCGTCAATTGCTTGCGGGTCTGAGAGTTCAAATGCGCGGTATTGAAACCCGAGAGTATCAGCAACCGCCCTGAGCTTCGCTTCATTGCGGCCTGCGAGCAGAGGCTTGAGGCCTCTTTCCCTGGCGGTTCGCGCCGTAAGTTTTCCCGTGAACCCTGTCGCGCCATAAATCAGGAACTGCCCTGTCTGCTTCATAATCCCAATCCTTCCGCGACTTACCCCTCCATGCCTGGGTCGTTTATGGGGGCGAACTCTTTTTGTGACTTGGATCACGCGGTGTTGCAATATTCGGCTTCATTATTCGGCATGACGGGGGCCGTGATCATGCTGAGGCTGGTAGCGTTATGTCTTGTCATGATGAGCCCGGCAGTCGCCGAGGCGCAAACGCGTCCCGACAACCCGTCGTATCATGAAGGCGTCGTTCAATTTCGCGCCAAGCGCGACGAGCTGAAGAACCCCAGGCCGGTTCGGCCGCCGCCACTGACAATTGACCCTGAGCGAGAGCGAAGACAGAGGAGCATACACGGCAGCATGCCGGAGTTGCCCGACCTTCGAAACGCTCTCCCGTGCGTGATCTGCCGCTAAAATACTTCGACAAGGATTCTCGGCTCAGGCTTCAAAAGACCTATGTGACAAGCAAGGCTTCTGGCGCGCGTGCGCCATCGCAGACGGCCGCGCTTCAAACGTGATGGCACTGCTTGATTTGAGTTCGTGAGAGTGGCATGTGGCGTCGCGATCATCGTTCAGTTCGCGGGGCGAGGGCTGTAGCCTCGCGCCGCTCAGTAGGTGGCAAACGTGTCGATTTTCAGCTGGTTGGAAAAGCTGCTGGCGGGCGACCAGAATGCAGCGCCGGCTGACGCGCGCGTCGAGCGCGATGCCCAGGGGCGCATCGTCAGTGTCAGCCAGACGCTCTCGTTGGACCGATCAACACCAGACGTTCATCCCAGGCTCATCCTCGGCGAAGGCCTCGGCGCCCGGCTGAGCGGGGCCTGCGACTGGCTGACGAACCGCAACGTTGTCCTCGCCCGCGAGCACGGCGTCGGACTTGAAGAGACCTACGCCTTCGACCAGGACCAGGGAAAAATCGAACTGACATTTGCAGACGGACGGAAGATCGTCGCCAGCGGCCAGCTGCTCGGCTCCTTCGACCCACGAGATCGCACCTTCGTCTGGGCCTGGGCCAATCCTTCGATACGTCCCGCGCTGCTTGAGGACGCCCACCGCGCACAGGCCGAAGGCCGCCGGATCGACGACGCCGCGCTGACGACGCCGATCCAGACCGCAGATTTCGCGCAGTTGACGGCTTTGCTCGCTTTTGTCAGCCAGATCGCCGGAGCTGACGGCCTCTATCGTTGCATCACCAACGGTTCGACCTCGCTGTTCATCACATTTCGTCTCGACGCTCATGTCTTGCCTGATGGGACCGAGGTCGCCGCGAACGCGTTCTTCGAGGATCGGGCGAGCGAAGAGCTCTTGGGGGCAGCCAACGCCCTTGCCAGGTCCTACGACAGCGAGATGCTCGCCATCGATCGCGCCTACCATGAGCGGAATCAGGCGGGCGAGCAGGCCATGGACGAATTGCTCGCATCGAAACTGGAGATCTATGAGCGGTATTGGTCGCGCGATGACGACTATTGGAGGCCTTGCTCGTTCGGATGGCCTTCCGATCATGATCCCGCGACGAGGAAAGTGTGCTTCACGGCGGCGCATGTGCAAGGCGGCGCGCTCGACATATCGATCGGAGAAATGGTCAGCAAAACGGTCTATCGGATTGAACGCGTGAGTGGCGCCTTGAAGGTAACGGACCAGCTGATCGACTGGGGCAGGGGTTTCGTTTGGCCGGTCGCACCTTAAGACTTCCGTATCGGCGAACGATCGCGTACTCAAATGGGCCCGTTTGAGAGGGACGTACATTGCTGCCCGGCTTTTCACTCTACACCGCCTCAGTCTGGATTTTGCCTGTTCTGGTCGCGATCACCTTTCACGAAGCGGCTCACGCGTTTGCGGCGCGTTATTTTGGCGACGAAACGGCCTCGCGACTGGGCCGGGTAAGCCTGAACCCGTTCAAGCACATCGATCTGTTCGGCACTGTTCTTCTGCCGGGGGTTCTGCTTCTTTCGCAGGCTCCCTTTATCTTCGGCTATGCGAAGCCCGTACCGGTGGACTTCGCGGCATTGCGGAACCCTCGCGCCGATATGGCGTGGGTTGCTATCGCCGGACCGGCGATCAACATCGTGCTGGCAATACTGGCCGCGCTGTCGTTTCACCTTGTCGGCCTGGCGCCGGCCGCTGCAACGCAATGGATATTTGACAACCTGAAAAATGCGCTGGTGATCAACGCGATCCTCGCGGTGTTCAATATGTTTCCGCTCCCGCCGCTTGATGGCGGACGCATCGCGGTCAGCATCCTGCCCGATATCGTTGCGCGTCCACTGGCGCGGCTTGAGCCCTACGGCATGCTGATCCTGATCACACTCATCATACTCGCGCCCATGCTCGGAAATCAGCTTGGAGTGAATCTCAACTACGTTTCTCAGGCGATCAGCGGGGCAACAGGCTTTGTCATTCGCATGGTCTTGCTCCTGACCAACAACGCCTAGAAAGCATTGATGATGCTTCCGGGCAGGGGGAGTTGAGCTCAGCCGCCGAAAATGGCGCCTCCTGGATCGTGCACATCACCTTGAACGGCGCGGAATCAAGCGTACATCAAGTGTACTTGGGCGTGGCCAATGGTCTGTCCGGCAGCATCCGCACTGTTCATGTCAATGTTGAAACCACCCACGGAAGCAGTCTTCCTGATTGTCCCGGCCCGCAGGTTCCTGTTGCGCAAATGGGTGCTCGCCGCCGTGATCATGGCGCTGCCGACCTGCGCACTCGCTCAGCTCCAAAGCGGTTTACGGAGCGGACTGCAAAGTGGTGTGATCAGCGGATCTGATCACCGCCAAAGGGTCCCTGAGAAAACGTACCGCCTGCGCTATTCCTACAGCCCCTGCTGGCGAGCCGACGTGATCCGCAAGGGCGTCACAAGAATTTGGAATTGCCAACCTTACCCCCCGCCGTGACGGCCAGGCAGAACCGGATATCGCCCCGTGGTGATAGCCGTGCGCTCATTGTGGTACAGTGCCGCGAGCCGTAGCCTGAAGAGCAGTCCATGGCACAGCAGCGGGTCGAACGCAGGCTTGCAGCAATCCTTGCCGCCGATGTGGCTGGTTACAGCCGACTCATGGGCCTGGACGAGGCAGGGACAGCGCGCCGCTTGCGTGACCATCTAGCGGCAATGCGGCCGATCGTCGGCAAGCATGACGGACGGATTGTCAAGACCACGGGCGACGGCGTGCTCATTGAGTTCCCATCGGTGGTGGCAGCGGTCGAATGCGCGATCAAAGTGCAGAAGCTAATGGCCCGACGCAACGCCAAGCTGATCGCGGAACAGCGCGTGCTATACCGCATCGGCATCAATCTCGGCGAGGTGCTGGTCGAGGGCGATGACATTCTGGGCGATGGTGTCAATATCGCTGCGCGACTCGAAGGAATTGCTGAACCCGGCGGAATCTGCTTGTCGCGTTCCGCATACGAACAGGTCAAGGGTAAGATCGACACCCAGTACGCTGATATGGGTGAGCAGCGCCTGAAAAACATCGCTGACCCGTTGCAGGTATTTCGGATCAACGTCGGCTTGGCCGCTGCCGCGTCGGCTCCGCCAACTCTGCCATTGCCGGACAGGCCGTCGATCGTGGTCCTGCCTTTCACGAACCTCAGCGACGATCCGGAGCACGCGTACGTCGCGGACGGCGTCACCGAGGATCTCACCACGGCGCTGTCCCGGCTTCGCTGGCTCTTCGTCATCGCCCGCAACTCGGCCTTTGTCTACAAAGACAAAGCCGTCGATGTGAGGACAATCGCCCGCGATCTGGGCGTGCGCTACGCCCTGGAGGGCAGCGTACGCACGGCTGGCCAGCGCATCCGCATCACGGGCCAGCTCATCGATGGGGAGACGGCCAAGCACATCTGGGCGGAGAAATACGATCGTCAACTGCACGACATCTTCACGGTCCAGGACGAGATCACGGAAAACATCGTTGCCGCGATCGAGCCGCACCTCTACGCCCAGGAGGGCTATCGTGCCGCCCGACAGCCGCCTGAAAGCGTCGATGTCTGGGAACTCGTGGTCCGCGCCATCGACCTCATCAACAAGTTTGGCCGCAAGCACAACGAAGAGGCGCAACGCTTGCTGCGCCGCGCCATAGAGATCGACCCGCACTATGCGCGAGCGCACGCCACTCTCAGCTGGGCGATCTGGTGGGCCACGCTCTACTATTACGTTGAAGACCGCTCCGAGGGCTACAGGCAGAGCGCCTTGCACGCCCAGGAGGCGTTGCGCCTCGACCAGAGCGAGCCGTGGGCCCACATGACCGTCGGCCTCAACTTGAGCACCTCCGGCCAACACCAGCGCGCGCTGGCCGAGCACCAGGCCGCCCTCAACCTCAATCCCAGCTTCGCGCTCGCGCGCACGGCTTATGGCTGGGCGTTGTTGCGGGCGGGTCGCTTCGATGATGCGATCGCCGAAACTGCAAAAGCGCTTCGCATGAGCCCATTGGATTCCTTTGCCGGCCTTTACACCTCGATCCACGGCTTGGCGTTGCTCGCGGCGCGGCGCTTCGCGGAGGCGCTGCCGTATGTCCGGGCATCGGTCGCCGCCGATGCCGAATTCGCTGGGCACTACAATGCGCTCATCAGCTGCTGCGGGCATCTCGGCCTGATCGAAGAGGCGGTGGAATTCACCGCCCGCCGCAACAAGGTCGGGCCACCGCTGAGGGTGGGCGTGCTGCGCAACAATCTGCGCGGCTTCGCCCATTGCGAGGTGTTCGCGGAGGGCTTGATCAAGGCCGGCATTCCCGAATAGGCGGCGTCCTTCAAGATATGATCGAACCAAACGACTTGTCCTCGTTTGCCTTCGGCCGCTATGTTCGGGTCATGACTTGCTCCGTTCTTCTGGACCTCGACGGCACCTTGATTGATTCGCAGCCCGGCATTCTTGCAAGCTGCCTTGCTGCATTGCGCGCCCTTGGACATGAACCGGATGAAACCCTCGACATACGACGCTTCATCGGGCCACCGCTCGAAGACATCATGCAGGCCCTGCTGCAGACATATGGAGACGGCAGAGTTGGCGAAGCAGTAGCGGCCTATCGTCAACACTACGGTGAAAGCGGGTTTCTCGGAAGCGAGCCTTATCCGGGAATTGGCAGGTCCCTCGAAGAGATGAAGCGGGCCGGATTGGCAATCTATCTCGCGACGTCGAAGCGGTTGACTTTCGCGAGCCGCATTCTGGAGCATCTGGAGTTTGCCACATACTTCGATGGCATCTATGGCTCGGTGCCGGGCGGCGAACTGGATCACAAGCCTGAACTGCTCGCCCATATTTTGTCCAGGCATGATATCTCGCCTTCCCGCAGTCTGATGGTCGGGGACCGCCGGCATGACATTTCCGGGGCCCATGCTGTCGGAATGCGCGGCCTTGGCGTGCTGTGGGGTTATGGCACCCGGGACGAACTTGAAACTGCTGGCGCAGATCAGCTGGTGGAATCCGCTCCTGATCTCGCCCGGACGGTTCTCTCGATGATCAACAGCGGGCGCTGAAGGTCGCAATCCGGCCATAGGCCGTCGAGACGCATGGTGCTGCTCGATCTCTGGCGCAGCGGTGCCGCCGCGGACAAATCGGTCGAGGCGCTCTGCGATGCCATCTTCGAGGCGCATTTCAACCGATTGGGTAACTTGACGCATGTGTGAAGGTTTGTGATCGAGCCGGAGCGCAAAGTCCGTCTATCAAAATTCTGTCCGCCTCTATGATCGGGAAGCAGCCCGACAACAGAGATGACTTCAAAGGACGGACAAATGAACAGGTTGAGCGGCAAGGTTGCTCTTGTGACGGGTGGGGCGCGGGGAATCGGTGAGGCCATCACCAGGCGGCTGAGCGACGAAGGAGCCTCGGTCGCATTCACATACCAGGCCTCTGCCGACGCCGCGGCTGAGATCCGGCACAGCCTCGCCAAGGCGGGACGTGCCGTGATCGCCGTCGAGGCGGATTTCGCTCAGGCGGACAACGTACGCGCGGCGGTGACGGAAACAGCGAAGGCGTTCGGCGGCCTGGACATTCTCGTGAACAACGCTGCCATCCCGGGGCCGGGATACATCAGCGAATTCACGATGGATGCGCTCGATCGGATCATCAGCATCAACATCAAGAGCGTCTATGTCGCGATTCAGGAGGCGCTTCGACATATGCGCAACAGCGGCCGGATCATCAACATCGGCAGCATCGGCAGCGACTACATGCCCATCGCGGGGCAGGCGACCTATGCGATGACCAAGGGTGCCGTCGCCAGCCTGACACGTGCATTGGCGCGCGAGCTCGGTCCGCGGGGGATCACGATCAACAACGTCCAGCCGGGCCGCATCGCCACGGATATGCTGCGCGCTGCGGTGGGCTCAGCCTACGATGACATGGCGCGTACGACCGCGGTCCAGCGACTGGGCACGCCCGAGGAGGTCGCGGGCATGGTCGCATATCTCAGCAGCGATGAGGCCGCCTACGTCACCGGTGCCAATATCCGGTTCGACGGCGGCACGTCGGCTTAGAGCTCGCAAAGTTCCGCGTAGCCGAGTCCGCATCGACAGCAGGCGCTGAAGGTGCAATCCGGCCATAGTCGGTCGATAAGCATGTGCGGATGGAGAAATGCGGTTGCGCACCCTATCTCAAGAGCGAGCGGGTGGGGAACAAGGCGTGAATTTGCAAAAAGCGAAAGGACCGATAATGGCCAAGAACACGAGCAAGAACACGATCTGCCTCTGGTACGACAAGGACGCCGAGGCTGCTGCCCGCTTTTACGCCGAGACCTTTCCCGACAGTTCGGTGAGTGCCGTCCGCCGTGCACCCAGTGACTACCCGTCCGGCAAACAGGGCGATGTGCTGACGGTCGAATTCACGGTCGCAGGAATTCACTGCATCGGCCTCAACGGTGGTCCCATCTTCAAGCACAACGAAGCCTTCTCGTTCCAGATCGCCACCGACGATCAGGAGGAGACCGATCGGTACTGGAACGCGATCGTCGGCAATGGCGGCCAGGAGAGCGCGTGCGGATGGTGCAAGGACAAGTGGGGCATCTCCTGGCAAATCACGCCACGCGTGCTGACCGAGGCGATGGCGGCCGGCGGCGCTGAAGCAAAGCGCGCGTTTGAAGCCATGATGGACATGAAGAAGATCGACGTCGCCGCGATCGTAGCGGCGCGACGCGGCTGACGGTCCTGTGTTAATTCGCGGGACGAACGTGCGAATAGCCGCGAACGGGCAGGCATTGCAGATCGGGAGAGGAAACATGGCGTTTGGATCGATCCCGATTGCCTGCTTGCTGCTTGCCATTCCGGGCACGGCCATGGCCCAGGATCAACTCGACAGTGCCGCTGCTGCGGATATGCAGAAGCACTTTGCGGAGGCCTATAATCGCGGCGATGTGGATGCCATGGCGGCAGCATTTACGGAGAAGGCCGTCAGGGTGACACCCAGCGGAATATTCCAGGGCCGCGACGCCATTCGGCGAAGCTTTCAAGATGCACTGAAGCTTGGCCTGCACGACTACTCGGTGCAAAGGGTCCTCTCGCATTCGGAGGGCAACTTCGTTTTCAACGCAGGAACCTGGCAGGCCAGGCTGGGCGATCAACCGTTCCACGGGTATTACACCGCGATACTCGTTCGCGACGGTGATCAGCCAAAGATATTGGAAGAGACGGTTACAGTCGCCGTACCCTGACCATGCACCACCGGAACGCTTGATGTCCGACATGCAGGCCGCGGGATCAATGCCGAGCTTGTCGCGCGAGGTGAGGCACTGGGCAGAATTACGGTGACCGTGCACTCTTCATCTGGCGGTTGATGGATGAGGTTCGGCCTGATGGACGACACCTGCGATGATCCTCGAAGTGGTGGCTGCCAGTGCGGTTCGGTGCGTTACGAACTGAGGTCATCGCCGCTCAAGGTTTACGTCTGCCATTGTGCCGAGTGTCGCAGGCAGTCCGCCTCTGCGTTTGGCATATCCGTGATCGTCAGCAGCGCTGCATTTGCGCTGACGCGCGGTGCGCCGAAACGATGGTCGCGCCCGACCGATAGTGGTCGCATACTCGATTGCTATTTCTGTCCTGAGTGCGGCTCGCGCGTCTGGCATGGCGACCTGGAACGGAACGAGACGATCAGCGTGAAGGGCGGCACGCTTGACGAACCCGTCGATCTCAGTACGGCGGTTCACATCTGGATGTCCCGTGCATTGAAAGGCGTGATCATCCCCGAAGAAGCCGATCGATACCGCACGAGCCCGATTCAGGGTAAGCGCCGGCGACAAGTGGGGCGTCTCCTGGCAAATCACGCCGCGCGTGCTGACCGAGGCGATGGCGGCCGGCGGCGCTGAAGCAAAGCGCGCGTTCGATGCAATGATGGACATGAAGAAGATCGACGTCGCCGCGATCAAGGCGGCGCGACGCGGCTGACGTTGCTGTGTTGAACCGCGGGATGAACGCGCGAACGATCTCTGGCGCAGGCGTGCGGCTGCCGACGAATGGGTCGAGGCGTTCTGCGATCTCGTGCTCGCATGGAAGCCGATCTGCTGGGCGGAAGAGCAGGGGCAGATCAGGTCCGGCGTCGGTCCGTTCCTGAAAGAGCGCATGCGCGAGCGCAGGGCGTTCGTCGCGCCCAGCAGTTCGCCGCGCGTGGACCTTTTCCGACAAAGTGCGCCCGGTCTTTGCGATCGGGCGCCAATTGCACGGCAGCTCAGGCGCGCAGCTGGTCGCGGATCGGCAGCTGCCGAATCCGCTTGCCGGTGGCGGCGAAGATCGCGTTGACGATCGCGGGCGCGACCGGCGCAACGCCAGGTTCGCCGACGCCGCCCAGCGGCTGCGTCCAGTCGTTCGACGGCAGCAGGTGCACCTTGATCTCGCGCGGCGCGGCGTCGATCCGCGTGAGCTCGTAGGTGTCGAAGTTGGCTTGCTCCACGCGGCCGTTCTTGTAGGTGATCTCGCCAAGCGTCGCGAGGCTCACCCCCATGATGACTGCGCCCTCCATCTGCGAGCGCACCCGCTCCGGGTTGACCTGCGGCCCGCAATCGACAGCGATGTCGACGCGCGGGATGCTGAGCCTGCCATCGCTCACCTCGACCTCCGCCGCGGCGGCGACGTAGGTCACGAAGGCGTAGTGCCCGGCGATGCCGAGGCCGCGCCCCTTGGGCAGGCTGCGGCCCCAGCCAATCCCTGTGGCCGCCGTCTCGATCACGCGGCGCAGGCGGCCGGTGTCGATCGGGTAGCGCTTCGGGTCCTCGCCGTGGTTCCACGCATCGCCGATGCCGGCCGGGTCGATCAGGCGCGGTGGCCCGATCAGCTCCAGCAGATACTCCTTCGGGTCGCGCCCCGCCGCCGCCGCGAGCTCGGCGACGAAGGATTGAATCGCGAAGGCGTGCGGGACGTTGGACACGGCGCGGAACCAGCCGACGCGGTTGTGCGCGGGCGCCTCCGGGTTCTCGATCCGCAGGTTGGCGACTGCGAAGGGCGTGTTGACGAGGCCCATGCCGAGCTCGATCGGCGACTCCTGGGTCTCGTTCGGCTGGAAGAGCGCCATCAGGGTCGGCGCCGCGCTGCGATGCAGCCACGCGATCGCCTTGCCGCCCGCGTCGAGCCCGGCCTCCAGCCGCTCCACCGAGACCGTGTGGTAGTAGCCGTTGCGCAGGTCATCCTCGCGCGTCCAGGTGACCTTGACGGGCGCGCCGTCCATGGCTTTCGACAGAAGCGCGGCCTCGACGGCATAGTCCGGCTTCGACTTGCGGCCGAATCCGCCGCCCAGCAGCGTCACATGGACCGTCACCTTGTCCTCGGAAAGGCCGAGGCGCTCGGCGATGAGGGTCCGCGCCGCCTGCGGCGACTGTACGCAGGTCCAAACCTCGCAGCGGCCGTCGACGATGCGCGCCGTCGCCGCCGGCGGCTCCATCGTGGCGTGGGCGAGGTGCGGGATGTAGTACTCGGCCTCGAGCTTCTTCGCGGCGCGCGCGAGGGCGCCGGCGGCATCGCCCTCGTTGCGCATCACCTTGCCGGGCTTGCGCACCGCTGCTTCGAGCTGCGCCCGATAGGTGTCGGAGGAGTAGGCGGCGTTGGGGCCGTCGTCCCAGGTGACTTTCAGCTTGTCGCGGCCCTGGATCGCCGCCCAGGTGTTTCTTGCGATCACCGCGACGCCGCCGAGCGGTTTGAACGCGGACGGCAGCGCGGTCGGATCGATCGCGACCACCTTTACGACGCCCGGCATCTTCGACGCCTCGGCCGCGTCGAAAGAGGCCACCTTGCCGCCATAGACCGGTGGACGCGCCACCACCGCGTGAAGCATTCCGGGCAGCCTGGTGTCGATGCCGTAGGCCGCCTTGCCCGTCGTAATGTCGCGGTTGTCGATAAGACCGATCTCGCCCTTGCCGATGTAGCGGAAGGCCGACGGATCCTTGAGTTTCACGCTGTCGCGTGACGGCGCGGGCAAGGCGGACGGCCGCCTTCGCGAGCTCGCCATAACCAAGCCGGCGGTTGGAGGCCGCATGCACGACCTCATGGTTCACAGCCCGCACATCGGAAACAGGCACGCTCCAGCGATCGGCTGCGGCCTGCTCCAGCATCGTCCGCGCCGCGGCGCCGATGCGGCGCATCGGCATGAGGTGATGGCGCAGCGAGCGCGAGCCGTCGGTGTCCTGATTGCCGTAGCGGGGCTCGTCGCCCTCCGCTTGCGCCACGCGGACTTTCGCCCAATCCGCCTCGAGCTCGTCGGCGACGACCATCGGGATCGAGGTGCGCACGCCCTGGCCCATCTCGGAGCGATGACAGACGACCGTGACGGTGCCGTCTTCGCCGATTGCGACGAAAAGCTTCGGATCATCGCGCAGGCCGTTCGGCATGCCGTCGCCGCCGAACTTCGGCTCCTGCGCCGAGGCCCTGCCGGGGAAGTCGACCGCAAGCACGAGCGCGCCGGCGCCGACGCCCGCGAGGAAGCCGCGGCGGCTGACATTCGCAATTGGTGTGGTGAGATTGAGATCGTGAATCATAGCCGGCCTCCTGCCTGCTTGATCGCAGCGCGGATGCGGGGATACGTGCCGCAGCGGCAGATGTTGCCGCTCATCGCGTTGTCGATGTCGGCGTCGGTGGGTTTCTGATTCTCTTTCAGAAGCGACGCAGCCTGCATGATCTGGCCGGTCTGGCAGTAGCCGCATTGGGCGACGTTGAGATCGCGCCAGGCCACTTGAACGGGATGGTTCCCGTCCGGCGCAAGGCCTTCAATGGTCACCACCTGGGCGCCGTCTGCCGCGGAGAGCGGCGTCGCGCAGGCGCGAGCAGCGGTGCCGTTGAGGTGCACGGTGCAGGCGCCGCACAAGGCCTGACCGCAGCCATATTTCGTGCCGGTGAGGCCGACCTCATCGCGGAGAAACCACAGCAGCGGCATGTCGGGGTCGCCGTCGAAGCGGTGCGCGACCCCGTTCACGGTCAATGTCACCATGAGCCTGGTCCTTTCGTCGCGATCGCTGAAGGACCTCAGGTCAACTGAACTCGGACGCAATGGCACGCGGACGCCATGGTACACGGACGCAACGGTACGCGGACGCAAGGTACTCGGATGCCAAATGAGCCCGAGACCGAGCCCGAGGCGACGGGAAATCGGGGCCGGATCGCGAAGCCTCCCTTACGTCATCCTGCGCCGAACTTGGCAAGGAAGGAAGAGGGGGCGCAATCAAGCCGCGAAATTGTTGGGGTGAGTAATTCCCTTGGAGAGCGCCAGAATTTCAATGCGCGGCCAGGAGAGCGCGTGCGGATGGTGCAAGGACAAGTGGGGCGTCTCCTGGCAAATCACGCCACGCGTGCTGACCGAGGCGATGGCGGCCGGCGGCGCTGAAGCAAAGCGCGCGTTTGATGCAATGATGGACATGAAGAAGATCGACGTCGCCGCGATCAAGGCGGCGCGACGCGGCTGATGGTCCTGTGTTGTCTCATCGAGGCGTTTGCGGATCTTTGTGCCCGGCGATACGCTCAGCGCGACAGAACGATGAATTGAAGCGCAAGGAGCCGGGGGAGAAATGACGCAGGATCGCTTGACGCTAACGGCTGATCTTGCAGATCAGCGGAACGACATCGCGCAGCGAGCGTGCGGCGATTGCGCCGGCTTCATCCTGAACATCAAGGACAAGCTGCCCAAGTCAGAACCAGCAACTGCTGCGGAGCAAGGTATTGGCTCGATAGGCCGCGGCTAAGCGGACGGCGGAATGCGTTCATCACGCTGCCGACCATGACGCTCAGAAAGCCCGAATAGACCGACAGCTTTTCCTCGTCGACCACGAGAAAGAGCGTAGTGGTTTGCCGGATGAGCTCGGCAAGGTCGAATGAGGAGGCCGCCGAGATCTCGCCGGCAGGGCTACCGGGATGCGGTGAAGCGATTTGGATCGTTGCGTCGTCATTTTGAGGATTGCTCGGACAGGGTGCTTTTTTCGCTGAAAGTCGTCGCGTCGACCTTGGCGTCGGTGGAAGAGGAATAGGCCGGCCCCTGTCAGCCCCCTATAATTTGGGGTAACACCTCTGGGGCGGCAGTGCTGCGTGGCCTCAGGAGGGGCCAGCGTTGGGGATGGCCGACCTCAATAAGCCGTCGCTGACAAAATTTGGTTCGCTGATTGCCGGGTGCCGTAGTAAGATTCGGTCTGAAGGGACTGTTGGGCCGTGTCGAACGCGAAGCAAATACTGGCCATGCTAAAGAGCCGTGCGGAGGGCGACGAGGAATTGTTTTACTCGATCGCGCTTCAAGTTGCGGCTGCCGAGGCAAGGCAAGGTCGTCGCGATACTGCTCAAGAGATGCGCGCCGAAATTGACAAGGCAAGAGCGCGAAGCTCCCGCGGTGCTGCAGTCGCCATTCCATTCGCCCATCCCAGAGGAAGCCTTGAGGGCCTCCTTGAGATGCGCGAAGCGCGTTACAAACTACACGACGTTGTCTTGAATGACCGTTTGCTTGCGCGTTTTACCGACATTTTGCGCCAGCAAAGAAAGCGCGATTGGCTGCGAGAGCACGGAAAAACGCCCAATCGTCGAATTCTATTTGTGGGGCCTTCAGGTTCCGGAAAGACGATGTCGGCAGAAGCGCTTGCAGGTGAGTTACATCTCCCGCTTTTTATAATTCGGCTGGAAGGGCTCATCACTCGCTACATGGGCGAAACGGCGGCGAAGCTGCGCTTGATTTTCGATGAAACCGCGAAGCGGCGCGGCGTTTATCTCTTCGACGAATTTGATGCAGTTGGTGGGCAACGCACGGCTACAAACGACGTGGCAGAGATGCGACGCGTATTGAATTCCTTTCTTCAGTTTATGGAGGAGGGAAATTCAACGGACAGCGTCGTCATCTGTTCAACCAATCACCCATCGTTGCTTGATCGAGCACTTCTACGGCGATACGACCAAGTACTAGAATTCGACGCTCCAACGTCATCTCAGATTAAGCAGCTCATTAGTACGAACGTCAGCCCGATGACCGTGAGTTGTCCTGCGTGGAAGAAGATCATTCAAGCGGCTGAAGGCCTAAGCCAATCCGAGATTGTTAGGGCCACTGACGACGCCGTAAAGACGGCGATTTTGGATCAACGTAAACAATTGAATTCGGAAGACATTGTAGACCGCCTGCAAGAACGTCATTCTATGCGGACGGCATTTCTAGATTCGGAAAGCTCATAATGTATGCCGTCGCGCTTTCAGCTTCCGCACATTGATATCGCAGCATTCGCGTCATCGCAGTCGTACGCCGGAGAGGCTACGGGCGGGAATAGTGCCGTTCGTATCCGTGAAGAGCATGGCCGCCGAGTTCAGAATGAACTTCGTGCAGCGCTTGAGGCTGCTGACATAATTCGACCAGTGGACCCGCGGCTTGCTAATCCGACCGGATCATTCATCGAAGTGGAACTGCACCGCAGTAAGCCTGCTGACTTTCTGGATATGAAGACTGCCGAAATCCGGTCAAGTGCAGCTAAGGCGGGCGACGCAAACGATAGAACTATCGCGCTCTACGTTCCCGATCATGCTCGTCCGATACTGCAAGAAATTCTGGACGATTATCTAAACAAGCCGCTCGGAAAGAAGGGCAATCCACCTAACAAGGGGAAAGTTGAAGCAATCGAGGCTATTCGCACAGCGAGGCTTGAAACGTTTTGGACAGACGATCCTGATGCATTGCCTGCAGAACCGCAGCATGAAATGTGGTGGGGTTTGTGGTGCTGGCGCGATAGAGAGGATGCCATAGAGACGGTCTGTGAACGTCTAGGCGCTAGAGCGGCAACGAGGGAGCGCCGTCTCTATTTTCCAGAGATTGTTGTTGTACCCGTGCTCGCAACGCGAGCCACGATTGAGCTTATGCTTTTTGCAACGGACGCGATTGCTGAGCTTCGACGTGCGAATGACAATCCAGTGTTCTTTACCGACGACGTTGCCGGGGACCAGCACGAATGGTCGGACGACCTTGCGGGGCGTATCACTTGGCCCGGGAATGATGCCCCTGCCGTGTGCATATTTGATACAGGAGTAAACAGAGCTCATCCGCTCATAGAGCCTGCGCTTTCAACGAGTGATCTCCAGGCGGTGAAGAAAGAATGGTTAGGTGATGACCATGACCCATACGGTCACGGGACCGCCATGGCAGGCATGGCGCTTCACGGCGATTTAACGGCAGCATTGAGCGACACCGCTAACCGTCGCCTAAAGCACCGCTTGGAGTCCGTGAAACTCTTGCCGCCTGACGGTTTTGTCCAACCGAGCCCCAAAGCTATGGGATTGTAACGCAAGCCGCTGTTGCCATTCCTGAAATCGAGGCCCCTGACCGCCAGCGTATCTACTGCATGGCTATCTCGAACGAAGACGTTTCTGGCTCCACGCCGTCAGGTTGGAGTGCCGCATTGGATCAGGCCGCGGCGGGAGTGATGCCTGGCGATGCAGAAAAGTCCAAACGCCTGATTGTCGTGGCCGGAGGTAACATTCTTTCGGAAGTGGAATTCCGTCACATCACGCCGCAAGACGAGCATCCGATCGAAGATCCGGCCCAAGCATGGAACGTACTTACCGTTGGCGGTTATACTGATCTCGTCGATATCCAAGATGACGGGTATGACACCTGGTCAGCAATGGCTGCTGCCGGGGACCTAAGTCCGCATAGCCGTACCAGTGTTACCTGGCCGCAAGGTCGCTCCCCCTTTAAGCCCGAGATCGTATTGGAAGCAGGAAACCGAGCCGTTAGTCCTGGGCAGACGGATGCTTTAACGCTAGGTTCGTTGTCTTTGCTGACAACGGGGCATGACGTAGCTGCTGAACCACTAGTTTCGTTTGAAGCGACTAGCGCTGCGGCAGCGCAAGCGGCGCGCATGGCCGCACAACTAGCTGCGGAGCATCCGGATTTCTGGCCCGAAACAATTCGTGCTTTGATGGTTCACAGCGCGGAGTGGACCGCCCCGATGCAAGCCGCGTTCGACGGATTGGGGGGCAAACGAGAAAGATACGAACTGATACGTCGGTACGGATACGGTGTGCCGAGCCTCGACCGAGCGAACGCTTCAGCGAGCAATCACCTTGCTTTGTTTGCCCAGTCCGAGATTCAGCCCTTCAAAGTGGAAGGCAACCGAAAGTTCAACGAATGTCACTATTATGATTTGCCCATTCCTCCGAAGATGCTGGAAGATCTGGAGAACAGTATAATTTCGTTGAAGGTGACGCTCTCGTATTTCATCGAGCCAAATCCAGGCCTTTCAGCAAACGTTGATCCGCAGCGGTACCAATCGCACGGTTTGCGGTTTGACTTGCAGCGAAAGAGTGAAACCCTGGCGCACTTCAAGCAGCGTGTGAATGCTTCAGAGCGCGAAGATCAAAGCGTCGTCCAAAGAGCGCTCCCGATGATGACAGATGGATGTTAGGTCCAAACAGTATTTCGGCGGGATCGCTACACTGCGACGTATGCACCGGTCCGGCAATCGAGTTGCTTCAACGAAAGACTCTTTGTGTAAAGCCGGTAAACGGATGGTGGCGGCAGCGAGCTTCCATCGAGACTTGCAACAGCAAATCACGGTATGCGTTGATCGTAACATTGAAGGCCCACGATGTGGATATTGACTTGTATACGCCAATCCGCACCTCGATAGGGCTGCCGATACCTGTCGTCGTGGAGACGCCTATCTAGGACGCTAGAGTTTAGTTTCGCAAGCAATGGAGGGGTGAAGGCCACCTCGCTCGTGATCAGCTGTAGATCTCAAACAGCCCCGCGCCGCCCTGGCCGCCGCCGATGCACATCGTGACGACGCCCCACTTGGCCTTGCGGCGGGCGCCTTCCTGCAGGATGTGGCCGGTGAGCGGGCGCCGGTCATGCCGAAGGGGTGGCCGATCGCGATCGAGCCGCCGTTGACGTTGTATTGCGCCGTCGGAGCGGATGTGGTTCGCGGCCATCGCGATCGTCTGCAGGCCCGACGAGCAGAAGCGGTTCACCGAACGCCGGCCGTGGTTTTCGGCATGCCGGCAGCAGAGCGGCCTCGCGGCCGATGTTGCGTGCGCCGTGCGGCAGTTGCCGAGCTTGTGCAAGTTGGCACAGAGAATTGGTACGCTGACGCTCGATCACGCTTGCACATCACGCAGCAATTGCCCCGATGACAAACGGGATGCGCGGCAGTAGCGTACGGCAAAATAAAACGCACGGGAGGAGTGGCATGCCAGACGCAATGGTCGCAGGAGCTGCTTCGGAAGCGACGGGCAGCGGTCAGACGCAGCAGGTTGACGTCGCGGTGGTGGGTGCCGGCTTTGCCGGCCTGTACCTTCTGCATCGCCTGCGCAAAGCCGGCTTGACGACGGTGGCATTGGAGGAGGCCGACGACGTCGGCGGAACCTGGTACTGGAACCGATATCCCGGTGCACGCTGCGACATTCAGACCATCGATTACAGCTACACCTTCGACCCGGAGCTGGAGAGCGCGTGGAAATGGTCGGAGAAATACGCGACCCAGCCGGAAATCCTGCGCTACCTCGGCTTCGTCGCCGACCGCTATGAGCTGCGGCGCGACATCCGCTTTCGCACCAAGGTCACGGCGGCGAATTGGGACCAGGCCACTGAGCGCTGGCAGCTCGCGACCGACAATGGCGCGGCTGTCGCCTGCCGCTATTACATCATGGCCACCGGCTGTCTCTCCGCGCCCAAGCCGCCGGAGATCGATGGCGTCAAGGACTTCAAGGGCGAGGTCTATTTCACCGGCCGCTGGCCGCATGAGGAGGTCAAGCTCGCGGGCAAGCGCGTCGCGGTCATCGGCACGGGATCGTCGGGGATCCAGGCGATCCCGCTGATCGCCGAGCAGGCGGCGCAACTGACCGTGTTCCAGCGCACGCCGAATTTTGCGCTGCCCGCGCACAATGGTCCACCGCCGGCCGATCGCATGGCCCTGCTGAACGACCGCGCGACGTACCGTGAGCAGGCTCGCTGGTCGATGGCAGGCGTCCCGTGGCCGCAACAAACCGCGGTGAGCTGGCAATTGAGTGATGCCGAGCGCCGCGAGCGGTTCGAACAGGCATGGGCCGCCGGCGACCTCGTTCATATATTGACCCAGCTTTGGGCCGACCAAGGGGTCGACGTCGACGGCAACGCGCTGGTCGGCGAACTGATCCGCGAGAAGATCCATGCGACCGTGAAGGATCCCGAGACGGCTGCAGCGCTGAGCCCGCACGACCATCCGTTCGGGGCCAAGCGTCCCTGCCTCGATACCAACTACTACGCCACCTACAACCGTCCCAATGTCACGCTGGTGAACCTGCGGCAGGAGCCGATCAAGCAGATCACGGCCTCCGGCATCACGACGGACAAGCGCACCTTCGACATCGATGTGATCGTGTTCGCCACCGGCTTCGACGCCATGACCGGTGCGATCACGGCCGTGCATCCGATCACGGGCCGCGGCGGACAATCGCTGTCCGACGTCTGGGCCAACGGGCCGCAGACCTATCTCGGGCTCACCGTGGCCGGCTTCCCGAACTTCTTCATGATCACCGGCCCCGGCAGCCCGTCCGTGCTGTCGAACATGGCCGTGTCGATCGAACAGCACGCCGATTGGGTTGCCGACCGGCTGATTGCGATGGGCGAGGCGGGCTTCACGACAGTCGAGGCGACCGAAACGGCGCAGGCCGGCTGGGCGCGCCACATGGCCGACTGCGCAACGCTCACGCTGCATCGGCTGGCGAACACCTGGTACACGGGCGCCAACGTTCCCGGCAAGGCGTGGGGCGTGATGCCTTATACAGGCGGCGTCGGGCCCTACCGCAGCATCTGCAACGAGGTCGTCAGCGGCGGCATGCTCGGTTTCCGCCTCACCGGCCCCAACGTTCCAGAGCAATGCAACGACGGCGAGGTCGTCCGCCTGCAACCGGACGTGCGGCTGGTGCTGGGCATGCTGGCGGGGATGAACCTGCCGCCGATCGAGTCGCTCGGAGCCCAGGGCGCGCGCGACTTCGTGAATCAATTCAACCAAGCCCGTCCTGCCGGCCGGCCGGTCGGCGAGGTCATCGACGGCACACTGCAAGGCGCCGATGGTCCGTTGCCCTATCGTCTCTATCGGCCGGCGACACCGGGGCCACATCCGATCGTCGTCTATTTCCATGGCGGCGGCTGGGTGCTCGGTGACGAGCAATCCGACGATCCGTTCTGCCGTGACATGTGCCGGCGCACCGGGATGATCTTCGTCAGCGTCGGTTATCGGCATGCGCCCGAACACCGCTTCCCGGCGGCCGCAGAGGACGGCTACGCTGCGACATGCTGGATCGCCGAGCACGCGGCGGACCTCGGCGGCAAGGCGGGACCTGTGATGGTCGCCGGCTGGAGCGCCGGCGGCAATATCGCGGCCGTCACCTGCCAGCTGGCGCGCGACCGCGGCGGCGCGCAGATCTCAGGTCAGCTTTTGCTATGCCCGGCCACCGACTGCACATTCGATCGCCCGTCCTACAACGACAATGCGACGGGCTACTTCCTGACGCGCTCGCTCATGTACTGGTTCTGGGACATCTATTGTTCGCCCGCGGACCGCACCGATCCGCGCGCCTCGCCCCTGCGCGGCAAGCTCGAGAATTTGCCCCAGGCGGTCGTGGTGACCTGCGAGTTCGATCCGCTGCGTGACGAAGGTGTCGCCTACGCGGAAGCTCTCGCGGGTGCAGGCGTGCCGGTCGAGCAACTGAAGGCGCGCGGCCACTTCCACTCGTCCCTGACCATGGTCGACGTGGTGATCACGGGTGTCAGCGCACGCGCGCAGATGGCGAATGCGTTGCGCCGCTTCGCCGGGCTCCCGACGGAAAGGCGACAAGGTGACGAGGGCGTTGGACCTGGTTTGACGGCCTCGCCCGCGCAAAATCGCTGCGGCTGCAGAGTAGCGCGCGATGAGATCAGGTTAATTCAGCGCATCCACACTCTCAGTGTCGTCCCCGCGAAAGCGGGGACCCATACCCTCCGAGTTCGTGAAGGCCACCGGCGCTCGTCGACTTTCGAGCCGACACGGCGTATGGGTCCCCGCCTTCGCGGGGACGACCTCTGATCTGAGCTGATCTCATCACGCTCCAGCACGCGATGAGATCAGGTTGGTTCAGCGCATCCACACTCTCAGTGTCGTCCTCGCGAAGCAGGCTGTGCGAGAAGTCGAAGATCAATCGACTGTTGGCACGGCAGTGATTGCGAGGATTGGCCATTCGCTCTCAGGCTGGGGCGGGCCTGAGCGCCAGCAACAGGGCGGGTACTCCGAGAAGGTTGATCACCCGCTTGAGATTGTAGCTCAGAACGCCCAGGGCCAGCTCGGCTTTCGCTTTTTTCAATCCGCGGACCAGAAAGCGGGGGCCGGCCATCAGCCATTTCATCGTCCCGTAGGGGTGTTCGACGATTTCCCGCCGATGCTTCATCCATTGGGGATCGGTGATCGCCCGCTGGTGCATGGCCTCCCGCTCATCCTCGTAAAAATCGCGCACGATGACCCGGCGCGCCGCCCCGGTACATTGCCCCTTCAGCGGGCAGCTGCCGCACGCTGTGCTCGTGTACTCTTTCTTCTTCTGGGTATGGGACGTCTTGAACAGCTTCAGCGTGGCGCCCGCCGGACAACGCCAGCTGTCGCTGTCGCGATCGTAGCTGAAGCGGTCGCGGCTGAAGTACTGGGTTCCATTCGGGTTGACCGTTTCGGCACGCGGCACGATGGCGGTGATGCCGTCCTGTTCGCACTGCGCCGCATGCTCGCCGTTCGAGTAGCCGGTGTCGGCGACCACCGTCACCTCATCGGCGCCGACGGCATCCTTGGCCAGCATCGCCATCGGATGCAGCTGCCGATAGTCGTTGCCCTCATTGGTCAATTCGAACGCGACGATCAGCTTGTGCTCGGCATCGACCGCGGTCTGCGCATTATAGCAAACCGCATGGCCATGCGGCGTCCGCATCAGTTTCGCCTCCCGCTCGGTCACCACCAACTGCTTAAGCCCGCGCTCCGACAGCTCTTCCGCCTGCCGCTGCAGTTGCAGCTTTTGTGCCTCAAGAGCCTCAATCGCTGCCGCCACATCGACTTGTGCAGCGGCCGCTCCCGGCTCCTCTCGATCAGCCTCATCCATCGATCCCAGATAATCCGCAATCTTGCGATCGATCGCAGCGTTCATCTTCTCGATCCGCTTCGGCGTCACCACCCGCTTGCGGCTCGCCACCGCCGCTATCTTCGTCCCGTCGATCGCCAGCAACTCGCCCCCGAACAGCGATTGCTCCCGGCAGAACCGGATAAATGCGCGGCACACCCCGACAATTCCCTTCGTGTGGTCCTTGCGGAAATCCGCAATGGTCTTGAACGAAGGCGTCAGGCGGTTGATCAGCCACATCACCTGGATGTTGCGATGCGTCTCGGCTTCAAGCGGACGGCTGGAGCGGACCCGGTGCAGGTACCCATAAACATAGAGCTTCAAGAGGTCGCCCGGTGCATAAGGCGGACGGCCCATCTCTTCCGCCACAACCTTGGAAAAACCCAGCTCAGCCAGATCCAGGCGGTCAACAAACGCATCGATCACACGAACTGGATCGTCAACACCAACCAAATCGTCCAGAACTTCCGGGAAAAGCGTCGATTGATACCGCGACTGTCCGCCAACGTGCGCCACCGGTCACCTCGAATCAAAATATCGAGGCACAACTACCCTAACTCAGTGACTTTTCACACAGCCTGGAAGCGGGGACCCATACCCTCCGAGCTCGTGAAGGCCACTGGCGCTCGTCGACTTCCGAGCCGGCACGGCGTATGGGTCCCCGCCTTCGCGGGGACGACCTCCGATCTGAGCTGATCTCATCACGCTCCAGCACGCGATGAGATCAGGTTGGTTCAGCGCATCCACACCTCGGTGTCGTCCCCGCGAAAGCGGGGACCCATACGCCTCCGAGTTCAGTTAAGGCCACAGGCGCTCGTCGACTTGCTGGCGACACGGCGTATGGGTCCCCGCCTTCGCGGGGACGACACTGAAAGGACCGCACCGATCGGGCCAACTTGAAGTCATCACGCTCTAGTTATCTACGTGTTGATCAACCTCAGCTGTATATCGGTACGGGTCGCAATGGTCGCCGTCAAAGTTATGTCTAGCTGTAACGCTAACTGAGAATCATCTATCGGCGGATGTTTCGATAACAGGCCTCGTGCTCGGCGAGGATGGGGTTATGCGATGAGTTTCTGGAAGCGGCGTGAACAAGAGCCAGAGCCCGACAACACGGAGAAGGAACAGCGCCATGACATGGACGAGGCAATCACCTCGATAAGTGCCCGCCTGAGATTTCTGGAGGCTCTTACAGCCGATCTTGTTGCGGAACTGCCTCCAACCAAGCGAGACCGCTTGTTACAACACCTTGGAGACGTCGTCCGTGACCTGCATGTTCTTCCACCGCCCGTATCTGTACCGGCCGGCAAAGAGCAGGAGTATCACGACGTATTGCGCAGCGCCGTGCAAATTCTTCTTGAGAAAAGCGAGCACAAGGTAAGGCGCTGATCAAATCAAAAACGCGGGCCCGGCATCCCGGACCCGCGTTTGTCTCTTGATGCCAGGCGTGAAGGTCACGCCTCGCGAAACTTGACCAGCCTCAGCTGTAGATCTCGAACAGCCCCGCGCCGCCCTGGCCGCCGCCGATGCACATCGTCACGACGCCCCACTTGGCCTTGCGGCGGGCGCCTTCCTGCAGGAGGTGGCCGGTGCAGCGGGCGCCGGTCATGCCGAACGGGTGGCCGATCGCGATCGAG
The DNA here is from genome assembly GCA_963757845.1 of uncultured Alphaproteobacteria bacterium. Taxonomy (GTDB): domain Bacteria; phylum Pseudomonadota; class Alphaproteobacteria; order Rhizobiales; family Xanthobacteraceae; genus P52-10. The sequence continues at coordinate 36,847 of CAVWTB010000069.1, forward strand.
CCGCCGTTGACGTTGTATTTCGCAGGATCGATGCCGAGCTTGTCGCGCGAGTAGAGGCACTGGCTCGCGAACGCCTCGTTCAGCTCCCAGAGGTCGATGTCGTCGACCTTGAGGCCGTGGCGCTTCAACAGCTTCGGCACGGCGAACACCGGGCCGATGCCCATCTCATCCGGCTCGCAGCCCGCGGTCGCCCAGGCGACGAAGCGGCCCATCGGCTTCAGGCCGCGGCGCTCGGCGTCCTTGGCTTCCATCAGCACCACGGCGGCGGCGCCGTCCGAGAGCTGGCTGGCGTTGCCGGCGGTGATGAACTTGCCCGGGCCCTTGACCGGCTCGAGCTTGGCGAGGCCTTCCAGCGTCGTCTCCGGACGATTGCACTCGTCCTTGGTCACCTCGTAGTCGACGATGCTCTCTTCCTTCGTCTCCTTGTTGACGACCTTCATCCGGGTCTTCATCGGGACGATCTCGTCCTTGAACTTGTTGGCCTGCTGGGCGGCCGCCATGCGGCGCTGCGATTCCAGCGAGTACTCGTCCTGATACTCGCGGCTGAGCTTGTAGCGCTCGGCGACGATGTCGGCGGTGTCGATCATCGCCATGTAGATGTCGGGCGCGGCCTTCAGAAGGTCGGCGTCCAGCGCATCCTTCGGGATGCCGGCGCCCGGGATCGAGATGCTCTCGACGCCGCCGGCGACGATGCAGTCGGCGCCGTCCGAGCGGATGTGGTTCGCGGCCATCGCGATCGTCTGCAGGCCCGACGAGCAGAAGCGGTTCACCGAGACGCCGGCCGTGGTCTTCGGCATGCCGGCGAGCAGGGCGGCCTCGCGGCCGATGTTGCGCGCGCCGTGCGCGCAGTTGCCGAGGTAGCAATCCTCGACATAATCCTTGTCGACGCCCGAGCGCGCGACGGCGTGCTTGATCGCATGCGCCGCCATCGTCATGGGCGGCGTGATGTTGAACCCACCGCGGACGGATTTCGCGAGGCCCGTGCGGGCATAGGAAACGATGACGGCTTCACGCATTTTTTTGATCTCCTTGGGGACGGGGCACTATGGCCCGCCGGGCGGCACCTGACAATTCGCTTTTTCTGCCGCCGGGCAGGGTGGATTTTCGCCATGCGGTATTTGCCGCATGGCGAGGAAGTCGTGTCGGTTTAGAGCGTGATGAGTTTAAGTTGCGCCCGATCGGTGCAACCCTTTCGGCGTCGTCCCCGCGAAAGCGGGGACCCATACGCCGTCCGCCCTAGTTGTTCGGAAGTCGAAGAGGCCATGGCCTTCACTGCGCATCAAAGCGTCACGGCGTATGGGTCCCCGCCTTCGCGGGGACGACACTGAGAGTGTGGATAGCGCTGAACCAACTTGATCTCATCACGCTCTAGCCGGCCTTCGACACGGTGTTCCGCGGCACCTCGCGGAACGGCTTGTTGGCGAACGGGTCGGACTCCTTCGGCATCTGCAGGATGCGCTCGGAGATGATGTTGCGCTGGATCTCGTCGGTGCCGCCGGCGATCGAGGTGGCCGGCACCGACACCAGGACTTCGGCGATCACGCCGTCAAGCGTGCCGTCGCTGCCGGTCAGCATGGCATTGGCGCCGTCGAGCATGGTGTGGACCCGTGCGGCGGCGCGGGCGACATGGCTGCCGAGCAGTTTTCCGAGCGAGCCTTCGGGTCCCTGCGGCCGTCCGAGCTGCTGGGCGGCGCGGGCGCGCATCGCCGTCCACTCGGCGGATTTCGACAGCACCAGCACTTTTGCCAGTTCCTGCCGCACCACCGGATCATTGATCTTGCCGGTGGCCTTCGCGCGCTCGAGCAGCAGATCGACGCGGCCGGCGCGCTGCGGATACCACTTGTAGGGCTCCATCGTGGTCGCGATCTCGGCGTTCTCTTCCTGGTAGATCTTGCCCTTGCGGTCCGAGGGCACCGCCCAGGTGCGAAGCGCGCCGGCGCCGCGCCGCTCATGCATCAGCGTGGTGGTCGCGATCTTCCAGCCTTCGCCGTTCTTGCCCATCTGCAGCTCGGGCTCGATCTCGGCGTCGGTGATGAACACCTGGTTGAACGAGGCGTGGCCGTTCATCTGTTTCAGCGGCTGCGCATTGACGCCCGCCTGGCGCATGTTGAGCAGGAAGTAGGAGAGGCCCTTGTGTTTTGGCTGATCCCAGTCGGTGCGCGCCAGGAGTAATGCCCAGTCGGCCTTGTGGGCGCTGGTGGTCCACACTTTCTGGCCGTTGATGATCCACTTGTTGCCCTTGAAGTCGGCGCGGGTGGTCGCGGCCGCCATGTCGGAGCCCGAGCCCGGCTCGCTGAACAGCTGGCACCAGGTGTCCTCGCCGGTGAGGATGCGTTTCAGGAACTTCTCTTTGTGCAGGTCGCTGCCGTGATCGATGATGGTCGCAGCCGCCAGCGTGCGGATGCCGGCGCGGCAGACGGTGACCGCGCCGATCTTCTTGAACTCGTCGTCGACGATCTCGTTGAATTTCACCGGCAGGCCGCGGCCGCACCACTCCTTCGGATAGTGCGGCGCGCCCCAGCCGGACTCGACCAGTTTCAGCCGCCACTCGATCAGGCCGTAGTCGGGGGACAAGTTCGCCTTCAGCCAGGCGCTGACTTCGGCGCGGACGTCGGCTTCTGTTGGTTCGCTCATGTCTTCGTCCTTCGAAACTCTTTTGTTTTGCGCACGATCTTGTCCGAAAACCGCTTCACACTTTTCGGATCGGCGTTACGCCGCCCAACGCTGCATCATCAGTTCGCGATGATAATTCGCGTCGCCGAGGAACACTTCCGAGCTTTTCGCCCGCTTGAACCACAGGTGCGTGTCTTCATCCCAGGTAAAACCGATGCCGCCGCGGCACTGGATCGCGTGGATCGCCGTCTGCACGTAGGTGTCCGAGACGGCTGCCTTCGCGAGCGAAGCCGCCTCCAGCAGGTCCTTCGCCTTGGCGTCGAACGCGGCCGCCGCGTAGTAGGCGGCTGCCTTCGCCGTCTCCACCTCGACCAGCATGTCGGCCTGCTTGTGCTTCATCGACTGGAACGCGGCGAGGGGACGGCCGAACTGCATGCGCATCTGCACGTAGTCGAGCGTGGTCTCGCGCAGCTTGTCGGCGCCGCCGGCCATCTCGTTGGCGAGGCAGATGACCGCCTGCGTCATGGTTTTCGCGAACGGCTCCGCCGCCTGGCCTGCTTCGCCGAGCAGTTCACCCTCGACATCCTTGAACTCGAGCCGCGCGAGCTTTCGCGTCGCGTCCATGGTGTTGAGCAGCGTGCGCTTGCAGTCCCGGCGCATCGCCGCGCACGGTGAACATCGAGAGGCCGTTGTCGCCGGTCGTGCCGGCCTGGCGCGCCAGCACCACGATCAGATCGGCGGTGTGGCCGTCGACCACAAAACTCTTGGTGCCGTTCAGCTTGTTGCCGGTGGCGGTCATCGTCACGCCGGACGAATCCCACGCCCCGTTGTCCTCGGTGAACGCGAACGTCAGCGATGGTGTCGCCTGTGGCGATCGAGGGCAGGAGCTTGCGCTTCTGCGCGTCCGTTCCAGCATTCAGAATGGCGGTCGCGCCCAGCACGACCGACGAGAAATAGGGCGCGCACAGCAGCGCCCGGCCCATTTCCTCCAGCACGATGCCGAGCTCGACGCAGCCAAAACCCTGGCCGCCATATTCTTCCGGGATGTGCACCGCGGTGAGGCCGAGTTCCTCGTTCAGCTTCTTCCAGTTGCCCCGATCCCAGCCGGCATCCGTCGCCATCAGCTTGCGCACTTCGGTCGAGGGAGAGCGGGCGGTGAGGAAACGCCGCAGAATGCCGCGAAAATCCTCCTGCTCGTCGGTGAAGCTGAACTGCATGCGAAACACCCCTCCCGGCACACATTAATATTGTCGGCTGCACGCAGGCGGCAGCAGCGTGGAAACGATTTAGCACGGCCGGTGAGCCCGTCCATGGCGTTGGCGTGCATATCTGGAAGAAACGGGCTGCGCCGGTCGCTCGATCTCCCCTGCGGGCGAAGGTGCCCTCGCGAAGCGAGGGCGAGGAGGGGTCACCCCTCGACCGGCGCCCGTTGCTTGGCTGGGCACAGATCTGGTTGTTTTCACTCGTCGGCATTCGTGAATACGCCCTCGCCCCTTGCGGGAGAGGGTCATGAAGGCTATCAGGCCCGAGAATTCTGCTGGATGAGGGCTATGCAGCGTATCGAACCGGAGGCCGTGCCGTGTGGCTACCCCTCATCCGCGCTCGCTCCGCGATGCCACCTCTCCCCGCAAGGCGGGGAGAGGTTCGGGTGCGTGCTCACCCGATCCCGACATTCCGTCTTGGCGCCGCGGCCAGCGCTTCCGGGTCCACCACCGCCTGCGAGTCGCGCACCGCGCCGTTGAACACGCCTTTCGCCATCAGCGTCGTCTCGGCGGCGGCGCGCTGCTTGTTGACGTCGATGCGGGTGTTGTGGGCGTCGGCGTTTTGCGGCTCGGCGCGCACGGCGAATTCGGCGAGGTGGCCGGCGAGACGCAGGTCGCCATTGGCGGCGAGCTCCTTGGCGCGCGCGGAAAGTTTTGATGCGCCGCCGGCGAGCTTTGCCAGTTCAGCGGCGAGCGCCGATGCCGGCGCAGGCTTCAGGTGCGCCGGATCGCCGTCCCACCAGCCGCCGTAGAGCCGCCAGATGTTGCGGATGAGGAATTCCGGATCGTCGTAGGTCGGCTGCAGGTACGGTTTTGACAACAGATCGGTCGGGATCTTCACCGCCTGCACGATCTCGTCCAGCGTCTTGCCCTCGTTCATCAGCGCCAGCACCTGATCGTGCATGGTGTCGAGGAATTTTGCGCCGTCGGCCAGCAGCGTCGCGACGCGATCGGCGCCGAAGATCGCGGGCCCATGGCCCGGCACCAGCGCGGTCGCCTGCTTCGCGGCCATCGCCCGATAGGCATCGGCCCATTGTTTCGTGTAGCGCTGCACCTTTTGCGGGTTGCCGCTGTTCGGCGCCGCCCAGATCACGAAGTCGCCGGTGACGATGACTTTGCGGTCGGCAATGCAGGTCCACGTGTGGTCGTCGGTTTCGCCGAGCCCGTGGTTGAGCTCGAAGGTGACGCCGCCGACCGTGATCTCGCGCTTCTCGTCGTAGACGAGGTCGGGGGTGCGGAATTGCTTCGGCCACTGGAAGTCCGGCACGCCGAACTGGCGGCCGTTGATGTTGGTGTTGAAGCCGGCGCTGGCGATGTAACGCGCGAAACGCGCCGGCATGTTGCGCTGGCCGATGAAGCGGATCGGCGGATGATTGCGCTTCTTCGCTTCCTCCTCGAACAGGAACGCGCCCATCACGTGATCGACATGGCCGTGCGTGAAGATCACCGTGTGGATCGGACCGGCATCCCAGCCGCGCAGCGTGTCGTAGACCTGGCGCGCGGTCGACAGGCTGCCGGTGTCGAACACGACCAGGCCTTCGTTGGTGCGAACTGCCGTGACGTTGCCGACCACACCGCGCGTGACGATGTAGACGATGTCGTCGGCGACCGGCACGGCCTTCGAGGTGCCGATCGCGCGCTGCCACTCGGGAAATTTGAACGAGGTCCAGCAAGCGTCGCCGATGGCACGCAGATCGTCGCTCATGATGTCCTCCTTGTTGGCCGATGTTCAGCCTGCTCCCTCCCCTGCAAGGTGGGGTGGGGGTCGATTCGCAAGCCGCTGCCCCCACCCGGATTGCTTCGCAATCCGACCTCCCCGGATGCCTGAGTCATATCGCTGCGTTACTTCGCCAGCCGATGCACGCTGACCCACGATCCAGCAGGATGTCGCGGCGTTGCGCGAACAGTCCGCCCCAGACGTTGCGGTTCGGCTGCACGTCGCCCGTCGGCGCCGGCTTCCAGTAGCGGCTCGCATCCCAGGCGGCGAGGCTTGGATAGTACACGATCATCAGCACGACGGCTTCGCCCTTGGCGTTGCGCTCGCGGTCGAGCCAGAAGCCGGCGATGCGCGCATCGGTGTCGGCCTCCATCGACTTCCAGGCCTCCACGCTCGTATCGGTCAGCGTCTGGACGTTGTCCGGCGCGACCATGAACCAGCGGTGCGTATAGATGCCGTCGGCCGTGCACGGGTTTTGCCCGCGCGCGAGCGTGTCGAACAGGCGGGTGCGAACGCCGACGATCTTCTCGTCCTGGTAGTCCGGCTTCGCCGGCTCGCCGGTCCAGTTGGTGATGACGGACACGACGTTGGTGCTGACGCCGATCATGGGCAGCCAGACGCCGAGCGTCTGCGAGCCCGCAGCGCCGTTCGCCTTGATCGCTTTCGCAACCTCTTCGCCGCGGTTGCGCTGAACCGTGAGTTCGTCAAATCGCAGGACGCGATAGTTCAAGTCTGACACGTTGACTCCTTATGGTGTCCGAAAAGTCACATCGACTGCCGCCGCTCGGCTTGCGGGAAGCCGAGCGGATGGTGGCAGGCGACAAAGTGGTCCGGCTCCGCCGGGTCGAGCTGCGGCGCGACGAGCGCGCAGCGTTCGCTGGCTCGGGTGCAGCGCGTGCGGAAGCGGCAGCCGCTCGGCGGATCGATCAGCGAGGGCAGGTCGCCGCTCAGGACTTCCTCGTCGGGAAGCTTTTGGCCCGGCGCCAGCACCGAGCCGAGCAGGGCGCGCGTGTAGGGATGCTGCGGATTGCGGAAAACGTCCTCGCTGTTGCCGATCTCGACGATCCGGCCGAGATACATCACCGCCACGCGGTCGCAGATGTTGCGGATCACGGCGAGGTCGTGGCTGATGAAGATCATGCTGAACGAGCGGCGGCTCTTGATGTCGAGCAGCAGGTTCAGGATCTGCGCCTGCACCGACACGTCCAGCGCCGACACCGGTTCGTCCAGCACCAGCACGGTCGGTTCCAGCATCAGCGCACGCGCAATGGCGACGCGCTGGCACTGTCCGCCGGACATTTCGTGCGGCCGGCGCGACCAGACCGTGTCCGCATCGAAGCCGACCTCGCTCAGCGCGTCAGTGACGCGCTGCCTGTTCTTCTCCGCGCCGCCGTCGCCCCAGATCTCCAGCGGCTCGGCGACCACGTCGGCGATGCGCCGGCGCGGGTTGAGGGAGGAGATCGGATCCTGGAACACCATCTGCAGCTTCCGCCGCAGCTCGCGCCGCGCCGGAGCCGACAGTTTTGTCAGATCCTCGCCGGAAATTTTGACGGTGCCGGAGGTGGGCGGCGGCAGCTGCATGAGGGCACGCGCGAGCGTCGACTTGCCGCAGCCGGATTTGCCGACGAGCCCGAGCGTCTCGTCATGCGCGAGCGAAAAACTGACGTCGTCGACCGGCGTCACCACGCGCTTGTCCGGGCGGCGGAAGTTGCGCACGAGGTGCGAGACTTCGAGGGCGGGCACGGTGCTCATGCGACGCTCGCGCTCCTCGTAACCTCTCCCCGCAAGAGCGGGGAGAGGTCGGATTGCGAAGCAATCCGGGTGAGGGGCATGGCACGGGGCAAACGCCACCCGCGGCGCTCGCGGAGATTTATCAGCCCCCTCACCCCGACCCTCTCCCCGCAAGCGGGGCGAGGGAGCGCGCTGTGCATGCCGTCAGTGCATTGGCTAAATCGATGGCTCGTACTCATGCGACGCTCGCGAGCGGGTGGAAGCAGGCGTAGCGGCGATCTCGTTCCGTCGTCAGCGGCGGTGTGCTCTGCAGGCAGTCCGGCTGCTGGCGCGAGCAGCGGGCGGCGAACGAGCAGCCGGGCGGCAGCGCCGTGAGGTCGGGCGGCCGGCCGCCGATCGCCTCGAGCCGCGCGCCGCGCGGCGCGAACGGATCGGGCCGCGCCTTCAACAGCGCCTCGCTGTAGGGCATCAGCCGCCTCTTGAAAAAGGCGTCGGTCGGCGCCTGCTCGACGAAGCGGCCGCCGTACATCACCGCCACCTCGTCGGCGATGCCGCCGACGGCGGCGAGGTCATGGCTGATGAAGATCATCGCCATGCCGGTCTCGCGCTGCTGGCGTTTCAGCAGCACCAGGATCTGCATCTGGATGGTGACGTCGAGCGCCGTGGTCGGCTCGTCGGCGATCAGGAGGCGCGGGCGGCAGGCGAGCGCCATGGCGATCATCACCCGCTGGCGCAAGCCGCCGGACAGCTGGTGCGGATATTCCCTCAAGCGCTGCTCGGCGGCGGCGATGCCGACGGAGCGGAGCAGGGCAATCGTGCGCTGCCGCCGCTCGGCCGCGGCCAGGCCCAGATGCAGCTCGAGCACCTCGCCGATCTGCCGCTCGATGGTCAGCACCGGGTTGAGCGAGGACATCGGATCCTGGAAGATCATGGCGATGTCCTTGCCGCGCACTTTTCGCAGGTCAGGCTCGCCGAGGGCGGCAAGGTCCTTGCCGTCGAACAGGATTTTTCCCGAACGGCGCGAAGTGCTCTCGGGCAGCAGGCGCAGGATTGCGCGCGACAGCACGCTCTTTCCCGAGCCGAACTCGCCGACGATCGCCAGCGTCCGCCCCTGCATCAGGTCGAAGCCGACGTTGTTGACCGCATGCACGAGGCCACGCGGCGTGTCGAAGCGGATCGAAAGATCGCTTACTTTCAGCAGCGGTTCGGTCATAGCGATTGCGCCCGGATGTCGAACAGGCGGCGCGTCGCTTCGCCGAGCCAGTTGATGGCCAGCACGGTGACGAACATCACCGCGGCCGGGATGAAGACCGCGTGCGGCGCGTCGGCGAGGTTGCCGCGCTCGGCGGCGATCATGCCGCCCCAGCTCGGCCGCGGCGGGCGCACCGAAAGGCCGAGGAAGCCGAGCGCAGCTTCCGCGAGGATCGCGACGCCCAGCATCACCACCGCGTAGGACAGCAGCGCCGGCATCAGGTTCGGCAGGATCTCGCGTACGAGGATGCGCGGCAGCTTTGCGCCGAGCGATTGCGCGGCCAGCACGAACTCGCGGCTGCGCAGGCTGAGCGTATTGGCACGCGCGATGCGGGCGAAGGCGGGAATGAAGATCACGCCAATTGCAAATGTGACGTTGCCGACGCTGGGGCCGAGGCTCGACACCAGCGCGATGGCGAGGATGATGCCGGGGAAGCAGAGCAGCACCGTCATCGCGCCCATGATCAGCCGGTCCGGCCAGCGGCCGAAATAGCCGCCGAGCACGCCGAGCGTGCCGCCGAAGGCGAGCCCGATGCCGACGCTGCCGAGCGCCACGGTGAGGGAAACCTGTGCGCCATAGACGGCGCGGGCAAACGTGTCGCGTCCGAGCGAATCCGTGCCCAGCCAGTGCTCAGCGCTCGGCAGGGAGAGGGTTTCCAGGAGATCGCCTTCGTCCGGGTTCTGGATGCCGACGTAAGGCGCAAGCACGGCGAGTGCGATCAGCACGGTCATCCAGGCGAGCGCGATCGCGACGCCGAACTCCATGCGGCGGCGCTTCGCGCGCGGGCGCTGGATCGCGACCGGTTCAGCTATCGACGCCATGACGCACCCGTGGGTCGAGCAGGGCATAGGCGAGATCAACGGCGAGGTTGATCAGCACGAAGCCGGTGGCGACGATCAGCACCACGCCCTGAATGGCGAAGTGGTCGTGCTGGTACACGGCGTTGACCAGCATCTGGCCGATGCCGGGAATGGCGAACAGCGTCTCGATGATCACCGCGCCGCCGACCAGGCGGCCGAGGTTGATGCCGATCACGGTAACCAGCGACAGCGAGGAGGGGCGCAGCGCGTGGCCGACGAGAATGTCGCGCACGCCGAGGCCCTTTGGCGCGCGCCACCAGGATGAAGTCCTGCTGCAGCGTGGCGATCATGTCGGCGCGGAGCAGGCGCATGTAGACCGGGAACTCGGCCAGCGCCAGTGTCAGCGCCGGCAGGATCATGCCGTGCAGGTTGCCGAGAATGCTGTCGCTGGGCCGCACGTAGCCCGAGGCGGGGAACCAGCCGAGCGCGACCGACAGCGTGTAGATCAGGCCGATGCCGATGACGAAGGCCGGCGTCGACAGGAGGCCGATCGAGACGCCGCCCAGCGCGTGGTCGACGGCTGAGCGGTTGCGGTAGGCGGCGATGATGCCGGCGGGTACCGCGAGCCCGAGCGCAATGATCTGCGTGATGATGATCAGCTCGATCGTCACCGGCAGCCGCTGGGCGATCATCGTCGCGATGCTCTCGCGCGTGCGGTAGGAGCGGCCGAGGTCGCCGGTGAGCGCGTTGCCGACCCAGTCGACGTAGCGAACCACCAGCGGCCGCTCGAGCCCGAGCTCGGCGCGCAGCGACTTGATCTCGGCTTCCGTCGCGGTATCGCCGAGGATGGCGACCGCGGCGTCGCCCGGCAGGATTTCGGTGACCGCAAAGGTGAGCGCCGTCGCCGCGAAGACGATCGCGACGAGCGTCAGGAGCTGGGTCCGGACCCGGCGCGCGGCCTGCGCGCCGATCATTTGTCCTTCCAGGCCGAATGCATGCGCAAGAGGCCGTCAGGGATGGGCGTGATGCCCTTCACCGCAGGACTGGCGAGAGCGATGTTGTCGAAGTAGTTCAGGTACAGGTACGGCAACTCTTTCGCGAGCAGGTTGTTGATCTCGCGATAGATCTTCATCCGCTCGGCCTGGTTGGTGGTGGCCCGGCCCGCATCGAGCAGCCGGTCCATTTCGGCGTTGTTGAAGTTGGTGCGGTTCACGGTGCCCTTGGAGTGGAAGAACTGGTGGACGTTCTTGTCCGGATCGGCGCCGCCGGCCCAGCGGTAGAGCATCGTCTGATAGTCGCGCGCCGCGGCGGTGCGGACCAGCTGCACCTGTTCGTAGGGAACCAGCTCGGTTTCAATGCCGACCTTCTTCCACATCTGCTGCAGCGCCTGCGCCATCAGCGTCGATAGTGGCGCCGCGTTGATCGACATCTTGATCTTGACCGGCTTGCCGTAGTCATCGACCAGCTTTTTCGCCTTCGCGGGATCGAACCCCGGATAGCCGTCCACCTGCTCGTGCGGGAAAAGTCCGGTGCCGAAAGGCGTGTTGGCGATCTTGTAGAGGCCGCGGTTGATCGCCTTGTTCAGCGCCACGCGGTCGATTGCGTAGGCGAGCGCCTGACGCACCCGCACGTCCGATACGTCCGGCGCACCCATGTTGATCATCACGAACACGGTCGCAAGGCTGCCGGGATTGAGCACCTGGAATTTCTTCTGCTGCTGCGCATCGAGCACGTCGCGCGGAGCCGCATTGGTGACGATGTCGAGGTTGCCGGCCTTCAGGCTCGCATAGCGCGTCTGCTCGTCGGGCATCGGCCGCAACACCACCTCGTCGAGAGGTGGCGCGCCGCGCCAATAGTCCGGGTTGCGGTCAGAAAATCACCTGGGCGCCGCGCCGCCACTCCTTCAGCTTGAACGGGCCCGCGCCGATGCCGTAGTTGCCGAAATCGGCGCCGTACTTCTCGACGGCCGTGGGGGACGCGACCATGCCGGCGACGTCGGCGAGGGTGGCGGGGAAGTGCGCCGACGGCGACTTCATCTTGATGACGACTTCGAGCGGCCCGGTGGCCTCGACCGTGTTGATGGTCGACAGGTCCGACACGCAGCGGCAGCGGTTCTTGGGGTCCATGATCCGCTGGAAATTCTTCACCACGGCGGCGGCGTCGTAGGGCGTGCCGTCGGTGAACTTCACGCCGCTGCGCAGCGTCAGCTTGAAGGTCATCACGTCTTCCGACGCATCGATCCGCTCGGCGAGGTTCGGGACGATGGTGCCCTTGGCGTCGATGTCGAGCAGCGTGTCGTAGAGCAGCAGGCCGGAATTGCGGTCGCTGAACGAGGCCATGCCGAGCGGGTCCAGCGTCGGCAGGTCCGATTCCATCGAGATCGAGACCGAGCCGCCTTTCTTCGGTTCCGCGGCGCGCGGGGCCTCGGCCACGCCCAGAAGGGCGAAGGCGGTTCCGACGAAAGTCGCAAGGCCGATCCTGGCGGCAGTTCTCGATACCGATTGGAGCGGTGCCATGACGTCCTCCCTGTCGCTTTTTTCGGCTGCATTTGCCGGTTTTTTCGGCGTTGGCCTCGGCGCGCCGTGCCGAGTGTTGCAGAAATATTAAATCTCATAACGAAATGCAATTAGATTGACTTTTGGTGTTGCGGCGCAGGCGTGTTCGCAGTAGTCAGCAAAGTATCAAAGTAGGGGTACGACGGCGTACGTACGGCGCGGATCTGGCGCCACAAACCCGGACTGAGATGATGATACTTGCCCAGGCCAAGCTGGTTGTCGTTCATGCAAGCCGCGCCACATCGGCGCTGCTGAAGGTCTTCGAGCGCAGCTACGAACCGTCGAAATACTACATGCGCGGCCCCGGGCCGAAGGCACGCGAGGCCGAACAGCGCGAGCGCGGTTCCGCCGGCGGCACCGAGGCCTCGGCGCACGGCTGATCCTGCGATATAGCGTCGGCGCACAGGTCGACGCGACAGTTCCGCGCGGAGCGGCCAAAGCGTCATTGCGAGGAGCGACGAAGCAATCCAGCGCGCGCAAAGCGCGCAAAACAAAAGCGCAGCAGCCGCGACGAATTCAGCGCATTTTGTAAGCGCGCCTGCCGGCGCGCAGCTGGATTGCTTCGCTTCGCTCGCAATGACGCGGGGGCGCTTCGCGAGCGCGCATTATCCGTATTCAATTGTCGAACAACCCGTGCATCCTTCGTAGCCCGGATGAGCGCAGCGACATCCGGGAGCTGACTACGCTTGCAAGAATCCCGGATATCGCTGCGCTCATCCGGGCTACGAAACCAGGGCGATCAGTTTGATTGCTAAATTATCTCATCGATAGGCAAATCCGGGACGTTCGGAAGAAGCCTGTGGCGCGCCCATCGCACCCGGTGAAGGGCCCAGAAAGCAAAATAGGCGACGAGGCCGCGGACGAAGAAGGCATTCGGAATGAAGCAACTGTGAGCCACCACAGCCTCTTCATCCGTGCCATGAGGGTGCCAGCAGCCTAACTGCGGAAAATCCGTCCAGTCCCGAAATTCGAGGTAGTTCAACAGGGCCGCCTTGTCACAAACCTCTTGATAGGTGCCGGAGGCGCGTAACTCGGTCGTGATCAGAAGGCCGTTTCCGAGCGCCGGGTGCGACTGATCTGTTCTGAAGTTGATATAGGCGGCCTTCGAGCCGAATGGCGTTCCAAGAAGCATGCCGCCCTCGTAGCGAGTACCAAGCCAACCGTCCTTTCTGCCTCCTTTTCCAGGAACTCTTCAAACTCGTCGGAATCAGTCCAGCGGTTCGGCTTTCGCCCTTCCGGTGCAATGATCACGCCTGCAAATTCGAGGATTTCGTTGGTGGCTTCTTTCTTCGAACCGCCGACGAAGTCCGGTATTGCTCCAAGAAAAGTCTTCGATGACATGGACGACTGTATCTCGGCATTGATGGGCTGCATGATCGACATCTGAGCGAGCAGCCGTGGCAGGTATCGCGCAAGCTCTGCGTCGATGTAGGCCGATGCGAAGAGAGAGATGGCCGGTGTGATGCCAGCCATTTCCGTTCTCGCTATGTCGCTTGGCGGGTAGACCAATGAATAGGTTGGGCAGAGAAAGCTCGACATCATGCCCACCGTCCGAACGAATTTCGGGTCATGGACGGGCGCTGAACGCCTATAGCGAGTCCCGACGATGATGCAAAAGCGCTCTTCGTCGAACAGATTGCGTTCGTCTCTGAAGATACGAAGGCTGACCATGTGGCTGCCCGGCTGCCAATCGAAGCCGTCTTCGGACAGCTCGACCTCGTCGCCCTTCACGTTCCAGATTTGAGCGATCTCGTTGAGCACTGCGTGGCGTAGGGCACTCATGCGCTAAAGACGCATCCTCTTCCGCAAGATCTCCCGCATCGGCAAATCCGCTTCGGCTGGACGAAGGATGGACCGCGCCCACGACACGCGCTCGAGTGCCCAGTCGGCAAGAACATTGACGAGCTCGGGCATAAAACATGCGTTGGGAATAAAACAGCAATGAGCCAAACCAAATCAATTCTTCAGGGGTTCCTCCGCGTGCCAACAACCCAGTTGCGGAAATTCGGTCCAACTGGAGGCTTCGAGAAAATTCAATCTGGCCGCGTCTGCGCAGACCCGATCGAGGTCCGGAGAGGTCTCGATCTCAGTTCTGATCAGCAGGCCATTACCGTGGTGTGGATGCGGCTGATCGGTCTTGAATAGTATGGCGACCGAGTTGGCGCCAAATGGCGCTGCCACCGTCATCCCGAGCGTATCGGCCGTTACGTGGCAGAAATCGCTATTTTGCCTTTCTGCAGCGAACCGTTCGAATTCGGCAGAGCCGATCCAGACGTTCGGCTTCGCTCCTTGCGGATATATCGTCGTTTCTGCGACGTTCATTGCCGAATTGGCTGTTGGCTCTGCTGTCCTGTCTGCGAGGGCGGCAATTCCTCCACCCAACATTTCCGGTGCTTTTGTTGATTGGAGTTCAGCATAGACCGGCTGCAGGATCGTCAGTCGCGCCAAAAGAGCCGAAAGCACCCCCGCGGACGACTCATCGAAATACATCGAAGAACACAGATGCATCTCGCCTACAGTGCCGTCCTGACTGACTGGCCGGTAAACCGGAGCGCAGGTCGGAAAGAGGAAATCAGCCATCAAAGCCGCTTGCCTGACAAACCTCTGGTCCTTGATCGGCACTGATCGCAGATACTCGGTCGTCACCGCGAAACGAAATTGCGCCTTGCCGTCTTCGCTTTCACGTTCGTGATAACGCACCCGAACCGTGTGACGGCCGGGCAGCCAATCAAAACCATCCTTGAAATTCTGTGTGATTTCGGACTGCCTTGCGTTCCAGTCTGAAAATATCTCGACGATTGCGGCCTCTGCGATGTCGCTCATGCCAATGCGCTTTTCTTTCGGCAAAACGGAAGTGCGTGAACGGTCTGCGGGCAAAAAATGAGATTGGTGAAGGTTAGCGTGGATTGAGTGACAGCGGAATGGTGGCCTGGCCGCTAATGGGGACGCAGGGCGCCGCTTATCGCGATGCCGGGTCAAGCCCAGCAAATTACGGCAGAAGGGGGCCCGTCTCGAATTGCAATCGAGCTGAAGCTTGCCGCACCTACCGCTTCGCGCGTCCCTTCGCCTCGGCTTCCATCTGCGTCAGCGCGGACGCCAGCAGCAGCGCCAGCAGCTCGCGCGACTCGGCCATGCTGCGGGCGGGGTAGGTGCGCAGCGACTGCCACATCTCCCAGTCGACCAGCGTGGCGATCGCGATCAGCCATTTCTTGCGGTTCGCGTCCGGTAACGCGTCGAGCTCGGCTGCGAACCAGGTCTCCACCACGCTGCGATAGCGCTGGCGCACCTTGATGCGGTGGTCCTGCAACAGTTTCGAGGTGGCGATCATCGAATTCGAGGCGCGGCGGTGCGGCGTCAGGCCCTCAAGCTGCCGGCAGCGAATCTCCAGGAACTTCTCGATCCGGGCATCGAGCGCGCTGTGGGTCGCGAGCTCCGGCGGCGGCGGGTCGACCCGGTTCAGCCGCGTCAGCTCGTCCAGCACCGCATGGGTGAGCTGGTGCTTCTCCGGGAAATGCTGGAATGCCGTGCGCAGCGATACGCCGGCACGCTCGGCGATCTGCTGCATCGACGGGCGCATGTTGCCTTCGTTCTGCAGTGAAATCGCAGCGTTGACGATGTTGGCGCGCGTCACCTGGGTGCGCTGCCTGCGGCCGTCAATGCGTTCTTCGGGGGCGGCATCGGACATGCGAGGGGCTGACTTTCCTTGGGTTTTCCGATTCGTACGCCAGTTTACGACGACTTTACAACGCCGTTGGCCGGCGATTATATGCACAAAAGTGTGCGATAATATTGTTGCCGGGAAAGCGCCTTAATGAGTGGAACTGAACGGTACCGCGTGATCGGCGGACCGGGCTCACCTTACAGCTTCAAGATGCGGGCTGTCCTGCGCTATCGCCGGATCCCGCACGACTGGGTTGTTCCTCCTAGGTTTCGCGATCCCGAGGGCGAACTTGCCAAGGCGGGTAAGGGCATCATCCCGGTGATGCAACTGCCCGATGGCCGCTACTGGGCCGAACTCGACGCCGATGATTCTCGCACTGGAACAAATGCATCCCGGTCAGCGCAGCGTCCTGCCGGACGATCCCGCGGACCGATTCCTTGCACTTCTGCTGGAGGACATTGCCGACGAGTGGCTGGTGTTCGCAATGTTCGATTTTCGCTGGGCGAAATCGGTCGACCAGGAGTTCTGCGCGCGGCGGCAGATGGCCGGCTGGTTCGGTGCGATGCCGGGGCCGGAATTCGACAAGGTGGTCGACGTCTTCCGCAACCGCCAGATCGGCATGCTGGCGCGTGCGGGCGACCTCGAAACCAACCGTCCGCTCTGGGAGGAGGGCTATCGCCGCGTGCTGGAGGCGGTCGAACGGCAGCTCGGGCACAGCCGCTTCTTCTTCGGCGGCCGGCCGTCGATCGGCGACTTCGCTCACTACGGTCAGCTGTCGCAGCTTGCCGTCGATCCCACGCCCTCGGCGATCATGCGGCGCGATGCGGTGCGCACGTATCAATGGCAGTTCGATCTCGACGACGCCTCGGGCATCGACGGGGAGTGGCGCGATCCGCAGGCGCCGCTCGGTCCCGGCGTCGTCGCGCTGCTCGAACTCGCCGGCGACACCTACCTGCCGTTCCTCACAGCCAACGCGGCAGCGATTGCCGCCGGCACCAGGACCTATGACCTCAAGCTGAACGGCAAGAGCTATCCGAACCCGACACGCTCCTACAAGCGGCGCTGCTTGCTGTGGCTGAAGGCGGCACTCGCCGAGGTGACGGGTGAAGCGCGCACGCGCCTTGAGAAGACCCTGAAGCAGTATCATTGCTGGGAGCCGCTGCAATTCTCGCCGGGCGAGGAGAAGATGGTCCCGCCGCTCGTGCCGCTTTAGGACTCACGATGGACTGGGATGTCGGCGTCGCGGTGGTGATTTTTGTCGTGCTGGCAGCGGCCGGCGCGATCGGCGGCGTGTTGCTGGCGCGTCATCGCCTCGGTTCAAACGTCGGCGACAACCCGGACGAAATCCGCATCGGCGCCTGGACCACCAACAAGCTGGCCGGCTCCAGCGCCGCCAACGCCCTGACGCGCGCGCGCATCGCCATCCACGGGATCCTTGCGCTGCATCGGCGGGAGACGATCTACTTCTTCTCGTCGCAGGACGATATCGGCAATCCGCTCACCTCGGAGCACGATTGGGAAATCAGGGGTAAGGGTTTCGATTGCCGCTGGTGGTCGTTCACGCTGTATGACGAGGACTACCAGCTGATCGAAAGCCTGTCGCGCCGCTACTCGGTGCACAGCGACAATGTCGTGGTGGAACCGGACGGCAGCTATCGCATCGTCGTCAGCCGGGGCAATCCAAACACCAACTGGCTGGCGTCCGGACACGCCAAGCGACTGATGGTGACGATCCGTCTCTATAATCCGTCGCAGGCCGTTCTCGACGACGTCAGCGGCGTTGAATTACCGTCAATCCGCCGGATCGAAAAAGGGCGGGCCGCCGCATGATCCTGCTCGCCGGACTTGTTGCCGCCCTGGCCCTGTTCTTCCTGAGCTATCGGCTGACGCTCCATCGCGTGCCGATCAGGCTGATGGACGGCGCCGAGAAGCGGTTGCTGTCGATCCGCACCACGGGGCCGAACACGTTCCATCACGGCCGGGCGCCCACCCACAAGTCGCGGCAGATCGTGATGCCGTCGCCCGATCTGGTCTATTCGTCCTGCGTGTACGATCTCGACGCGGGGGATCTCGTCATTTCCGGCAAGCTGCCGCCCGAAGGCCACTACTGGTCGCTGTCGCTCTATGCTCACAACACCGACAACTACTTCGTGCTGAACGATCGGGAATTGCCTGAACGCAGCTTTTCGATCACGCTCAGCCGCAAGGGCCCTGGCAGGGCCGCAAGCATCAAAAGCCCGACCCGGACCGGAATCGCGCTGATCCGCATGATCCAGCGCAAGCAGGACGACCTGCCGGTGATCCAGGCGGCGCAGCAGTCGATCCGCAGCGAAGTCGTGAACGCTTGAGACACGCGAGGCGACCATGGATTTCCGATTCTCCGACGAGAGCAGGGCGCTGCAGGACAAGCTGGAGGATTTCTTCCGGGCTGAGATTCTGCCACGTAATCGCGAGTGGCATGCGCATGTCGGAAAGCATGGCACCGCCCCGCCGTTCCTCGAGACGTTGAAGGCGGAGGCGCGCCGGCGCGGGCTTTGGAATCTCGCCCTGCCTGATCTGGCGCCCGACCAGCCCGGCACGCGGCTGTCCAACCTCGAATTCGCGCCGCTTGCGGCGATCATGGGCCGGCTGCCGTGGGCGCCGATCGTGTTCAACTGCAATGCGCCGAACGTGCCGAACATGGAGATCCTGCAGAAATTCGGCACGGTGGAGCAGAAGCGGCAATGGCTGGCGCCGTTGCTCGATGGCAAGATCTGGACCGCGTTCGGCATGACCGAGCCGGACGTCGCCTCGTCGGACGCGCGCAACATCCGCACCCGCATCCGCAAAGAGGGCGGCGACTACGTCATTGATGGCCGCAAATGGTTCATCTCCGGCGCAGGCCACCCCGACTGCAAGATCGTGCTGGTGGTCGGCGTGACCGATGAGGAGGACCCGGGCGGTTCGAAGCATTCCATCGTCATCGTGCCGATCGGCACGCCCGGCCTCGAAATCGTCCGGCAGCTGCCGATCTTCGGACGCGGCGAAGAGTTCGGCGGAGCGACCGAGCTGGTGCTGCGCAATGTGCGGGTGCCGCAGTCCAACCGGCTGGGCGAGGAGGGCGCGGGCTTCGCGATGGTGCAGGCGCGGCTCGGCGTTGCGCGCATCCACCACTGCATGCGCAGTCTCGGCAGTTGCGACGTGCTGATCCAGCTGATGCGGCAGCGCTCGGCCACGCGCCGTGCGTTCGGCCGGCCGATCGGCGACTATGCCAACATCCAGGACTATGTCGCGCTGTCACGCATCGAGCTCGAGCAGGCCAAGCTCCTGGTCTACAAGGCGGCCTGGCTGCTCGACGAGGGCGGTCCGGACGCGGCGCGGCGCGAAATCTCGATGATCAAGGTCGCGGTGGCGCGCACCTACAGCGCGATCGCCGATCGGGCCGTGCAGATTTTCGGCGCCATGGGCGTCACCGACGATTCCCCGGTCGCGGCCGCCTACACCGGGGCGCGCGCGATGCGCATCTATGACGGTCCGGACGAAGTCCACCTGCGCACGCTGTTCCGGCTCGAGCCGAACGAGGTGGTCGGCGAGAGCGCGCATTATCTCCTCGGCGAACGAGGGCTGTGAGGCAACAATGACAACAAAGAACTCGCTGGATTCCCTGTTCCGTCCGAAGTCGATCGCGGTGATCGGCGCGTCGGGCACGCCCACAAAGATCGGCGGCGTGCCGATCGCGCATCTGCAACGCTACGGCTTCAAAGGGCCGATCTATCCGATCAACCCGCAATACGAGAGCATCCAGGATCTGCGCGCCTACAAGAGCGTCAAGGATGTGGGCCAGGAGATCGACCTTGCGATCGTCGCGGTGCCGGCGGCGTCGGCGCTGCAGGCGCTCAACGAGGCGGCCGAAGCGAAGGTGAAATCGGTGGTGCTGTTCACCTCCGGCTTTGCCGAAGTCGGCGAAGCCGGCGCCAAGGCACAGCAGCAGATCGCCGAGCTGTCGCGCAAGAGCGGCATGCGCATCCTCGGACCGAATTGTCTTGGCGTCATGAGCGGGGCGAGCGCGGTCTATGCGACCTTCAGCCCGGTCGCGGGCACCGGCATCGCGAAGGTCGGCCACATCGGCCTCGTCAGCCAGTCCGGCGCGTTCGGCGGCTTCGCCTATTCGCTGGCGCGCGAGCGCGGCCTCGGCCTCAGCCACTGGGTGACCACGGGCAACGAATCCGACATCGAGCTTGCGGATTGCCTCGACTGGCTGGTGGACGACGACGCGACAAAAGTCATCCTCGCCTACATGGAAGGCTGCCGCGACGGCGGAAAACTGCTCCGTGCGCTGGAGAAGGCGCGTGCGGCCAGGAAGCCGATCGTGATCATGAAGGTGGGGCGCACCGAGCTCGGCGCGGCGGCGGCGGCCTCGCACACGGCGGCGCTGGCGGGAGCGGACGCGATCTACGATGCGGTGTTCAAGCAGTATGGCGTCTGGCGCGCCGGCACGATCGAGGAGGCGTTCGACGTCGCTTATGCCGTGTCGGTTGCAGGCGTCGCGCGCGGCAAGTCGATTGGCATGCTGACGGTATCCGGCGGTGCCGGCGTCATGATGGCGGATGCGGCTGCAAGCCTCGACCTGGACGCCAGACCGCTGCCGGAAGCGGCGCAGAAGCAGATTCTTGCGCGCGTGTCGTTTGCGTCGGCGGTCAATCCGGTCGATGTCACCGGCCAAATCACCAGCGATCAGGAAGTGATGCCGCTGGCCTACCGGCTGATGCTGGAGGACGGCGGCTACGACAGCATGGTCGTGTTCCAGTCCGCCGCAGGGCTCTCGGCACGCGGGCCGGAGCTGGTGCAGCAGGCGGTCGACATGCGCGCCAAATACCCGGATCGGGTGATCGCGGTGTCGAGCCTGTTCACGCCGGAACTGCACCAGAAGCTCGATGAAGGCCACGTGCTGGCGTTCGCCGATCCAGCGCGCGCGGTGCGGGCGATTGCGGCGCTCGCCTCGTATGCGACGCTGGCCTCGCCAGTTGCAAAGGCGGCCGCGTTGCCGAAAGTCGACCTGCCGCGCGGCACGCTGAGCGAAGCCGGCGCGCTCGCCAGCCTGAAGGCAGCGGGCATTCCGGTGATGCCGCATCGGGTCGCGACGAACGCGGGCGAAGCGATCGCCGCCGCGGAAGACCTTCGGCTTCCCGGTGGTCGCAAAGATCGTCTCGCCGGACATCCTGCACAAGACCGAGATCGGCGGCGTGGCGCTCAATCTGCAGACAAAGGAGCAGGTGGCAAAGGCCTTCGACGATCTGATGTCGCGCGCCAAGGCGGCAAAACCGCAGGCGCGGATCGAGGGTGTTCTCATCGCGCCGATGATCAAGGGCGGCGTCGAATGCATTCTTGGCGTGCAGCGTGACCCGGTGTTTGGTCCGGTGGTGATGTTCGGCCTCGGCGGCATCCTGGTCGAGGCGCTGCGCGACGTCAGCTTCCGCCTGGCGCCGTTCGACAAGGCGGAAGCGCTCCGCCTGATCGACAGCATCAAGGCGCGCGTGGTGCTCGACGGCTGGCGCGGCGCGCCGGCCGCCGACATCGACGCGCTGGCCGATGCGCTGACGGCGCTGTCGCGCTTTGCGGCGGCGGCCGGCGACAAGCTCGAGAGCATCGACATCAATCCGTTTGTGGTGCTGCCAAAGGGCAAGGGCGCCATGGCGCTCGACGCCGTGCTGGCGGTGCAGGAGTGATGGGCGAGGCGAAGTCACCACATTTCTCGGCGTCGTCCCCGCGAAGGCGGGGACCCATACGCCGTGCCGCTTGCGAGGTCGACGAGCGCCAGTGGCCTTCGCTGGCTCGGAGGGTATGGGTCCCCGCCTTCGCGGGGACGACAGCTGAGGTGTGAGGCGAATTCACAACGCAAATAAGAACGAAGGGGGAAGCGCGATGACCATCCAATACAAGGGCACCATCGGCCGCACGATTCCGGAATCAAAACCCTGGTGGCCGGACTATCCGCGGCCGCGCGAGGGCGCGCCGAACGTGCTGGTCGTCCTGTTCGACGACCTCGGCTTTTCGCATCTCGGCTGCTACGGCTCCTCGATCGAGACGCCGAACATCGACCGGCTGGCCGCAGGCGGCCTGCGCTACACCAACTTCCACACCACGGCGCTGTGCTCACCGACCCGCGCGGCGCTGCTGACCGGGCGCAATCATCATTCGGTCGGCATGCGCGGGCTCGCGAACTGGAACACCGGCTTTCCGAACTGCACCGGCACGGTGGCCAAGAGCGCCGGCACCATTGCCGAGATGCTGCGGCCGCACGGCTATTCCACCTTCGCGGTCGGCAAGTGGCACCTGACGCCGATGGAGGAGACGTCGGTCGCCGGTCCCTTCGATCAGTGGCCGTTGTCGCGCGGTTTTGACCGCTACTACGGCTTCCTGCAGGGCGAGACCGACCAGTTCACGCCGGAGCTTTACGCGGACAACCATCCGGTCGAGGCGCCGCGCACGCCGGAGCAGGGCTATCACCTCTCCGAGGACCTGGTCGACCAGGCGATCGGCATGGTGCGCAGCCAGAAGTCGGCGATCCCGGAAAAGCCGTTCTTCCTCTATCTCGCCTTCGGCGCGACGCATGCCCCGCACCAGGCGCCGCAACCTTATGTCGAGAAGTACAAGGGCCGGTTCGATGCCGGCTGGGACGCGATACGCCAGCAGTGGTACGAGCGGCAGAAGCAGCTCGGCATCATTCCGCCGAACACGGAGCTCGCGCCGCGCAACCAGGGCGTCGAGCCGTGGGACAAGCTGCCCGAGACGCAGCAGAAGCTCGCGCTGAAACTGCAGGAGGCGTTCGCCGCCTTCCTCGACCACACCGACGCGCAGATCGGCCGGCTGGTGAATTTCCTTGGCGAGATCGGCGAACTCGACAACACGCTGATCCTGCTGATGTCGGACAACGGCGCGAGCCAGGAGGGCGGGCCGCTCGGCGTCATCGACACCTTCAAGTATTTCAACGGCATCCCCGAGACGCTTGAAGAGATTTCTGCGCGGATGGGCGACATCGGCGGGCCGAAGTCGCAGACCAACTATCCGTGGGGCTGGGCGCAGGCGGGCAACACGCCGAACAAGCGCTACAAGCAGAACACCCACGGCGGCGGCATCCGCGATCCGCTGATCGCGCACTGGCCGAAGGGCATCTCGGATAAGGGCGGCATCCGCCACCAGTTCCACCACGTCACCGATATCACGCCGACGATCCTCGACGTCCTCGGCATCCAGGCGCCGGAGCAGGTCAACGGCATCGCGCAAATGCCCGTGCACGGCACGAGCCTCGCCTACACCTTCCCGCCGGAAGCGAAGGCCGAGCCCTCGCGCAAGGGCGTGCAGTATTTCGAGATGTACGGTCATCGCGGCATCTGGGCCGACGGCTGGAAGGCCGTCGCGTTCCACCCGCCCGGCAAGCCGTTCGACGAGGACCAGTGGGAGCTCTATCACCTCGAGAACGACTTCTCCGAGTGCAAGAACCTCGCCAGGGAGAAGCCGGAAAAGCTGAAGGAAATGGTCGACCTGTGGTGGGCGGAAGCGGAGCGTTTTGGCGCGCTGCCGCTGGACGACCGGCGCGCCGAGCTGTGGCGGCCGACGCCGCGATCGCTGACGCCGCGCAACCGCCGCCGCTATGTTCTCTATCCGCCGGTCGCGCACATGACGGGCGAGGTGTCGCCCGCGCTGGGCAACCGCAGTTTTACCGCGACGGCCGAGGTCGACCGGCCGACCGCGACGTCGGAAGGCGCGATCTTCGCGCTCGGCACCGGCAACAACGGCATGGCGTTCTACGTGCTCGGCGACCGGCTGGTGTTCGACTACAACCTGTTCACAAAGCACTGCAAGGCGATCTCGGATCGGCCGATCCCGGCAGGCAAATCGACGCTGGCCGTGAAGCTCGACAAGATCGGCGACAGCGGCAAGGCGACCGTGTCCATCGACGGCGTCGACATGCGGCAGCGTCGAGATCCCGAAAATCCTGCGCATGATCTCGTCCAACGGCATGGACGCCGGCTGCGATGCAGGCTCGGCCGTCAGCGACGACTATTCGGCGCCGTTCAACTTCCAGGGCAAGATCGCGCGGCTGGTGTTCGACATGCCGGGCCGGCCGGCGAAGGATGAGGCGGAAGCCATGGCCGTGAAGGCCAAGGTGGAGATGTCGCGGCAGTGAGCGAAGCAGGCCCATCCTGTTGCGGACCGCAGGCGGCCGCGGGTCGGCGCACGCGCGCGGTCGACGCCGTTGCGACGAGCGGCAGCCCCGGCGAAGGCGACACCGACATGGCGATCGTGCCGGCCGGCACGTTCGCCTATGGCTGCGACCGGCGCGAAGGGCATCCGGCGGACGGCGAGGGACCGTCGCGGCTTGTTCATGTCGACGGCTTCAGGATCGATCGCTGCGCGGTGACGAACGCCCGCTTCACCCGCTTCGTGGAAGCGACGTCTTACGTCACCGATGCCGAGCGCATCGGCTGGTCGTTCGTGTTTGCCGGGCTCCTGCCGGACGATTTCGAGGAGACGCGCGGCGTGGCCGCAGCCCCTTGGTGGCGGCAGGTGTTTGGCGCCAGCTGGCGCAATCCGGAAGGCCTACATTCCGACCTCTCCGGGCGTGACGATCTGCCGGTGATCCACATTTCGCACGCCGATGCGCTCGCCTTCTGCGCCTGGGCCGGCAAGCGACTGCCGACGGAAGCCGAATGGGAGAAGGCCGCGCGCGGCGGGCTCGAGGGCAAACGTTTTCCGTGGGGTGACGACGAGACGCCGAACGGCGAGCATCGCTGCAACGTCTGGCAGGGCACGTTCCCGAGCGACAACACGACGAGCGACGGTTTCTATGGCGTGGCGCCGGTGGACGCGTTCGCGCCAAATGGCTTTGGCCTGCACAACATGTCGGGCAACGCCTGGGAGTGGTGCAGCGACTGGTATTCGAGCCGGCGTTTTGTCGGCGAACTGCCGACGCCGATCGCAGGTCCGCACGGGCCGGATGCCGGCACCCATCGTGTGATGCGCGGCGGCAGCTATCTGTGCCACCCGTCGTATTGCTGGCGCTATCGCAACGCGGCGCGCTCGGCCTCGACGCCGGACACGGCCACCGGACATGTCGGCTTCCGCTGCGTCCGCGACCTCGATGAACATCAAGGAGCCGGACATGCGTCCGTTTGAAGGATTGCGGGTCATCGACCTGACCCACGTGCTGGCCGGGCCGTTCGCCACGCATCAGCTCTGCATGATGGGCGCGGACGTCATCAAGATCGAAAAGCCCGGCGAGGGCGACCAGACCCGCGGCCTTGCGCTGCGACCCGAGCTCAAGGGACTGGCTCCGGGCTTCGTCGCGCTCAACTCCGGCAAGCGCTCCGTGGTCGTGAACATCAAGACCGAGGAGGGCCGCAAGGTCATCGAAAAACTGGTCGCGACCGCCGATGTGTTCGTCGAGAATTTTCGCCCCGGCAAGGCGGCCAAGCTCGGGCTGACGCCGGAGCGATTGCAGGCCATCAACCCGAAACTGATCTACTGCTCGATCTCGGGGTGGGGGCAGGTGGGCACGAACGCGCCGCGGCCGGCCTATGACCATGTCATCCAGGCGGCGACCGGCATGATGTCGCTGCAGGGCGACGATCCGAAGGCGCCGCCGATCAAGGTGGGTTTTCCGGTGATCGATATCGCAACCGGCATGTCGGCGGCGCAGGCGATCACAGCGGCGCTGCTGCGCCGCGCGCGGGGCGATCAGGGCAAGATCGTGCTCGACGTGTCGATGGTCGATGCATCGTTGCTGTTGATGGGCGGCATGGTCGCAAACTACTGGCTCTCCGGTGTGGCACCACAGCGCGTCGGCAATCGCGGGTTCGTCGGCAGCCCGGGCGCCGACACGTTTCCGACATCCGACGGCTGGATCTCGACCGCCGCCAACACGTTTGGCCAGTTCCAGCGTCTGTGCGCCGTGCTCGGCCGGGCCGACATCATCGAGGACCGAAAACTGATGCCGACGCTGCCGCCGAGCCAGGACAGTTTCTTGAGCGGGCTTGCGAGCGACGCCTTGCGCGAGCGAACTGGTGAAGGCCTTTGCCGCGGATACGTCAAATGCATGGGAAGAGCGGTTGACCGCAGCTGGCGTGCCGGCATCAAAAGTGCACACGGTGGCGTCGTATCTCGACGGTCCATACGCTGGAACAGGTGGCGTCGGGACAAAACTTCGCGAGCATCCACTGCAGCCAGGGAAGCCTGCGCAGATTCTCAACGAAGGTTTCCGCTGGACTGGTGAGCCGCCGGTCACCGCAGGCGATGCGCCGCTGCATGGCCAGCACACCGAAGAGGTGTTGCGCGAACTCGGATACACCGACGGCGAGATCGCGAACCTTCGCGCGTAGGCCGTGACCCTTTCAGCCGTACGTGCGGTGCGCCATGAAGCTGGCGTCTCCGCAGGCAGCGACATCTCGCGTTCCGGCCTCATGATTCGGAACCCTCGCGAGGCGGCAGAGGCTGCTTTCGTCTTTGTCACAAGACTGTTGAAACCCGCCTGCATGGTGTGGGGTTGTATCAGCATGGATATTGAGGATTGACGAGATGGCCGAACACAAGCCGAACGGCTCCAAAGCCATGCGGGAGTGGATCAATGCGGAGCTGCTGGACAGCTTTGACGAAGAACTGGAGATGGAATTCGACGACGAGCGCCTCGAGGCGGCGCTGAACGAGACGGCGGACGCGCCGGACCGGGTCACGCTCGATCGCAGGATCTACTTCAAGGAATTGCTGAACCTGCAGCGCGAACTGGTCAAGCTGCAGGATTGGGTGCAGACCCAGAAGCTGAAGATGGTGGTGGTGTTCGAGGGACGTGACTCCGCCGGCAAGGGCGGCGTCATCAAGCGCATCACCCAGCGGTTCAACCCGCGCGTCTGCCGCGTCGCGGCGCTGCCGGCGCCGAACGAGCGCGAGCGGACCCAGTGGTATTTCCAGCGCTACGTCTCGCACCTGCCGGCCGGCGGCGAGATCGTGCTGTTCGACCGCAGCTGGTACAACCGCGCCGGCGTCGAGCGGGTGATGGGCTTTTGCTCGGACAGCGACGTCGAGGAGTTCTTCCGCTCGGTGCCGGAGTTCGAGCGCATGCTGGTCCGCTCGGGCATCATCCTGGTGAAATACTGGTTCTCGATCACCGACGAGGAGCAGCAGATGCGCTTCATGATGCGCATCCACGATCCGCTCAAGCAGTGGAAGCTGAGCCCGATGGATGTGGAATCGCGCTCGCGCTGGGAGGCCTACACCAAAGCGAAGGAAGCGATGTTGGAGCGCACGCATATTCCGGAGGCGCCGTGGTGGATTGTAGAGGCGGTGGACAAGAAGCGCGCGCGGCTGAACTGCATCAGCCACTTTCTCACCCAGGTGCCGTACCAGGAGGTGCAGCGTCCGTCAGTGGTGCTGCCGCCGCGCACCCGCAATCCGGACTACCTGCGCGGACCGGTCCCGGAGAATATGTACGTGCCGGCCGCTTCTGAGCACGCTCTCGTTCCACTAATTGGACCGCTGCTCTCGCGGGGTTGACGAGCACCGTCGGCTGCATTTGATGCCGGCCGCGGCCTTCTTGGCCGTCAACGCGAGCGAGAGCAATCAATGACAATCAAGAATCGCGCGTTCATCGTCGGTGCGTATGAGCATCCGACGCGGCATGCGCCGGACAAATCCCTGACGCAGCTGCATGCGGAGGTCGCGATCGGCGCGATCGCCGACGCGGGCCTCAGCAAGAGCGACATCGACGCCTACTATTTCGCGGGCGATGCGTCCGGCCTCAGCACCATGTCGATGGTGGATTACCTCAACCTGAAGGTTCGCCACATCAACTCGACCGAAACCGGCGGAACCTCCTACCTGATCCACGTTGCGCACGCGGCGCAGGCGATCGCCGCCGGCAAGTGCAACGCCGCGCTGATCACCCTTGCGGGCCGTCCGCGCTCGGAAGGATCGAGCGGCGCCGTGCCGCGCGCGACCGGCGACGCGTCACCGGAAGCGCAGTGGGAGGTGCCGTTCAGCGCCACCACCGTCAACCTCTACGCGCTGTGCGCGCAGCGGCACATGCATGAGTTCGGCACCACGCCCGAGCAGCTCGCCTGGGTGAAGGTCGCAGCTTCCCATCACGCGCAGCACAATCCGCAAGCGATGCTGAAGAACGTCGTGACGGTGGAGGAGGTGGTGGCTTCGCCGCTGGTGTCGTCGCCATTGCATCGGCTCGACTGCTGCGTCGTCTCCGACGGCGGCGGCGCGCTGATCGTGGCTCGGCCTGAGATCGCAAATTCGCTGAAGCGGCCGAAGGTGGCGGTGATCGGCGCCGGTGAGGCGATCAAGGGACAGAACGGCGGCGAGATCGACCTGATGACGTCGGGCGCGGCGGTTGCGGGACCAGCCGCCTTCGCCGAGGCCGGCGTAAAACCTTCTGACATCAAATATGCCTCGATCTACGACAGCTTTACGATCACCGTGGTGATGCAGCTGGAGGACCTCGGCTTCTGCAAGAAGGGCGAGGGCGGCAAGTTCGTCGCCGACGGCAATCTCATTTCCGGCACCGGCAAGCTGCCGTTCAACACTGACGGCGGCGGGCTGTGCAGCAATCATCCCTCCAACCGCGGCGGCATGACGAAGGTGATCGAGGCGGTGCGGCAGCTGCGTGGCGAGGCGCATCCGGCGGTGCAGGTGAAGAACTGCGATCTCGCGCTGGCGCAAGGCACCGGCGGCCGGCTCGGCAGCCGCCACGGCAGCGCGACACTGATCATGGAAAGGCAGTAAGCGATGAGCAAGATTGCATCGCCGGCGGTGACCACTGAGACCGCGCAATTCTGGGCCAAGGCCAACGAAGGCCAGTTCACGGTGCCGCAGTGCAAGGCGTGCGGCAAATTCCACTGGTATCCGCGCGCGAACTGTCCGTTCTGCACGAGCGACAAGATCGAGCTGAAGCCGGCCAAGGGCACGGGAAAGATCTACAGCTTCAGCGTCTCGCGGCGGGGGAAGGACTCCTACGTCATCGCCTACGTCACGCTCGACGAAGGGGTGACGATGATGACCAACATCGTCAACGCCGACGGAGCCAAGCTCGCGATCGGACAGCCCGTGCGTGTGGCGCTGGTTGAATCGGAGAACGGCCAGCGCGTGCCGATGTTCGAGCCGGCCTGAGCGGGCCGTCCGGCACCGACTCTTTAAATAGTCCGGCAATATGTAGTCCCGGCCCTTCAGGGCGCCGGGAACCGTGGTTCGGCGTGTGCACTATAGTTCTTGTCTCGGATCGGGGCGCGCACTATGATGCAAGTGCGGTTGTCTCTCGACGAGCGCCGCCAAACACAAAACGCCGGCCACTATCAGGGAGGAGTTCGATGCCGCTTGCCGCGACGCGCCAGGACGCGATTGCCGAGTTGTTTGCAACGCCGTCAGTTGTCGCAGAACGCCGCGCGGACGGCTCTTTTATTGTCCGATCAACCGTTCCGCTCGGCCCAATCGACCGCGCGATCGGCGTCTGGCTCGAGCGATGGGCGGCCGAGCGGCCCGACCAGGTGTTTCTCGCCGAGCGGATCGACACGAAAGGTCCGTGGTCGACGATCAGCTACGGCGAAGCGCGCAAGCGCGTCCGCGCGGCGGCGGGCTGGATGATCGCTCAGCGCATGAGTGCGGAGCGGCCGGTGGCGATCCTGTCGGACAACGCGGTCGAGCATGCAATCCTGGCGCTCGGCGCGATGCACGCCGGCATCCCGGTCGCGACGATCTCGTCGGCGTATTCGCTGGTGTCGAAGGATTTCGAGAAGCTGCGCGCGGCGATCGCGTTGCTTGATCCGGGCGCGATCTATGTCTCGGACGCCGCACCCTTTGCAGCGGCGCTCGCTGCGATCAAACAAAGCCATCGCGCCGTCGTCGTTGCCGGCAAGAATGCGGAGAAGGTGGGAGGCGTTGCCGCGGCGGACATTCTCGCGACGCCCGACAGCGATGCGGTCTCGCAGGCATTTGCGGCCGTCGGACCGGACACGATCGCGAAATTCCTGTTCACCTCGGGCTCAACCGGCGCGCCGAAAGCCGTCATCAACACCCATGGCATGCTGACCTCGAACCAGGCGGCGAAGGCGCAGGTGTGGCCGTTCCTGCAGACAAGCGAGCTCGTCGTGCTCGACTGGCTGCCGTGGAGCCATACCTTCGGCGCCAACCACAACTTCAACATGGTGCTGCGCAACGGCGGCACGCTCTACATCGACCAGGGCAAGCCGGCGCCGGGCCTGTTTACCGCCTCGCTCGACAATCTGCGCAGCGTGATCCCCACCGTCTACTTCAACGTGCCGCGCGGTTTCGACATGCTGATCGCAGCGCTGCGCGAGGACGAAGCGCTGCGGCGAAAGTTCTTCGAGAACGTGCGCTTCGTGTTCTATGCGGCGGCGGCCCTGCCGCAGAACGCGTGGGACGCGCTGGAAGAGCTCTCGATCAAGACCACCGGCCGCGCGATCCCGATGGTCTCGGCATGGGGCTCGACCGAGACGGCGCCGCTCTCGACCGACTGCCATTTCCTCGCCGGCCGGCCGGGCAACATCGGCGTGCCGATCCCGGGCACCGAATTGAAGCTTGCTCCGTCCGGCAACAAGCTCGAAGTGCGTGTGCGCGGGGCGAACGTCACGCCGGGCTACTGGAAGGCGCCCGAACTCACCGCAAAGGCGTTCGACGAGGACGGATTTTACCGGATCGGCGACGCGGTGAAATTCGCCGACGCCGAGCGGCCGGAGCGCGGCCTGTTCTTCGACGGCCGCATCAGCGAGGACTTCAAGCTCGTCGTCCGGCACATGGGTGACGGTCGGGATGCTGCGCGTGGCGGCGGTGACGGCGCTTGCGCCGCTGGCGCAGGACATCGTCATCGCCGGGCACAACGAGGACGAGGTGCGCTTCCTCGTGTTTCCGAACATCGCCGCCTGCCGCGCCGCTTCTGGTTTGCCGGACACGGCGGCGCTCGCCGTCGTGCTGGCGCATCCGAACGTGCGCGCGGCGATCGGGCAGGGGCTCGCGAAACTGAAGGCGCAGAACAGCGGTTCCGCGGGCCACGCGACGCGCGCGTTGTTGCTGCTCGATCCGCCGTCGATCGACGGCGGCGAGATCACGGACAAGGGGTATATCAATCAGAGCGCCGTGCTGTCGCGGACGCGCCGATGCGCTGGCGAAGTTGCGGGATGATCAGATCGACGGAGTGGATTGGGTGTCGACTGTGCATAGAACGCATTGCGCAACTCGCAAAACTCAGCCTCATCCTGAGGAGCCTTGCGTAGCTCGAAGAGCGAAGCAGGGCGTCTCGAAGGATGATTTTGGGGCACCAACGCTCGGAAGCTCCTCGGCCACATGGTTCGAGACGCCCGATTCGCTCCGATCGCCGGGCTCCTCACCATGAGGGTCTTAAGTGGGTGCTCGCGTCAAATATACTTCCCCGCAAAACTGATCAGCGGCTGCACGTCGAGCGCCTGCTGATACGCGACGATCCTGCCGATCGCGATCGTCGTGCCGTGCCGTTCGATCGCCTCCTCGAGCTCGCAGTCCAGTACACCGACGGCGCCGATCAGCGTCGGGGCGCCGGTCTTCAGCGTCGCCCATTGACCCGGCAGAAACCGGTCCGCGCCCTTCAGCGTGCCCTGGCCGCCGAATTCCCTGGCGAGGTCTTCGCGGCTCTTCGCCACGTAGTTGATCGCAAAGTGCCGGCTCTCGAGGATCGGCGCCAGCGCCGAGGTGCTTTGCCCGATCGACACCAGCATGGTCGGCGGATTGGCGGTGAGATGCGTGGCGGAGAGTGCGAGGAAGCCCGCCGGTCCGCTCGCGCCGCGGGCGGTGACGACCGCAACGCCGATCGCGCGCGAGCCGAGCGCGCGCCAGAATGTTTTTGCATCGGTGATCTGGTCCACGGCACTCTCCTGACACATTGATCCGGACGTTACGGCTCTCCGAATATAGATGATTTTGCGCAACACAATCGCAAGTTCTCGCACGCGTAGTCTTCGAAACGCCTGCTGTTTCGTGTAGTCCTGCTTGGTCGCATCAAGGAGCAGGGCTGACATGCGCGCGCTGAGGACGTTTTTTCTGACTGCGGTTCTTCTGTCCGCGCCGCTTGTTTCGCAGGCGAACGCTGCGGAGCGCGCCGACTTCACCGGCATCTGGCTGACCGACAAGGGCGACGGCGCCACCGAGATCAGGCCGTGCGGCGAAGGTCTCTGCGGCTACATCTATGCGATCCTGTCGGTTCCCGATCCCTCGCTGCCCCAGCGCGACAACCGCAACGAAAAGCCGGAACTGCGCAAGCGGCCGCTGTGCGGCTTGCAGGTGCTCGGCGGGCTGAAGAAGGTTTCGACGGACGCTTTTGGCGACGGCTGGGTGTACGATCCGGAAACGGGAAAATCCTATTCCGTGGAAATCACGTTGCAGGGAAAAACGCTCGCCGTGCGCGGCTACATCGGCACCAGGCTGATGGGCAAGACCGTGCAGTGGAGCCGCGCAGCAGCCGCGCCGAAGAAGTGCGCGCCGCCGGCTTGAAAATTGACCCTCATGGTGAGGAGCCCGGCGCAGCCGGGCGTCTCGAACCACGAGGCCGAGGAGTCTGCGAGCATTCTTGCCGCGGCCATCCTTCGAGACGCCCCGCCTTCGCCCTGCGGGCTACGGCGCGGCTCCTCAGAGCTGCCGAAAAGAAATGAGTGATTTCAGCGCGTTGTGATTCCTTCGTGTTTGCGAAGACTCGAGGGAAGCACAACATGTCTTGGACTGAAATCACGCGGGAGCAATATCGGCGCGATGGGCTCGGTTATGCAAGCGACATGACGGAGGCGGAGTGGAATATGATCGAACCGCTGATGCCTACCGCGGTAGTCGGCGTGGCCGTCCGCGCGAGATCAGTTTGCGAGTGATTGTGAACGCGCTGCTCTACATTGCGGCGAGCGGTTGCCAATGGCGGGCGCTGCCGAAGGACTTCCGCCAGTACTCGAGGGTGCAGCACTATTTCTACGAATGGCGTGGTTGCGGTCTGTGGCGCACGATCAATGCTGCTCTGGTGTGAGCAAGTGCGAGAACGACAAGGACGCAAGCCAACACCCTCGGCAGGGATCATCGACAGCCAGAGCGTGAAAACCACAGAAAGTGGCGGTCCACGAGGCTTTGACATGGGCAAGAGGATCAAT
Organism: uncultured Alphaproteobacteria bacterium; assembly: GCA_963757845.1. Lineage (GTDB taxonomy): Bacteria > Pseudomonadota > Alphaproteobacteria > Rhizobiales > Xanthobacteraceae > P52-10. The sequence continues at coordinate 69,588 of CAVWTB010000069.1, forward strand.
AGGGCGTAAGCGTCACATGTCACTGATACGGAAGGTTCATTGATTGACCGTGCTGGTGCACGCAGCTAACATTCAGGACAACGATGGCGCAGTGCCGCTGCTGCGGATCATCGGCCGTATGTTCCCAGAGCTGCGCCATGTCTTCGCGGATGGCGTCTATCGTGGTCGGAAGCTGCTCGAGGCGCTCGCAGATCTGGGTAAATGGACAATCGAAATTGTCACCCGCGAACAGAGCGTGGGTACGTTCAAAGCCGAGCCACGGCGCTGAGTCGTCGAGCGCACCTTCGCATGGTTCGGTGGTAAAGGTAGGCTCGCTAAAGACTTCGAGGTATGTCATCGTAAGCGTTGAGGTTTGGGTCTTAGTTTGTTAGCGTGAGGTTGTTCTCGTGTAGTGTGTGAGGTGGTGAATTGTAAGGTTTTTATTTTGAGTGAGAACCTCAGGATGAGGCAGAATTTGCGGCGGCTGCTTAGAACACACCCGGAATGAACCGCGCCGTCCGGTTCATGTAGGCCTTGTAGCCGTCGCCGAAGGTGCGCAGCATCATCGCCTCTTCGCGTGGAATACGGATCGCGAGCAGGGTGCCGAGCACCAGCGGCGCGCAGATGCCGACGATCCAGTTCGGCAGCAGCATCGCCTGCGCGATCGTCCACACCAGGAACGCCGCATACATCGGATGGCGGATATAGTGATAGATGCCGTTGTCGACGAGCTGGTGCTGATCGCGGATTTCCAGCGTGTAGGAGAAGGAGCGGCCGAGATCCTTGTGCGCGTGATAAGATCATCCAGATGCCGCACAGAAAAGTCAGCGTGCCGATCACCACGAACGGCGGAAACCACGGGTAGTTGGCGAACTGCGGCTCCTTGAACAGGATGTAGACGAGCGGCAGGACGCCGAAGGCGATCTCGCCCAAGCGCAACAGGATCCAGTCGCTGGCGGGCGGCTCGCTGTGGCTGGCAGGCTCGCGTCCCGCCCGGCGAATATGCGGCAACCGGATCCCCATGAAGGTGAGGGCGCATATCCACCAGATGTTTTCGGCAATGATCTGGGACCAGGGGAGCGTCATCTGTATCGGTTTGACCCAATCGTCGAGGAATTCAAGGCTTAAGCGATTGTGGGCCGGCCCGCCAGTCTCCCGGCTTGAACGAAGGTCGAACCGGCCGGTTGACGCTGCGTCTGCGCGATGAACTATAAGCGAGACCTTGGCGCCCCGCTGGCCCGCAGACCGACGGTATGACTTCTCTTCGCATCATCTTTGGTACTTTCGGCACGTTCGGCGAAGTCCAACCGGCGTTCGCGGTCGCCTCCGCGTTGCGCGAGCGAGGACACGAGATCGTCGTCCTTGCGCCTGCGGTCTATGAGAAAAGCGCGCGCTCGCTCGGGTTCGACTTCGCGCCGATCTGCTCGGCGGAGTGGCACGACGCGTTCATCGGTCAAAAGCTGCTGTGGCATCCGGACTTCGGCTATCCGGTGCTGGCGCGTGGCATTGCCGAGATGATCGAGCCGATGTACGAGGCCGTGGTCGCGTATCACCGGCCGGGACGCACGGTGCTGGCGCTGTCGTGGATGTTTCTCGGCGGGCGCGTTGCGCGCGATGCGCTGCAGATCCCGACCGTGACGCTGCATCCGTACCCGGCGATCCTGCGCGCGCATGGCGAGCCTCCGGTGCTTCCGCCGCTGCCGCTTGTGAAGAACGCGCCGCGCTGGAACGGGGCCTGGTTTCGGGCCGTCGACCTTCTGATGGACCATCTGCTCGCGCGTCCGGTCAACAGGCTGCGGACGCGGCTCGGTCTTCCGCGCGTCAGCCGCCTCATGCACAAATGGATCCATTCGCCGGATCGCGTCATCGGACTGTTTCCGGAGTGGTTCGCGCCCATGCAGCACGACTGGCCGCAGCAGACCGTATTGACCGGCTTTCCGCTCTACGATGCAGGCAACGAGACGCCGCTTTCACCGGCCTTGAGCGATTTTCTCGAGTCAAGGTCCGCCGCCGCTCGTCTTCTTCAGGGGCACCGGCATCCGGCACGCGGCAAAATTCTTCGACGCGGCCGATCGAGATTTGCCGCACCAGTGGCCGTCGCGGCGTGTTGCTGTCGTCGTTCGCCGAGAATTTCAAGGCCGCGCTGCCGCCCTTCATCCATGCCGAAGCCTATGCGCCCTTCAGCTTGCTGCTGCCGCGCGCGGCGGCATTCTTCCATCACGGCGGTATCGGCAGCACGGGGCAGGCGCTCGCGGCCGGCACGCCGCAGGTCGTGATCCCGTCCGCCTTCGATCAGGCCGACAACGCCGCGCGCATCGCGCGCCTCGGCACCGGCGTCGTCATTGCACCGGGCAAATTCAACGCGCAAACCGGCACGGCAGCGCTCGACCGTGTGCTCAGCGAGCCTTTCGCGCGCGCTTGTGCCGACGTCAAGGCGCGGTTCGCCCACGCACAAACTCCGCAGCATGCGGCCGACTGGATCGAGCGCGCCTTCGCGAGCGGTCGCCGAGATCAGGTGCGGGGCGCCGCCGGCTGAGGCGCTGCGGCCGATGCCGGCTGCTGCCGTCGCGGACCGCCGCGGCCTGCGGCGGAAACGACATAGCGCAGGATCAGCGCATGCACTTCCTCCACCTTGTCGATGGTGAAATGGCCGACTTGCGGGTTCTTGCCGAGGTCCATGTTCACGAGATTGCCGCGGAAGGCCGGACCCTTGCTGAGCGCGCCGGTCGTTGAATAGAGATTGAGGAAGGTGCCGACCTGCCCGCCAGGGATCGGCCGCGACGAGATGTCGAGCGTGACGGCGAGCGCGACCGGCACGCCGGCCTGGCCGAGCGCCGCGACCAGATCGACGATGGCAGCAGCACCGGCGGAGTGCCCGATCAGGATGACCGGCCGCGTCTTTCCGCTCTTGTATTCAGCTCGCGATCTCGTCGGCCAGCCGCGCCGCGCTCGTGTGATTGTAGACTTCGGAGCGGATGCCGCGCTGCTCGATCTTGGCGGACAGCTCATCGAGCCCGAGCGAGAACACATTCATGAAGCCGCGCAGCAGATAGACTTTTGCGCCGCGATCCGGGGCCGCAACGGCCGAGCCGGACATCGCCACAACAATGGAGATCATCACTGCCAGAAGGCCTGACGCCTCGCAGGAGTGTCACGACGCGTTGCTCGAGATGGCGCATCATCCGCTGCATTGTCACTCCCTGCATGTCATCCTCGCTCCGTTTGTCTCTCAATCTGAAGCATCGGCGCGTTTCGGTCTCAACGCGCGGGCGTGGCCGCTGCCGACGTCGCCGTGGTCGCTGGTCTGCGCGGGCCGGAGCGGCCCGCAGCCTGCACAATGTGCCGCAGAACAATCGCATGCACGGCTTCGATCTTGTCGATGTTGAAATGGCCGACCGGCATGCTTTTCCCCAGATCAGTGTTGATGATCTTGCCGCGAAAGCCGGGACCGGCCTTCAGCGTGCCGGTTCCAACGTAGAGGTTGAGGAATGTGCCGACCTGGCCGCGGTCGACGGTCAGTGATGTCGTATCGAGCGCGACCGCGAGCGCAACCGGCACGCCGGCGGCGCCCAGCGCCTCGACGAGGTTGACCACGGCAAGCCCGCCCCACGAATGTCCGACAAGAATGACCGGGCGCGTCTGCCCGCTCTTGTAGTCTTTCGCGATCTCGTCGGCCAATCTCGCCCAGCTCGTATGGTTGTAGACTTCGGCGCGAATGCCGCGTTTCTCGATCTTGACGGACAGTTCGTCCAGCCCCAGCGAAAACACGTTCATGAAGCCGCGCAGCAGATAAACTTTCGGGCCTCGTTCGGGCGCTGCGAGCGCCGAGCCGGACAAGCCGGCAAGCAGCGCGAGCGTTGCGACCATGACGCCCGCACGTCGCAACATTGTCAGGAAACCGGCCCGCGGCACGAAGCGACGCATTATTCCTCGCATGTTGTCCTCACCTGGCAGTTCGCCTGACGCAGGCGAGGCTCGATCTGTACGCAGTTCCGTGACGCCGGAACGACACGCCATGTCTCGACTGACTTGATCATGCCGCGGGCCTCAGCTCGCGCATCAGCTCCTTGCGGAAATCGTGATAGTCGACTTCGATCGCGTGGCGCGGGGAGGGATCGAAGCGCCAGTGCGGCGACGTCACCTCGTGGTGTTATGCGCGCGGCGATATCCGCAGGGCGCGTCAGCCGCCCCTTGATCTGCAGCGCCGCGATGCGCGCCTGATAATCCGCAAGCTGCCAGATGCAGCCGATCGGCTGGAACAGGCCGATGAAGAACAGGTTGCCGATCGTCCGGTGCATCATTTTCAGGTAGAGCGGCGGCGTCTTCGTCAGGTCCCAGCCTTCGATCGGCTCGCTCAGGAACGGAAACGTCGTGCGGAAGCCGGTCCCCATGACGATCGCGTCGAAATCCTCGTGCGTGCCGTCGGTGAAGTGCACCGTCGATCCGTCGTAGCGTTCGATGCCGCGCCGCGCGGTCAGCCGTCCATGGCGTAGCGCCTCGAGCAGCGAGGAATTCAGCGTCGGATGTTTCGTCAGCGGAGCACTCACTGGCGCCTGCAGGCCATAGTCTTCCCATCGTCCGATCGCGAGCCGCAGCGACAGCTTGAAGATCGCCTGGAATACCGGCTTCGGGATGATGCGCTTCCAGAAGGCGTAGACCGTGTCGATCGGCTGACCGAACATCAGTTTTGGGATGAAATAAGTCCCTTCGCGCATGCTGATCGCGGTTTCGGAGGCGACGCGGGAGATATCCACCGCGATGTCCGCCGCCGAATTGCCGGCACCGACGACAAGCACGCGCTGCCCGCGAAACGGATCAGGCCGCTTGTAGGCGGCGGAATGGATGATCGGGCCGGTAAACGTGCCGGGATAATCGGGCACGAACGGCTGGCGATGATGGCCGGAGCAGACGAGCAGCCAGTCGAACAGCTCCTCGCGCGTCTCGCCTTTCGACGTCACGCGCACGGACCAGCGGCCGTCGTCCCGACGATCGCAATGCTCGACACGGGATTCGAGATGGATGTGAGGTTCGAGATTAAAGGCCTTGGCGTAATTGGAGAAATATTTGAGCAGCTGACGATGCGAGGGGTAGTCCGGATAGTCCATAGGCATCGGAAAGTCGTCGAACGACGACATCCGCTTCGACGAGATGATGTGCGAGCATTCGTAGACGCTGATGCGCTTCGGGTCGTCCGAATAGGCCCAGTTGCCGCCGATGCTGGCGCTTTCGTCATAGCAGACGACGTCCCCGCAGCCGGCCTGCCGCAGGTTTTTCAGCGTCGCCAAACCGCACGGCCCGGCGCCGATCACGCAGATGCGAGGCGTCCCACTCGCCTGTCCCAACGCTCTTGCTCCCCTTCAGGCCCGCCGTAGCTGAGGCCTGAACCGCGAAACATCAGTCCTTTTGCGCCCGATCGGAACGGTCAAAGACGCGTGCAGGGCCGAAATCAGAATAGTGCTGCGAATTTGCAACAATCGTGAGCCGCGTAAGACAAGAAGCGGGAACCCGGCCGCGCGCGATACCGCAAATCTCTTTGTTGTCAGGTGGATGCGCTGGAAATCCTACCGCAGCGCCGCACATTGCAACTAGTGCAATCAATGTCGTAGGTTAGCTGACATAAGGGCTTGGGGTGAAGGCCGAACCACTGTTTTGCGGATTGAACACCGCGCGTGTGCGGACGGATTGGGACCGGCGGGGGCCGTGCGGTTATGTCAGCGATACCTTGTCGCGTTTGGGCGTTCAGAAACGACCGCGGACTGGAAGCTGCAGAGCTTGCGCTGCTGGATGCCGATGAGCGGACCCAGGCCTCTCGCCTGAAGGGTAAACCCGACCGGGACGCCTTCATCAAGACGCGCGCCGCGCTGCGCAGCATCGTCGGGCGCGAAGCCGGTCTGCCGCCGCGGGACATCACGTTTCACTACAACAGCTGGGGCAAGCCATCGGTCGCGGTGGTGGGCCAACATCCCTCCGTTGATTTCAACGTGTCCCATACCAAAGGCCTGTCGGCGATCGCGCTCGCGCGCGGCGTGGCCGTCGGCATCGATGTCGAGCCGTACCGGCCATGTCCCGACAGGATCAGGATCGCGGCGGACGTGTTCGGCCTCGAGGTGGCACAGCAATTGCTCGCGGTGGACTTCTGCGCGGCAGGACGCCGTGTTTCTGGGGCTGTGGACCGCGGGCGAAGCTTTCATCAAGGCGCGAGGCCTGGGCTTCGCCGGCATGAACGGCAAGGTGCCCGTTCGGCTCGCGGGCAATGGATCGGACTGCGTGGTGTTGCGTGACGATTTGAAGGGCCGCTGGTCGCTGAAGGCACTCGAACTGGGCGACGAATTCGTCGGTCACGTCATCGTTGGGACGGACGGGGGCGCACAGGACAGCGCGATCGAATTGCGTGTGGCGGCAGGTTTCGGGTCGAGGTAGGCGCAGCCATGCAGCAGGACGCAGTCGTTTCCGAATTCGGCGCCGGCATCGCCATTGTCGGAATGAGCTGCATTCTGCCGGGCGGCATCCGCTCGCCGCAGGCCTTGTGGGAGTTTCTGTGCGAAGGCCGTGACGGCATCATCGAGGTGCCGGCGGATCGCTGGAATAACGCCGCCGTCTTCGATCCGGACCCGGGCAAGCCGGGCAAGACGCCGACCAAGTGGGGTGGCTTCGTCACCGACATCGCCGAGTTCGACGCGGCCTTCTTCGGCATCTCGCCGCGCGAGGCCGCGGTCATGGATCCGCAGCAGCGGATGCTGCTGGAAACCGCGTGGCGCGCGCTGGAAGACGCCGGCGTGCAGATCGACAAGCTGCCGGGGTCCGAGACCGGCGTCTTCATCGGCATCTCGCACAGCGACTACCACGGCATCCAGAAATTCGGCCGGCCCGACATCGACGTGCACACCTCGACCGGCGGCGCGCTGAGCATCGCCTCGAACCGCCTGTCGCACCGTTTTGACCTGCGCGGGCCGAGCCTCTCGGTCGATACGGCCTGCTCGTCGTCGCTGGTGGCGCTCGACCTTGCCTGCCAGGCGATCCGCAACGGCTCGTGCGAGATGGCGCTGTGCGGCGGCGTCAATGCGATCCTTACGCCGGACGTCACCGTCACCTTCAGCCGCGCCTCGATGCTGTCCCCGGACGGACGCTGCAAGGCGTTCGACTCGCGCGCCAACGGCTACGTGCGCGGCGAGGGCGCCGGCATGGTGGTGCTGAAGCCGGTGACCCGCGCGATCGCCGATGGCGATCGCATTCACGCGATCATCCGCGCCACCGCGGTCAACCAGGACGGGCGCACCACGACCATCACCGTGCCGAGCATGGACGCGCAGATGGCGATGCTGCGCGAGGCCTGCCGCCGCGCGGCGATCTCGCCGGTGCAGGTCAACTACGTCGAGGCGCACGGCACGGGGACTGCGGTCGGTGATCCGATCGAGGCCGAAGCGATCGGCCGCGTGTTCGGCAAGAGCTCGGGCAAGAACAAGACCTGCGTGATCGGCTCGATCAAGTCGAACATCGGCCACCTCGAGCCCGCCGCCGGCATCGTCGGCCTGATCAAGGCGACGCTCTGCGTCGAGCACGGCCAGGTGCCGTCGAACCTGCACTTCGTCAAACCCAATCCGAACATCAAGTTCGAAGAGCTCGGCCTGCGCGTCAGCAACAGCCTCGGCCGCCTTCCCGGGCGAGGGTGCAGCGCGCATCGCCGCGGTCAACTCGTTCGGCTTCGGCGGCACCAATGCGTGCGCCATCGTGCAGCAGCCTCCGGCGCGCGTGCCCTTGCAGGCCGTGCAGAGCGTCGAAGGCGACTTCCCGCTGGCGCTGCCCTTGTCGGCGCCGAGCCGCGGCTCGCTCGAAGCGCACGCGGGCGATCTCGCCGAAGCGCTCGAAGGCGGCAAGCTGGCGCTTGCGGACGTCGCCGGCACGCTGGCGCTGCGCCACTCGCATCTCGAGCATGGCGTCGTCGTGCTGGCTGATTCAGCCGAGCAGGCGGCAGCGTCCTTCCGCTCGTTCGAGCGCAAGGAGCCGCGCGCCGGCGTGATCAGCGGCCGTCGTGGCGATCGGCCGCGTACGACGTTCGTGTTTACCGGACAGGGCGCGCACTGGTGGGCGATGGGACGCGGCCTGCTCAGTGGCGATCCGGTGTTCCGCCGCAAGATCGAGGAGTGCAACGAGATTTTCCGCGGCCTGTCCGGCTGGTCGCTGATCAACGAATTGAAGGCGACGCAGGAGCGCTCGCGGATCGATCAGACGTTTGTGACGCAGCCGACCTCGTTCGCGCTGCAGGTCGGCCTCGCGGCGCGCTGGAAGGCGTGGGGGATCGAGCCTGAGGCGACCATCGGCCACAGCATCGGCGAGATGGCGGCGATGCACGTCGCCGGCGCGATCTCGCTCGAGGACGGCGTCAAGGTCGTCTATCACCGCAGCCGCTTGCAGGAGCAGTCGCGTCTTCAGGGCGGCATGGCCGCGATCGGCCTGTCCGCGGACGAGGCGCAAAAGCTGCTCGACCAGATGGCGATCGATCTCGAGATCGCAGCGGTCAATGGCCCCGAACTGGTCGCGGTCGCCGGCCGCCGCAGCGAGGTCGAGCGGCTGATCGAGGAATTGAAGCTCGCGCGCAGCGACGTGTTCGCGCGGCTCCTGCACATCGACTACGCGTTCCACTCGAAACAGATGGACCCGTTCGAGGCCGAGCTGCGCGCCAGCCTGAAGGGGATGACGTCGCGCGAGCCGATGGTGCCGGCCTATTCGACCGTGACCGGCAAGCTGATCGAGGCGGGCGAGCTCGACGCCGACTACTGGTGGCGCAACATGCGTTGCGCCGTCCTGTTCCGTCAGGCGGCGGAAGCGGCGATCGCCGACGGCTTCAACACGTTCGTCGAGCTTGGCGCGCATCCGGTGCTCACCGGTCCGGTGCGCGCGTGCCTCGCCCATTTGGGCCGTGAGGGCACCGTCGTCGGCTCGCTGCACCGGGAAGAGAAGGACCGCGACTACATCTCGCGTTCGCTCGCCGACCTGCATCTGGCGGGCGTTGCCGTGGACTGGTCGCGCGTCACGCCGCCGAACTGGAATTTCGTCGAGCTGCCGCGGCAGCGTTTCGATCGCAAGACGTTCTGGTCGGAATCCGAAGAGTCGCGCACGGCGCGCTTCTCCGCGCCGGTGCATCCGCTGCTCGGCTATCGCCTCGGCAGCTCCGTTCCGTCCTGGCAGGCGCATATCAGCGCCGAGGCGCCATCGTTCCTGGTCGATCACGTCGTCAACGGCAGCGCGGTGTTCCCGGCCGCGGGCTACGTCGAACTGATGCTGGCGGCGGCGCACGAGACGCTGCCCGAGCAGGCGTGGGAGCTGGAGGAAATCGCCTTCCACGACGCGCTGATCCTGTCGGACGAAAGCATCGCCTTCGTGCAGACGTCCGTCGATACCGGTCGCGGCATCGTCGAGGTCAAGAGCCGGACGCGCAACGAGGAGGAAGACTGGATCCTGCGCGCGTCGGGCCGCTTGCGCGCGTGGTCGGGCGCTGAGCCGAAACTGAAGCCGTGGACGCCGGAGATCGAGCCGCCCGCGCACTTCGAGCGCACGCGCTTCTATCGCGAGCTTCGGCAGGAGGGGCACGAATTCGGCCCGGCATTCCAGGGCGTCGAGACGATCTGGCGCGAGCATGGCCAGGTGCTCGGCCGCATTGCGCTTGCCGCAGGCGGCCGGAAGCAGCACCGACTATCTGCTGCATCCCTCGATGCTCGACAGCTGCTTCCAGGTCATCCGCGGCTTCCGCGATTTCGATCGGAAGGAGGAGCAGGCCCACAAGCTGGCGCTGCCGATCGCGATCAGGCGGCTTCGCTTCTTCCGCAAGCCGGGAGCGGTGGTCTACAGCCGCGCCGTCGCCATCGAGAAAGACGACGGCAACAACGTCGTCGCCGATATCTCCATCATCGATGAAGCCGGCCGGCTGGTCGCGCTGATCGAGGCGTTCACCTGCAAGCAGGTCACCCAGCCGACGCAGCAGCAGGCGGCCAGCGGCCCTGCGCATTATCAGGAGCACTGGACCGAGCTTCCTGCGCTGGAGCCGATCGAGGCGGATCGGTCGCAGGACGGCATCTGGCTGGTGCTCGCCGATCGCGGCGGCGTCGGGGCTTCGCTGGCAACACGGCCTTGCGAAGCAAGGCGTCAAGGTCGTCCAGGTTTTCGCCGGCACGGAATTCCGCCCATCAGGCGAGGCGAGCTTCGAATGCGCGCCTGATGCGGCAAGCTTCGCGAAACTCCTCGACGCGCTGACGCCGTCGGGCATTGCCCGCCTCGTGCATCTGTGGCCGCTCGACGGCACTGAGGCGCCCGTTTCGGTCGAAGCCATCGCCGAGGCACAGACCCTCGGCTCGGAGGCCCTGATCGCGCTGGCCAAGGCCACGGCGACCGCGGCGCTGCAGCCGCAGCTCGTGGTCGTTACGCGTGGGGTGGCGGCGCCGCTCAAGGATGTCGCCACGGCCGAGCAAAGCGTTCTGCATGCCGGTATCGCCGGCGTCGCACGAACCATCGGCAACGAGTTTCCCGACTTCAAACCGCTGGTGATCGACCTCGATCCGGCCGATCGATCGGCTGATGCGCTCGCCGTTGAGCTCCTTGGTGCTGTCGGCGAAATGGAGGTCGCGCTGCGCGGCGGTCGTCGGTTTGGCCTGCGCCTGGAGCGTGTGCCGGACGATGCGCTTGCCGAAGCGGCGCATCGCCTGGGATAGCGGAGAAGCGCAGTCCGGAATTCCGCCTGACCATGAGCAGCGCGGGCGTGATCGACAATCTCCTGTTGCGCGAGATGTCGCCGCGCGCGGCGCTGGACGGCGAGGTGCTGGTCGAGGTGCACGCCGTCGGCCTGAATTTTCGCGACGTGATGGCAGCGACCGGCTTGCTGCCGGCGGAAGCCGAAGTCGGTCTCGCCTGGGAGCGGCTCGGCTTCGAGTGCTCCGGCGTCGTCAGGCAGGTCGGCGCTGGCGTCGATCCCGCCCTGATCGGCAAGCGCGTTGTGGCCGTCACCAGCGGCGCCTTCGCCTCGCAGGTCGCAGTGCCGGCGGCGCTGGTGTTCGAGATCCCGGAAAACTTCACGTTCGCGCAGGCCGCCGCGATCCCGACCTGCTATGCGACCGCGCAGTACGCGCTGGCAACGCTCGGCCGGATCCAGAAGGGCGAGAAGGTTCTCATTCATGCGGCGACCGGCGGCGTCGGTCTCGCCGCGATCTCGGTCGCCAAGCGTCACGGCGCGGAGATCTATGCGACGGCCGGCAGCGACGAGAAGCGCGCCTATTTGCGCAAGCTCGGCGTCCAGCACATCTTCAATTCCCGCTCGCTCGATTTTGCCGACGGCGTGCTTGGCCGCGACCGACGGCTACGGCGTCGATCTGGTGCTGAATTCCTTGCCCGGCCCGTTCCTGGAAAAGGGCCTCAACCTGCTCGCATCCGGCGGCCGTTTCCTGGAGATCGGCAAGCGCGACATCTATGCCGACACACCGATCGGCCTGCGCGCGCTGCGCAAGAACGTCTCGTTCTTCGCGATCGACCTGGCGCGGCTTGCAGCGGAACGTCCGGACCGCCTGCGCGACGAGCTCGAGAGCGTGCTGGCCGATCTGGGCCAGGGCTTGCTGGATCCGCTGCCGGTCGAAAATTTCCCGCTGTCGCAGGTGGCCGACGCGTTCCGCCACATGGCCAAGGCGCGTCACATCGGCAAGATCGTGGTCTCCTACGACGCGCCGGCGCCGCAGGTCGAAACCATCGGCGGGGTGGCGCAGATCGTCCGCCCTGACGCGACCTATCTGGTGACCGGCGGCTTGCGCGGCTTCGGGCTCGCCACGGCAAAATGGCTGGTCGACCTCGGCGTCCGGAACCTGGTGCTGGTCAGCCGCTCGGGCGAAGCGCCGGCCGAAGATCTCGACCAGATGCGGGCGGCGGGCGCGACCATCGTTCCGGTCGCCGCTGACGTCGCCATGCGCGAGGGCGTTGCCAAGGCGCTCAACGCGGTGAGGGAGCTCGGCCTGCCGCTGCGCGGCGTCATTCACGCCGCGGGCGTCATCGACGATGCGCTGGTCGCCCAGCTCGAGCTCGACCGCATCCGCCGCGTGTTCGAGCCGAAGGTTCTCGGCGCGTGGCACTTGCACGAGCTCACGCGCAACGATCCGCTCGACTTCTTCGTTTCGTATTCGTCGGTCGCTGCGCACCTCGGATCGATGGGGCAGGCGCATTACGCCGGGGCCAACCGCTCGCTCGAGGCGCTGGCGCAGCTGCGCCGCGCGCAGGGGTTGCCCGCGCTGACGATCGCCTGGGGCGCGATCGGCGAAACCGGCTTCCTTGCGCATCACACAGATGTCGCGCGCTTCCTGTCGCAGTCCGGCGTCAGCCTGATCCCGATCAAGGACGCGTTGGCAGGTCTTGGGGATTTACTCGCGCGCGATTGCGCGAGCGTCGTCTATGCCGACGTGCGCTGGCCGACCCTGTCGCGCGCCAATCCGGTGCTGGCGAGCGTGCCGCGCGTCGCCGCCCTGATCGGCGACGGTCAGGACGAGAACCGCGGCGGGCAGCATCTGCGCGCGAAAATCCTGGCGACCGAGGAGGAGGGGCGGCCGCCGATCGTCGTCCAGTTCCTGCGCGAGCAGATCGCCGCGGTGCTGAAGGTGACGCCGGCGTCGGTCGAGCTCGACCGGCCGCTGTCGGACATCGGCCTCGACTCGCTCACGTCGTTCGAGCTGAAGAACCGCGTCGAAGCGCAGCTCGGCATTGCGCTGGCGATCGGTTCGTTCCTGCAGAAGCCGACGGCGCAGGACATCACCAAGGCGATCCTCGACAAGATCGATTCATCTGCCGCGGATTCGTCGGCGACCGCGTCGACCGGCAGCGACAGCTCCGGCCCGGTCATGTCGATCGGCCAGGAAGCGCTCTGGTTCGTCGAGCATTTTGCCCCGGGCAGCCCCGCCTACGGGCTCGCCATGTGCATCGCCGTCCGCCCGCAGGTCGACGCGGAGACTCTGGCAAACGCCTATCAGCAGGTGATCGCGCGGCACGACAGCCTCACCGTCACGTTCCCGGCCGACGCCAATGGGCCGGTGCCGACGGCGCTCGACCCGTCTGAGTTCAAGATCCGCTTCCAGGACCTGAGCGCGTTGACCGAAGCCGAGGTTCGCGCCGAGATCGACCGCGAGGCCAACCGGCCGTTCGACCTCGGCGGCGAGCCGCTGGTCCGCCTGCATCATCTGCGGCGCGCCGCGGACGACGTCATGCTGCTGCATGTCCACCACATCGTGGCGGACGCGACCTCGATCGCCATCATGGTCGAGCAGATCCTCGAGGCCTATTTCGCGATGCGCGCGGGCGCGCAGGTGCGCTGGTCCGCACCGGCAAGACCTTACGCGAACTTCGCCAACTGGCAGAAGAGCGTCACCTCAGGTGCGACGGGAGCCGGTCACCTGGCGTTCTGGTCGGAGCAACTCGCCGGCGCGCCGATCGGCACCGCGCTGCCGACCGACTATCCGCGGCCGCAGAACCAGCGCGGACCCGGCGCGTCGCGCAAGATCTCGATCCCGAGCCTGCTCAGCCAGCATCTGATCGCTACCGCGCAGGATCAGGGAACGACGCTGTTCACGCTGTTGTTCTCCTCGTTCAACGTGCTGCTGCACGATCTGACGGGTGAATCCGATTTCGTCGTCGGCGTGCCGGTCGGCGGCCGCATCCGTCCCGAATTCGAGGACAGCGTCGGCTATCTGGTCAACCCGGTGCCGATCCGCACGAAACTCGACGGTGCGCAGAGCTTCAAGGCGATGCTCACAGGCGTCGACGAAAAGGTCCGCGGCGCGCTCGAACATCAGGAGTATCCGTTCGCGCGGATCGTGCGCGAGCTGCAATTGCCGCGCGATCCGCGGCGCTCGCCGGTGTTCCAGGTGATGTTCGCGATGGAGCGTTCGGCCTCGCTCGAACTCGACCGGTTTTGCGGTGACCTTGCTCAACACCGAGGGCGCGTCGCTGAACGTGCGCGAGTTCTCGATCGAGGCGCTCGCCGCCAGGCGCGATCGCGCGCAGTTCGAGCTGACGTTCCTGCTCGAGGAATTCGGCGGCGAGATCTATGGCGTCGTCGACTACCGCACCGACCTGTGGGACGCGGAAACCATCGACCGGTTCGTCGCGCGCTACGAGGCGATCCTGCAGGGCGTCGTCCGCTCGGTTGACGTCGCGATCCCCGCCATCGCGCCGCGTCCCGGCCCCGCGCGGGCGATCGCGGGCCCGGTGCTCGAAAACTATCCCGACGTCTGCGACGCGATCAGGCAGGCTGCGGCCGCCAACCCGGACGCCGTCGCGCTCGAGGGCGTGGACGGCGGGCAGACCTATCGCACGCTGCTGCAGCGGGCGGATGCAGTGGCCGCGGCGCTGGCGCAGCGCGACGTGGGTCGCGGCGCGCTGGTCGGCATCTGTATGACGCGCTCGACTGCGCTTGTGAACGCGATGCTCGGCGTGATGGAGACGGGCGCGGCCTATCTGCCGCTCGACCTGTCGCATCCCCCGGCACGGCTCACGCAGATCCTTGCCGATGCGGCGCCGAAACTGATCATCACCGACGAGGCATCCGCCGCCGCCGTGCGTGCGTTCGCCAAGTGCGAGGTGATCACGATCGAGACGCTGATGCAGTCCGCTCCGCGTGGCGTCCAGCTCGCGCGCAAGAAGGGCGATCTCGCCTACGTGCTGCACACGTCGGGTTCGACCGGCAAGCCGGTCGGCGTCGAGGTGTTGCGCGACGGCCTGTCGAACTTCATGGCGGCGATGGCGAACGAGCTCACGCTGTCGGTTGCAGACACCTTGCTTGCGGTGACGACGATCGCGTTCGACATCGCCGAGCTCGAACTGCTGCTGCCGCTGACCCTCGGCGGGCGCGTCGTGGTCGCCGACGAGGCGATGCTGCGCGATCCGCGCCGGCTGGCCGCACGGCTCGCCCAGGGCGACATCACGGCGATGCAGGCGACGCCCGCGACGTGGCAGACCCTGCTCGACGCCGGCTGGGACGGCGCGCGCGACTTCAAGGCTTTGGTCGGTGGCGAGCGGCTGCCGCGTGCGTTGGCCGACGCAGTCGCGGGTCGCGTGGAAACGCTGTGGAACCTTTACGGGCCGACCGAGACGACGATCTGGTCGACCGCGGCGCTGATCGCGCCCGACGCCGGCTCGGTGCCGATCGGCCGGCCGATCGCCAACACCGTCTGCTACATCGTCGATGAGAACCTGCAGTGCGTTGCGGACGGCGTGCCGGGCGAGCTCCTGATCGGCGGCGACGGTGTCGCACGCGGCTACCTGAACGATCCGGAGCGAACCGCGGCGCGCTTTGTGGCCGACCCGGTCGATCCGAATGGCGGCAAATGCTTCCGCACCGGCGACTTCGTCCGCCGTGCGCAGGACGGCTCGCTGATCTATCTCGGCCGGCGCGACCAGCAGGTGAAGATCCGCGGCTTCCGCGTCGAGCTCGGCGAGATCGAGGCGCGGCTTGGGGCGCATCCGTCCGTTCGTGCCGCTGCCGCCGTGGTCCACGGAAGCGATCTCGCGGACGCGCGCATCGGCGCCTACGTGGTGCTGGAGCAGGGTGCCGCCGCCGAGCCTCAGGCACTGGTCGCGCACCTGAAGGAGGCGCTGCCGAGCTACATGGTGCCGGCGAGCGTGGCGATCGTCGAGGCGTTGCCGCGGCTGCCGAACGGCAAGATCGATCGCGAACGGCTGGCGGCGGGCGCGGTCGCGACGCCGGCCAGGCGCGAAGCGCGCAGCGAGCCGCGCAACGCCGTCGAAGCAAAGCTGCTGGCCGTTCTCAAGGACGTGCTCGCGTCCGACGATGTCGGCGTCGACGACAACTTCTTCGAGGCGGGCGGCACCTCGCTGCTCGGCATGCGCTATCTCGCGCGCGTCAGCGACGTCCTCAATGTCGAGCTCGGGCCGGCCGACCTGATGCACGCCGCGACCGTCACGTCGCTGGCCGAACGCATTGCCGAAAAGACCAGCGCGGCCGCCGCGATGGCATCTGCGGCCGACGGTGCGCCGGCTGCCGTGGGCCATTCGTACTGGCGTCCGCTGCCGCTGGTGCGGGCGGAGAGCGGGCTTGCGCGCGTCGACGCCGCGGCCATCGCCTATCTGCCCGAGGAGATCGTGTCCTCGCCGCTGTTCAAGGCGCAGTTCGCGGCGCGCAAGGACGACGCCCAGCCGTTCTGGACCGGCATCGGGCACCTCGCGTCAGGCTCGATCGCGCTCGTGGTCGTGCCGAGCGGCACGCGCGACTTCTTCGCCGATTCTGCGAAGGCAAAGGCCAGCATCGATGCCGCCGTGGCCTATGCGGGGCGGTTGGGCGCGCAGTGTGTGTCGCTGACCGGCCTGATCCCGGCCGTGACCGATCTCGGCCGGGCGCTGAGCAGCCGACAACGGCGCGACGCTGACGACCGGCCATGCGGCAACGGCCTCGGCGATGGGGCTGACGGTGCAGTCGGTGCTGGCATCCGCCCGCCGCAGCATCCGCAGCCAGAACTTCTGCTTCGTCGGCCTCGGCGCCATCGGCACCGCGACGCTGCGCACGATCCTTTCCTGCATGGATCATCCCGCGCACATCACGCTGTGCGACGTGGTCGCCAAGCGCGGCGAGCTGGAGAAGCTGGCGCAGGAGGCCAAAACCGTGTTCGGCTTCCGCGGCGAGGTCCGCGTCCTCACGACCACCGGACCGCTGCCGCGCGAGGCCTACGATGCGGATGTGTTCGTCGGCGCGACCAACGTGCCGAACGTGATCGCGGTCGAGCAGCTACGGCCCGGCGCGATCATCGTCGACAATTCATTCCCGCTCTGCTTCGACCTTGCCGCGGCGCTGCGGCGCTTCCGCCAGGCCGGCGACATTCTGTTCGCGTCCGGCGGCTCGGTGCAGGTCCCGGGCGGCGTCAAGTGGGACATCGCGCTGCCGCCGGCGATACCGGGATTTGCCCGCAGCCGCATCGCCTCGGCGCTGCTGCCGTCCGAGCGCATGATCACCGGCTGCATCCTGTCGGCCCTGCTGCCGCAGGCCAACGGACTGAAGCCGACGATCGGCGAAGCGAGCGTCGATGATTGCCGCGACTATTTTGCCGCGTTTGCGACCATGGGCGTCACGGCCGCGCCGATGCATTGCGGCGCCTGGTTCCCGTCGGCGGTCGACATCGACCGGTTCCGCACAGCGTCGGTCCGCGCGGCGGTTTCTGCTGCGGAGTAGCTAGCGGCAGTGCCTCGCTGCGAACGCGCCGATCTCGGCGAGCGCATCGCGGCTCTGCGGCATCATCTCGCCAAAACCGTGGAAGTTGTGGTTCATGTCCGGCCAGACGCGGCAGCTGACCGGCGCGCCGGCATGTTTCGCACGTGCGCAAAACTGCAGGATCATGTCGCGGGCGATTTCAGCTTCGCCGGCGTGGATCAGGAGCGGCGGCAGTGCGGCGAGGTCACGCACATCAGGCCATTCGGTGAGGCTGGCATTGTCGATGAACTCGGAGCCAGCCCAGCGTGCGAGCTGATCGCCCATGGCAAGCGACATCCAGTCGAACGCGCTGTTCTCGGCAGCACTCGCGCCGCCATTGCGCGGATCGGTCCATGGCGAGATGGCCACGGCCGCCGCGGGCTTCGGCAGGTCGTTCAGCGTCAGCAGCAGCATCAGTGCGAGATGTCCGCCGGCGGAGTCGCCTGCGACAATGATTTGCTCAGGCCGAGTGCTTTCGAGCAGCCAGCGATAAGCCCTTCGTGCGGCATCGAGCTGGGCAGGGAAGGGATGCTCCGGCGCCAGCGGATAGTGCGGGACGAGGGCGCGGCCGCCGGTGGCCATCACGACCGCGGCGATGATGTTATCCGTCATCTTCGGATAGAAGGCGTAGCCGCCGCCGTGAAAATAGAGAACGGTCGGGCCAGGACGAGGCGCGATGAACAAGGGGCCGGGCACGCGCGGCTCGGTCTCGATGCGCACGTCGTTCAGCACGGGCCGGTAGAACACGAGGCTGTCGGCGATGGCGCGGCAGTGCGCCATATCGCCTGAGGCGGCGACGGCGCGCACGCGAGCATCCTGCGCCTGGAAGAATTTTGTCGCGATTTCGAACGCGAGCGTCCAGGAGGGGCGAAGCGGGCCTTGCCCAGGCGGCGCAGGAGCACGGAGACGGTTGCAAGCGCGAGCCGCCAGAGGCTGGCGGCCTGCAATCCGATTGATCCGTTGAGACTGAGCGGCTTAAATGCTTTCGACATGGGACGTTCGCGCGTGTGCTTAAGACAATCGCACGATCGGGCGGACCGGCACAATTCGATGAGGATTTCTTGACGTCTCCACGCGTCGTCGCGGTGACCGGCGGATCGGGACAGCTCGGCACCCATGTGCTGCGGCGGCTGCTCGATGACGCCGGCATTGCGCGCGTGATCTCGATCGACCGGCGCCCGCCGGTGATCGGTTCGCCGAAGCTGACGAGCGTCATCGGCGACGTCTGTGATGCGGATTTCGCGCGCCATCTGCAGGGTGTCGACGCCGTGATCCACTGCGCCTTCATCATCAGCGGCAGCGAACGCTCGGACGCTTTTCGCGCGGTCAACGTCGACGGCAGCAAGAACGTGTTTCGCGCCGCGGCGTCCGCCGGCGTAGAGACGATCGTCTTCGTCTCCTCGATCACGGCCTACGGCGTCGTGCCCGGTCATCCGCGTGCCGATCGTCGAGACGACGCCGCGCCTGCGGCAGGCCGACTTCGCCTATGCGGCTTGCAAGTTCGATGTCGAGGCGTTCCTCGACGAGGTCGAGCCGCGGCACCCGGACATCGCCATCAGCCGCATTCGCGCCAACGTGCTGATGGGGCGGCGGATGCAGCATCTGCTGGGCGACGTGCTGCGCATCGGCTGGATACCGGACCTCGATGGCGTTCCGCTGCCGATCGTCTGGGACGAGGACGTCGCCGATCTTCTCGTGCTCGCTCTGCGGCACCGCGCGCGCGGCGCCTTCAATGCGACGGCGGACGAGCTTCTGCCATCGCCGGAGCTCGCGGAGAAAACCGGTGCCAAGCCGGTGCGGCCGTGGCGTGTGTTGCTTGCCATTCACGCCGGGCTCTACGAGATCCTGTCGCGCCTTGACCTGCATCTTCTGTCCGATCCGTCATGGGCCACCAGGACGAGGGCGCCGCTGATCGGCTCGAGCGAGAAGGCGAAGCGTGAGCTTGGCTGGACGCCGCGCTATCCGACCGCGGTCTCGGTGGTGCAGCAGTTTCGCGCCGTCTCGCCCTGGCGGCTGGACGTCTGGCTGCTGCTGGTGCTGTGGATGCTCGGCCGCGCGACGCGAAAGGCGCCGGGCAATCTGGCCGGCCGCTCGGGCCGGCTGTTCCTGTGTCTCAATGGTCCGGTCGCCGGCGACTTCTCGCTGATCGTCGAAGACGGGACGATGCGCGCGCGCGCCGGGGCGCCGCCGTCGCCGACCAGCACGGTGACGATGACCGCGATGCTGTTCCGCGACCTCCTGGCCGGACGCGCCTCGTTCGACGACGCGGTTGCCTCAGGTGAGATCGACTGGTTCGGCGCCGACGCAGATCGCGATTTGCTGAAACGGATCGTGGCGATCCCGAGCCTGCGCGAGACCAAGGGCGGCTGGCGCGGCGCTGCCGCGCAGCTTGCGGCGCGCTGGTGCTGAGGTGAGTGGCGCGGCTTAGTGCTTCGAGGCTGTGACGAGGCCTTGCTGCTCGGCGGCCTCGGCTTGCTTCGGCGCGCGCGCCTCGTCGTCGCGGAGCAGGAACTTCACGACCTCGCGGAAGTAATTGTCGGACTCGACCGAGTGATAGAACGAATCCTTCGGCAGCGCCGCGGAGATGCGGCGGTGCGCCTCGCCCATGTTGTGATAGGGGATTTTCGGGAACAGGTGATGCAGCGCGTGCAGGTGAAAGCCGAGCGGCGCCAGGATCGACGTCACAAACGAATATTTCGGGAAGTTGAAGGAATCGAGCACCTGCTCGATCCGGTCCTGCGGCTCGCCGTTCAACTCGTAGCGATGCCCGACCATGATGCGGATGGCGTGGAAGACCAGCAGCACGCTCATGATGGCGTAGAACTGCATGAGCGCACTCAGCGTATTGATGCCGAGCAGCAGCAGCAGTCCCATGATGCACAGGTAGACGAAGCATGCGGCTTCCTGCACCCGCCACGACCGAAGCTCGTCCGCCGTGGGCGGCGGGCGGCGTGACAGCCCAAGAACGCCGAGGCCGGACGCGCGGGTGTCGACCCAGTGCCGGACTTTTGGGCTGACCCAGGCCAGCGGCGGCAGTAACGAGAAGCGCGCGATGTAGAGGAGGGGCAGGATCGCGCAGACGGCGATCAGCGCCAGCGCGCCGCGCCAGCCGCGCTGCTTCGGCGCAAAATACTCGATGTCCGAATTCGGTTCCGAAGCCGCGCACCGAATGATGGTTGAGATGATCGTAGTAGAGGAACGAGGGGATCAGCAGCGGAATGCCGACCAGCAGGTTCCAGCCGATCTCGAAGCCCGGCAGCTGGCGCGCCTGATGCGACAGCTCGTGATTGAAGTAGGAGGCCCGATAGAGCGCCAGCCCCGCGACAATGATGCCGACAATTGCAGGGATCGAGCCCTGCAGCACCGTGTCGGGAAACGGGGTGGACAGATAAAGCCCGAGGACGGTCAGCGCCAGGCAGCCGGCGAGGTCGCTCCAGTAGATGATCGGTCGCGGCCGGTGCAGGTCCTTCACCAGCGGGGCAAGCTGCTTCAGCGCGCGCAATTCTTCCAGGCGGTCGGCCACGCGGCCCCCAATCGGCTGTGCGAGAAGCGATATTAGACCCGAGCGATCCCGAATTGACAAGTTATTGGAATCGTTAGTCCGGAATGCGTCTAAAACTGTGGTTTTCCTGCGCCACTCGCATTTGACCGTGGCTGTGGATTGCCGTTTGATGGAGTGGTGTCCCGGATGCTATTGCTTGTGCGGGACATTTGGGCGTGGGGTTTGGGACGGGTATGGGCCGCGAAAGATCGGCAAAATTTCGGGAAGCATATCGGGCGCGGATCGTTGGCTGGTACAACGGCTACTTTCACGCGTTCCTGGTCTTTGCCACCGGTCTGTCGGTTCTCTACGTCTGCGTGCGGCACATCGAGAACGTGTCATGGCTCGAGTGGCTGACGGTTCCGTTCGTGTTCCTGCTCACCAACTGGTTCGAGTGGGACCTGCACAGGAACTTCATGCACAAGCAGTCGCCGATCAAGGCGCTGCAGATCATCCATCGCTATCACATGCTCAACCATCATCAGTACTTCACTGATGAGGACATGCACTTTCACGACCATCGCGACTGGCGCATCACGATCTTTCCGCCGTACGTCATCACCATCCTGATCCTGATCGCGATCCCGTTCGCGGCGCTGGTCGGCTGGGTGTTCACGCCAAATGTCGGCTGGCTGTTTCTCAGCGTCGTCACCTCGGTGATCATGATCTACGAGTTCATTCACCTCTGCTGCCATTGCGAGGAGAACTGGTTCGTCAGGTATTGCCCGCTGATCAACACCGCGCGCCGCCATCACACCGCGCACCACAATCCGCGCATGATGACCAACGTCAACATGAACGTGACGTTTCCGATCGCCGACTGGCTGTTCGGCACGTCCGATCTCAATCGCGGGCTGCTCGGGCATCTGTTCAACGGCTATGACAGCCGGCACGTGAAGTCGGGGCTTCCCGCCACGGCCATGCCGGCTGAGCCCCACGAGCACGGGCAGGCCGAGCACGCTGCGGGCCCCGCAAGCGGCGGCTAGCCGCTCGTTGCAACACTACGCAAGAGGGAAGCGGTCGCGATGTCGTGGGCCATGAAGGTCTTCTTCACGGCGATCATCGCTCTCCTGGCTGCAGGGCTTTCGCTGTGGAGCGGGTCGCCGGTTCACTCTGATCAGATCTGGCTGGTCGTGGTGATCGCCGTCGGCATGATCGCCGTGATCTGGACGTTCCCGAAGGCCGGCTTCTGAAAGCCGCTCAACAAGACCCGAGGCGCAGCAATTGCTGCGCGATCGTCTTGAAATCGGGCAAGGTTCGCGGCATGCGCTTCGACACGCTCGCAAAGATCTGCGCGGTGCTTGATTGCCAGCCGGGTGACTTGCTCGAGTATCGGGCGGACGACGAGGCGACTGGGCGCAAGTCCTCTGCCGCGCGTTAGGCTGTTGCCCGCGCGGTATCTACGAAGGCGGCCGCGCGATCAATCGCCGCCTGGTGCTGCCGCGCCGTCTCAATGCCGTGCCACTTGCTGGCCGGCGCCGCGATATCCTTCTCGAGGATGCCGACGACGACCTTCGAGAACGGGCCGAAGTGCAGATAGAGCGCCGACAGCTTGATCACCGATACGGTCGCTGCCGGATTGCGGATCGCGCAATGAAACAGCGTGCGCCAGAATTCGCCCGCGGCTCCCCGCAGGCGCGACAGCGCCCAGATCACGCCGCTGATTTCCCTTAAGCTCTTCATCGGCCTGAGCGGTGGATGTTGCTGCGAGCAATCGAGCAAAAGGCCGACGCGCCGGACGCGCCCGAAATAGGCCTTCGCGTCGTAGACGTCGCTGATGATGCTCTGGCAGTCGCGCAGGACGTCCTGGCGCGGCCGCGTGGTCTCGAAGTTGAGGCCGGCGGTGCATTGATCGCCGGCATTGTCGAGCATGACATCGTGATTCGGGAACAGCCGGCCTTCCTTCGCAAGGCGCCGGGTGAGCTGCGTATTCGGCAGGGCGTAGAGCAGCCCCACCATGCAGACCGGAATAGCGGCGTCCTCGATGAAGACGGTGGTGGCCTTTCCCGCGCCGTCCTTCTCGCCGTCGAAGCCGACGATGAAGCCTGCGGTGACGAACATGCCCGCGCCGTAGATCTTGTTGATGCTGGCGACGAGGTCGCGCCGCGTATTCTGTTTCTTCGAGGTTGCGACCAGCGTCTCGGGATCCGGCGTCTCGATGCCGACGAACACGGCGAAGAAGTTCGCGGCGCGCAGCAGGCGCAGGAGTTCGTCATCGTCGGCCAGGTTCACCGAGGCCTCGGTCGAGAACTCGAACGGATAGCCGCGATCCTTTTGCCAGGCGATCAGATCGGGAAGAAACCGCTTCAACGCCTTCTTGTTGCCGATCATGTTGTCGTCGACGAAGTCGACATGGCCGCGATAGCCGCAGGCGTAGAGCGCGTCGAGCTCGGTCAGCATCTGCGCATTGGTCTTGGCGCGCGGCACGCGGCCATAGAGCTCGATGATGTCGCAGAACTCGCAGGTGAACGGGCAGCCGCGCGAGAACTGTACGCCGACGTGCAGGTAGTGATCGAACTTCAAAAGATCGAACCGCGGCACCGGGCTGGTGGTGACATCGACCTGGAATTTTTCGGCTTCGAACGTGCCCTGGCGCTCGCCGCGCCGGATCGCCGCAACCAGATCGCTGGTGATGTCCTCCGCTTCGCCGATCACCTTGAAGTCGGCCTTGGCGTAGACGTGCGGGCTCGACGAGATGTCCGGTCCGCCGACGGCGACCGGCTTGCCGTGCGCCTGGAACAGGTCGATCAGCGCCAGGGTGTCGGCCTGCTGCATCAGCATGCCGCCGGTCATGACGATGTCGGCCCAGGCGATATCGGCGTCGGAGAGCTCTTCCGTGTTGCGGTTGATCAGCCGCAGGTTCCAGTCACGAGGAAGCAGCGCGGCAAGCGTGATCAGGCCGAGCGGCGCCGCCGGATAGCGCGCGCCGGTCGCTTCGCAGGTGGCTTTGTAGTTCCAGAAGGATCTGTCGAGGAAGCGCGGATAGACCAGCAGGATGTTGAACGACGGCGCCTGAACACTCTGCATTCGCGTAACCCCCCAAGAGTCGCGACCGGCGAACAAGGCGTGAAGCGAGAAAACGTCAAACCCCAACGCTGCGAGAGACTAACACAAGAGACGCAAATGACCACAACAATGGGCTTGGTCTGGGCCTTGCCGCTGCGCAATATTGCCTTGTTGTGTGGAACATCGAAGCGTTATGAACGCCCCCTATTTGCGATATTTGCTCTGCAATTCCGCAATGATCGCGGCCTTGATCGCGATTCTGTGCGGCAATGTCGTGACATGGTTCGTCACGATTGTGATCGTGCTGATCGGCGGGCCTGCGGACGAAGCCCTTGGCGATGAGGAGGAAAGCAAGCTCTCCGACGCGCAGCGCGCCTTCTTCAATGCCAGTCTCTACGCCACGTTGCCGCTGTTGGTGCTGATCACGCTTGCGATGCTGCACCAGGTGGCGATCGTCTATCAGACCGGGCTTGCCGCAAGTTTGCCGCGATTGCTGCCCGACGTGTTTGCGGGCTGGAACATCGGTGGCGCAGCGGATGTCGCCGGCGCAGTGTTCCTTGCCGGCTATTGTGATGCGGTATTCGGCGCCACGGTGGGGCACGAGTTGACGCACAAGACCGGCGTCACGCCGGCCTTTCTGTCCGCACGCGGACTGCTCGCCCTCACGTTCAACACGTCGTTCACGACGTTTCACGTGCACGGCCATCATCGACAGGTCGCAACGCTCCGCGATCCGGCGACCGCCAGGCGAGGGGAATACATCCTGGCCTTCGTGGTGCGCACGATCATCGGCCAGTTCAAGGATGCGCTGCAGTTCGAGGCGGCGAGGGCGCGCCGCCGTGGCTTTACCCCTTACGGACTTCGCAATCGGGTCGTGAGCGGGCAGCTTTACTCCGTCGCAGTCCTCGTGGTCGCAGCCGTGCTCGCCGGCCTGCCGGGCGTGATTGCGGTCGTCGCTGCCGGCGCGATCGGCCGGCTGCTGCATGAGCTTGTGAACTATGTGCAGCACTTCGGTCTTGTGCGCGTCGAGGATCAGCCGGTCGAGCCGCGTCACACCTGGGATTGCAAGCGGCTGATCTCCAACGTGCTGCACTACAATCTGCCGATGCACGCCGACCATCACATGTTCGCGTCCAAATCGTTCTGGCAGCTCAAAATCTCGCCGAAGGCGCCGCTGTTGCCGTTCGGCTACCAGACCATGGTGTTCGTTGCGCTGGTGCCGCAGTGGTGGCGGCGGACGATGGGGCCGTTGCTCAGCGAGTGGGACAAGCTCGCGAGCGACGGGGAGCGCGCATTGATCCGCCAGCGCGGCTGGGACGGCGTGGTTTAGGTCCGCGGAAGTTTCACGCGCCGGCCCCGGTCGGCTCGGGCGCCTGCCAGGATTGCCACGCCTGCTTCATCAAGGCCGTCAAGCTGATGTCCCTGACGGCGCTGTGAATGTATTTGAGCTTGGCGATCGCCGGCTGCGACAGCACGAAGGGATAGAGATCCGGCTGTCCCATGCTGCGGTTGATGTTGTTCAGCGCGAACGACAATGGCAGCCACGCATCGATCACGCTCTGAAAATCCCGGATACGATAGGGACTGAAGTCGATGGTCGTCTCGAGCTCGCCACTGTCGTCGAGCACCGGCTCGACGCTGATTCCGAAAGCGCCCGCCATCTCGATGGTGTCGACGATGTGCAGGTAGTGCGCCCAGGTCTCGGCGAAATCCTCCAACGGATGCGCCGTCGCGTAGGGGCTGACGAAATTGTCCTGCCAGTTGGCGGGTGCGCCCTGCGCGTAATGCGTCCTCAGCGCTTGATCGTAGTCGCGCGTGTAGTCGCCGAAGAGGGCGATGAAGGAATCCTCCATCCCCTTGTCGTGCACCAGCACGTGCCAGAAGTAATGCCCGACCTCATGCCGGAAGTGTCCGAGCAGGGTGCGATATGGCTCGCCCATCTGCGAACGTCGCCGTTCGCGTTCGACGTCGTCGGCTTCCGCCAGCGCCAGTGTGATCGTGCCCGACTCGTGTCCGGTCATCACGCGCGCGTTCGGATCGTCCAGCGAATAGGCAAGGAAGTTGAAGATCAGGCCTTCCGGATTCTCGGTGCGGGTTTGCAGCGGCAGGTTCAGCCGCCGCAGGGTGTAGATCAGCCGGTGCTTGGCAATCTCGATTTTCTGCCAGTTGGCGAGGTTCTGCGGCTGGCTGAGATCGGGGATGATGCCGTTGTGACGGCAGGCAAGGCAGAAGTTGTCCGGCGAAGCCGCGTCGATCAGCCAATTGCAGACGCCATGTGCTGCATTTGCGCAAAACTTGTAGACCTTGCCCGCTTTGCCGGCGACCGACCAAAGCTGGTCGCGCAGATCGAGTGCCAGCAGCTGGTTCTGCAAGGGTTCGTAGCCGAGCGTATGCCCGCATTTTTCGCAGCGCGTATTCTCGAAGTAGAGAAGCTGCGCGCAGACCTGGCATTTGAAAAGTCTCATGCGATCGACCGGTAGCTCTGCGGACAGGCGAAGCGCCAGATAACATCAACCCGCGAGTTTGGGTTCCATGACTTAACCGGGCGTTGCGCGGAAATTATGCTCGACGAGGCCATTGCGTGGGCAGGGTGCCGAAAAAGCTGCCATTTCCAGCACTTAGACACCAGGTTTAAGGGTCCCCGCGTTGACTCCGCCACAAATGCGCACGACGCTCACCTTTTAATCCAACCGTTCGGGCAGGGGCTTGCGTGTCGATCACCGTCGCACTTCGTCATCTCACGCGATACCGCTACGAGCGGCCGGTTTTCTTAGGCCCGCAAGTGGTCCGGTTGCGGCCGGCGCCGCACAGCCGCACCAAGATCCTCAGCTATTCGCTCAAGGTCGCGCCGTCCGAGCACTTCATCAACTGGCAGCAGGATCCGCACGGCAACTGGTTTGCCCGCTATGTCTTTCCCGAGAAGGCGGACGAGTTCAGGATCGAGGTCGACCTGATCGCCGACATGTCGGTGGTCAATCCGTTCGACTTCTTTGTCGAACCCCATGCGGAGCAGTTTCCGTTCGACTACCAGGCGGACATTGTCGACGAGCTCGCAGCATATCGGACGGCAGAACCCGCGGGTCCGAAACTGGCGGCGCTGCTCGCATCGCTCCCCAAGACCCATGCCCGCACCGTCGATATGCTGGTCGAGCTCAACGCCCGGCTGCAGCGCGAGATCCGCTACCTCATCCGCATGGAGCCGGGCGTGCAGGAGCCCGAAGAGACGCTGACGCTTGCCTCCGGCTCCTGCCGCGACACCGCGTGGCTCCTGGTGCAGATCGCGCGGCATCTCGGCCTCGCGGCGCGTTTCGTGTCCGGCTATCTCATCCAGCTGAAGGCCGACATCGATCCGCTCGACGGCCCTCAAGGCACGCGCCACGACTTCTGCGACCTGCACGCCTGGGCGGAAATCTATCTGCCGGGCGCGGGATGGATCGGCTTCGACGGCACATCGGGCCTGCTGTGCGGCGAGGGGCACATCCCGCTGTTCGCTGCGCCCCACTATCGCTCCGCCGCGCCGATTTCGGGCGCGGTCGAACCGGCGAAAACCGAGTTCGATTTCGAGATGAGCGTGACGCGCATCCACGAAGCGCCAAGGGTGACATGGCCGTTCTCGGACGAAATGTGGGAAAAGCTCGATCAGGTGGGCGAGGCGGTCGACCGCGATCTCGCGACCCAGGACGTCCGGCTGACCATGGGCGGCGAACCGACCTTCATCTCCATCGACGATTTCCAGAGCGCGGAGTGGAATACGGCGGCGGTTGGTCCGACCAAGCGCGTGCGCGCCGACGAGCTGGTGCGGCGGCTGCGCCAGCGCTTTGCGCCGAACGGCCTGCTGCATTACGGCCAAGGCAAGTGGTACCCGGGCGAAAGCCTGCCGCGCTGGGCCTTCGCGCTCTACTGGCGCAAGGACGGCGTGCCGATCTGGAGCGATCCCGACATCGTCGCGCGCGAAAGCGATGCGAACGGCGCCAATACGCCGCAGGCTGAGCGATTGCTTGAAGGCATCGCCACAAACCTCGGCGTGAACGTCGAGAATGTGCTGCCGGCCTTCGAGGATCCGGTGCATTGGCTGATGAAAGAGGGCGGGCTCCCGGTCAACGTCGACGCGCTCGATCCGAAGATCGAGGAGGCCGAGGAGCGCAGCCGCATGGTGCGCACGTTCGGGCGCGGCCTGACTAGTCCCGTCGGCTACGTTTTGCCGATCCAGCCATGGAACGCACAAGCGCGCGAATGGCGCTGGAGCAGCGAGCGCTGGCAGTTGCGACGTGGAAAACTGTTTCTGTCGCCGGGCGACTCGCCGGTGGGACTGCGGTTGCCGCTCGGCAGCCTGCCGTGGATCCCGGCGATGGACTATCCCTACGTCCACCCGCAGGATCCGCTCGAGCAGCGACCGCCGCTGCCGACGCGTGAGGAGCTGGAGCAGCTTTACACGCAGAAGCGTGAGCCGGGGCCGCGCAATTCCGGCCCGCGGCCTGCGGACAGTACCGACATCGGCGGCCACGTCCGCACTGCGCTGACGGTCGAACCGCGCAACGGCGTCCTTTGCATATTCATGCCGCCGGTCGAGCGTCTGGAAGACTATCTGGCGCTGGTCGCGACCATCGAACGCACCGCGCGCGAGATCGGCGCGAAGGTTCACATCGAAGGCTATCCGCCGCCCTACGATCCGCGCCTCGACATGATCAAGGTGACGCCAGATCCCGGCGTGATCGAGGTCAACGTCCATCCCGCGAGCAGCTGGCGGCAGGCGGTCGAAACCACCTCGGCGCTGTACGAGGACGCCCGCCAGTCACGGCTCGGCACCGACAAATACATGATCGACGGACGGCACGTCGGCACCGGTGGCGGCAACCATGTGGTGCTCGGCGGATCGACGCCGGCGGACTCGCCGTTCCTGCGCAGGCCCGACCTCTTGAGGAGCCTGATCCTCTACTGGCAGCGGCATCCGTCGCTCTCATACCTGTTCTCCGGCCTCTTCATCGGACCGACCAGCCAGGCGCCGCGGATCGACGAGGCGCGGCACGACAGTCTCTATGAGATGGAGATCGCGCTGTCGCAGGTGCCGAAACCGGACAGCTACTTCATGCCGCCGTGGCTGGTCGACCGGCTGTTCCGCAACTTGTTGACCGACGTCGCCGGCAACACCCATCGTGCGGAAATCTGCATCGACAAGCTCTATTCGCCGGATGGGCCGACCGGCCGCCTCGGCCTGATCGAATTCCGTTCGTTCGAAATGCCGCCCGACGCGCGCATGAGCCTTGCGCAGCAGCTGTTGCTGCGGGCGCTGGTGGCCTGGTTCTGGCGCGAGCCGCAACACGGCAAGCTGATGCGATGGGGGACCGCGCTGCACGACCGTTTCATGCTGCCGCATTTCGTCTGGCAGGATTTTCTCGACGTGCTCGACGACCTCAAATACGCGGGCTATGCGTTCGACCCCGTGTGGTTCGAGGCCCAGCGCGAGTTCCGCTTTCCGTTCTACGGTTCCGTGCAGCATGGCGGCGTGACGCTGGAGCTGCGGCAGGCGCTGGAGCCGTGGCACGTGCTGGGCGAAGAGGGCATGGGCGGCGCGACGGTGCGCTTTGTCGATTCGTCGGTCGAGCGGTTGCAGGTGAAGGCGACCGGCCTGGTGCCGGGCCGCCATGTGGTGACCTGCAATGGCCGAAAGCTGCCGATGACGCCGACCGGAACCTTCGCCGAGGCGGTTGCGGGCGTCCGTTTCAAGGCCTGGATGCCGCCTTCCGGGCTGCATCCGACCATAGCGGCGCATGCACCGCTTACCTTCGATCTTTTTGACCTCTGGAACGGCCGGTCATTGGGCGGTTGCGTGTATCATGTAGCCCATCCAGGTGGCCGGAGTTACGAGACTTTTCCGGTCAATTCCTACGAAGCGCAGGCGCGGCGGCTGGCGCGGTTCCAGGATCACGGCCATACTGCCGGCTTCCTCGATTCCCCCGCGGACGAGGCCAGCAGCGAGTTTCCGCTGACGCTGGACTTGAGGAGACGTTTGAACGGTTGAGGTGAACGGTTGAGGCCATGACAATCGCCGCAAATGGCATGATGAAATCCGAGACGATTGCCGACGGCTGGTCCGCAGCATTTGCAGACTACAAGCCGTTGCCGGGCGTGCCGGACGAATTCATCGGTGCGGACGGCAAGCCGAAACCGCAATGGCTGCAATGGATGCAGCGTGTGTCGGCGCGTGACGTCGACCGATCGCTTGCGGTCGCCGAACGCCACATCCGCGATCTCGGCATTTCCTATCGCGTACGCGGCGAGGCGAAGGAGCGGACCTGGCCGCTGGGCGGGCTGCCGCTCTTGATCGACGAAGACGAATGGGCGGACATCTCCTCCAGCATCGTCCAGCGCGCGTCGCTGTTCGAGGCGCTGCTGAAGGATATTTATGGCGAGGCCTTCCTCGTCGCCGACGGGCTTCTCCCCGCCGCGGTCGTTGCCGGCAGCAAGGAGTTCCTGCGGCCGATGGTCGGCGTCAATCCGCCGGGCGGACGCTGGATGCACCTTTATGCCGCCGACATCGGGCGTGGGCCGGACGGGCGCTGGTGGGTGCTGAACGATCGCGCGCAGGCGCCGTCGGGCGCGGGCTACGCGCTGGAAAACCGGCTCGCCATGTCGCGCGCCTATGCGTCGACCTATGCGCAAATGAACGTGCAGCGGCTTGCGCCGTTCTTCCGCGCGTTCCGCAACGGTCTGACGGCGATGGCGGAGCGGTCGCAGCCGCGCATCTGTCTGATGACGCCGGGGCCCTACAGCGCGACCTACTTCGAACAGTCGTATCTGGCAAAGTATCTCGGTTTTCTGCTGGTCGAAGGCGACGACCTCGTCGTGCACGACGGCCAGGTGCATGTGCGCACGATCGCAGGTTTGAAGCGCGCAGATGTGTTGTGGCGGCGCGTGGATGCCGATTTCGTCGACCCGATCGAGCTGAACGGCGCCTCGCGGCTCGGCGTGCCGCGCCTCTTGTCGGCGATCCGCGACGGCAACACCGTCGTCGCCAACATGCCGGGAGCGGGCTTCATCGAATCCCGTGCATTGCTCGGCTTCATGCCGGCGGTCTGCAAGCATCTGCTCGGCGAAGAGCTTGCCATGCCCAACATCGCGACCTGGTGGTGCGGGCAGGCCGGCGCCCGCGAGAAGGTGTTGGACGACTTCTCGCAGATGTCGGTCGCGGGCGCATTCGGCGAGCGGGTGCCGGGCTTCGAGAATGAGCAGCACGTGTTGCCGGAGATGCTGCCTGCCAAGGATGCGCAGCGGCTGCGCGCGGCGATCGAGGCGCGCGGCGTCGACTATGTGGGCCAGGAGATCGCGCGGCTGTCGACGACGCCGGTTTGGGAGCAGGGACGTTTGCAGCCGCGTCCCTTTGTCCTGCGGGTCTATGCGGCGGCGACGCCGGACGGCTGGCAGGTGATGCCCGGCGGCTTCTGCCTGATCTCGGAGAAGGCCGATGCGCGCGCGGTCAGCATGGGCGAGGGCGTGAAATCCGCCGACGTCTGCGTGCTGTCGGAAAAGCCGGTGGTGCTCGAAACGCTGCTGCCGTCGCAGGAGGAGATCAGCATTCGCCGCATTCTCGGCAACCTGCCGAGCCGGGCCGCCGACAACCTGTTCTGGTACGGCCGTTACCTCGAACGCGCCGAAGGGGTGCTGCGGATCATCCGTTGCCTGTGCGGCCGCAGCGTCGAGCTCGATCTCATGGGCGCTGACGGCCTCGAGGCGCTCAGGCGGCTGAGCCGGCTTCTGGTCGCCTGGGGAGCGACGCCCGCCGACAAAGCCGACGCCGACATCCGCAGCACCGTGCGGGATGCTCTCGGCGCCGAGGACTACTACGGCTCGGCGCTTGCGAACGTGCGCATGGCCTATGGGGCCGCGTCCGGGATCCGCGAACGCTTGTCGGTCGACAGCTTCAAGCTGATCGGCAGCCTGGACCAGCAGTTGAGCGCGCCGGCGACCAGGCTTGCGGGCACGGCTGAGGCCTATGAGATCGCCGACCGGGCGCTGGTGTCGCTTGCGGCGATCTCCGGCCTTGCGCAGGAGAACGTCAACCGCGTGGCCGGCTGGCGCTTCCTCGACATCGGCCGCCGCACCGAGCGCGCCATCAACACCTGCCGCTTCGCGCGCAATTTCGCGGGCGAAAAGGCGACCGCCGACGACCTCGACGTGCTGCTGGATCTGATCGACTCCCAGATCACCTACCGCTCGCGCTACCTGACCGGCGTGGCGCTCGCGCCTGTGCGCGACATGGTGCTGCTCGATCCGTTCAATCCGCGCTCGGCAAGCTTCCAGATCGAACTGATCCGCGGGCATCTCGAGACGCTGCCGACCCTGAACGAGGACGGCATCCCCGAAGAGCCGAAGCGGATCATCGACCTCGTCGGCGGCGAGGTCGGCGGCACGTCGGCGCGCGACATCGACGGCTCCACCATTCTGGCCTTCGAGCAGAAATTGATGAAGTTCGCCGACGCGCTCGCGTCACGCTACTTCCTGCAGCGCCCCGACGGGCTGAAGGCCAAGAGCGCGAGTGGCCTTGCGTGATCTACGACATTCGTCATGTGACGAGCTACGCCTATGAGTTTCCGGTCTCGTCGGCGACGCTGTCGCTGCGCGTGACGCCGCGTTCGGACATCGGCCAGCGTTGCCTGGATCACGCCCTGATCATCGACCCGCAGCCGAAGACGCTGCGCGTGGAGAAGGACTTCTTCGGCAATTCGGTGACGACGGCGACCATCGAAACCGGACTGATGTCGCTGAAGGTCGAGGCGCGCGCGCGTGTCGACATCTCCCGCCCACAGGTCGCGCCGGGCGGCGTGAGCCCCGACTGGAAGGCGATCGCCCAAGCTGCCCTCGATCAACCGGGGCTCGGCGCCGATGCGCCCGCGCATTTCATGTTCTCAAGCCCGCGGATCGCGCTGTCCGCTCCGGTGACGGCCTATGCGGCGCAAAGCTTTCCCTCTGGACGGACCATCGCCGACGGAGCGCGGGATCTCGCGAAGCGCATTCGCGCGGATTTCGCTTATTCACCGCAGGTGACGGACGTCTCGACCCCGCTCGACGAAGCGTTCGCGCAGCGGCGCGGCGTCTGCCAGGATTTCGCGCACATCATGATTGCGGGCCTGCGCGGTCTCGGGCTGCCGGCAGGCTATGTCTCGGGCTATATCCGCACCATTCCGCCGCCGGGCCAGCCGCGGCTCGAAGGCGCGGACGCCACGCATGCGTGGGTTTCGGTCTGGTGCGGCGCCGAGATCGGCTGGCTCGGCGTCGATCCGACCAACGCGATCGATGCGGGCAACGATCACATCGTGCTGGCGATCGGGCGGGATTTCTCCGACGTGTCGCCGATCTACGGCGTGTTCGTCGGCTCAGGCGCGCAGGAACTTGACGTCGGCGTCGACGTGGTGCCGGTTGCGTCCGCCACCTGATCGATTGTGCCGGGAGGCGGACCAACACCTCACGAGCATGATCAACCCAGCCTGTATCACGTTGCCGTCCGGTGACGTACCTAACTTGTGTTTCGCTCTGTTTCATAAGAAGTTGCGCACGCAGGGAATACCGGCTGTGGCCCCAAGGTTGATCCTTGGCGTGCCTTGAAGAATCCCGCGCAGGGGTCGGCTGAGGGGTGAGACTGAATGATCGGCCTCGTGCGTGTCGCATTGCGGCGACCCTATACGATGGCGATTGCGGCGCTGCTCATCATGCTGATGGGCACCTTGTCCGCATCCCGCATGCTCGTCGATATCTTCCCGACGATCGACATTCCCGTCGTCTTCGTGGCCTGGAGCTACAACGGTCTCAGCGCCGAAGATATGGAGCGGCGCGTCGTGCTGGTCGCCGAGCGCTCCTACTCCACGACCGTGAATGGTGTCGATCGCATCGAGTCGCTGTCGATCCCGGGCACCGGCATCCTGAAGATCTACTTCCAGCCCGGAAGCGACATCGGCGGCGCAATCGCGCAAATCTCGGCGCAAAGCAACGCCATCCTTCGCATCGCCCCGCCGGGCATGTCACCTCCGAACATCATTCAGTTCAATGCTTCGAACGTGCCGGTGGTCCAGGTCACGCTCGAGAGCAAGACGCTTCCCGAGCAGCAACTGTCGGACTGGGCGAACAACTTTCTGCGTCTGCGCCTGTTTACGATCCCGGGCATCTCGATGCCCGGCGCCTATGGCGGCAAAAATCGCCAGATCATCGTCGAGGTCGACTCGGCGAAGGCCGCGAGCAAGGGGCTGTCGCAGATGGACGTCGTCAACGCGCTCGGCGCGACGAACGTCATCATCCCGGCAGGCATCGCCCGCATCGGCCCGAAGGAATACAACGTCCAGCTCAATTCAAGTCCGGCAGCTCGTGGCGCAGTTCGGCGACTTGCCCGTCGGCATGCGGGACGGAATTCCGGTTCTGCTGAGCGATGTTGCCACGGTCAGCGACAGTTTTTCGCAGCAGACCAACATCGTGCGCATCAACGGCCAGCGCGCCAGCTTCGTGCCGGTGCTGAAGAATTCGACGGCATCGACGCTGGCGGTGGTCGATGCTGTTCGCAACATGCTGCCGGACATCCAGGCGACCGCGCCGGACGGGCTGCAGTTGAACATGGACTTCGACCAGTCCGTATTCGTGCGTGCCGCGGTCGAGAACGTGATCAAGGAGGCGGTGATTTCCTCCGTCCTGGTCGCGCTGATGATTTTGGTGTTCCTCGGCAGCTGGCGAAATACGGTGGTGGTCGCCATCTCCATTCCGCTTTCGATCTTTGCCGGGCTGGTCGGTCTGCTCATGACCGGTCAGACGATCAACTTGATGACGCTGGGCGGCCTTGCGCTCGCGATCGGCATGCTGGTCGACAACGCGACCGTGGTGATGGAAAACATCCACCGCAACCAGACGCTCGGCAAGCCGCTGACGGTCGCGATCCTCGATGGATCTCGCGAAGTGATCCAGCCGCTCACCGTGGCGACGCTGTGTATCTGCATCGTGTTCTTCCCGGTGGTATTGCTGCAGGGCGCGGCGCGCTATCTCTTCATCCCGCTCGGCATCACCGTTGTGCTGGCGATGCTGGCGTCGTTCATTCTGTCGTTTACCGTCGTCCCTGCGCTCGCGCGGCAGCTCCTGAAGGACGAGCACCACGGCGAAGGCGATGCACCTCCAGGACTTGGGGCACGGCTGAGCGCGGCATTCGATCGTGCGTTCGAGCGGCTGAAGGCGCGCTACGTCGCGGCGCTGGCGGTTGTGCTGGCAAGCAGGAAGTTCGCACTCACGATGACGGCGCTGCTCATCGTCATCAGCGGCGCGCTTGTTCCGGTCGTTGGGACCGATTTCTATCCGACGGCCGATGTCGGTCTGTTGAAGCTGCACGTGCGCGCGGCGCGCGGCACGCGGCTCGACGGCACCGAAAAGGTCGTGATGGACGTCGAACGGCGCGTCCGCGAGATCATTCCTCGCGGATGAACTGCGGACGATCAATGTCATGCTCGGCGTGCCGTTCGGCTTCAACCTCGCGTTCGTGCCGTCCGACAACGTCAGCGGCGCGGACGCCGAGATGCTGATTTCCCTCAAGGGCAACCATCGTCCTTCGGAGGAGTACAAGAAACTCATTCGCGAGAAACTCGCCGATGATTTCCCGGGCACGATCTTCTACTTCCAGACCGCCGACATCGTCAGCCAGGTGCTGAGCTTCGGCTTGTCGTCGCCGATCGATGTGCAAATCCAGGACGCGAACCTCGAACGGGGCTATGCGACCGGGCAGAGGCTGCTCGGCATGCTCAAGCGGATTCCGGGCGTGGTGGATCCG
The DNA here is from genome assembly GCA_963757845.1 of uncultured Alphaproteobacteria bacterium. GTDB lineage: Bacteria > Pseudomonadota > Alphaproteobacteria > Rhizobiales > Xanthobacteraceae > P52-10. Next base: position 105,123 of record CAVWTB010000069.1, read on the forward strand.
CGCGTGACCCAGGTCATGGATTTTCCGACCCTGAAGATCGAGGTCGACCGGCAGCGCGCGGTGCGGTTCGGCATCTCGCAGCGTGACGTCGCCAACAACATGTTGACGTCGCTGTCGGGCAGCGGGCAGACGGCCCCGACCTTCTTTCTGAACCCACAGAACGGCGTGAACTATTTCGTGGCCGTGACCACCTCGGTCGACAAGCTGGAGTTGGTCAACGACATCCTGAACTTCCCGGCCAACCCGCCGGCGCCCAACGTCAATCCGAACCTTCCGATCGCGACGCCGACGACGACGCCAAGCGCGCAGGTGACCCGCATCGGCGATATCGCGACCGTGCGTCCGGGCTCGGCCATGAACTCGATCAATCACTACACGATCCAGCGCGTGATCAACGTCGCTGCGAACGTGGAGGGACGGGATCTCGGTTCGACAGCCGCCGAAATCAAGCAGGCGATTGCCGAAGTGCAGAAGGACCTGCCGTCGACCACCAAGATCTTCTTGCGCGGACAGAATGAGGTCATGGAGAGCTCTTTCCGCCTTCTCGGGCTGGGGCTGATCCTTGCCATCGTCCTCGTCTATGCGGTCCTCGTCGTCCTGTTCCAGTCGTGGATCGATCCTTTCATCATCATGATGGCGGTGCCGGGCGCGCTGATCGGCATCATCTGGATGCTGGTCTGCACCGGCACGACGATCAACGTCGTGTCGCTGATGGGCACCATCATGACCGTGGGCATTTCGGTCTCGAACTCCATTCTGGTGGTCAGCTTCGCCAACGACCTGCGCTCGCGCAATGAAGGCCTGACGCCGTTTGAAGCCGTCGTCGAGGCCGCGGGGACGCGTCTTCGCCCGATCCTGATGACGGCGCTGGCGATGATCATCGGCATGGTGCCGATGGCCCTCGGGCTCGGCGAAGCCGGCGAGCAGAATGCGCCGCTTGGCCGCGCCGTGATCGGCGGGCTGGCTGCGGCGACCTTCGCCACCCTGTTTCTCGTGCCGATTTTCTACACCCTGTTGCGCCAAAAGATGCCGATGTTGCACACGCTCGATCAGCGCTTCGCCCTTGAGGCGGCCGGCGCATCGACGGGAGAGCCCGCTCATGGACGATAAGAGCAAAACCTCGCGGCCGACCGGATTTTACGTCGCCGGCATCGTTGCGATTGCCGCTGCCGCAGGCGGCGTCTACTACATCTACAAATCCCGAAATCTCGAAATCGGCACGGTGCGCGAAGCACGTGCTGCGATCGCCGCCCGCGGGCCGCGTATCGAGGTGGTCAAGGCGACTGCGAGCCCGACCGAGCGCACGATCAAGCTTCTGGGCGACGTGCGGTCCGGGGCCACGACGACGATCTACGCCAAGGTTGCCGGTTACCTGAAGACCATTTCGGTGGATAAGGGCGACAGGGTCGAGGCCGGGCAGATCATCGCGCAAATCGAGTCCCCGAACTGGAGCAGCAATACGCGGGGGCATCCGCCGACCTCGCCAACAAGCGTCGCAACTTTACCCGCATCAAAGAGCTGTTTGGCAAAGGCATCGCAACTCAAGTCGCGCTGAACCAGGCTGAAACCGATGCAACGGTCGCCGAGAATATAGTCGGTGCGCTCGAAACCACAAAATCATACCAGATTGTGCGCGCTCCATTCGCCGGGCGCGTCACGGCACGTTTCGCGGATCCCGGCGCGCTCGTGACAAACGCACAAACCAACATCACCAGCGCGATGCCGATGGTGACGATCTCCGACGATCGCCGCATCCGCGTCTATGCCTACGTGCAGCAGGCGGACGCGCCGTTCGTCCGGATCGGCGACAAGGCGGAGCTGTCGGACGCGAGCAGCCCCGAGCGCAAGAAGCTTGCGACGGTCACGCGCATGACCGGCGAACTCGATCAGAAAACCCGGACGATGCTGATCGAGGCGCATCTGGACAATTCGGACGACTTCTTCGTGCCCGGCAGCTTCGTCTATGTAACGCTCACCGTGCCGATCGAAAGCGTCACGCGTATTCCGGTGACGGCGCTGCTGACCCGCGGAGACAAGACCAGCGTCGCCATCTTCGACAACGGCCTGGTCAAGTTCCGTCCGATTACGGTTTCCGCAACCGACGGCGCCAATATCAACGTGATCGGCGGGCTCACACCCGGCGAGCAGGTCGCGATCAATCTGCCGGACGAGGTGACCGACGGAAGCCGGGTTCAGCCGGTGACGAAATAGCTGGAGATCGTCTCCACCCAGCCGCTGACGAGCCAGCGCTTCAGCTTTTCCGGCGCAAGCTCCATTCCGGTTCCGGGCCCCGTTGGTACCGCCAGCATGCCGTTCGCGTCGAGCGCGGGCGGCGGGCACAGATCGAGCAGCGGATTCTCCATCGCGTCGTATTCCATGAACGGGTAGGGCGCAGGACCACCACCGCGTTTGGGCTCGATCACCGCCGCCATCTGCATGGATGCGTGGAAGTTCACTGTCGTGCCGAACACGTGCGGCATCACCGGCAGGTCGAAGGCGCGGGCAAGCGCCGCGATCTCGCGAAAGCCGCTATAACCGCCGCAGACGGCGAGGTCGGGCTGCAGCACGGAGAAGGTCTCGGCCGTCAGGAATTCGCGGAAGGCGCGCAGGCTGCCGAGCGCTTCGCCGCCGGCGATCGCAGCCGCGACGGCGCGCGCGACTGTCCGATAGCCCGGAATGTCGTCCGGCTGCACCGGCTCTTCGATCCACAAAAGGTCGGCCTCTTCCATGCGCTTCGCCGAGGCGATAGCGGCGCGCGCGGTATAGCCCTGATTGATGTCGACCATCAGCGCGGCATCGGCGCCGGCCACGCGTCGCAACTCCTTCGCCATCGCGCCGTCCGCATGCGGCGAAAATCCGCCGCGCGGTTTGATCGCGCGGAAATTTCGTTTCAGGTAGCCTTCGGCCTCGCGCGCAAAATCGCGATAGGGATCGGTGCCCTGACGGAAAAAGGGGCCGCTCGCGTAGGCAAAGAGCTTGTCGCGAACCGCGCCGCCGAGCAGCGCCGCAACGCTGATGCCGTACATCCGTGCGGCGAGATCGTGCAGCGCCATGTCGACGGCCGAGATCGCCATCATGCCGGCGCCGCGGCGATCGTAGCCGAGCACGGCGCTCATCGCCTGGTAGTGGCGGCCGACATCGGCGGGCGACTTGCCGAGGACGATGGGCGCCAGGCGCGCGCGAACGAAGGCGCCTGCCGCATCCGGCGAGTTGCCGGCTTCGCCCCAGCCGCTCAAGCCTGCGTCGGTGACGACCTGCACGAGCAGGGCGTCACGTTTGCGGAAGAACGTCAGCGCGTTGCCGAGCGGTTCCTTGAGCGGATAGCTCAAATGGTAACCGCGGATTTCGGTGATCTTCATGGTGATGAATTTTCCGATTGGGTCGTCCCCGCGAAAGCGGGGACCCAGACGCCGTGACGCCTGCGATGTGAAAGGCTTCAACTGCCTTTTTCAATACGCTCTACGATCAACAATTGGGCGCGGAGGCTATGGGTCCCCGCTTTCGCGGGGACGACTTGGTGTGTGGTGCAGCGTTTCGCTGTAAACAAACTCAGTCGAGCCTGATGTTCGCCTTGTCGATCACGCCTTTCAGCTTCGCCATGTCCTTGACGATGAAATCGCGGAAGGCCTCCTTCTTGATGCCGACCATCAGATTGGCGCCGTTGTCATCCGCGTACTTCTGGATGCTCGGTTCCTTCAGCATCGCCTCAAAGGCATTGGCGAGCCTGTCGACCACATCCGGCGGCGTGCCGGCCGGCGCGATCGCCGACGACCACGCGGTCAGCCAGACGCCGGGATAGCCTTGCTCCTCGACGGTCGGCACGTCCGGCAAGTGCTTCAATCGCGTGCGGCCCGTGACGCCGATCGGAATGAGCTTGCCGTCCTTGATCAGGGGCGTGACGACCACCGAGTAGTCGAGCACGAGCTCGATCTGGCCGCCCATCAGATCGGTGATCTGCTGCGCCGAGCCCTTGTAGGGCACCACGGTGACCTTCATGCCGGCGGCCTGCTGCAGCATTTCCATGAACAGGTGCGAGCCGGATCCCATGCCGGTGGTGCTGTAGTTCACCTTGTCGGGATTCTTCTTCGCGTAGTCGACCAGTTCCTTGACCGACTTGAACGGCGAATTCGGCGTCACCACCATGATCATCGGCGATTCCGACAGGCCGTGGACCGGGATGAAGTCCTTCAAGGGATCGAACGAGAGCTTCTTGTAGAGCGAGGGGTAGGATCCGAACGGGCCGCTGGTGCCGTTGAGGAGGGTGTAGCCGTCGGGCTTTGCCCGCGCGACCGCTTCCGTGCCGATGATGCCGCCGGCGCCGGGCTTGTTGTCGATGACGAACTGCTGGCCGAGCTTTTCCGCAAGAACCTTGGCGTAGGTGCGCGAGCCGATATCCGTCACGCTGCCGGCCATGCCGGTAACGACCCATGTGATCGGCCGGTTCGGATAATCCTGCGCTGCAGCAATGCTGGAAGAGAGTGCCAGTGAAATAGCGAGAGCAGCGCCCAACCACGCGGTGCGGCCTCCCATACGTGCCTCCATCTGTTTTTTGTCTTTTGCTTGTTGGTGACCGGTTCCTCCCGAGGATGGTCCGGGTCGGATGGTAGTTGAGAGTTGCCATTGGTGACAGCCGAACGCACACATCATTTGCGTATTGGCGCCGTGCAGCGTTTGCGTAACATGCCGCCGTCCGGAACGAAGATTGGCTGCTGGATGCGGTCGGCGGCTAGTGTCCCGAATCCGAAGTTCTAGGAGTTTGTGGTGATCGACAAGCTTGAGTTTCTCCTGGCGCTTGCGCGCGAACGGCATTTCGGGCGCGCCGCCGAAGCATGCGGCGTGACACAGCCGACCATGTCGGCCGGCATCAAGCAGCTCGAAGAGATTCTGGGCGTGATGCTGGTGCAGCGCGGCTCGCGTTTCCTGGGCTTCACGCCGGAAGGCGAGCGAACGCTCGACTGGGCCCGGCGCATCGTCGCCGACTCGCGTGCCATGAAGCAGGAGATCAACGCCCTCAAACATGGACTGTCAGGTCAGATCCGCCTTGCGGTGATCCCGACGGTGCTGGGCATGGTCGCCTCCCTGACGACGCCGTTTCGCGCAAGACATCCCGATGTGACATTCGAGATCCACTCCTGCACGTCGGTCGAGACGCTCGCGCTGCTGGAGAACCTCGAAGTCGACGCCGGCCTGACCTACATCGACAACGAACCGGTCGGCAAAGTCGAGACCATCCCGCTCTACAAGGAGAGCTATCGGCTGCTGACGTCGCCGGACGGACACTTCGGTGATCGCGAGCAGGTCACCTGGAAGGAGGTGGGGCAGGTGCCGTTGTGCCTGCTGACGCCGGACATGCAGAACCGCCGGATCATCGACCGGGTCCTGCAATCGGTGGGTGCCGAGGCAAAGCCGACGCTGACGTCGAACTCGGTGATCGTGCTGTACACCCATGTGAAGACGGGCCGCTGGGCGAGCGTCATGCCGGCGAAGCTTGCCGACACGCTCGGCATCCCTGACGGGATCAGGGCAATCCCGATCGTCGAGCCGGACGTGACCTACCGCATCGGCCTCGTGGTCCTGCCCAGAAGCCCGATGACGCCGCTGATTTCCGCCTTGGTCCAGACGGCCCGCGAAATCGCTCCCGTTCTGGACACCTAGACTGGCGTCGTTCTCCGGCCGACGTGCTGGTCCACTGGCAGACCCGGCCATTGGACGGACGCCTTTCGCCCGAAATCGGGTGAATTCATGCGATTGGCCTATCAATCTGCCACCTTTCGATTTGATTTCCCGATCGCCGCACGGAAGAGCTTTATTGATTTCCGGATGAGTTACCGCCCTTATCCCCTTGGATGATTTGGAAATTTGGGGACACCGATAGGATGGCGACACGTACAGCGGGATCATCCGGCCTGGCCGCGAGACGTCTTGATGAGCAACCACGTGCAGAAACATGGCGTGCAAAAAGTTCGTGCGTTCGACCATCCGGGCGAGGGGCGTCGGCGCGCCAAATCGACGCCCAAGGGTCGCCAGATCGACCCTGTGGCTGCAGATGAGATCGCGCGTCTGCTCGGCGATCGGCCACGCCGCCGCGACCTCCTGATCGAGCATCTGCACCTGATCCAGGACACTTATCGTCAGATTTCCGCCGCCCACCTTGCAGCGCTTGCCGATGAAATGAAGCTGGCGTTTGCCGAAGTGTTTGAGACCGCGACCTTCTACGCGCATTTCGACGTGGTGAAGGAGGGCGAGCCGGACATTGCGCCGCTGACCATCCGCGTCTGCGATTCCCTCACCTGCGCCATGATGGGGGCGGAGGAGCTGCTGCACCAGCTGCAGGACAAGGCCGGCCCCGGCATCCGCGTCGTGCGCGCACCCTGCGTCGGCCGCTGCGACACAGCGCCTGTGGCCGAGGTCGGCCATCACTTCGTCGACGATGCCACAGTGGCGAGCGTGCTTGCGGCGGCAAAGGCGGGCGATACCCACGCGCATCTGCCTGACTACATCGATTACGACGCCTATGTCGCCGCGGGCGGCTATGCGTTGCTCAAGCGCCTGCGCTCGGGTGAGCTGCCCAAGGAAGATCTCTTGAAGGCGCTCGACGACGCAACCTTGCGAGGTCTCGGCGGTGCAGGCTTTCCCACGGCGCGAAAATGGCGCGCGGTGCTCGGCGAGCCCGGGCCCCGGCTGATGGCGGTCAATGGCGACGAAGGCGAGCCCGGAACGTTCAAGGATCGCTGGTATCTCGAGAGCGATCCGCATCGCTTCCTCGAAGGGATGCTGATCGGCGCCCATGTGGTGGATGCGTCAGACGTCTACATCTACATCCGCGACGAGTATCCGGCCTCGCGTGAAATCCTCGAACGCGAAATCGCCAAACTCCCGCCCGGCGGACCGGTGCTGCATATGCGCCGTGGCGCCGGCGCCTACATCTGCGGCGAGGAATCCTCGCTGCTGGAAAGCATCGAAGGCAAGCGCGGGCTGCCGCGGCACAAGCCGCCTTACCCGTTCCAGGTCGGGCTGTTCGGATTGCCGACACTGATCAACAATGTCGAGACGCTGTGGTGGGTGCGCGACATCGTCGAGAAGGGCGCGGACTGGTGGAAGAGTTTTGGCCGCAACGGCCGCCAGGGCCTGCGCAGCTATTCGGTCTCGGGCAGGGTGAAGAATCCCGGCATGAAGCTCGCGCCGGCCGGGATCACCGTGCGCGAACTGATCGACGAGTTCTGTGGCGGCATGGCCGATGGCCATACCTTCCACGCTTACCTGCCGGGCGGCGCGTCCGGCGGCATCCTGCCGGCGTCGATGGGCGACATCCCGCTCGATTTCGGCACGCTGGAAAAATACGGCTGCTTCATCGGTTCGGCCGCGATCGTCATCATGTCCGAGCAGGACAGCGTGAAGGGGGCGGCGCTCAACCTGATGCGCTTCTTCGAAGATGAAAGTTGCGGCCAGTGCACGCCTTGCCGGGTCGGCACCCAGAAGGCCGCGCTGCTGATGCAAAAGCCGGTCTGGGACCGCGAGCTGCTCGATGAGCTCAGCCAGGTGATGCGGGATGCGTCGATCTGCGGCCTCGGCCAGGCGGCCGCCAATCCGCTGACGACGGTGATGAAGTATTTCCCGGACGCGTTCATGCCCCGTGAGGCAGCGCGAATGACGAAGATCCAGTTCGAACTCGACGGCAAGCAAATCGAGGCGAATGCCGGCGAGACCATCTGGCAGGTCGCCAAGCGCGCGGGGACCGACATTCCGCATCTGTGCTACTCGCCGGAACCGGATTACCGGGCCGACGGCAATTGCCGCGCCTGCATGGTCGAGATCGAGGGCGAGCGCGTGCTGGCGCCGTCCTGCAAGCGCACGCCGACCGTCGGCATGAAGGTGAAGTCGGCGAGCGCGCGCGCCGTCGCGGCGCAGAAGATGGTGATCGAGCTCCTGGTCGCCGATCAGCCGCCGCGCGAAACGTCGCACGATCCGGATTCGAAATTCTGGAACTGGGCGGACAAGGTCGAGGTCACCGAAAGCCGCTTCCCGGCGGCCGAGCGCTGGCAAGGCGATACCAGCCATCCGGCCATGAGCGTCAATCTCGACGCCTGCATTCAGTGCGGCCTGTGCGTGCGCGCCTGCCGCGAAGTCCAGGTCAATGACGTGATCGGCATGGCCTATCGCAGTCATGAGTTCCAAGATCGTGTTCGACTTCGACGATCCGATGGGTGAATCGACCTGCGTCGCCTGCGGTGAATGCGTGCAGGCCTGCCCGACCGGCGCGCTGATGCCGTCGGTCATGCTCGATGAACAGCAGACGCGCGTGACATACGCCGACAGGAAGGTCGACTCGCTGTGTCCGTTCTGCGGCGTCGGCTGCCAGGTCACCTATCAGGTCAAGGACGAGAAGGTCATTTATGCCGAGGGCCGCGACGGTCCCGCCAATCACAACCGGCTCTGCGTCAAGGGACGCTTTGGTTTCGACTACATCCATCATCCGCATCGGCTCACAAAGCCGCTGATCAGGCTTGCGAATGCGAAGAAGGATGCCAACGACCAGGTCGATCCGGCGAATCCCTTTACGCATTTCCGCGAAGCGTCGTGGGAGGAAGCGCTGGACGTCGCTGCAAGAGGCCTCGTCAAGATCCGGGACGAGAAGGGCGTGAAAGCGCTCGCCGGTTTCGGTTCGGCCAAGGGATCCAACGAGGAAGCCTATCTGTTCCAGAAGCTGGTGCGCACCGGTTTCGGCTCCAACAACGTCGATCACTGCACGCGGCTGTGCCATGCGTCTTCGGTTGCGGCCTTGATGGAGGGGCTCAACTCCGGCGCGGTCTCCGCACCGTTCGCCGCCGCCATGGACGCCGAAGTCATCATCGTGATCGGCGCCAATCCGGCCATGAACCATCCGGTCGCAGCGACGTTCATCAAGAATGCGGCCAAGCGCGGCGCCAAGCTGATCGTCATGGATCCGCGCGGGCAGGCGTTGTCGCGGCATGCCACCAAACATCTCGCCTTCAAGCCCGGCAGCGACGTGGCGATGCTCAACGCGATGCTGCACACCATCATCACCGAAGGCCTGACCGACCAGCAATACATCGCCGGCTACACGGAAGGCTTTGACGAGCTGAAGGAGCGCATCAAGGACTTCCCGCCGGAAAAGATGGCGCCGATCTGCGGCATCCCGGCGGAGACGTTGCGCGAGGTCGCACGGACGTACGCGCAATCGCGCGCCTCGATCATCTTCTGGGGCATGGGCATCAGCCAGCACATCCATGGCACCGACAATGCGCGCTGCCTGATCGCGCTGGCGCTGATCACAGGGCAGGTCGGCCGTCCCGGCACCGGCCTGCATCCGCTGCGCGGCCAGAACAACGTGCAGGGCGCCTCCGATGCGGGCCTGATCCCGATGTTCCTGCCGGATTACCAGCCGGTCGGCCGTACCGATCTGCGCGAACCGTTCGAGAAACTCTGGCAGCAGGATCTCGATCCCGTTCGCGGTCTCACCGTGGTCGAGATCATGAACGCGATCCACGCGGGCTCGATCAACGGCATGTACATCGAGGGCGAAAATCCGGCGATGTCCGATCCCGACCTGCAGCACGCGCGCGAGGCGCTGGCGAAGCTCGACCATCTGGTCGTGCAGGACCTGTTCGTCACCGAAACCGCATTCCATGCCGACGTGATCCTGCCGGCGTCCGCCTTCGCGGAGAAATCCGGCACCTTCACCAACACCGACCGCCGCGTGCAGCTGGCGCGCGAAGTGATCAGGCCGCCCGGCGACGCGCGGCAGGATCTGTGGATCATCCAGGAAATCGGCAAGCGCATGGGACTGGACTGGAACTATGCCGGCCCGGCCGACGTGTTCGCCGAGATGACGCAAGTGATGCCGTCACTGAAGAACATCACCTGGGAACGGCTGGAGCGGGAAGGGGCGGTGACCTATCCGGTCGACGATCCGCATCTGCCCGGAAACGAGATCATCTTCTCGACGGGTTTCCCGACGGCGAGTGGTCGCGGCAAGATCGTGCCGGCGCATGTCATCCCGCCGGACGAATTGCCCGACGACGAGTATCCGATGGTGCTCTCCACCGGCCGGGTGCTCGAGCACTGGCATACGGGCTCGATGACACGGCGCTCCCAGGTGCTCGACCGGATCGAGCCGGAGGCGGTGGCGTTCATGTCGCCGAAGGATATGCGGCGATTGGACGTGTGGCCCGGCGACTTCATTCGCCTTCAGACGCGGCGTGGCGCTGTCGAGGTGAAGGTTCGGTCCGATCGCGACGTCCCGGAGAATATGGTGTTCATGCCGTTCTGCTATGCGGAAGCGGCGGCTAACCTGCTCACCAATCCGGCGCTCGATCCGTTCGGCAAGATCCCGGAATTCAAGTTCTGTGCCGTGCGGGCAGAGGGGTGCACCAGCGAAACGAAGAGCCATCCGGTCGCCCAACGCATAGGCGGGGCGCTCTAGGCAATTCGACCAAAGGATAGTCGGTGGCAGCGCTCGCGGAGGTGAGCGCCCTGGGCCGAATTTTCATCGCGCGAAAGCGCCACGCTTATTCCCCGTCCAACACGCTTGACGGCTGCGATATTTTGCCTCCCGGACGGGCGATGACGACGAAATCATCCTCGTTGCCCAGTGACAGCCCAAGGGTGCGGCCTATAATCGGTCTCCAACGGCCGCCGGGACGGCCGGATTTCAGGCACTATTTCGGAGGCCACTCCCATGACGACTTGCGGCAAATTCGCCATCGCGCTGCTCGCAGCAACGGCGCTCGCGACGACGGCTGCCGATGCGCGCTCGCTCAAGTGGGCTCGCTCCGGTGACTTCGCTTACCCTCGATCCGCACGCGCAGAACGAGGGACCGACGCACGCGCTCTCCCACCACATCTACGAGCCGATGATCCATCGCGACTCGCAGGGCAAGGAAGTGGCGGCGCTGGCCGTCTCCTGGAAGGTCACCGACGACGCGAATGTCTGGGAGTTCAAGCTTCGGCCGAACGTGAAGTTTCACAACGGCAATGCCTTCAACGCCGACGACGTCGTGTTCACGCTGCAGCGGGCGATGCTGCCGACCTCGGATATGAAGGGCCTGCTCACCTCGGTCGATACTATCACCAAGATCGACGACCTGACGGTCCAGATCAAGACCAAGGGCCCCAACCCGCTGCTGCCGAACAACCTCACCGACCTGTTCATCATGGACAAGGAGTGGGCGGAAGCGAACAACGCGCAGAAGCCGCAGGACTACAAGAACAAGGAAGAGAACTACGCCGTCCGCAACGCCAACGGCACGGGCCCGTTCCAGCTCGTGTCGCGCGAGCCGGACGTGAAGACGGTTATGAAGCGCAACGACAGCTACTGGGGCATTGGTACGTTCCCGATGGAGATCACCGAGCTGACGTACATCCCGATCAAGGCCGACGCGACGCGTCTCGCAGCGCTGTTGTCGGGCGAGGTCGACTTCGTGCAGGACGTACCGGTTCAGGATATCGAGCGCCTGAAGGCGCAGCAGAGCCTTCGCGTCAACATCGGCCCCGAAAACCGCACGATCTTCTTCGGCATGGATGTGGGGTCCGCCGACCTGAAGACCGACAATGTCGACGGCAAGAATCCGCTCGCCGACAAGCGGGTGCGCCAGGCGATGAACATGGCCCTGAACCGGCAGGCGATCCAGCGGGTTGCCATGCGCGGACAATCCGTGCCGGCCGGCGCTATGGCCGCGCCGTTTGTGCATGGCTGGACCAAGGAGCTCGACGCCATCCCGGCAGGTGATGCCAATACTGCGAAGAAGCTCCTGGCCGACGCCGGGTATCCCAACGGCTTCAACATCACGCTGCATTGCCCGAACGATCGCTACGTCAATGACGAAGCGATCTGCCAGGCGGCGGTCGGCATGTGGGGGCAGATCGGCGTCAAGGTGAACATGGTTTCGCAGTCGAAATCGATCCACTTCCCGCTGATCCAGAAGAACCCGCCGGAGACCGAGTTCTACCTGCTTGGCTGGGGCGTGCCGACGTTCGACTCCGAGTACACTTTCTCGTTCCTCTATCACACCCGGGACGCAAAATTCGGCAGCTGGAATGCGTTGCGCTACTCCAATGCCGAGGCGGACAAGATGATCGAGTCGCTGTCGAGCGAAACCGACAAGGCCAAGCGCGACGCGACCATCGCCAAGCTCTGGGCGCTGTTCAGGGACGAGACGCTCTATCTGCCGGTTCACCACCAGACGCTGGCCTACGCGATGAAGACCGGTTTCGACATTCCGGTCGACGTGTCGAACCAGCCGAAGCTGAAATACGTGTCGTTCAAGACCAATTGACCACATCAACGGATTGCGGGAGCCATAAAGGCTCCCGCAAGCGTTTGGAATGATCGCGCACCTCATCCGCAGCCTGTTGCAGGGCATCCTCGTCATTCTGGCGGTGGGGCTCATCGCCTTCTCGATGTTTCGTTTTGTCGGCGATCCGATCGCGAGCCTGGCCGGCCAGGAGGCGACCGACGCCGACCGCGCTGAGCTTAGCGAACGGCTCGGATTGAACGATCCGTTTCCGATCCAGTTCGCGCGTTTCCTTGGCCACGCGGCCCGGGGAGACTTCGGCATCTCCTACCGACAGGCGCGCCCGGTGGCCGACCTTCTGACGGAGCGCCTGCCGGCGACGGTCGAGCTTGCCGTGCTGTCGGCGCTGTTCGCCTTCATCGTCGGCGTCACATTCGGCGTCTATGCCGCCATCAATCGGCGCGGTCTGGTCACCAACACCGTGATGGTGCTTTCGCTGATCGGCGTATCGTTGCCGACGTTCCTGATCGGCATCGGCCTGATCTACATGTTCGCGGTCGAACTGCGCTGGCTGCCGTCGTTCGGGCGTGGCGACGTCGTTCGCATCGGCTGGTGGACGACTGGGCTTCTGACCGAGACCGGGCGTAAATCGCTGGTGCTGCCGGTGCTGACGCTGGGCTTCTTCCAGCTGACGCTGATCATGCGGCTGGTTCGCTCGGAAATGCTCGAAACCATGCGCACGGACTATGTCCGCTTCGCGCGTGCGCGCGGCATTCCCGAGCGCCGCATCCAGTTCCGCCACGCGCTGCGCAACACCATGGTGCCGGTCGTGACCATCGTCGGGCTGCAGCTCGGCTCGGTGATTGCTTTTGCCATCGTCACCGAAACCGTGTTCCAGTGGCCCGGCCTCGGCGCGCTGTTCGTGAACGCGGTGCAGTTCGTCGATATTCCGGTGATGGCGGCCTATCTGATGTTCGTCGCCTTCGTGTTCGCGGTGGTGAACTTCATGACCGACTTCGTCTACGTCCTGATCGATCCGCGGCTGCGGAGCGTGAGGTAGGAACCCATGAGCGTGGTATCGCAGTCCCGGTCCGCCGCGACCGCCCAGCCAAAGGGATTGTTTGCGCGCGCGTGGGATTCCGATGTCGGCTATTCGTTCCGGACCTCGCCGGTGGCAATCGGCGCGGCATTGGTGACGATCATCATCATTCTTGCGACGACGTTCGCCGGGTTCATCACGCCGCAAGATCCGTTCGATGCGGCTACGCTCAATCTGATGGACGGGTTCACGCCGCCCGGCGAAGCCGGCGCCGGATCGGGCATGATCTTCGGCCTCGGCGCCGACAGCCAGGGCCGCGACATGTATTCGGCGATCCTCTACGGCTCGCGCGTGTCGCTGTTGATCGGCACAGCCTCGGTGATCTTCTCGCTGCTGCTCGGCGTGACGCTCGGCCTCGTCGCGGGCTATGTCGGCGGACAGATCGAGGCGCTGATCATGCGTGTCGCGGACATTCAGCTCTCCTTTCCCGCCATTCTGGTGGCGCTGCTGGTGTTCGGCATCGCCCGCGGGCTGATCCATCCGTCGCTGCACGAGCAGATGACGTTTGCGGTGATGACCATCGCCATCGGCCTGTCGAACTGGGCGCAGTATGCCCGCACGGTGCGGGCCTCGACGCTGGTGGAGAAGCGCAAGGAATATGTCGAGGCCGCCCGCGTGATCGGCTTGCGGGCATTTCCGGTGATGATCAAGCACGTGCTGCCGAACGTCGCAGGTCCCGTGCTTGTCATCGCGACGATCAATCTCGCGCTTGCCGTGCTGGAAGAAGCGACGCTGTCCTTCCTCGGCGTCGGCATGCCGCCGACCCAGCCCTCGCTCGGCACGCTGATCAGGATCGGCCAGCAGTTCCTGTTCTCCGGCGAGTGGTGGATCCTGCTGTTCCCGTCGCTCGCGCTGGTGACCATCGCGCTGTCGATCAACCTGTTCGGCGACTGGCTGCGCGACGCGCTCAACCCAAGGCTTAGATGACAAGGCTGGATGACAAGGCTCAGATGACCGAACCGCTTCTGTCCGTTCGCAACCTGCGGGTCGAGTTTCCGACGCGGCGCGGCATTCTGACGGCGGTCGACGGCATCTCCTTCGACATCGCGCCGGGCGAGGTGCTTGGCGTGGTCGGCGAGTCCGGCGCCGGAAAATCGCTCACTGGAGCCGCGATCATCGGCCTGCTCGATCCGCCGGGTCGCATCGCCGGCGGCGAAGTTCGGCTGAAAGGCGATCGCATCGACAATTTGCCGGCCGAGGCTTTGCGCCGGATCCGCGGCAAGCGGATCGGGATGGTGTTCCAGGATCCCCTGACCTCGCTCAATCCGCTGTTCAGGATCGGCGAGCAACTGACTGAAACCATTCAGCTTCACACCGGGATGAATGCGTGCGGAGGCACGCGCCCGAGCGATCGCACTGCTGGTCGACGTCGGCATTCCGGCGGCAGAACGGCGGATCGACGCCTACCCGCATCAGTTCTCCGGCGGCATGCGCCAGCGCGTGGTGCTGGCGCTGGCACTCGCCGCCAATCCGGAACTGATCATCGCCGATGAGCCGACCACCGCGCTCGACGTTTCGGTGCAGGCGCAGATCATCGCGCTCATGAAGAAGCTTTGCCGCGAGCACCACGTGGCGATCATGCTGATCACGCACGACATGGGGGTGATCGCCGAGACCGCCGATCGGGTCGCGGTGATGTATGCCGGCCGCATCGCCGAGATCGGGCCGGTGCGTGATGTGATCAAGCATGCGCATCACCCCTACACCCGCGGCCTGATGGGCTCGATCCCGACGCTGACGGCGGAGGCCGAGCGGCTGACGCAGATTCCGGGATCGATGCCGCGCCTGACGGCGATCCCCGCGGGTTGCGCCTTCAATCCGCGCTGCCCGCATGTGTTCGACCGCTGCCGGAGCGAGCGGCCGGACTTGCTGCCGGCCGAGCGGTCGCAGGCAGCCTGCTGGCTCTACGCCGGCGATGTGCGGGCAACCGCATGAGCACCGTCCTGACGAGGCCGCAAGATCGACCGGGCGAGGCAGCCGCAGCGCCGCTCGTGAAAGCGGATCGCCTCACCTGTGTTTTTGATGTCTCGCGGCCCTGGCTCGAACGCACGCTGGCCGGTGCGCCGAAACAGTCGCTGACGGCCGTCGCCGATCTCTCGTTCGAGATCGCCAGGCGCGACACCTTTGCGCTCGTCGGCAAGTTAGGTTCCGGAAAATCGACCGTCGCGCGCATGGTGGTCGGACTGCTGCCGCCGACCTCCGGTGAAGTCACCATCGACGGCATCTCGATGTCCGATCCGCGCCTGGCTGCGGCGCGCGAAAAGCTGCGCCGCCGCATCCAGATGATCTTCCAGGATCCGTTCGCGAGCCTCAACCCGCGCTGGCGGGTCGATCGCATCATCGCCGAGCCGATCCGCGCCTTCGGCCTCGCAACGGACGATGCGGAGGTGCAGCGCCGCGTCGGCGAACTGCTGCAGCTGGTTCGGCTCGACCCCGCGGACGGCCGAAAGTATCCGCACGAGTTTTCCGGCGGCCAGCGCCAGCGCATTGCCATTGCGCGCGCGCTGTCGGCAAATCCCGAATTCATCGTCTGCGACGAGCCGACGTCGGCGCTCGACGTCTCGGTGCAGGCGCAAATCCTGAACCTGATGCGCGATCTGCAGGACCAGTTCGGCCTGACCTATCTGTTCATCTCGCACAACCTGGCCGTGGTCCGCCACATGGCGACGCGCATCGGCGTGATGTATCTCGGCCGGCTGGTCGAAGTCGCGCCCGGACGGGACATTTTCGAGCGGCCGCGCCACCCCTACACGCGCATGCTGCTCGATGCCGTGCCCGATCTCGAGATGACCGGCCGGCAGCGCAAGTCCGTGGATGGAGAAATCCCAAATCCGATCGCTCCGCCGGCCGGTTGCACCTTTCATCCGCGCTGTCCGTTCGCCGCCGACCGCTGCCGCAGCGAGCCGCCGCGGATAACTTTCAGCGGGCCAGACGCGTGTCGCCTGCCATGCAGTCGAGGAAGGGCGGATTTAGGTCTAGCTTCGCGCCGCAGCAATCTCTGAGTATCGTCGATGACCACTCGTTGCCAAAAAACCGTTTGCTCGATAATTCGTGAATTTCACCTGGCGGATTGGTTCACATCCTAGGAAACTGCGGCTTGCGGAACCTGCGCAATCATTCTCGATCATGCGCTATCTCACAGGCTGCGGACGTCGATTTATCTCTACGTCGCATGCGGTCTTGTCATCGCCGCCCTGGCGGTTTGACGTTCTCGATGGCCGCATTGCGCGCTGGAGGCAGCAGAGTTCGGCGATTGGCCGAGAACTCGACTCTATTGGCAGATCGAATCATCTCGTTCGGTAGTGGCACCGGGCCGGCTATCGCCTATGGCTGCGGGATGCGCGGGCTGTTCGACCTGGTCATTCTGCACTCTACTTTGTCTACCTGCGGCGTGATCACGCCTTGCGCGTTACAACATAACCGCGGAAGCCCTTCTCAGAGCGGGTCGGCGAAGGTCCACGTACAATGTCGAGTCGGTCTGTTCATTGCCAGTCCGATCATTCGAGGTGCTGCCGTGATCCCGTTCGGCGGCGCATCAACATAGGCCGACGGGTCGTTCGGCGGCGTGGTGATGGGCTCGATGCGGATCGACTACTTCGAGAACGCCTTCAAAGCCATCAAGCTCGGCCCTGCAGCGACTGTGACACTGGCGCGCAGCGACGGGATCGTCCTGGTGCGTTCGCCGGCCGACGCAGACTTCATCGAGCGCGACAAGAATCCCGGACGGATTATTGATCTGTTTGCCGAAACGCCGGTCGGCCAGTTCGAGAGCACCTCGACCGTCGACGGCACCACAGGCTGTTCAACTACAGCCAGGTCGGCGAATTTCCGCTCGTGGTCGCCGTCGGACAATCGACGCAGGATATCTTCGCGCAGTGGCGGCCGCAGGCGATCGCGATCGGCATGCTGATCGCAGCGCTCGCCGCGATCCACGCTGGCCCTGGTCGCGTTCCTGAACCGTAACCTCACGCTCAGGGCGCGCGCTGAGGCGGAGCTCGCAGCGCTCGCCGCGACAGACGCCCTGACCGGGCTCGCCAACCGCCGTTCGTTCAACGACGCGCTGGACCGGCAATGGCGCATCGCCGCACGCTCCGCTTCACCGCTCGCCTTGCTGATGATCGATTCCGATCACTTCAAGCTTTACAACGACACATTCGGCCATCAGGCCGGTGACCGCCTGCTGACGCAGATCGGCCAGGCGATCTCGGGCTCCCTGAAGCGCCCGGGCGATCTCGGCGCGCGGTATGGCGGCGACGAGTTCACGGTCCTGCTTCCCGCATCGCGCCTTGAGGACGCTGCGGCTGTCGCCCAGCAAATCCGGCATGCTTTCGTGACGGCGTGCTACGCCGAAGGCATTTCGGCAAGGTATTCGCGGCTCAGCATCGGCGTGGCCAGTCTCGTGCCCACCAGCGCCGGGCATATGCGCGACCTGGTGGCTACGGCGGACGAGGCGCTGTACCGCGCCAAGGAGCTCGGCCGCAATCGAACCGAGCTGCAGACGCAGCCGCCGGCGCTCGAGCCGGCGCTGCATCGCGCGAAGCCTTAGCCCATCGCCCTGCGGGGACGTACGGGCAGTCGTCGCTTACAACAAATCCCCGCCCGCGGCCGACGCCGTCGTGCCGTACTTCTTGTAAGCCTTGATGACGTTGCGGCCGATGGTCCACTTGTGCACTTCGTCGGGCCCGTCGACCAGACGCTGCGAGCGGATCTGCGTGTACCAGCGGGCGAGTGGCGTGTCCTGGCTGTAGCCGAGCGCGCCATGCAGCTGGATCGCCGTGTCGACCACCTTGTGCACCATGTGGGCGAGGAAGATCTTTGCGATCGAGTTTTCCTGCCGCAGGTCCATGCCTTTCTCGGCCTTGTAGGCGATGTGCAGCAGCATGAGACGCGCCATGTAGAGTTCGCTGGCGCAGTCGGCGAGCATGAACTGCACCGCCTGACGGTCCGCGAGCAGGGTGCCGAAAGTCGAGCGCGTGGTGACGCGCGCGGTCGCCATGTCGAGCGCACGCTGCGCCTTGGCGATGTTGTGCATGCCGTGCCGCAGCCGTCCGTAGGCGAGGCGATGCTGGCCCATGTTGAAGCCGTTGCCTTCGCCGCCGAGCAGGTTGTCGGCGGGCACCTTCAGGTCCTTGATGACGATTTCCGAATGGCCGCCGGACAGCTTGTCGTAGTGCGGGCCCTCGATCGCCATGTTCTTGACGTTGCGCTTGATCTGGTAGCCCGGGTTCGGCAGCTCGACGATGAAGGTCGAGAACTGCTGACGCCGCGGCGCGTTCGGATCGGTCCTGGCCATCACGATGGCGATGTCGGCGACGCTTGCCGACGACGAGAACCACTTTTCGCCGTTCAGGACATAGTTTTCATTGCCGTCCTTCACGGCCGTGGTCTGCATGCCGGTGGCGTCGGCGCCCGACGCCTTCTCCGTCATCGAGAAGCAGACGCGTTTGTCGCCGTTCAGAAGCGGTTTGAGGAATTTCTCCTTCTGGTGCTCGGTGCCGTGCGCGAGCAGCGTCAGCATCGAGGCGTCGTCGGGGCCTTGCGTGTTCATCGACAGCGCGCCGAGCGAGCTTTCGCCGAGCTCCATCTGCACCAGCGCGTTGGCGAGCGGACCCAGGCCCATGCCGCCGTATTCCTTCGGGATGAACGGACACCACAGGCCTTGTGCACGCGCCTTCTTGCGCAAGGGTCCGAGCACCTCGTCGAGCGACTTCGTGTCCAGCTCCTTCTCGGCCGGGATGCATTCCTCCTGCACCCACTTGCGGACCTTCTCGCGGATCGCCTTGGCTTCGGCAGGAATTTCGAAATCGATCGACATGACGTTCCCTCGTTTTTTGTGTTGCTTTGCTATGGATGATGGCGTCTTAGCGGAATTAGCAGCTAGCGACAAAAGCTTTGCCGGCGTTTTGCGCCCCGCAAAGCTGCTCTGAAAATTTGCCAGCTGTCGTGGCTCCGAAAGCCGCCTTTGACTGTTGCAGGCGGTCATGAAACCTTCAGCGAAAAGGGGCGGGCACACGTCAGGGAGCAAGACATGCGTGGACTGAAGGGACGCCGGGCGATCCTCACGGGCGGCGCCAGCGGCATTGGCCGGGCGACGGCCATTCGCCTCGTCGAAGAGGGCTGCCACGTCGGCATCTTCGATCTGAATTTCGCCGGCGCGGAGGAGACGGCGCGGCTGTGCGCCGGCAAGGCCGGCCGCGTGCTCATCTACAAGGTCGACATCACCGATCGCGATGCGGTTGCAACCGCAACGGATGTATTCGAAAACGATGCCGGACCGGTGGAGCTGCTCGCGAACGTGGCCGGCTGGGACATCCCGATCCCGTTCCTCGACACGGATCGCACGTTCTGGGACAAGGTGATCGGCATCAACCTGTACGGGCCGCTCAACTTGCACCATGTCGTGGTCAAGCGCATGGCGGATCGTAACTTCGGCCGCGTGGTGACGGTGTCGTCCGATGCCGGCCGCGTCGGCTCGTCGGGTGAAGCGGTTTATTCCGCCTGCAAGGGCGGCGTCATCGCCTTTACCAAGACCATGGCGCGCGAGCTTGCACGCAGGAACGTCATCCTGAACGTCGTCTGTCCCGGGCCGACCGATACGCCGCTGTTCGATAACTTCAAAAGCAGCTCACCGTCCGGCGGCAAACTCGCCGAAAGTCTCGCGCGCGCGATCCCGCTGCGTCGTCTCGGCACGCCGGACGATTATCCGGGAACGATCGCGTTCCTGCTCAGCGACGACGCCGGCTTCATCACCGGGCAGACCATCAGCGTCTCCGGCGGCCTGACCATGCACGGCTGAGCCGCGGCACCGCTCGCAACAAACAAGGAAGAACGACTATGGATATCGTTGGTCTCGGCCTGTTCTATGAGGATCTGCCGCTCGGACGGAAATTCAGGACTGTCGGGCGCACCGTGACCGAGACGGACATCGTCAACTTCGTCAACTGCACCGGCATGACGGAGGTGCTGTTCACCGACATCGAGTTCCTGAAGACTCAATCCGATATCAAGGGACGGCCGGCGCCGGGCGCGCTGGTCTACAGCTTCGCCGAAGGGCTCCTGATCCAGGCGACGATGCAGCACACGGGCTTTGCCTTTCTCAACATGCAGCTCGACGTCAAGGGACCGGTGGTCGCCGGCGACACCATTCACGTCGAGTGCGAAGTGATCGAGGCGCGGCGCAGCAAGAACCGCGACAATCGCGGCCTCGTGCGCACCCGCAACATCGTCGTCAAGCAGGACGGCTCCGCGGTGATGGAATACACGCCGCTGCGCCTCGTCGCCGCGCGCACCAAAGCCTGAGCCGGACCTTCCAGGACAACAAGAAACAAACAAGAAAAGGACAGAGGACATGGGCGCCTACGATCTGAAACTGATCGACATCGCGATCGCCGACCACATCGCGGTCGCCACCATGAACAACCCGCCGGTCAACGCCCTGAGCCGGCAGATGCAGGACGAGATGGCGCTTGCGTTCGATCTCATGTCCGACGACGACGACGTCCGCGTCGTCGTGCTCACGGGCCAGGGAAAGCTGTTCTGCGCCGGCGCCGACATCAAGGCGCGCTCGAGCGGTGAAGCGCAGCCCGGCGGGCCGCGCGGCCACCTGCGCAGCGCGCGCGAATGCTTCCACGCCATCGTCGAGTGCAAGAAGCCGGTGATCGCGGCGATCAACGGTCCGGCGCTGGGCGCAGGGCTTGCGATCGCGGCGTCCTGCGACATCCTGCTTGCTTCGGAGCAGGCCTCGCTCGGCATGCCGGAGATCGACGTCGGCCTCATGGGCGGCGGGCGTCACGCCATGCGCCTGTTCGGCCATTCGCGCCTGCGGCGGATGGCGGTGACCGGCTATCGGGTTCCGGGGCCGGAGCTCTATCGGCTCGGCGTCGTCGAGGCCTGCGTGCCGGCGGCGGAGCTGATGCCGGCTGCGTTGGCCTTCGCCAAGGAAATCGCATCCAAGGCGCCACTTGCCGTGCAGCTGTTCAAACAGTCGTTGAACGCGATCGAGGAGATGAGCCTGCGCGACGGCTACCGCTACGAGCAGGACATGACCGTGCAGATCGGCAAGACCGAGGATTCGAAGGAAGCGATGCGCGCCTTCGTCGAGAAGCGAAGGCCGGTCTTCAAGGGGCGGTAGGCGAGGTGCCCCTTGCGTTGCATTTTCCGCTGGCCGATGCGGCGGCCAGAGCAGAGCCAAGCCCTTGAAATCAATGTGTTTGGCGGGCTAATGACGGTTCGGTGATAAGGGCCTCGCCGCGGGGCCTGAACAAGCAAAAAGCCCAACCATTCCAGGGGAAACAAGAATGTCTCCGCTTCCGCTCACCGGCATCAAGGTGCTCGATCTGACGCGCGTGCTCGCAGGCCCCTTGTCGGCGCAGATGCTCGCCGATCTCGGCGCCGAGGTGATCAAGATCGAACGGCCGGGCGGCGGCGACGACGCGCGCATCTTCGGGCCTCCGTATCTGGTCGACCCGGAGGGCAAGGCGAACAACAACAACTCGTTCTTTCTCTGCGCCAATCGCAACAAGCGGTCGGTCGCCGTCGATATCGCAAAGCCTGCGGGGCAGGAGATCGTCCGCGAGCTCGCGAAGTCCGTCGACATCATGATGGAGAACTTCAAGGTCGGCGACCTGAAGCGCTATGGCCTCGACTACGAGACGATCAGGAAGATCAATCCCGGCATCATCTATTGCTCGGTGACGGGTTACGGCCAGACCGGTCCTTACAGGGCGCGCCCCGGCTACGACGCGATCTTCCAGGCGGCAGGCGGGCTGATGAGCGTCACCGGCCATCCGGACGGCGAACCCGGCGCGGGCCCGATGAAGGTCGGTCCCAGCATCGCCGACGTCATGACCGGCATGAACGCGTCGATCGGCATTCTCGCCGCGCTGTTCCATCGTAAGGCGAACGGCGGCGAAGGGCAGCACATCGATGTCTGCCTGATGGACACGGTGATCGCCTCGCTGACGCACTATGCGCAAATCTATCTCGTGAACGGCGAGACGCCGCCGCGGCGCGGCACGTCGGGCAACGGCGGGGTGCCGGCGCGGGTGTTCACCTGCGCCGATCAGGACATCATGCTGGTGGTCGGCAACAACTCGCAGTTCGAGAAGTGCTGCGGCGTGCTCGGCCATCCCGAGCTGGCGAAGGACCCGCGCTTCGTGAAGAACAACGACCGCGTGGTGCATCGCGTCGAGCTGATGAAGATCCTCGAGGACATCTTCATCACAAGACCTGCGAAAGACTGGCTCGACGAGCTCGAGCGCGTCGGCGTGCCGGCAGGGCCGATCAACGATTTCAAGCAGGTGTTCGACGATGAGCAGGTGAAGAGCCGCGGCATGGAGGTGAAGGTGAAGCACCCGCTGCGCGAAGACCTGTCGCTGATCCGCAACGCGCTGACGTTCTCGGGCACGCCGATCGAGGAGTATCGCGCGCCGCCGCTGCTCGGCCAGAACACCGAAGAAGTGCTGAAGGGCAAGCTCGGCTACAGCGATGCGAAGCTTGCCGAGCTGCGGACGAGCGGCATCATCCAGCAGGCGGAAGGAACGCAATCCGCTGCAGCCCCGCCGCTGCTCGCCGCCAGCGCTGCGGCCGATTAGGGCCGTGGGCCGCCGTCAGAGAATCGGCGGCGCGTACTGGATGCCGCCGGCGTTCCAGAGCTGGTTGAGGCCGCGCGGAATGCCGAGCGGCAACTCGGTGCCGAGATTGCGCTCGAACACCTCACCGTAGTTGCCGACGTGGCGGACAATGCGCGCCGCCCAGTCCTTCGTCAGCCGCATGTCCTCGCCGTAGCTGCCTTCGGTGCCGACGAAGCGCATCACCTCGGGCTTGGTCGACTTCATCGCCTCGGCGACGTTCTTCGAGGTGATGCCGAGCTCTTCGGCATTCAGCATGGCAAAGTACGTCCATTTCACCAGCAGGAGCCAGTCGTCGTCCTTGTGACGGACGACCGGCGCCAGCGGGTCCTTCGAGATCACATCGGCGAGGATCACGTGGTCGCCGGGTTTGGTGAGCTTCAGCCGCTGCGCGTAGAGCTGCGACACGTCGCTGGTCACCACGTCGCACTGGCCGGCGTCGTAGGCCTTCACCACGTCCTCGAGCTTGTCGAAGCGCGCCTCCTGGTACTTCATGTTGTTGATGCGGAAGAAGTCGGCGAGGTTGCGTTGCGTCGTCGTTCCGGTCTGCATGCAGATCTTGGTGCCGTCGAGCTCGAGCGCGGTGTCGGCGCCCTTCGCGCGGCGGACCATGAAGCCTTGCCCGTCGTAGTACGACACCGCCGCGAAGTGCAGGCCGAAGCCGAGCTCGCGCGAGAGATTCCAGGTCGAGTTGCGCGCCAGCACGTCGATCTTGCGGTCGCGCAATTCCTTGAAGCGTTCGCTGGCGTCGAGCGGCACGAACTTCACTTTCTTCGGATCGTCGAAGATCGCAGCGGCAATGGCGCGGCAGAAATCGACGTCAAAACCGCTCCAGTTGCCTTGCGCGTCGGGATTGGAGAAGCCGGGCAGGCCGGTGTTGACGCCGCACAGCAGTTCACCGCGCGCACGCACCTTGCGCAGCGTGTTGGCGTCGTAGCGGATATAGGTCCAGGCGGCGGCGATCACCGCGATCGCAACGGCAAGGCCGATGGCGAGACCGCTGCGGAATGTCTTTTGCAAGGAAATCATCCGATAGCCCCCGATTTGCCGGATCGCGTCGCGATCAAATCTCCGGCTTCTGCCGCACGACAACCTTGGTGCCGACCGGCACGCGCTCGTAAAGATCTACCACGTCGTTGTTGACGAGGCGGAAGCAGCCCGAGGACACGGCGCCGCCGATCGTTTGCGGCTGATTGGTGCCGTGAATGCGATAGACCGTGGCGCCGAGATAGAGCGCGCGGGCGCCCATCGGATTGCCGGGACCGCCGGCCATGAAACGCGGCAGATAGGGCTGGCGTGCGATCATCTCCGGGGGCGGCGTCCAGTCGGGCCATTCCTGCTTGCGCGAGATCTTCAGGAGGCCCTGCCACTGGAAGCCTTCGCGGCCGACGCCGATGCCGTAGCGCATCGCGCGGCCGTTACCCTGCACGAGATAGAGGAAGCGTTCGCTGGTGTGGACGATGATGGTGCCCGGCGGCTCGGCGGTCCGGTAAAGCACCATCTGCCGCTGGAATTGCGGTTCGAGCTGCTCGTCCGCCTCCTTCGGCACGAAGCCCGGCTGGTCCGCCAGGTTGGAGTAGTCGCGCTGCGCAAGCGTCGGCGTGAGCGAGAAGGTGAGGGTGGCGATGCAGGCCAGAAGAGCGAGGAAGCCTCGTCCAAACTTGATCATCTCGGTGTCTCGCATTGGGGTGCGTGATGGTGGGATTCGCAGATGTCGCCCAGCCCTTGTCGAGGGGAGCAAATCGTATCCCTGCCGGGCTGGCAAGCCTATATCGCCATTGACAAAATCGGGTGGATTGGCCGGCGAGCCGGCCGCCGGTAAGCGGTTCGCGCGAACGGTCCCTCCTGGGTGAAGGAATTGCTGTAGACAGGGCGGGCCGCTGCCCCCTAGCTAGGCTGCGAAAAGCAACCTTCGTCCCTTCGCCACAGCGCCCTTATCGCCATGTCCGGACACCCGCTGGTTCTCACCCTGTCCTGTCCCGACCGGCCGGGAATCGTCGCCGCCGTCTCCGCGTTTCTGTTCAACGAGGGGCAGAACATTCTCGACGCACAGCAGTTCGACGACGTCGAGACCGGACGCTTCTTCATGCGCGTGGTGTTCGAAGCCGCAACGAACGCGCCCTCGCTCAATTCGCTGCGCGCGGGCTTTGCCGGCGTCGGCGCCGAATGGCGGATGGAGTGGCAGATCCGCGACCGCTCAGTGCGGCGGCGGGTGATGCTGCTGGTGTCGCGATTCGATCATTGCCTTGTCGATCTCATCTACCGCTGGCGCATCGGCGAACTGGCGATGGAGCCGACCGCCGTCGTCTCCAACCACGCGCGGGATTTGCGCAACAGCCTGCAGCTTGGCGATATTCCGTTTCATCATCTGCCGGTGACCGCGGCGACAAGAGCTGCGCAGGAAGCGCAGTTGTGGCAACTGATCGAAACGACGCAAACGGAACTGGTCGTGCTTGCGCGCTACATGCAGATCCTCTCGAGCGAGTTCATCGAGCGGCTGCAGGGGCGCTGCATCAACATTCATCATTCGTTCCTGCCGGGCTTCAAGGGCGCGCGGCCTTACCATCAAGCGCATGAGCGCGGCGTGAAGTTGATCGGCGCGACAGCTCACTACGTTACCGGACAGCTCGATGAAGGCCCGATCATCGAGCAGGACGTGGAGCGGATCAGTCACCGCGACTCGCCCGACGACCTGATCCGCAAGGGGCGCGACATCGAGCGGCGGGTGCTGGCCCGCGCCCTGCGCTATCACCTGGAGGACCGCGTCGTCCCGAATGGCCGCAAGACGGTGGTGTTCACCGACTGAGGTTGCGTCCGATTCCTTAGGGTTCCTTGGGGTTCCGCCCCGAAATCTTGCGATTGCAGCCCTGTTTTTGAATGAATTGCGACTGTGCCGGCCCCTTCCGCGGCTGATCCGGCTGTGAGGGCTTTTGAACGCACCTGCGAGAGCCGGCACGACGACGCCTTAAGTGTTTATTAACTCGCTGTAATCGCTGAATTTTCGTGCCTTTGCCGCACCGGCCGTGGCCTTCCTACAACACCTGTTCCTAAACGCCTTTCTGCGTGCGTTACCGTACTGACATCCAAAGTGCGCGCAGAAGAGGCATAAGCGATGGTTTTTCCGCGACAGAGGGGGGCATCCCGAGTCGTCCCGTCAGGGTTTCGCTCAAGTCGCTCGCGCTCAGCGGGGGTCCGAGAAGCGCGAAGCGAGATGGGGGAAACAGAGCAAACTTGGAGGTTTGAGATGAAGATGGTGAAGAGCCTACTCCTCGGCTCGGCGGCGGGTCTCGCTGCAATGACGGGGGCGCAGGCAGCCGATCTTCCCGTGAAGGCCAAGCCGGTCGAATACGTGAAGATCTGCTCCCTGTACGGTGCGGGATTCTACTACATCCCCGGCACTGACACGTGTATCCGCATCGGCGGCCACATCCGCGCCGAAGTGTCGTTCAACAGCCGCGGTACGAGTTTCCAGTCGTGGGCCACCACCGGCGACGGCAACAACACGCGCACCCGCGACCGGGATTTCTTCTTCACCCGTGCGCGTTCGTTCATCAACACCGACACGCGCACGCAGACGAGCTTCGGCACGCTGCGCACGTTCGCGGTGGTTCGCGCCGAGCATCAGGGGGCAGCCGGCCTGGCGGGTGCGACGAGCACGCATCGGCCTTGACGCGGCGGTCATCCAGTGGGGTGGCTTCACGATCGGCCGCGCCGGCACGTCGTACTTCGACAACCCCTGGAAATACGCATTCCAGTGGGGTAACGGCTGGCTCGGCAATCCGGACACCGCGGGTGGCCGTTTCGTTGCGGCCTACACGCACCAGTTCGGCAACGGCATCTCCGGCACGCTGTCGCTCGAAGACAACAAGGAGCGCAAGCGCGGCATCTATAACGGCACCAACGCTGTGACCAGCTTTGTCGGTGTGGGCGTGCAGGGTACGGTGCCCGGAATCGACACCCGTGGTGGCAACACCTGGCCTGAGGTCGTCGGCCAGCTGCGCATCGACCAGGCTTGGGGCGGCTTCCACCTCGCTGCCAACGTGCTCAACAACCACGTTGCTTACGTGTGCGGCGCTTCGGGCACGAACATTGCCGGCGCGGCGGCGCCCACGGTTGGGGCCGGCGGATGCTCGGAGCTCGGGGGCTCTGTGGCCGACAAGGCCGGCTACGGTGTCAACGCGGGCTTCAAGTTCAACACGCCGACCGGCGTCAACGACGCATTTTACATCGCCGGTACGTGGTCGAAGGGTGCGACGACGGACGTCTTCAACAACATCGGTCCGGGCTCGACGTTCCTCCTCTATGGCGGTTCGGACGGCTTCCTCACCTACGGCAGCGTCACCGGCAGCGTGCTGTTTGACTCGGTCTACACCACGACGACCCGCACGGGTGCGGGCATCACGGTTGGGCCGACCGGTCAGCAGCTGACGACCGCATATGGTGGCTCGATCGCCTTCGAGCACGGCTGGAACGCCGAGTGGCGGACCTCGGTGTTCGGTGGCGTGCAGGTGGTCGACTACAATGACACGGCCAACGCGATCCTGTGCTCGAGGGCTGCCGGCGTCCTCGTCAACGTGGCTGGTGCGAGCCTCCACAATACCACCGCCTGCAACTGGGACTATCGCATCGCAGGCGTCGGCAGCCGGACCTACTGGACCCCGGTTCGCGATCTGACGATCGGCGTCGAGTTCATGTGGACGAACCACAGCACCGGCCACGACGACGGTGCCATCCTCGCCCAGCCGGCCATCGTCAATTTCAAGCCGAACGCGCGCTACGAGTTCCGCGACCAGAACGTGTTCTCGGGCATGTTCTCGGTCCGCCGGTTCTTCTGATCGGCGAAGCCTGAACCAAACGATCGTCCCCGGCAGGGAAACCTGCCGGGGATTTTTCTTTGCGACAGGGAAACGAACACATCGCGCACGGCGTCACGCGACCGTGCACGCGCGCGTCGAGCGCCGCTGCTCTATCGATGGGGAGATCAGTATCGCCTAAGCGTAAGGATCGAGGCGATGTTCGTAATGCTTCATGGCGCGCTGCCAGGCGAACCTTTCCTCGATGATCTTGTAGCACTCGCAGGCGTTCGCTTTCAGCGCCTCGCGGCTGACGATCTTGAGGGCACCTCTCGACTTGGCGACGACGCCCTTGGCTTCGAAGGCAGCGAGCGCCTCCGAAACACCCGCGCGACGCACGCCGAGCAGCATCGCCAGCAGATCGTGCGTCACAGGAAGGAGATTCCCCGCCACCCGGTCGTGCGCCAGCAGCAGCCACCGTGCGAGACGTTTGTCGATTTCGTGCTTGGCATTGCACAGCGCTACCTGTGCCTCCTGACTCATCAGCGACTGCACGTAGCGCAACAGGTGATCGCGGATCGCGGGATTTCTCGCCATGATCGTCTGCAGATCGGTAGCGGGTATGCGCAGCGCCAGTCCCGGAATTTGCACGATCGTGCGGTGCAGGGCCATCATCGTGCCGAGGACGACCGAGAGGCCAACCAGGCCACTACGTCCGACCATTGCGACTTCCACCGCGCCGTCGGCCTGAGTGCGCGCGACGCGCGAGATCAAACCGCTTTCCACGAAATACACCGCGTCCACCGGCTTGTTGGTTTCGTGGATCACCGCGTGCCGCTTCAGCTCGACGAGCCTGAGGTAGGGGCGCAACTGCTCGAAGTCGGCCGGCGGCATCGTCGCCAGGAAATGATTCTGCACCACGCTGGACTTATGTGGTGCCTCAGTCGTGCGGTCCCTGATTTTGAGCATTCATGGTCTCCTCCCGATCGCAGCGGTGCGTATGCCCGCACTGCGATTGTCCCCGTCATTGTACGTTTCCGTACAATCGAATGATGCGCAGTTTCTGCGCGTTTCCTATTTTTCCCGCAGGCTATGTACTAAACCGTTCATTTGCGCCGTGACGTAGTGGCGCACCGTTGCGGTTGGGATTTCAGTCAAGGCATGGCACGTGCGATCGCTGCAGCATGATAGGGCCGCGGTTACGTGGCGCAACCAGAACGATGCAGGCAGAACTCCAAAGAGCACAGTTGCGAACGACTGTATTGCCCGGACGGCAACGCCCACGATCTTGCCTGGAGTATCGCACGGCAACACAAGCATGTTGTGCTTTGCAACAGGCCGATTGTGAATCGACAAGTTCGACACGCACCTTAAGATCAATCGGAATCCGCAGCTTCGCTGATGAAGTCCAGGCGATTCCGTATCATGCGAGGTGAAAGCGACGTTTTGCGGAAAGGTTTCATGTGTTGTTGTTGAATTGATCTGGCGGCTCAGGACTTGCCGGCGCGCCAACGCAGTCCAGCTGCCGCCTCCGACAAATGGGGGAGACATCATGAGCCGTACTATTCTCAAAGCAGCATTTGCGCTGGCGGGATTGGCGCTGTTCGCAGCCGCCGCTGCGGCGCAAGATTATCCGACAAGACCGATCACCTTCATCGTGCCCTGGGCCGCGGGGTCGGGCACGGATCTCGTGATGCGCGCCATGTCGGAGGCCGCGTCGAAGGAACTCGGTCAGCCGATCATCGTCGAGAACAAGGCAGGCGGCGGCGGTACGGTGGGACCGGCGACCATGGCGGCGATGGCGAAGGGCGACGGCTACACCATCGGCCAGATCCCCATCAGCGTGTTTCGCTATCAGCTCGTGCAGGGCACCGCCTACGACTCGGTGAACGATTTCACCTACATCGCAAATCTCTCGGGCTACGTGATCACGGCGCAGGCGGGCACGCATACCGGCTTCAAGACCTGGAACGACGTGATCGAATACGCCAAGGCCAATCCCGGCAAGGTGACGTATGCGACCTCGGGTGCGGGAACGTCGGGGCATATCGGCATGGAATTGATGGCGGCGAAATCGGGCGTGAAGTTCTCGCACGTCCCGTTCAAGAGCAACGCCGAGGCCAATCTCGCCGCCGTCGGCGGGCACACCATGTTGAGCATCAGCGGCCTGGAATCGAAGCCGATGGTGGAGGCCGGCAAGCTCGTGTTCCTCAACATCTGGACGGCGAAGCGCAACCCGAAGATTCCGGACGTGCCGACGCTGAAGGAGTTGGGCTTCCCTTACGTGTTCGAGTTGCCTTACGGCATCGCCGGCCCGAAAGGTATCGATCCGAAGATCGTCGAGAAGCTGCAGAACGCCTACAGGAAGGCGCTGGACGATCCGGCGGTGATCGCGCTGATGGATCGTTACGAGATGCTCCGCGGAAGCTTCCTGACCAGCGCCGAATACACGAAATTCGTCGCCGACTACATGATCTCGGAAAAGGCGAACCTGACCCAGCTCGGCTTGATCAAGAAGGACTGACGCGGCCGCCATGTGCTGGCCGGCCCCATTGAGGCGGCCCGCGCGAAATCCTGCGGTTGCAATCTTCGCTCCGGGAGGGCACGTCTGCACGTGGCATCAGACGATGCCGCAGCCGTCGGCGTGGCCGCGGCATGTTGTGAGCGCGTTGCGGCGGTGATGAAGGTCTGGGACTGCAATGGGAATTGGTGCCGAACTTGACAGGGCCGAAGCGTTGATGAACGCGGGGCAGGCGCCTGAAGCCGTTGCTCTTCTCGCGAAATTCGTTGCGCGGAAGCCGAAGGAGGCCCGCGCAGTGCACCTGCTGGGCATCGCCTATGCCGTGACCGGCGAAGCTCGCAAGGCGGAGGACTATTTGCGCCAGGCAAGCGCGCTCAAACCGCGATCGGCTTCGATATTGACGGACCTTGCCGCGCTCCTGACCTCGACGAAGCGCGATCTCGAGGCGCTCGCCTTGCTCGAAACCGCCCGCAAGCGCGATCCGGAACTGGCGCTTGCGCAGTTCTACTCCGGCATTGCGCTCGTCCATCTCGCGCGGCAGGCCGAGGCGCTCGAAATCTTCGATAGCCTGTCGGAAAAAGACCCGTTCAACATCGTCTACCGGCAGAATCGCGCGGCGCTGCTGGGGGAACTCGAGCGATTCGATGAGGCTGACACGATCGCTGATGACCTTCTCGCAACAGACCCGACGATGTCGGAGCCTCTGCTCGTCAAGAGCGTCACGGCGACGGGCCGCGGCAACTTTTCCGACGCGCTGGCGCTCTGCGATCGCATCATCGCCCGGGATCGCAATTTTGCGGCGATCTTTCATCGCGGTTACGTCAACCTGCTGACGGGGCAGATGGCCGCCGGATGGCCCGACTACGAGGCGCGTTTCCAGCGTGAACTCGGTGCAGCTGCCGGTACCGGATGTCCCGTATTGGTCGGGAGAGCCGCTCAAGGGCCGCTCCCTGCTCGTGTTTGCGGAGCAGGGACTGGGCGATGCTCTCATGATGTGCCGCTATCTGCCGTTGCTCGTCGAACAAGGTGCCGATGTCGCCTTTCTCGTGCGGCGCTCGATGTTCCGGATCCTGCGCGACGTCGCCGATGGCGTGCAACTGGTGGACGCGGTACCTGCAGATCGCCGGTTTGATTTCCAGGTCGGAGTGATGAGTCTGCCGGGGCGGTTCGGGACCGACCTTGCGACAGTGCCGACCGGTACGCCCTACCTGCACGCGGACGTGGAGAAGGTGAGGGAGTGGAAGCCGGTCATCGGCGATCACGGCTTGAAGATCGGAATTGCGTGGCAGGGCAACCCCAACTCGAAGCTCGATTTGGGCCGCTCAATACCGCTTCGTGAGTTCTTCCCGCTCTCCCAGCTTCCCGGCGTCCGGCTGATCAGTCTGCAGAAGGAAAACGGCCTTGATCAGCTGAAGGATCTGCCTGCCGGAATGCATGTCGAGATGCTGGGCAAGGATTTCGATGGTGGAGCCGATGCGTTCATCGACACCGCGGCTGTCATGCAGAATCTCGACATGATCGTGACATCCGATACCGCGATCCCGCATCTCGCCGGCGCGCTCCGCCGGCCGGTGTGGGTTGCCCTCAAATCGATACCGGAGTGGCGCTGGATGCTCGATCGCCCGGACAGTCCTTGGTATCCTGACATGAGGCTTTTCAGGCGGAAGAAGGCCGGAAGCTGGCGTGAGGTGTTCGAGCGGATGGCAGACGAACTGAGACAGGCAGGATCATGACCGCTCAGGCTCCGGCATCGCGGCCAAGTCCGCTTGTCCCGCTTTCCTGGGGCGAACTGCTCGACAAGATTTCGATTCTTGAGATCAAGGCCGAGCGCATCGTTGCTGCTTCTGCCCGCGGGAACGTGCAGACGGAGCTTGCGATGCTTTCGGCCATCGCCAATGAGCTTGCCGGTGACCGAAGGCTGCGCGAATGGAAGCGCGAGCTGAAGCAGGTCAATGAGGCGCTTTGGTCGATTGAAGACCGTATCCGCGAGAAGGAAGCGCAGGCCGAGTTCGATCAGGAGTTCATCGAGCTCGCGCGCTCCGTCTACAGGACGAACGACCAACGCGCACACATCAAGCGCGACATCAATCTTTCACTCGGCTCGCGATTGATCGAAGAGAAGCAGTACAAGGGTTGACGTGCCGGGATGGCTCTCGACGGAGCGACAGCCAGAGCGTGATGGGATCAGGTTGAGATTCAAGCGCATCCACACTCTCAGTGTCGTCCTCGCGAAAGCGGGGACCCATACGCCGTGTCGGCTCGAAAGTCGACGAGCGCCGGTGGCCTTCACAAGCTCGGAGCGTATGGGTCCCCGCTTTCGCGGGGACGACACTGAAAGGACCGCACCGATCGGGCCAACTTGAAGTCATCATGCTCTAGCTAGCGCGGCTCGATCTTGCCGAGCGTGACGGCGGTGCGCCAGACTTCGATCTGCTGGGCGTTGAAGGCCGCGAGCTCCTCGGGCTTTGAGGTGACGAGATCGTAGCCGGCAGCCTTCAGCGCGGTGACGACATCGGTCTCGCGATAGGCCGCGAACACTGCCTTGTTGAGCTTGTCGACGATCGCAGGAGGCAGCTTCGCCGGTCCATAGAGCGCGGCCCACGAGTTCAGCACCAGTTCGTTGACGCCTGATTCCCGCATCGTCGGCAGCGTCGGCACAAGCTCGGACCTGTTCGCGCCGGTGACCGCAAGCCCCTTGAGCCGGCCATCCTGCACCAGCGGCGCGGTGTTGGCCTGGTCGCCGAACGTGATCTGCACGTGGTTCGCAAGCAGGTCGGCCATCGCGCGCGGCGCCGACGCGTAGTTCACCCGCACGACGTCCAGCTCCTTCAGCGCCGCCAGCCACGCCATCGCCACCGTCGACGTCGAATTGGCCGTCGCGTAGCTGTACTTTCCCGGATTGGCCTTGATATGGCTGATCAGCTCCTCGACGCTCTTCACCGGGACCGTTGGATTGACCGCCAGGATGAATTGCCCGGATGTCAGGCGGCTGATCGGTGTGAAATCCTTGAGCGGATCGTAGGGCAGCGACTTGAACAGGCTGACATTCGCAGCCTGCGACGTGTGTGTCGTGACGAACAGCGTGTAGCCGTCCGGCTCGGACGTGACCACCGCCTGCGCGGCGATCAAGCCGTCGGCGCCGGCCTTGTTCTCGACGATGAACGGTTGTCCCAGCCGCTGCTGGAAATCCTTGGCCAGCACCCGGGCAAGGATGTCGGTCGACGATCCGGCCGCGAACGGCACGACGATCTTGACGGGGCGGGAGGGGTACTCTTGCGCCGCAGCCTGTTGCGACCCGGCGAACAGGACGGCCACGGTGACGATCGCCTGCAGAAGGCGCATGCTGTTTTCTCTTTCCTGGCTTTGTCGGTTGCGGCTTCAGAAGCCCTTGAGGTCGGGATCGAGCGTCTGTCCCTCATCGAGCTGAACGCCGAACGTGTTGAGGATCATCGAGACCTGCGTGTACTGCCCGGCGGTGAACACCACATCCATGCACTGCTTCTCGGAAAAATTGTTCCGCAGCGCGGTCCAGGTCGCGTCACTGATGAAGTGATCCTTGTGCAGCTCGTCGCTGGCCTGCAGCAGCGCTGCCTCCGCCGCGGTCCAGCCCGGCGCGCCGGCGCCTTGCTTGATCCGCGCGATCTCCGCCTCATTCAGCCCGGAGTTCAGCGCGATACGCGTGTGCTGCGTCCACTCGTAGCCGGATTTGCACAGGAAGCCGATACGCAGGATGACGATCTCCCGTTCGCGTGGTGGCAGATCGTTGCGGCGCGACAGCACGTAGTTGGCCCACGGGAAAAAGCCTTTCGCGGCTTTTGGCGCATTGATCAGGGTGCGGAAGATATTGAGCACGCGTCCGCTCTTGATCACCGATTCCAGAACTTCCGTCTGATCCGGCGTGAACTTGTCGTCCGGCACGGGCGCGATGCGAGGTTTTGTCAGTCTCATGCGCGAATTCCACCCTGTTGTTCTTGTTGACGAGTTTGGCCCAGGCGCATTCTGCACAACGACAGCCCCAAGGAAAGCGCGGCAATGCCGTCCCGGCCGCGCGGCATGCAGTGCGGGAGATTTCCATGCCGCGGCACTCTTGCTAGCCTTCAAGCCGGCAACAAGAGCCCGAGTAGTCCACGGGCCATAACATCTGAAGGGAGCGGCCGATGGTTTCCTCAAACGTCGTTGTGCCGAAGAGCGGTCTCTATGCCGAGCCGCGCGCGGATTGGCTTGCGTTGTACAGCGAGGAGATCATCGATCCTGCGCGGCGGATCATCGACGCGCACCATCACCTGTGGGACCGCCAGGGCGGCCGCTACCTGCTGGAGGAGCTCACCGACGACATCGCCACAGGCCACAACATCGTCGCGACCGTCTATGTCGATTGCCGCTCGATGTATCGCGCAGGCGGCGCGGAGGCGTTCAAGCCGGTCGGCGAGGTCGAGTTCGCCAATGGCGTTGCGGCGCAGAGCGCGAGCGGCGGTTATGGCCCGTGCCAGGTCAATGCGGCGATCGTCAGTCATGTCAATCTGCTGCTGGGCGACGAGGCGAAGGCGGTGCTGGAGGCGCAGATCAGGGCGGGCAACGGCCGCTATCGCGGCATCCGTCATTCGTCAGCCTGGGACGCGGACCCGGCCGTGGCAGGTGCCTATGCGACCCGGCCGAAGGGTCTTTTGGCCGATCCGCAGTTCCGCAAAGGTTTTGCCTGTCTCGGTCCGCTCGGGCTGACGTTCGATGCCTGGCTGTTTCATCCGCAGATCCCGGAGCTCGCCGATCTCGCGCGGGCCTTTCCGAACCAGCGGATCATCATGGATCATTGCGGCGGGCCGGTCGGCCTCGGCGTCTATGCCAATCGCCGCGACGAGATATTCAAGATCTGGAAGGCCTCGGTCCAGGATATCGCCAAATGTCAGAACGTCGTCGTCAAGCTCGGCGGTCTCGCGATGATGCTGCTGGGCTACGATTTTCACGCGCGCCCAAAACCGGTGTCGTCGGAAGAGCTGGCCAAGGCGTGGAAGCCCTACATGGAGACCTGCATCGAGGCGTTCGGGCCGAACCGTTGCATGTTCGAGAGCAATTTTCCGCCGGACAAGGGCCAGTGCAGCTATCAGGTGATCTGGAATGCCTTGAAGCGGATTGCTGCGCCCTACAGCGAGGCTGAAAAGAATCGTATGTTCGAGGGCACGGCGGCAGAGGTTTACAAGATCAGCTTGTAATTGCGTTGAACGTTCGGCGGAGAACCGTCATGACAGACAAGACACCTTTGGCGCCGGCTCTCGTCAACGAGTTCGTCGGCAGGGCGCACGGCGATTTCGATCGCGTGCGGGAGCTGCTTGGTCAGCAGCCTGCGCTGGTCAATGCAGCCTGGGATTGGGGCAACGGCGACTGGGAGACGGGGCTCGGGGCCGCCGCGCATGTGGGCCGGCGCGACATCGCGCTCTATCTCATTGCAAACGGGGCGCGCATGGACATCTTCGCTGCGGCGATGCTCGGCCACCTGCCGATCGTTCGCGCCACGCTGGAAGCCGTGCCCGGGGCGCGGACGTGGCGAGGCCCCCACGGCATTTCGCTGCTCGCGCATGCCGAGGCGGGAGGACCGCAGGCGGCTCCAGTCGCTGAATTCTTGCGTGCGCAGGGATGCGTTTGATCGGCGCGCATTATCAAAGCATGGACAGCCTATGCAGGACATGAAGTACGGTCGCGTGGTGCACCGGCGCGAGGATTTTCGCCTCACGCAGGGCAGGGGTCTCTATGCCGGAGACGTTGCGCTCGACGGCATGACCCATGCCGTCTTCGTGCGCTCGCCGCACGCGCATGCGCGGATCAAGGCCATCGATACGGAAGCGGCGAAGAGAGCGAAGGACGTGGTGGCGATCTTCACCGCTGCCGACCTCGACGCCGATGGCGTGCGCGACTACAGCCTGCCGACCAAGATGCAGCGTCCCGGCGGAATCGAGGTGACCGAGACGCCGCGTCCGCCGCTGGTGCGCGACCAGGTCCGCTTCCTGGGCGAGCCGGTGGTGATGGTGATCGCGAAATCGCTTGCTGCCGCGCGCGATGCCGCGGAGCAGGTCAACGTCGACTACGAACCGTCGCCGGCGGTTGCGACCGTCGCCGAGGCGACGGCCCATGGCGCGGCCACGGTGTGGGATACGACGCCCGACAACATCGCCTACCACTGGAGCAAGGGCGACGCAGCGGATATCGAAAAGACGTTGGGCGCCTCGCACCATGTCGCGAGATTGACCTTCATCTCGTCGCGGGTCTCCGCAAATCCAATGGAGCCGCGCAGCGCCGTCGGCCATGTCGACAAGGATGGGCGACCGACCCTGCATGTCAGCTATCAGAGCCCGCACAATCTGCGCGACACGCTGGCGACGATGTTCGGCATGGAAAAGACCGCGCTGCGGGTGGTCGCGACTGACGTTGGCGGCTCGTTCGGCATGAAGTCGGGTCTTGTGCGCGAAGAGTCGATCGTGTTCTGGGCGGCGAAGAAGCTGAAGCGGCCGGTGAAGTGGGTGGCGGACCGGTCTGAATCGTTCCTGTCCGACGAGCATGCGCGCGACATCGAGATCGACGCCGCTCTCGGTCTCGACAAACGCGGACATTTCACCGCGCTTCGCGTCAGCTATCGCGTCAACATCGGTGCGTATCTGTCGGCGAGGTCCGGTTCGCCGATCGGCAATTTCGGCGGCATTGCCGGTGTCTATCGAACGCCGAAGATCCTTGGCGAGGCCACGGGCATCTTCACGCATACCTCGCCAACTGCGCCATATCGCGGCGCGGGCCGGCCCGATGCGACCTACGCCATCGAGCGGCTGATCGATGTCGCCGCGCAAGAGATGGACATCGATCCGTTCGAGCTGCGCAAGCGCAACCTGATCCCGTCCGAGGCGATGCCCTACAAGACGCCGTTCGTCTTCACCTATGATTGCGGCGATTTCATCAAGGCCATGGAGAAGGCCGCAGAGCTCGCGCGCTACAAGGAGTTTGCGCAGCGGCGCAAGCAGGCGAAGAAGCGCGGCAAGCTGCGCGGCATCGGCATCGCCAACCCGATCGAGGTCGCGGCCGGCCCTTTTGCGCGGCCGAGCGCCGACTTCGCCTGGATCGAAGCGAGGGCGGACGGCAGCGTGCGGTTGCGCGCGGGGGCCATGTCGGTCGGGCAGGGGCTCGAGACGTCACTGTCCGACATCGTTGCGCAACGGCTCAACGTGCCGATCGAGACAATCGACTATGTTTACGGCGACACCGATCAGGTGCCGCGCGGCAAGGGCAACGGCGGCTCCGGCGCGCTCACGCTTGGCGGCTCGGCAATCTCGGTCGGCATCGACAAGCTTCTGGAGCAAGGCAAGCAGCTTGCCGCCACCCGGCTCGAGGCGTCGGTTGCCGACATCGAATTCGCTGAAGGACGCTTTCGCATCGCCGGCACCGACCGGTCGCTGTCGCTGGCCGACGTCGCAGCGCTGACCGGCAAGGACGAGGGGCTGATCGGCGCCGGCGAGTTCAGGATCTCGCAGCCGACCTATCCGAACGGGTGCCACATCTGCGAGGTGGAGATCGATCCCGACACCGGTCATGTCGAGGTCATCGGCTATGTGGGTGTCGAGGACGTCGGCCGCGTCCTGCATCCGGCCTTCGTCGAAGGCCAGATCCACGGCGGCGTCGCTCAGGGCATGGGCCAGGTACTGCAGGAGGCGATCGTGCATGAGGCGGGCTCGGCCCAGCTGCTGACCGGCTCGTTCATGGACTACGCCATGCCGCGCGCGAACGACCTGCCGAATTTCGTCTGCGCCAATGTCGAGGTGCCGACCGCGCTCAATCCGCTCGGTGTGAAGGGCGTTGGCGAGGCGGGCACCGTCGGCGCCATGGCCGCCACCATGAATGCGATCTGCAACGCGCTCGCAAGCGTCGGCATCAGGCACTTCGATATGCCGGCGTCGCCGCAGCGGGTGTGGCAGGCGATCCACCGGCGCCGCGCGGCGGAATGAGCGCAGGTTTCTGCCGGGCATGCTTAACCGACTGAAATAATGCGACAAAATTGAAGGCTGGCCTCTTGCGGTTTTTTCCCGGCTTGAGGACAGTGCATCCTGCGGGCTCGCCGATTTGGGCCGGCCGCGTTGTCGTCGCATGATGGCCGCGCGTATCTCGCAGTTCGTGAGGCTGGACCGTTCGATGCTGTGCCCGCGATGTCAGGCCAGGAGTCCTGAGGGCAAGAAATTCTGCGGCGATTGCGGCGCACCGCTCGCCGCCGCAGCCGCTGTGCCGCCCGTCGAGATCCCGTCCGATATCGCCGGCGCGCGCGACGCCGTGCTGCGGGCGGTCGCCGAGCAGCGCCAGGCCCAGGAAGACTATCGCAAGATCTTCGAAGGTTCGGTCGAAGGCATCTACGTCACGACGCCGGAGGGAAGCATCCTCAACGCCAATCCGGCGCTGGCGCGCATGATGGGCTACAACTCGCCGCAGCACCTGATCGAGGGCGTAGCGGACATCTCCGAGACGATCTACGTCGATTCCAGGGCGCGCGACGAATATCTCAAGCGCATGCAGCGCGACGGCATGGTGCGCGAGTATGAGTATCAGGTGCGCCAGCGCAACGGCGACATCCTCTGGCTGTCGGACAGCGCGAGCGCCGTGCGCGACGAGAGCGGCCGCGTGACCCGTCACGAGGGGACGGTGCGCGACATCACCAACCAGCGTCGCGCCGAGCAGGAGCTCGCCGAGAGCCGGCGTCAGCTGCAGACGGTGATCGATACGGTGCCCGCGGTCATCAACGTCAAGGACACCAAATTCCGCTATCTGCTGATGAACCGCTATATGGCGCGCATCTTCGACGTCGATCCGGAGGAGGCGCTCGGGCGGACGACGAACGAGATCATGGCGCGCTACGGCGCCTCGAAGGAAACCTCCGGCGACCACCGCGTGCTGGCGACCGGCGAGGAGCTTGGATTTTACGAGGAGGCGTATTTCAATTCTGCGCACCGGCTGCGGCACTGGATGGCCAACAAGGTGCCGGTGAAGAACGCGAACGGCGAGATCGACTACATCGTCACCGTGGCGCTCGACATCACCGATCGCAAGCGCAGCGAGCAGGAGACCCAGCGAGCCAGGGAGTCCGCCGAGAACGCGCTCAGCAACCTGCGCGCCACTCAGAATTCACTGATCGAGTCCGAAAAGCTCGCGGCGCTCGGCCGGCTCGTTGCGGGCGTCGCGCATGAGATCAACAATCCCGTCGGCATCGGCGTGACCGTGGCGACGGCGCTGCAGCGGCGTTGTCATATGTTCGCGGAGGAGATCGCCCGCGGTGAGCTGAAGCGATCGAGCCTCAACGCGTTCGTTCAGGCGAATTTCGACGCGGCCGAGCAGCTCGTGTCGAACCTCAACCGCGCCGCCGAGCTGATCCTGTCGTTCAAGCAGGTCGCCGTCGATCGCAACGTGCCGGACCGGCGGCAGTTCAACCTCGCCGATCTGACCGAGCAGATCGTCACCAGCCTGCGCCCCGGCCTGCGCACGCGCAACCTGACGCTCACGGTCGACTGTGCGCCCAATCTCGACATGAACAGTTATCCCGGTCCCTATGGCCAGGTCGTCACCAACCTGTTCCTGAATTCGGTGGCGCACGCGTTTCCAGCCAATGCGGCGGGCGAGCTCATCATCACCGCGCGCGAAGCGGGCAACGACTTCGTGGAGATCGTCTATTCGGACAACGGTGTCGGCATGACCGAGGACGTGAGGCGGCACGCGTTCGATCCGTTCTTCACCACGCGTCGCGACAAGGGCGGAACGGGACTCGGCCTCAACATCGTGCACAACATCATCATCAACCGTCTCGGCGGACGCATCGATCTGATGTCCGAGGTCGGCAAGGGAACGCACTTCCACATCATGCTGCCGCGTGTCGCGCCGCTGGAGCGCGCGGCCGAGTAGTTTTAGCGAATAGCTCTCCTTGTCGTTGCTGATTTCTATTCGCTACTCGCTATTCGCCATTCGCCTCTTCTAGAACCGTTCCATTCATCATCAATGCATGCAACTTTGTGACATAAATCACGGTTTACATTTGCCGCCGATGCATTATCTAGCGCATGAAACAGCCCCATCGGTTGAACTTTCCCACGCTTGCGGACGACAAATACGTGCATGAATCACAGCTGATATCGCGCGCCGTCGCCGCAAGACAAATCTTCTCCTGACAATCATCCTGACAAAACGAAACGCATGAGCGCCTTCAACAAAGAGCAAGTTCTTTCCGTGCGTCACTGGACGGACTCGCTGTTCTCCTTCACCACCACCCGCGATCCCGGATTCCGGTTCCTGAACGGTCAGTTCACCATGATGGGACTCGAGGTCAACGGCCGGCCGCTGCTGCGCGCCTATTCGATGGCAAGCGCCAATCACGAAGAATCGCTCGAATTCTTTTCGATCAAGGTTGCCGACGGACCGCTCACCTCACGCCTGCAGAAGATCCGCGAAGGCGATACCATTCTGGTCGGCCGCAAGGCGACCGGCACGCTGATCGCCGACAATCTGCTGGCCGGCTCCCGCCTGCTGCTGCTGTCGACCGGAACGGGCCTTGCGCCGTTCGCGAGCCTGATCAAGGATCCGGACGTCTACGACCGCTTCGAGAAGATCGTGCTCGTGCACGGCTGCCGGCAGGTCTCCGAGCTCGCCTACGGCGAACAGCTCGTCGCCAGCCTCTCGAAGGACGAGTTCTTCGGGCCGGTGCTGGCCGAGAAGCTCATCTACTATCCGACCGTCACGCGCGAGCCGTTCCGCAATCGCGGCCGCATCACCGATCTGATCACCACCAACCGGCTGTTCGCCGATACCGATCTTGCCGGCGCTCAATCTCGAGACCGACCGCATCATGTTGTGCGGCAGCCCGAGCATGCTGGAAGACCTGCGCGTCATTCTCGAAGAGCGCGGCTTCAACGAAGGCAACCACAGCGAGCCGGGCCACTTCGTGATCGAGAAGGCGTTCGTCGAGCGCTGAAGTCGCTACCACATATTTGGCGTCGTCCCCGCGAAGGCGGGGACCCATACCCTCCGCGCAAGCTGCTTAAGGCAACATACGCCGTGCGCGTTCGAAACGGCACGGCGTATGGGTCCCCGCCTTCGCGAGGACGACAGTGCTTTACGCAAACGCTTCCCAGTCCACCGGCCCGCGCACATAGCCGTAACGCAGGTTGCTGCGCGCCGCCCCGTTGCGTTCGTACTCGTCCTTCATCAGCGCGAAGCGATCGCGGTTCGGCCCGATGTCGGTCCGCTTGCGACGTCGAAGTTGTAGAGCTTTGCGTTGGTGCCGCCGAAGATCATGTTCTTGATCGGACCGTCGGCCGCGCCCAGCGGCTTGAAGCCGTACTTCTTCTGCATGTCGTCCGGAATTTCCAGCCGCCGCAGCGCCTCGATCTGCCATTGCGGCGAGCCGGTCCAGACCGCGTCCGTGCCCCAGACCACGCGCTCGTAGCCAAGGCCATTGCCCATGATGCCCATCAGCGCGGCGCCGAGCCGTGGCTGTGCGACGACGCTTTGGGCGAACAGCTGTCCGACGTCGGCGTAGACATTGGTCACGCCGAACTTTTCCGGAATTTCGGCGAGGTCGCTCACCCAGGAGACGCGGCCGGTCTCTTCGAATTCCTTCCAGCCGCCGTCGGCCGAGCCGCCGCCGGCATGGCGATAGCCGCCGTGATAGATGATGAAGTTCAGCTGCGGCCAGTCCTTTGCCGCCTTGCCGACGTCGCGGACATCGGCATAGGCGAGCAGATGCGGCCAGCGCTTCGCCGTCGCCTCCGGGAACAGTCCTTTGTGCACGCAGATGTTCTTGATGCCGTATTTCACGGCGAGCTCGTAGCCCTTGTAGGTGATCGTCTCGTCGTCCATGCGCCAGGGATGTTTTGCCTGGTCCTTGTTGGTGTTGTCGCCGACCGTATAGCCCTTGATCGACTCCGGCTTGCGCGCGAGCGAGCCTTCGAGGTGCTCGAGCCAACCGTCCCAGCCCGGCGTGAAGATCGCGTGCGCGAACATGCGCCGCGCGCCGGCTTCCTTGTTCACCTTGTCGCGCGCCTCGATCATCATCTCGTTGGTGAGGAACCAGTCGCGCGGAATTTCCGACGGTGAGGAGGAGATCAGCGCGATCTTGGTGTCGCTGTCGAGATAGATTTCCTTGAAGTAGTTGTTGAACTTCAGGTCGTCGAGCGTCTGCGGCTTGTCCACCAGCGCCGGATTCCAGCCGGCCTTGCCGACCGCCTCGCGCGAGCGCACGAACCCTTCCAGCCGCGTGTCGTCGCGCAGGAAGTGCGTGTGCATGTCCATGATGAACTGGTCTTTCAGCGCGTTGGCGCGCTCCTGCGCCATCGCCGGCGTCGCAGCCTCGGCGCGGCTCGCATCGAACACCGCGCCAAACGTGTCGTTCAGCGCGACGAAGCCCGCGGCCATGCCGGCCGCGCTCTGGAAGAACTGCCTGCGGCTGAGGCCCTGCCTGCCGCCGAGCTCGTCGGCCATGGACAGCAGCCGCGCTTCGACTTCCTTCTGCTTCTCGCTTTGCGGCGGCGGCGTGTATTCGTCGCTGGAGACGATCTGGGTCGGGATCGGTGTTGCGTGCGGCAGCAGTTCCGACGGGTTGAGCTCGTTGATTTCTTGTTCGGTGAGGAAACCCATGCATAGCCTCCCACGGTTCAGGCGTCGTTCCGCCGGTGGGGCAAGCTAGCAGATTTCGGGAGGCGATGCAGGGGCGGAGCCGCGGCCCAGTGCGGCAGGCGTCAGTTCGCCTTTGCGCCCAATGCGGTGGATGGCGTCTTCACGTCGGTCGCAAGGCCCAGCGCCATCAGGCCGCGCAATGTCAGCCAGGTGAGATCGAACTCCCACCATTTGTGCCCATGCATCGCCGAGCTCGGGTCGGCGTGGTGATTGTTGTGCCAGCCTTCGCCCGCGGCGAGCAGTCCGATCAGCGCATTGTTCCGGCTGTCATCCGGCGTCTGGTAGTTGCGATAGCCCCACATATGGGTGACGGAGTTGACCGCCCAGGTGGTGTGCCAGATGAAGACGGTGCGCGCGGCGCCGCCCCAGATGAAGAGGCTGGCGCCGAGCTGAAACGCAGCGCCCGGTGTCGATCCGGTCACGAGCGCCCCGGCAAATCCGGCGACGAAGAACGCCATCCAGCAGTAGAAGCCGACCTTCATCCAGTTCTTCCGCGCCTCGAGCCAGGCGTAAAGCGGATCGCGCATCAGGTCGCGCGCGTAGCGCTCGGTCAACACTTTGGCGCGCATGTCGGGCAGGCGCACCAGCAGCCAGCCGAAATGCGCCCACAGGAAGCTTCTGATGGGCGAGTGCGGGTCCATCTCCTCATCGGAGTGGTGATGGTGCCGCCGGTGCACCGCGACCCAATGGGCGGGCGAGAATTGCAGGCTGCATGTGCCGAAGATCGCAAGCGTATGCTCCAGCCAGCGGGGGCACACGAAGCCGCGATGGGTCAAAAGCCGGTGGAAACCGAGATTGATGCCGAGCACGCCGAAGACGTAGATGCCTGCGGCGAAGGCGGCCACGCCCGCCCAGCTGAAGAACCACGGCACGAACGCAAGCGCTGCAATCAGATGGACGGCGATGAAGCCGGCAACATTGTCGGCCTTCAGCCGCGGCTTCTCCGCAGCGCGGATGGCCGCAAGTTGCTCGCTGTCGA
Organism: uncultured Alphaproteobacteria bacterium; assembly: GCA_963757845.1. Lineage (GTDB taxonomy): Bacteria > Pseudomonadota > Alphaproteobacteria > Rhizobiales > Xanthobacteraceae > P52-10. Next base: position 149,079 of record CAVWTB010000069.1, read on the forward strand.
CGGACAATCGGTCGGTGTCGACGGACAAGAGGTGGCTCCCCAACGTCAACGCACCGCAGCCACGGCCGTTTTCGAATCGCAGAATCGACGGGTCAGGCCGTGCCCCTTCAGCCCGCGGCGCTTATCGGTCTTTCGGGCCGCCCTGTCAAAAGCGGGGACGCGCCGCCAAATAGAACCATTCGAACAAGTTCTTACGCGTCGAATCCCTTTGGGGGAACGAAACCACCGAACTCGCGCTCGATCAGTTCCGCAAGCTTCAGCGGCGTGCGGTCCTCGAGCCACGGGCCGATGATCTGCACGCCGATCGGCAGGTTGTTCGTGGAAAAGCCGATCGGGATCGACGTGGCGGGCAGGCCCGGCAGCGTTGCGACGCCGGGCCAGGTCAGTTGGTCGGAGTAGGGATGCGGCGTGTTGTTGATCATGATGACGCGCGTGCCCTGATCCGGTGAATGGTCGTGCGGATAGGCTGCCGTCGGCATGATCGGACAGATCACCGCGTCGAACCTGCTGAAGAGCGCGCGCCATTGCGCGCGCAGCGCATTGCGTGCGCCGTTCGCCAGCACCCACTCGCGGTGGCTGAGCACCATGCCGCGCAAGCGCTCGGAGGCGAGGCTCGTGTCGCTCGCATCGAGCCTGGCCACAGTTTCCTTTGCACGCTCCAGCGCCTCGGGCGGGAAGGTGGCGGCGAGGAACGAAAGCAGCATGCGCATGTAGAGGCGGGCCGACGATGCGAGGTCAGGCAGGAGGTTGCTTTGTCGCTCGATACCGACGCCCGATTTCGTGAGGTTCTCCGTCAGCTTTGCGATCGCGTCGCGCACGCTGCTGTCGGTCGGGATCAGCGGGTGCGTGTCGAGCACCAGGATGCGATGGCTCTTCACGTCGGCATGTCGCGCAGGTGGAAGGTCAAGCTTGTGCGCGACGCCTGCGTCGAGCTCGTCGGGACCTGCGATCACGTCGAGCAGCAACGCCAGATCGGCGGCCGAGCGCGCCATCGGGCCGACGACGGCAAGGTCGTGCTCGACGGGGAGAGGTGGCAGCGACGGCGGCGTGTGCCCGCGCGAGGCGACCAGCTGCAACGTCGGTTTGTGCGCATAGACGCCGCAGTAGTGCGCGGGAACGCGCAGCGAGCCGCCGATGTCGGAGCCGAGCGACAGCGGCCCGTAGCCCGCGGCCAGCGCAGCCGCCGAGCCGCCGGAGGAGCCGCCCGGCGTGCGGCCGGTGTCATAGGGATTGTTGGTGACGCCGTAGATCGGGTTGTAGCTCTGCCAGTCAGCCAGCCCGACCGGAACGTTGGTCTTGGCGACGATCACGCCGCCGGCCTGCTTGACGCGCTGAACCGAGAGCGCGTCGTCCTTCGGCACGAAATCCTTCTGCGGGAGAAAACCCCAGGTCGTCGGCGTGCCGGCGAGATTATAGGATTCCTTGATGGTCATCGGGATGCCGAGCAGCGGTCGTCGCTCACCCTTCGCGAGTGCCGCGTCGGCGATGCGTGCCGCATCCAGCGCGCGGTCGAAATCCTTCACGCAGATGGCGTTGATCTTTCCGTCGTATTTTTCGATGCGATCAATGACGCCCTGCGTCAATTCGACGGCAGAGACCGTCTTCGCTGCGAGCGCTGCTGCGGTCTCGGATGCGGTCTTGAAGGCGAATTGAGATGCTGCCACGGCAATTCCTCCCGTTGAACCTTTTGCAATCTTGCGCGGCTACGGCATCTGTCGCAAGTGCGGTATCGGCTTGGCCGGTTATTCCTCGACCATGTCGTTCCTGAATTGCGGTTTCGCATCGCGAAACCGCGTTTGCCGACTATCGCGCACTCGACTTGCCGATCGCCGCCTGCAGGAACGCAATCGTATCGGGATGATCCCATTCGAGTGGTCCCGAGAGGGACGCGAGTTCGCAACCGTCATGGTCCACGAGCAGCGTCGCCGGCAGGCTGGTGGCCCGCCCGGCCTGTTTCAGCATTTGAAAGGTTCGCCCGGAAGGATCGGCATAACGGGTGAGGGCCTTCACGCCGAAGTCGTCCAGGAACCGCATCTGTCGGAGAGGATCGCGCAGGTCGTTGTTGATGATCACGACTTCGAAATCGGGGCCGCCAAGCTGCTGCTGCAAGCGATCGAGCGACGGCATCTCCTGACGGCACGGCGCACACCATGTCGCCCAAAGATTGACGAGCCGCGTTTTGCCGCCGAGCCGGCTAAGTGTCACGGTCTCGCCGTTCGGGGTCATAAACTCCAGCTCAGGCAGATGTTGCGATGCTTCAGGGACATGAAGCGTGGCAACCTCGCCGTGGGCGAGCGATTTCAGCTTCGGCAGCATCGCCGTCGCGCCGGCGCATTGCCCGACCGTGCCCGTTTTGGTCGTCAAGCGCTCGTCGGCCCGGGCCGCCGCCCCCTGCAGCTGGGCGACGATGGTCAATGCGAAGGTCAGGGGCAGGAGTCTTCCAGCGAAAGAGCGGATGGCATTGCCGCCACATCGCGCGCGCGATGTGGCGACCCTTGCTGTTCGATGTCGGCACCAACGCCCCATGGTTCATCCACCAGCGCTAACGGTAATCACGGATGAATGCGATCAGGTCCGCTCTCACCTGCTCGTCCTTCACGGTCCAGTCCATCTTGGTCCCTGGCACGACCGTGCCCGGCGAAGCCAGGAAATCCGCGAGCGTCGCCTCGTCCCACACGATGTCGGACTGACGGAACGCCTCGGTGTAGGGATAGCCCGCCTTCTGGGCGATGCGCGAGCCGAGGACGCCGAAGAGATTGGGGCCGACCCGGCGACGCGCGTCGCGCTCAATGGTGTGGCATGCGGAGCAGACCTGCTGGAATGCCGCGGCGCCGCGGCCCACATTGCCCTCTGGCGTGTCGGACGCAAACGAGGAGGTCGCCGTCGTCGCGACGACACCGAGAGCCGCCAGGGCGGCATGCGACAGCGTCAGCCTCATCTCGCGACGACCTCGAAGGAGCCCGGCGCTTGAGTGAGCTGCTCGCGCGGGACGCCGGCCGCGTGCTCGGCAGCTCCGAGCGCCTTTGCGATCCGAACGGCGAGGCGCATTGCATCGTCATATTTGTCGGCGAGGCACATCGCCTGCGCTTCCTTGGCCTTGGCGGCAAGGGAGGTTGCGATGTCAGGGCCCAGTCTGGCGCTCGACGCTGCAATGAGCTGGGCGACTGCGTCCGTCGGCGTGGCGCAGAGGCTGCGGTATTCAGCCTTGAGATCCTCAGGATCGCAGGCTCCGGCGGGAGCAATGGCGACGAGGAGGGGAGGGGGCGAGGGGGGCGGCGATGAGGGCGCGCATGGATCTGTCTCTCCAATTCGATTGTGAGTGCCTCTGCCAGCGAGTCCAGGCCGCGGCAGAGGCGATGGATCGGCGTCAGTGCGTAGCCGGCGTGGCCGGGCCAATGTATTTCGATGGCCCCGTGCTCGGGCTGAAGGCCGACAGACGCGACGGGCCGGCGACGGTCTTGACGGTGTTCACGACCTTCATGCTCTCGGTGTCCACGATCGAGACCGTGTTCGCCTCCGAATTGGGGATGAAGGCGAGGCGGCCACCATTCGCCATCACAATGTCGCTGCCCTTGCGGGCCTCGAGCTTCAGCGGCTCGAGTTGCTTCGGCTGGCTCGGATCAGTCATGTCGAAGACGGGCACGAGATCGACCGTCGCCGCAACGTTCTGCGGGCCGGAGAGCGTGCCGACTGCCACGAACATGCGGCTTCCGTCCTTGTTGAAGCCGAGATAGGACACTGCGGCTGCCGCGCCCGGCTTGCCAACGAGGCTCTCGTTGCAGGCGCCGTTGCCGTAGAGGATCGGGGTCTGGGAGACGAGTTGGCGCTTCACCGCGTCGATCACCGCGATCTGCCCGATCTGACAGAGGATGCCGCCCGCCTTGTCCTGCACTTCGCGCGGGGTGCGCTGCGGCACCACGATGAAGCGTCCGCCGGGCATATCCTTCGCCGTCGAGCCGCCGGAGCCGGACGTCTGGATCAGGCGGACGGTCGGTGTCTCCGCGTCGATATCGATGAGCGCCACTTGCCCGGTGCCGGTGATGAAATGGAAGGCTTCCCCTGTCGCGGCCGACGTGCCGACGCCGTGCGGCGCGAGATTGACGCCGGTCTTGCCCGTCACGTCGCAGGTTCGAAGCGCCGACGATTGATCGTAGCCGAGGTCCCTGGCGGCGAAGCTCTTCACGAGCTTGATGTCGGCGGGGTTCGAATAGTCGTAGACCGACAACACGTCGCTACAGTCGGCGATGTTGGAGGCGACCATGCGCGCGCGGGTGTTCGAAAACGCGACCTTGTGGTGGCCGCGGCCAAGCCGCACCTCGCCCGCGAGCTTCAGATAGGTGGGGAGAGGCCGGATCGACGTCGATCAGCGCCAGCGAACTGTCCTTCGGCACCTCGCCGACCGGCGTATCGGCGACGACCCCATCGTTCAGCGTCACGTAGAACTGTTTGCCCACGGTGGGCGGGCGTCATATAGGCATGGACCGGCCGCTTCGCGCCGAGGCCGGATGACGGGATGCGGGCGACTTCTTGCCCGGTCTTGAGGTCAAGGGCCAGCACCTGATGGCCAGCCGTGTGGTTGAAGAGCGCAACGCCGTTCGGCAAGGCCATCGTGTCGAGACTGCCGCCCGGAACGGAAACTTTGCCAAGCTCGCGGCCGGTGGCGACTTCGTAGACGGCAGCTTCCGAGCTGCCGACGACCAGCATGACGTGATCAAGGTTCGGCGTTTCGGCCTGAGCTGACGGTGAGAGCGTCGAAATAGCGAAAAGACAGGCCGCGGCCAGCGCCGGGCGACGAGGGAATGTCATTGGATGATCCTGAATGATGTGACGGATAGCCGAGCGCGCGAGCGACGCGCCGTGCAAACAAAGTCCGGTCAGATCATTCGCGGCGGGCCGCGGGCCCGGAAATCGCCAGGCCCGTGCGCCTGGGGATGCGACTGGTCGGCTCGCGCGTAAACGACCCTCCCGGTCCAGTCGGGTATCCACACGAAGGCGATGGCGTGGCTCGCCGGCGACGCAATCTGCTGGCTGCCGCAAAGCGGTCCGCAAGGGCAGCCGGCGTGGCGTTCCTGGCGGTCATTGGGCGTCGGGGCTTCCGCCAGCCCGTCGGCATGGCAGATCACCTTGAAAGCTGCGGCGGCGTTCGCCTCGACCGAATGTCGAGCCGTCATCTGCATGCCGGCCAGGCCGCTGAGCGCCAGCGCGTACGCCAGCGTCATCGCGAGCACCGCCGAGCGGGCAAGGCGGCGCAACACCTTCATCGGATCGCCGCTGTTCAGCCGCCATTGTCTTGCCCCAACGGACCATCGTCGTATGATGCAAAATTCTCTGGGCCCGCGCCTCGCGAGGCTCGCCCGCAAATGTGCAGGAGTTATGGTGGGATTCTCGCTCGATCATGTCGTCATTGCGGTTTCGGACCTCGATACCGCCATCTCCGATTATCGCGCGCTCGGCTTCACGGTCTATCCGGGCGGCGTGCATCACGGCGGCGTTTCGCACAATGCGCTGGTGATCTTTGCGGACGGATCGTACTTCGAGCTGATCGCCTATCGGCAGGCTGCGCCCGACGCACGCTGGTGGCAGGTGTTGTCGAAGGCCGGCGAAGGCTTTGTCGATTTCGCCCTTTTGCCGGAAAACACCGAGCGCGATGTCGCCGCCGCGCGTGGCCGCGGCCTCGATCTCGACGGCCCGACCGCCGGCGGCCGCTTGCGTCTCGATGGCGCGCGGCTCGACTGGCAGATCGTGCGGCCGAAGACCACCGACCTGCCGTTCTGGTGCGGCGACGTCACGCCGCGAACCTTGCGCGTTCCGGAAGGCGACATGCGCGTGCACGCCAACGGCGTGACCGGCATTGCGTCATTGAGGGTGGCGGTGGGCGATGTCGCAAAGAGTGCCGCTCGCTATGCCTCGCTCGCAGGCCCGGATGCCGTGAAGCAGGGCAGCGGCAGTGCGCGCATCACGCTCGGCCCCACGACGTTCGAACTCGCGGGCGATGCCGCCGCGGCTGCGCATGTCGCGCAACGCGGCGAGGGACCGATGTCGCTGGTGCTGCGCGGACCGGTCGCAAGGACGCTTGATTCAAAGCTGGCGCACGGCGCGGCGCTGTCGATCGCGCCTTAGCGCTGAAGTCGTTGTCGCTTCACCTCTCCAGCTTGCGGGGAGAGGGAGCGCGCTGCGTGTGTTGCTGGAGCAGTGGCTGTCACCACGCCAGCTCGAGCATCTCCATCACCTGTGCGGTCGTCGTGACCGGCTTCGGATTGGTCTTCATCGGCGGATCGCGCAAGGATTTTTCGGCGATGTCGTCGAGCTGCTCGCGCTTGATGCCGACGTCGCGCAAGCGTGTCGGAACACCGAGCTTTGTGGCGAGGGCGAGGATCGCGTCGGCGAGCTTGTCGCCGGCAACACCGATGACCTCGCCCGCATGCGCCTGGCGCGCGGCGTTCGCATCATAATTCCAGCGCAGCACGGACGGGCAGGCAGACGCCGGTCGTGTGCCCGTGCGGCACGCCGTAGCCGCCGATCACGTGGCCGATGGCGTGGCTGGCGCCGACCGGCACGCCGCTGGTGCCGCCGAACATCGACAGCCACATGCCGAACTGGCAATCCATCCGCAGTTTCAGGTTGTCGTTCGCGCCGCCGAGCTGCGGCAGCGACGTGTAGAGCAGTCTTAGCGCCTGCAGCGCGGCCGCATCGGCCAGCGGCGGCGCTTCCCGCGCGCAGAGCCGCTCGACGGCGTGGTCGACCGCCTTCATGCCGGTCGCGAGCAGGTTCGGGATCGGCGAGGGAAGGGTCGCGGCGGGATCGAGCACCACCACCTGCGGCACGAACAGCGGATCGGCGAAGGATTCCTTCACCAGCCGCGACGGCTCGGTGACGCCTGCGTAGTAGGTGAACTCGGCGGCGGAGAACATCGTCGGCACCGCCAGCATGCGGATGCGGCCGGCCGCATCCGCGGGCCAGTGGCTCGGGTCGCCGCGCCGGCCGCCGCGATAGGGGTCCATCTCCTTCGGTTCCTTCAGCCCGTGCCAGAGACACAGGAGCATGGCCTTGGTCGCATCGGTCACCGACCCGCCGCCGACGGCGACGAGCAGGTCGGCGTTCGCTGCCCGCGCAGCCGCGGCGCCGTCGATCACGCATTGGCGCGGCGTGTGCGCGGTGATGCCGGAGTAAAGGCCCGCGAACTTGTCGCCGAGCGCGCGGCCGATCTCGCGGGGCAGGGCGTTGTCGCCGGAAAGCGAGCCGCTGGTGGTGATGAAGATGCGCGACTTGCCGAGCTTTTGCGCCTCCTCGACGATCACCTCGGCCGCAGGCCGTCCGTGTACCACGCGCTCCTGCAGGTAGTTGCGCTGGATGCCAGGCGTCAGCGAGGGCGCGGGTTTGTCGAGCATGGGGGCGTTTCCGTCTGCGATTTGATTGGGCGCGATGATGCAGCAAAGCGTCTGATCTCGCGTGCCAGATTCGGCCGTGGCAGGGCGAGCCAAACAAAAACGCCCGGTCTGCACCGGGCGTTTTGATAATGCGGCGAAGACGGAGCGGCTCAGAAGCCCATCTTCTTCTTCATGTCCTGGTCGATCCAGACGCGTGAGTAGATCGGCCACGGCCGCACCGCGCCCGCGGTGTGCTCGCCGTTGTAGTTCTTCACCCAGGGCCACCAGGCCGTGAACGCCTTCGCCGTCGGCATCCAGATGTGCGGCGCCTTGTCGAGGATTTCGCGCGTCAATTCGCGGATCAGGACCTTGCGCTTCTCCTCGTCCGGCTCCCGGTTGGCCAGCTCCATCTTCTTGTCGTACTCCGGATCGGCATACATCGACGGATTCCAGAGCTGGCCGCTGATGAAGTTCTTGTAGATGGCGAGCAGCGGATTGCTGTGGCCGATGTTCATGAAATAGCCGGGCGCATGCGTCTTGGTGCTCATCGCCGACAGGAAGGCCGCATATTCCAGCGGCTGGATCTCGACCTTGACGCCGACCTGCTCGAGATAGCCCGCGACCAGCGGCAGCAAGTCCGTATGCGACGAGTTGGCGGCCGCCACCTGCACCTTGAACGTGAAGCCGTTCGGGTAACCGGCTTCCGCCAGCAGCTTCTTCGCCTTCTCCGGATTGTAGGTGAAGAGCTCCTTCACCGAATCCGGCATCGCGCTCAAGCGGCTCGTAGTAGCCCTCGTAGGCCGGATGCATCGGATAGGCGAGCAGCTCCGCGTTGTCGTTGTAGAACGTCTTGATGATCTCTTCCTTGTTGATCGCCATGTTGAGCGCGCGGCGGACGCGGATGTCGTTGAATGGCTTCTGGTCGTTGCGCAGCACCATCATGGTGCCGTAGAAGCTCACCCGGTTGACAGACTTGATCTGCGGGCTCGATTTCTTCAGCAATTCCATGTTCTCCCAGCCGAGCGTCTCGATGATGTCGAGCTTGCCGGTGCGGAAGGCGGTGATGCGCGTGGAGTCGTCCCGGATGATGCGATAGACGACCTTGTCGACGAACGGCAGCTTGAATTCGGCTTCGCCGACCTTCTCCTTGTCCCAGTACTCCGGCCGCTTGCTGTAGGTGTGCGAGTTGCCGGGCACGTAGTCGGTGAGTGCGAACGGGCCGGTGCCGTTGGCGTTCTTCCAGTCGGCCGCGCCGGCATCCGCGACCTCTTTCGGCATGATCGACGAGTTGTAGCCGTAGCCGAGCCAGAACGGCCAGTCGGCCACATAGTTCTTCATATAGAACACGACCGTGTGGCGATCGCGCGCTTCCGCCTTGGTGAACTCGTCCGTGAAGCCGGGCGGCCGCTTCGGGCTGACCTGGCGGTAGTTGTAGCTGAACACGACGTCGTCAGCCGTCAGCTCGCGCGCCTCCATCACGCCGGGCTTGGCTGAAAACATGACGCCCTTCTTCAGCTTGAAGACGATGGCGAGGGGCTCCTTCTGGACTTCCCAGCTTTCCGCAAGCTCGCCCTTGATCGCGTCGGACGGGATCCACGCGTCGGCGTGGAATGCATGCTTGCCGCCATTGCGCGTGCCCTTGGAGAGGTCGGCCGTCAGGAGCTGCTCATAGATGCTGCCCGCGTCGTGGTTGATCTTCCACGGCCAGTCCTTGTGATCCCAGCTGAGCGCGGACAGCGTGGCGAAGATGGTCGAGATTTCGAGCGTGCCGCCGTACTGCGGCTTCTCGGTGGTCTGCGCGAACGCGTTGCCTGACAGCAGGATGGCGGCGCCGAGTGCGCCGGCCTTGATCCAGCGATGGATTGTGGTCGACATCGATCCCTCCGTAGACGATTTTCCTTGCGCCCGCTTGTCGGGCGTTTGTTTGCGAACAGAGCCGACGACGCGGCTCAGTATCCCATTCGTTTCTTCATATCCTGATCGATCCAGATGCGCGAATAGATCGGCCAGGGCCGCACGGCGCCGGCCGTGTGCTCGCCGTCATAATTCTTCACCCATGGCCACCAGGCGGTGTAGCCCTTGACCGTCGGCATCCAGATGTGCGGCGCCTTGTCGAGGATTTCGCGCGTCAATTCGCGGATCAGGACCTTGCGCTTCTCCTCGTCCGGCTCCCGATCGACCAATTCCATCTTGCTGTCGTAGGCGGGGTCTGACCACATCGACGGGTTCCAGCGCTGCCCGGTGATGAAGTTCTTGCGGATCGCGGTCAGCGGATTGCTGTGGCCGATGTTCATGAAGTAGCCGGCCGTGTGCGTCTTGTTGCTCATCACCGAGAGGAAGGCCGCATACTCCATCGGCTGGATTTCGATCTTGACGCCCACCTGCTCGAGATAGGCCGCCACCATGCGGCAACAGATCGAGGTGTCCGGGGTTCGCCGCGCTCGCCTGCACCTTGAAGGTAAAGCCGTTCGGATAGCCGGCTTCCGCCAGCAGCTTCTTCGCCTTCTCCGGATTGTAGGTGAACAGCTCCTTCACCGAGTCCGGCATCGCGCTCAAGGGTTCGTAGTAGCCCTCGTAAGCCGGATGCATCGGGTAGGCGAACAGCTCGGCGTTGCCGTTGTAGAAGCTCTTGATGATCTCGTCCTTGTTGACCGCCATGTTGAGGGCGCGGCGCACGCGGATGTCGTCGAACGGCTTCTGGTCGGTGCGCAGCACCATCATGGTGCCGTAGAAGCTGACCCATTGCTTCCATTTCAGATCCGGTGCTGACTTCTTCAGGGTATCCACGTTCTCCCAGCTCACATACTCCATGATGTCGAGCTTGCCGGTGCGCAGCGCGGTCACGCGGGTCGATTCGTCCCTGATGACGCGATAGACGACCTTGTCGACGAACGGCAGCTTGAACTCCGCTTCGCCGATCTTCTCCTTGTCCCAGTAGTCGGGGCGCTTGCTGTAGGTGTGCGAGTTTCCGGCGACATAGTCGGTGATCATGAACGGCCCGGAGCCGTTGATGTTCTTCCAGTCGCCGGCGCCGGCGTCGCCGACCTCCTTGGGCATGATCGACGCGTTGTAGCCGTAGCCCAGGCGATAGGGCCAATCGGACATGTACTTGCTCATGTAGAAGGCGACGGTGTAGCGGTCGAGCGCCGCGACCTTGCTGAACTCCTCGTTCAGGCCGGCCTGCCGTTTCGGGCTGTTGTGGCGGTAGTACCAGCTGAACACGACGTCGTCGGCCGTCAGCTCGCGCGCCTCCATGATGCCGGGCTTGGCCGGAAACATGATGCCCTTCTTCAGCTTGAAGATGACGGCCAGCGGCTCCTTCTGCACCTCCCAGCTCTCGGCGAGCTCGCCCTTGATGGCGTCGGTCGGAATCCAGGCGTCGGCGTACGAAGGCGTATTTGCCGCCGGCCCGCGTGCCCTTGGAGAGATCGGCGGTGAGCAGGTTCTCGTAGGTTCCGCCCGCATCGTGGTTGATCTTCCAGGGCCAGTCCTTGTGATCCCAGCTGAGCGCGGAGAGCTGTGCGAAGATCGTTGCGATCTCCAGCGTGCCGCCGTATTGCGGCTTCTCCACCTTCTGCGCGAAAGCGCTGCCTGAGAGCAAAATGGCGGCGCCGAGCGCGCCGAACTTGATCCAGCGACCGAGCGACATCTGATCCCTCCGTGATGGCTTCCTCAAGACCGCTCTTTGAACGGCGGCCTGTTGTGGCCGCGAAGACTAGGGCCTTGTGCAACGTCGCGGAAGGCCCCGGGCCTCAAGGAAATTTCGACAAGATGTCGCGACGAGAAGTCAGGCAGTTTCGCGCTGCGGAAGGGAGAGCTGAGCTTGCAGGCCGCCACCCGTGCGGTTTGACAAGGTGAGGGTTCCGTTGAGCGTGGCCGCAAGCTGTCCGGCGATGGCGAGGCCAAGGCCGCTGCCGCCGGTGTCGCGACTGCGCGACTCCTCCAGCCGAACGAAAGGCTGCATCACGCTTTGCAGCTTCTCAAGCGGAATGCCGGGCCCGCGATCGAGCACCGACACGACGATCTTGCCGGCGTCCTGGCCGATGTCCACTTCGACTTCGCGGCCGAACTTCAGCGCGTTGTCGATCAGGTTCGTGACGATCCGGCGCAGCGCGCGGGGGCGAGTCAGCACCGGAGCGCCGGCGTCGCCCGTCAGGCTGATTTGCTCGCCCGCGTCAGTGTAGTCGCAGATCAAGCTGTCGAGCAGCGCATGCAGATCGGTCGCGCATATCGGCTCGACGGTGTCGCGGCTTGCGCGGGCAAAATCGATGCCTTGCTCGACCAGCACCTGCATGTCGTGCAGGTCGCTGTGGAGCTTATGCCGCAACGCCTCGTCGTCGAGCAAATCGGCCCGCAGGCGCATCCGCGTGATCGGCGTTTGCAGATCATGGGAGATTGCGGCGACGATGCGAATGCGCTCGGCAACATAATCGGCAATGCGCCGCTGCATGGCATTGAAGGCGGCCGCAGCGCGGGCGACCTCGTCCGGGCCATCCTCGGGAAGGGGGACGCCATTGGGGTCGGAACCGAGCGCATCGGCCGCGCGCCGCAAGCGGGACAGCGGTTCGGTGGCGATCCGAACGGCGATCCATGTGAAGAGAGCAAGCAACGCGAGCTGCAGCGTCAATGCTGCGGCGACCCATGGCGAGACCGACATCCGCGGCGGCATGAGCTCCACGGTCAGCGGCGTGCCGTCGGTAAGCGCAGTGTGCAACGACAATTGCAGCGGGTCGGTCGCGTTGTCGGGCGCGCTCGCCGTCACGCGGTAGCGCGGTCCCAATTGGCGTGCGAGCATCGTCAGCACGGTTTCCGCCTGCGGCGATCTGGCCGGCATTCCCTGCATCTTTTCACCGAGGGCATAGCGATAGTTCGGACGGTCGAGCAGCTTCAGCCATTCGCTGCGCTCGTCCTTCGGCGCCCGCTCGAGGATCGCGATCGATCCCGCCACGTCGCGCACCAGGTAGGCGATCATCATGGCAGTGCCGGCCTGCGCGCGCTCCTGCATCAACAGGACGAAGGACAGGATGTGTGCGGCGGCAAGGCCGGCAAAGAGGATCAGGGCGACCCGGCCGAACAGCGAGCGCGGCAGCAGGCGTGACAGTGCCGCACGAGCGCTCACGCCGGCCGTCCGGCGAGTGCGGCGCGAGGCTCGACCAGGGCCGCGAACACGTAGCCTTCGCTGCGCACGGTCTTGATATAGCGCGGCTCGCGCGCATCATCGCGCAGGCGCTGGCGCAGCCGGCTGACCAGAAGGTCGATCGAACGATCGAACACGTCCGCCTCGCGGCCCTGGGTAAGATTGAGGAGCTGATCACGGTTCAGCACGCGCTGCGGATAATCGAGGAACACGCGCAGCAGCCGATACTCGGCGCCGCTCAGCGCGACCATGGTGCCCGCGCGCATCGATCATGTTGCGTTCCACCGTGTCGAGCTGCCAGTCGCCGAAGCTGAGCACGCGCATCGGCTCGCCGCCGCGCAGGTTCGGCGGCAACATTCGCGTTCGCCGCAGCACCGCGCGAATCCGCGCCAGCAATTCGCGTGGCGCGAACGGCTTGCTCAGGTAGTCGTCCGCGCCCATTTCGAGACCGACGATGCGGTCCGCTTCCTCGCCGCGCGCCGTCAGGATCAGGATCGGCGTCGCTTCGTGGCCGCCGGCGCGCAGGTTGCGGCAGAGCGCGAGGCCATCGTCACCGGGCAGCATCAGGTCGAGAATGATGAAGTCGACCGGACCGTTGTCCAGCGCCTCGCGCATGCGTCGGCCGTCGGCCGCGGCAGTGACGCGATAGCCGTTCTTCTGCAGGTACTGGGCGATCAGCTCGCGCAGGTCGCGGTCGTCGTCGACGATCAGGATGTGATCCGGCCGTTCCATCGACGCTTTGAATAGCCTGCGCCGCCATCAACTGCAGGACACTTTTTTGTAACACAGTGTGTCGACACGCCGTTGCGACACATTCCGTTTCAAGAATCCCCCGTTTCGGACACATCCTCGATACAGGCCGATGGCCAGAAACCCTCTCGCGGCGAGGCGGCTTTTCGCTTCGCCGACAGATGAGGGACCGGCCAGCATGAGCAGACGATATCTCGCGACCGCACTTTTGATCGGCCTTGGCGGGGTGGCGCAGGCGCAGACGCCGCCGCAACTGCCGCCGCCGGAGAAGACGGACCCGGTGGCCCTGCAACTGATGCAGGGATTTCCGCCGCCACCCGACAGGATCGTCACGCTTGGGAACGGTGCTGAGGGTGCCCGCCAACGCGCGCTGGGCCAATCAGCACCTCCGCGAACTCGGTCCGACCGTGGCGGTCTGGCGCGGCACAGGCGGTCCGAGCGTGCTGAAGTCGGCACCGCGCGATCTCGACACGCTCGCGTTCGAAGACGACAAGGCTCAGCGACAGACGCTCGCCGATTGGCAGAAGAACACCTACACGGATGCTCTTCTGGTCATGCACAAGGGCGCCATCGTCTACGAGCGCTACTCCGCGGGTCTGCAGCCGAATGTGCCGCATGTGCTGTGGTCGATGACAAAGTCGTTCACCGGTCTGTTGGCAACGCTGGCGATCCACGAGGGCAAGCTCGATCCCAAGGCGAAGATTTCGCAGTATCTGCCCGAACTTGCGGACTCCGCCTGGGGTGATGCGACGCTGCAGCAGACGCTCGATATGACGACGGCGGTGCGTTACACCGAGGACATCACCAATCCGAAGGCGGAAATCTTCCAGTATCTGATCTCCAACGGCCTGGTGCCGGCGCCCGCGAACTATCCCGGACCCCGCACCATGCTGGCTTTCCTGAAGAGCTTGCCGAAGGACGGCGAGCACGGCGCAGGTTTCGCCTACAAGACGGTCGATACCGAAATCCTCGGCTGGCTGTTGCAACGCATCTCCGGCAAGAGCTTTGCCGAGCTGGTTTCGGAGAAAATCTGGCGCGGCATCGGTGCGGAAGAGGACGCCTACGTCTGGGCGGACTCGACCGGCGCGCAGGTGACCAGCATCGGGCTCAGCGCCACGCTGCGCGATCTCGGCCGCTTCGGCGAGATGATCCGGCTAGGTGGCGAATTGAACGGCAAGCGCATCTTGCCCAAGGAAGTGATCGATGAAATCCGCAAAGGCGCCGACCGCGAGACCTTCAAGGCCAGCGGGCTCGCGCCGCGTTTCGGCTACTCCTATCATAATCAGTGGTGGATTTCCCACGATGCGCCCGGCAGCTTCGAGGCCAAGGGACTGAACGGGCAGCACCTGCACATCAATCCCGCGGCCGAGCTGGTGATCGTGAAACTGTCGTCGCATCCCGCGGGCAACACCATCCTCACCCACAACCTCGATCGCCGCGCGTTCGAGGCCGTGGCAAAGGCCGTTACCGTCAAGGCGGTGGCGAAATAGCACGCCCCTCGCAGCGCAGGGCGAGGTTCCGCGACCTTGCCTTGCGCTGTCGTTCATTGCATCCTTCGCGCTTGCTGCGCGAGACAAGAAGGAACAGCGATGAACGTTGTCGAGAACCTGATCGCCGACTCCGCGCTGGACGAGGCGGTTCGCGATGCGCACACAGCCTATGTGGCGCGCAATCCCAACAGCGCGAAGCAATATGCGTCAGCCTCCGACGTCATGCCCGGCGGCAACACCCGCACGGTGCTGTTCTACGAGCCGTTTCCGCTGACGATTTTGCGCGGGCAGGGGTGCGAGGTGTTCGACGCCGACGGCCATCGCTATTTCGATTTCATGGGCGAATACACGGCGGGCCTTGCCGGGCATTCCAATCCGATCATTGCCGAGGCGATCAAGCAGGCGGTCGATAATGGCGTGAGCCTTTCGGGCCATACGCGCGTCGAAGCTGAGTTCGCCGCGATCGTTGCAAAGCGCTTTCCGGCGATGGAATTGCTTCGCTTCACCAATTCCGGCACCGAGGCGACGCTGCTGGCGCTGACGCTCGCGCGCATCGCCACGGGCAGAAAGAAGGTCCTGGCCTTCGACGGCGGCTATCACGGCTCCGTCTTCGTGTTCAAGGACGCCGTCAACCAGGTCAACGTGCCGTTCGACTGGGTGTTTGCGCCGTACAACGACGCGGCCGCGGCCGCAAAGCTGATCGCGCAGCACGCAAATGATCTCGCCGCCGTCATCGTCGAACCGATGCAGGGTTCCGGCGGCTGCATTCCCGCGGAGCCGGATTTCCTGTCGACGCTGCGCAAGGAGACCGAGAAGGCCGGCGCGCTGCTGGTGTTCGACGAGGTGATGACCTCGCGGCTTGCGCCGGGCGGCCTGCAGACGCGCTATGGCATTCGCCCCGACCTGATGACGCTCGGCAAGTATGTGGCGGGCGGCATGTCGTTCGGCGCCTTCGGCGGGCGCGCCGAGCTGATGCAGCGTTTTGATCCGCGCAAGGCCGGCGCGCTGGGCCACGCCGGGACCTTCAATAACAATGTGCTAACCATGTCGGCCGGGATCGCCGCGATGACCAAGGTCGTGACGCAGGAGGCGCTCGATGCCGTCAACGCGCGCGGCGATGCGCTGCGCACGCGGCTGCAGGCGATGTGCCAGGCAGCACCGCGCGCCGCTCTGCGTCACCGGCATTGGCTCACTGTTCACCATCCATGGCGTGGAAGGGCCGGTGCGGTCGAATGCCGACATCACCGGCCAGGACCAGCGCATCAAGGAGCTGATGTTCTTCGATCTGCTGGAGCAGGGGATCTACCTTGCCCGGCGCGGCATGGCGGCGCTCTCGTTCGAGATTAATGAAGCCGCCTGCGACGCTTTCGCCGGCGCTTTCGACCAATTTCTCAAGCGCCGGGCGGCGTTGTTTGCTACAGACGCGACCAGTCTACGCCGCGCCCGCGGCTGACCTCGCGTCCAAACACGCGCAAAAATTGCAGGAGAAGAACAATGCGCTCCGATCGCATACGCCATGTCCAATCCAAGCCGCCGTGCCGTGCTCGCCACCGGCGCCGCCGCGCTGTCGCTGCCGTTCATCGGACGCGCGTCCGCGCAAGCGCAATGGCCGACGCGGGTGGTCAAGGTGGTCGTGCCGTTCGCCGCGGGCGGCACCACCGACATCCTCGGCCGGCTGATGGCGCAGAAGCTGTCGGAGGAATACGGCCAGCAGTTCATCGTCGAGAACAAGGCCGGCGCCGGCGGCAACATCGGCGCAGACTCGGTCGCGAAGTCGGACCCGGACGGTTACACCTTCGTGGTCGGAACGCCGGGACCGCACGTCATCAACCAGTACATCTACAAGAACCAGCCGTTCGACGGAGCGAAGGACCTTAGCCCCGTCATCGTGATTGCGCGCGTGCCCAACCTGATCTCGATCAATCCGGACGTGAAGGCAAAAACGCTGGCGGAGTTCATTGCGCTCGCCAAGGCGAACCCCGGCAAGCTCTCCTATGCGTCGCCCGGCAATGGCAGCACCGGCCACGTCGCGACCGAGCTGTTGAAGTCGATGGCCGGCATCGACCTCGTGCACGTGCCGTATCGCGGCAGCGCGCCCGCGCTCACCGACGTGATCGGCGGACGGGTTGAATTCTCGCTCGACAATCTGCCGGCGGTGCAGCCGCATGTGGAGGGCGGCAAGCTGCGCGCTCTGGCGGTGACCACCGCGAAGCGCTGGCCGCTGATGCCGGACGTGCCGACCGTTGCCGAAACCGTCCCCGGTTACGAGGCGTCGTCCTGGTTCACCATCGCGGCGCCTGCGAAGACACCGGCCGACATCATCGCCAAGGTGAACAAGAGCGTGAACACCTACATGGCCGACAAGGAGATGATCGAGAAGATGCGCAAGCTCGGCGCCGATCCGGTCGGCGGTTCGCCCGACGACATGGCGAAGATGATGGCCGACGAGAACGTCAAGTGGAAGAAGGCGATCGAGTTCGCAGGGCTCAAGCCGGAGCAGTGACGGCGCAAGCCGTCATTGCGAGGAGCGAAGCGACGAAGCTACATCGCCGAGGCGCTGAGCGCGGCGCTCGCGACGAATGCCGCGCTTTTTCGTTTGCGCGCTTCGCGCGCGCTGGATTGCTTCGCGCTTCGCCGCTCGCTAGGTGAATGACGGCTTACGCCGTCATTCCGGAATCCTCGCCTTCAACTCCGGAATGAACGGCAGCATCCTCATGTCGAGGCAGGCGGGGCCGGGGGCGTCGATGTCGATGATCTCGGTGCAGATCGAATCGAACGCCGCGCGAAAGTGGTTCTTCGCCTTCACGAACAGCAGCTGCTCTTTTTCGATCTCGATGCCGTGCAGGTGAAAGAACGCCGGATCGTTCGCCGGCGCCACGTGCTCGGTGACGATGATGCGGATGTTGCCTGACTGCAGAAGCGCCGTGCGCCCGCAGCGCAACTCGATGCCGGTTTCCATCGGTCCGATGTTGCGGAAGATGCCGTCGGTGAGCCTGACCACCGTCGCGTCCACTTCGACCGGCGCGCCGTAGTCCTTCATCGACCTTGCCGCCGAGCGCGATGGTGCCGAGGTTTTGGCCGACGCCCGCGCGCCACGCCATGTCGACCACCTCGGGGTCTGTGAACGCCGCAAACACCACCGGACGATTGGGCTTTGCCGCGACCAGTGCGCGGAACATTTCCGGCGTGTCGTTGATGCCGCCGGAATAGGGGTTGTCGGCGGGATCGGTCACCGCCAGCAGGCCGGGTTTGTTGGATGACAGCGCGTGGGCGACGCCGGCCACTGCGCTCGGCAGCGAGATCATGAACTCGGGCTGTCGACGCTTCAGTTCGTCGCCCAGCGTACGCGCGATCCTGTCCGCTTTCGGACCGTCGCCATCGGTCACGACCAGCGCGCAGCCGCCGGTACCCGGCGTGTTGGCGAACGGAAAGCCACCGAACACGGTCGCTTCCAGCACGCCCGGCTCCTTGCGGAGGCTTGCTGCAAACTCCTGCAGTTCGCGCATCGGTCCGTCTTTCGTGCGCATGTTGAAACTCGGCAGCAGCAGGCCTTCGTTCAGAATGCGGCAGACCGGCTTGATCTCGCCCTCAACCGTCCGCTCCAGCACGCTCAGCACGCGCCACGCCGTCTCGCGCATGTCGATGTGCGGATAGGTGCGATAGACGCTGCCCGTCGTCAGGTAGTTTGCCAGCTCGTTGGCGAGATTGCCGTGCAGGTCGAAACTCGCGCCGATCGGCACCGTCGGCTGAATTTTCCGGATCGCGCGCAAGCAGCTCGACTTCGGGGTCTTCGCGCTTCGTGGTGACGCCCGCGCCGTGCAGCGACAGATAGATCGCGTCGAACGCTTGATCCTTCAGGTCAGCCAGCGTCTCGTCGAGGAACGATGAGAAAACCTCATCGTCGATCTGTCCGGCAGGCGACGCTGAGGCGCAGCGGAACACGTCCACGTCCCAGTCCGGGTGCTTTGCCTTGAACTCGATGACGGCGCGGAGCTCGCTTTCCCTGGCGGTCGCATCCAGCGCGGCCTGGCCCCTGAGCCACTCCCGCCGCTCGAAGGCCAAGCGGTCGGCGAGCAGGGGGCTGAAGGAGTTGCCCTCGTACCAGAAGCGGGCGACGGCGAGGCGGTAGCGTTTTTCGACCATTGGCGGGTTTCTTAAATCTTTAGCTGAAGGCAGAATGCTCAACTGAATAAAGCCTTACGGGCGGTGTTTGACACTTCAGCCCAGTCGATTGCAACACCGCTGAAGCGATATCTGAGCGTTAATCAGAAAGAAGAAGAAATGACACGTATTCTTCCGCGGCAGATCGGGCTCTGATCTTCCGGTCGCCGTCGGCGGCAAGGGTATTGAGCTGTTCGATTCGGATGGCCGCGCCTACCTCGACGCCTCGGGCGGTGCGGCGGTCTCGTGCCTCGGCCACGGCCATCCGGACGTCAACGCCGCGCTGCATGCGCAGATCGACCAGCTCGCCTACACCCACTCGAGCTTCTTCACCACCGACGTCGCCGAACGCCTGGCCGACACGCTGGTCGAGGATGCGCCGAAGGGGCTCTCGCACGTCTATTTCGTCAGCGGCGGCTCGGAGGCTGTCGAAGCGTCGCTGAAGATGGCGCGGCAGTATTTTGTCGAGACAGGCCAGCCGAAGCGCACGAAAGTGATCGCGCGCCGCCAGAGCTATCACGGCAACACGCTGGGAGCGCTCGCGACCGGCGGCAACGAGCTGCGCCGCACCCAGTTCAAGCCGCTCCTGATCGAGACCGCGCATGTCGATCCGTGCTTCGCCTATCGCTTCAAGGAGACGGGCGAAAGCGATGAAGCCTACGCGGCGCGCGCTGCGCAATCGCTCGAGGACAAGATCCTCGAGCTCGGCCCCGACACGGTGATCGCGTTCGTCGCCGAGACCGTGGTCGGCGCCACCTCGGGCGCGGTGCCGCCGGTCGCCGACTATTTCAAGCGCATCCGCGCGATCTGCGACCGCTACGGCGTGCTGCTGATCCTCGACGAGGTCATGAGCGGCATGGGCCGCACCGGCACGCTGCACGCCTGCGAGCAGGAGGGAATTGCGCCGGACCTGATCACCGTCGCCAAGGGACTCGGCGGCGGCTACCAGCCGATCGGCGCCGTGCTGCTCGCGCAGAAGATCTACGACGCCTTTGCCAACGGCTCAGGCGTGTTCCAGCACGGTCACACCTATTTGAATCATCCGATGGCGTGCGCGGCCGCGCTCGCCGTACAAACCGTCATCAAACGCGACGATCTTCTCGTCGAACGTCCGTCTGCAGGGCGAGCATCTCGCGCGGCGCCTGCGCGAGCGCTTCGGCAATCATCCCTACGTCGGCGATATCCGCGGCCGCGGCCTGTTTCAGGCGCTGGAGTTCGTCACTGATCGCGGCACCAAGGCGCCGTTCGAGCCGAAGGCGAAGCTGCATGCGCGCGTCAAGAAGGAGGCGATGGCGCGTGGCTTGCTGGTGTATCCGTCCGGCGGGACCATCGACGGCGCGCGCGGCGATCACGCGTTGATCGCGCCGCCGTTTATCGTGCGCGAAAATCAGATCGACGACATCGTCGAACGGCTCGGCGATGCGGTCGACGCCGCGGTCGGCAGTCTCGATTAAGATTCGTGCCGCTTGATTTGAAACGGGGCGGGGAGCACCCTCGTAGCTAGGCCGCATTTTGCAATGCACAACTTTGACCGGAAAGCATCCGTCCGGTCGCATGTGAGGAGTGAACTATGACATCGAAGCTGTTGTTGAGGTCCGCGCTTGCCGCGGTTGGCGCCGTGGTCGCCTTCACCTCCGCGCCATCCTACGCGCAGGGCCAGAAATTCGTCACCTTCGGCACCGGCGGCGTCACCGGCGTCTACTACGCCGTCGGCGGCGCGATCTGCCGCCTCGTCAACAAGGACCGCAAGACCCACGGCATCCGCTGCTCGGTGGAATCCACCGGCGGCTCGGCGTTCAACGTCAACACCATCAAGGGCGGCGAGCTCGACTTCGGCATGGCGCAGTCGGACGTGCAGTACCTGGCGCTGAAGGGTGAGAAGACGCTTCAAGGACGCCGGCCCCTATGCGGACCTGCGCGCGGTGTTCTCGGTGCATCCGGAGCCGTTCACGGTGCTGTCGCGCAAGGAAGCGAACGTCACGAAATTCGACGACTTCAAGGGCAAGCGCTTCAACGTCGGCAATCCGGGCTCCGGCACCCGCGCCTCGTTCGATGAGCTGTTGAAGGAGATGAACTGGAAGGTCTCCGACTTCTCGCTCGCGAGCGAACTGAAGGCCGACGAGCATGGCCCGGCGCTCTGCGACAACAAGATCGACGGCTTCTTCTATGGCGTCGGCCACCCCAGCGCCAACATCCAGGACCCGACCACGACCTGCGGCGCAAAGCTCGTGCCGCTGACGGGACCTGCGGTCGACAAGCTGATCAAGGAGAACAGCTACTACGCCAAGGCGACGATCCCGGGCGGCATGTATTCGAACAACCCGAACCCGACGCAGACCTACGGCGTGCTCGCAACGCTTGTCACCTCGGCAAAAGTTCCGGACGACGTCGTCTACAACGTCGTGAAGGCGACCTTCGACAATTTCGAGGAGTTCAAGAAGCTGCACCCGGCCTTCGCCAGTCTCGAGCCCGCCAACATGGTCAAGGACGGCCTGTCGGCGCCGCTGCATCCGGGCGCGGCGAAGTACTACAAGGAAAAGGGCTGGATCAAGTAAGCGGCCTCGCGCAACGCTTACGTATTATACGAGTATTGTACGGCGCGGGACGTGAGGGCGTCCCGCGCCGTTGGTTTTGACGGGGGATGAAGAATGTCGAACGCGGTGCCGTCGAATGTCGACCTGCAGCAGCTTGTCGCCGAAGCCGATACCGGCGGGCGCAAGCCGGGCGGCAGTGCCGGGCGGCTGATCTATGCGGTGGCCATCGCCTGGTCGCTGTTCCAGCTCTGGTACGCCTCGCCTTTGCCCTACATCCTGGGCTTCGGCATCTTCGGCGACACCGAGGCGCGCGCGTTTCACCTGAGCTTCGCGCTGTTCCTGGCGTTCGCGGCGTACCCGGCCTTCGTGTCGTCGCCGCGCAACCGCGTGCCGCTGGTCGACTGGCTGCTGGCCGCCGCCGGCATTGGTGCGGTGCTGTATCTGGTCGTGTTCTATCGCGACATCGCCATGCGTCCGGGCCTGCCGACGCAGGGCGACATTCTCGCCGCCGTCGTCGGCGTGGTGCTGCTGCTCGAAGCCTCGCGCCGCGCCGAAGGCCCGTGGATGCCGATCATCGCCATCGTCGCGCTGCTCTATGTCTTCCTCGGTCCTTATCTGCCCGGCCTGCTGGCGCATCGCGGCTCCTCGCTGTCGCGCGCGGCCTCGCACTTCTGGCTCACCTCCGAAGGCGTGTTCGGCGTCGCGCTCGGCGTCTCGACCAACTTCATCTTCCTGTTCGTGCTGTTCGGCGCGCTGCTCGAGAAGGCCGGCGCCGGCAACTACTTCATCCAGCTGTCGTTCGCGCTGCTCGGCAAATTCCGCGGCGGACCTGCGAAGGCCGCCGTCGTCTCGTCCGGTCTCACCGGCATGATCTCGGGCTCCTCGGTCGCCAACGTGGTCACCACCGGCACCTTCACGATTCCCCTGATGAAGCGCGTCGGCTATCCCGCCGTGAAAGCCGGCGCGATCGAGTGCGCCGCCGGCGTCAACGGCCAGCTGATGCCGCCGGTGATGGGCGCCGCCGCGTTCCTGATGGCCGAGTATGTCGGCATCACCTATGCCGAAGTCTGCAAGCACGCCTTCCTGCCGGCGGTCCTCACCTACGGCGCGCTGTTCTATGTGGTCGACCTGGAGGCGGTGAAGGCCGGCATGACCGGCATCGAGCGCCGCAAGACCCGTACGCTGAGCCAGGGCATCATCAAGGCACTGATGACGATCTGCGGCATCATCATCCTGGGCGGGTTGGTGCACTACGGCCTCGGCTGGACCAAGACTGCCTTCGGCGATGCGTCCGGCGTGATCGCCGGAGCCGCGCTGATGATCGCCTATTTCATCCTGGTCCGCATTCGCGCGCACGGCCCCGATCTCGCCGCCGACGACACCAGCAAGGCGTTCACGACCGTGCCGGATTTCTACGACGTGGCGCGGACCGGCTTGCACTACATGCTTCCGGTCATCGTCCTGGTCTGGTGCCTGATGATCGAGGAGATGTCGCCCGGCCTTGCGGCGTTCTGGGGCGTCATCGCGATGGGGGCGGTGGTGCTGACGCAGCGGCCGCTGACCGCGTTCTTCCGCAACGAACGCAGTCTCGCCGCGCATTGGCGTGAAGGCTGGCACGAATTCGTCGACGGCCTTGCCGCCGGCGCGCGCAACATGACCGCGGTCGGCATCGCCACCGCCACCGCCGGCATCCTGGTCGGCACCGTCACGCTGACCGGCATCGGCCTCGTCATGACCGAGATCGTCGAGACGCTGTCGGGCGGCAACATCATCATCATGCTGGTGCTGGTCGGCGTGATCTGCATCATTCTCGGCTCCGGCCTGCCGACCACCGCGAGCTACGTCGTGGTGGCGACCTTGATGGCGCCGGTGGTGGTCGAGCTTGCTGCCGAGAACGATCTCGCCGTGCCGCTGATCGCGGTGCACATGTTCGTCTTCTATTTCGGCCTGATGGCGGACGTGTCGCCACCGGTGGGGCTTGCGGCCTACGCGGCCGCGGCGATCGCGGGTGCAGACCCGATGAAGGTCGGCTGGCAGGGGACCTGGTACGAGCTGCGCACGCTGCTGCTGCCGTTCATCTTCATCTTCAATCCGGAACTCCTGCTGATCGACATCGAAGGGCCGCTGCATCTGCTCGTCGTCGTCGGCTGCAGCGTGCTGGCGATGACGGCATTCGTCGCCGCGCTCCAGGGCTGGTTCTTTGCGCCCAACCGCGTCTGGGAGACGGCGCTTTTGCTGCTGATCTGCCTCACGCTGTTCCGGCCGCAGCTCTGGATGAACATGCTCTACCCGCCGTTCAACACCGAGCCGGCGGCGCGCATCGCCAGCGTCGTCGACGCGACGCCGGAGGGCGGTTCATTGCGGCTGCGCATCCAGACGACCGACCTCGGCGGCGACGACGTGACCAAGGCGGTGCGGCTGAAGCTCGGTCCGCCGGCGCCTGCAGCAGAACGGCTGGCCGCGGCCGGCATCGGCGTCAGCGGTATGAGCGTCCAGCCCGTGATCACCTCGGTGCGGCCGGGTTCCGAGGCCGCGCGGCTGAAGGTGAAGCCCGGCGACAAGGTCGATCAGCTCTCCGTCGCCAACACCAAGCGTCCGAGCGCGTTCCTGTTCGCGATCCCGGCCGTCCTGCTGCTGGCGGGCCTTGCGTTGTTGCAGCGCAGGCGTCGCGCTGCACAACCGGCGCTGGCGGCACCCTGATGCTGCTGTTGCGCTTGGGCGACAAATTAGGAATTTCTGGAAACGTTTCCCAATTCCGACTTGAGCGGAGCGCGCGACGCAACTAGCGTCTGTGGCAATAAGGGGGCTAGGGGATCACTGCCAGGGCGCGAAGCCCGCTGCGACCGGGGGACCCGCAGCGTGTGAGCTTCGCGCCCATTTCTTTGGCGCCACCGGCTTCTTTGGCGCCACTGCCGTTTCGGCATGGCCCCTGTTCGAAAACCCCGGTTTCCGTTTTCCAAAGCGTTGGCCTAGATTGCGCCCCCTTGATCAGAGGCGGCGTCGTTCGGCGCTGCGAATTCCAAGAAACGTTGAGTGGAGGGTTCCCATGGCAGCGATCAACGACGTGATCGATCTGAAGGCCGACGGCAATATCGCGGTCATCTCGGTGAATTCTCCACCCGTCAACGCCCTGTCGCAGAACGTGCGCGAGGGCCTGCAGGAGGCTGTCACCAAGGCGCTCGCCGACGCAAAGGTCGAGGCGATCGTGGTGCGCTGCGACGGCCGCACCTTCATCGCCGGCGCCGACATTCGCGAGTTCGGCCGTCCGCGCAAGCCGCCGGGGCTCAAGGATTTCCAGGCCCTGATGGACGGCGCGAAGAAGCCGATCGTCGCCGCGGTGCACGGCACCGCGCTCGGCGGCGGCCTCGAGTTCGCGATGATGTGCCATTACCGCATCGCCGTTCCCTCGGCCCGCTGCGGCCTGCCTGAGGTCAACATCGGCATCCTGCCGGGCGGCGGCGGCACCCAGGCGCTGCCGCGCATCGTCGGCGCGGAGAAGGCGCTGGAGATGATGACCACGGGCCGCCATGTGCCGGCGAAGGAAGCGCACGCGCTCGGCATTTTCGATGAGCTTGCGGAGGAGGGGAAGCTCGACGAGGCGGCGATCGCCTATGCGAAGAAGCTCGTCGCCGAGAAGAAGCCGATCAAGCGGGTGCGGGATCTCACCGACAAGATCGAGGCGGCGCGCAAGAATCCGGACCTCGTCGCCAACTTCCGGAAGGCGAACGCGCGAAAGCTGCGCAACATGAACGCGCCGCAAAACATCATCAAATGCGTCGAGGCGGCGGTCAGCGCTGCCGTTCGACGAGGGGCTGAAGCGCGAGACCGAGCTGTCGCAGGAACTGCATGGCGGTCCGCAGGCGCCGGCCATGCGCCACAGCTTCTTCGCCGAGCGCGAGGCCGCGAAAATCCCGGACGTGCCGGACGACACGCCGGTGATCCCGGTCAACAGCGTCGGCATCATCGGCGCCGGCACCATGGGCGGCGGCATCGCCATGAACTTTGCCAATGTCGGCATCCCGGTGAAGATCATCGAAACCAAGCAGGAGGCGCTCGACCGCGGGCTCTCGGTGATCCGCAAGAACTATGAGCGCACCGCGCAGCGCGGCGGCATCAGCCAGGACGATGTCGAGAAGCGGATGAAGCTGATCTCGGGCTCGCTCGACATGACCGCGCTGAAGGACGTCGACCTCATCATCGAGGCGGTGTTCGAGCGCATGGACATCAAGAAGGACGTGTTCGCGAAGCTCGACGCGATCGCCAAGCCCGGCGCGATCCTGGCGACCAATACGTCGGGGCTGAACATCGACGAGATCGCGTCCGCGACCAAGCGGCCGGAGGCCGTCATCGGCCTGCACTTCTTCTCGCCGGCGAACGTGATGAAGCTGCTCGAGATCGTGCGCGCCGACCATACGTCGAAGGCGGTGATCGCCACCTCGATGAAGCTCGCCAAGAAGATCGGCAAGGTGGCGGCGCTGGTCGGCGTCTGCCCGGGCTTCGTCGGCAACCGCATCCTGCGCCAGCGGCAGGTCGAGGCGCAGAAGCTCGTGCTCGAAGGGGCGATGCCGTGGGACGTCGACCGCGTGCTCTACGACTTCGGCTTCCCGATGGGCCCGTTCGCCATGAGCGACCTTGCCGGCCTCGACATCGGCTGGGTGAAGGAGAACTCGAAGGGCGAGACGCTGCGCGACGTGCTGTGCGAGATGGACCGCCGCGGCCAGAAGACCGGCGCGGGCTACTACGACTACGACGAGAACCGCAACCCGAAGCCGTCGCCGGTGACCGAGAAGATCATCAAGGACTTCATGGCCAAGAAGGGCGTCAACGGTCGAAAAATCTCCGACGAGGAGATCCTCGAACGCTGCCTGTTCCCGATGATCAACGAGGGCGTGCAGATCCTCGCCGACAAGAAGGCCATCCGCGCCTCCGACATCGACGTGATCTGGCAGTACGGCTACGGCTTCCCGAACTATCGCGGCGGCTTGATGTACTACGGCGACCAGCTTGGCCCGGCAAAGGTGCTGGCCAAGATGAAGGAGTTCCAGGCGACGATGGGCGACCAGTTCAAGCCGTCGCCGCTGCTCGAGAAGATCGTCGCCGAAGGCAAGACCTTCGCCGACATCAAGCCGGGCACAGCATGAGGCCCGCGGCGATGCTCAAGCTTCGCCTCGCGGTCGCCGCGCTGGCGATGGTGTCCTGCGTGGCGGCGGTCGCGCAGGACGTGCCGGGCATCGAGATCTGCACGGCCGAGAAGGACATGAACCGCCGCACCAGCTGCCTGCAGAGCAACGTCAATTTCCTGCAGCAGACGCTGTCGAAGCAGGGGCTGGCGGCGCAGCAGAAGCTCGACGCGGCCACACGCGAGATCGAGGCGCTGAAGACGCTGCTCGCGGCGATGCGCAAGGAGCTCGATGAGCTGAAGGCGGCTGCGACCTCGACGAAGGAGAAGGATCAGAAAGAGCCGGCGAAGAAATAAGATCTTCTCCCCGCGACGAAAGTCCATTTACGGACCCGAAGCAGCACGTCAAGCGCGGCAGCGTTGACCTGGATCAATGGAGCACACGCGGTATTCATAAAGATATTGAAAGCTGTCAGACTTTCCGAGCCGAAATCGGGCGACGCGGCGATGATTTCAGATTGTTACGGCACCGGAGATGTCTCCCGGATGCCATCGGAAAATTTTCGTTGACCGATCTTGAGCTGACCGAGCGTGACCATGGCCATGATTTGGCTTGCCCAGGCTATCACCGGTCGCGCCACCGGCACCCGGCCTGACTATCCGCGCACGGTTTCGACGGCGTTCGAGGGCTTCGCGTCGACCAGGCTGGGCCAATTCTTCGGGCCGGCGACCGATATGCATCCGGGCTTGTCCGGCTTCAGCCTGTTGAGCCACGGGCGCGAGGCTTTCATCGTCCGTCTGGCGCTGGCCAACTCGGCCGAGCGAAGTCTCGACATGCAGTACTACTCCTGGGACGGCGATACGACCGGCCGGATTATCGTCGACCGCGTGATGAAGGCGGCCAATCGCGGGGTCAGGGTGCGGCTCCTCGTCGACGATCCCTTCTATAAGGCCAGCAATTCCGTCAAAGCTTGCCTCGACGCTCACCCCAATGTTGAGATCCGTCTGTTCAACCCGCTCACGAACCGGCGCTGGTCAATTCTTGACTTCATTTTCGATTTCGGCCGGGTCAATCGCCGCATGCACAACAAGTTGATGGTAGCTGACAATGCGGCTGCAATTGTCGGTGGCCGCAATATCGGTGACATCTATTATGGCGTGAACACCATCGCCAACTATCGCGATCTGGATGTGTTGGCGGCTGGGCCTGTCGTCCGCGATCTGTCGGAGGTTTTCGACCGCTTCTGGAACAGCCCCTCGACCGTGCCGATCGCGGCCATCGTCGATCGCGCCCATGGCGCGGCCGATCTCGATGCCATCCTGGTTCGTTTGCGCGAGGCGATCGCCGCGGCCGACTACCCTTATCCGATCGACCAAGACCTGGACGAACTGGCGGCCCAGAGCGCCGAGCTTCGCGACAATCTCGTGTGGGCACCCGGCCAAGTCATTGCAGACGACCCGGAAACCATCGCCGGCGGCAAGGAGAGCGACCACGTGCTCAAGTTCATCCGCGAGCGTGTCGCCCAGCTGAAAAAGCAACTGCTCGTCGAGTCGCCCTATTTCGTCCTACCCGCCGGGGCACAGGCCACCGTCAAGGCGCTGCACGAGCGCAATGTCCAAGTGCGCGCGTTGACCAACTCGCTCGCTTCGAACGACATGCTGCCGGCACATTCAGGCTATGCCAAAACCCGCAGGCGGCTGCTCGAGAACGGCATGGAGCTGTACGAGTTGCGCCCGGATACCGACGCCTTCCGGCCGGGATGGTCGCTCCGTTCCGGCCGGTCGCCGGCAGCCTTGCATACCAAGGCCATGGCCTTCGACGGCGAAGCCGTGTTCATCGGCAGCTTCAACCTCGATCCGCCGTGATCAACACCGAAGCCGGCCTCTATATCGAGAGCCCGGAGCTTGCCGAAAGACTGACGGCTACATGGCGACGGGCGTCGTGCCCGGCTAGCGTTCAGCTCAGCTGCGAGGATCGCTTAGGTCCGCTACCGTGCGGCCCGAAACCGGCTTCCGCCGCGCTTCCTGGCCGACCTGTTGCTGCCGCTTCACTCGCAACTCTAACACCGGATCCTTGCGACCTCGGGCAAGACCCGCCTTCTGTCGCTCGTGACTAGCCCTGCTCGCTTGCGGCAGCACGTGCGGCAACGGTCCCGCGATCAGGTCCACATTCGTATCCACCTCGAACACATCACGCAGCATGGCGTTGGTGATGGTCTCGCGCGGCGTGCCGCTGGCGGCAAGCCGGCCGCGATGCAGCACGACCACGCGGTCGGCAAAGCGCGCCGCGAGGTTGAGGTCGTGCAGGATGGCGACCACCGCGGTGCCGTTCTTCGCGCGCCGCCGGCCGGTCTCGACCAGGTTGATCTGGTAGCGCAGATCGAGGCTCGAGGTCGGCTCGTCCAGCAGCAGCACGCCGGGGCCGTGTTTGGCTTCGCCGACGGCCAGCTGCAGCAGCACCCGGGCAAAATGCGCGCGCTGCTGCTCGCCGCCCGACAGCGTCGGCAGCTCGCGGTCGCGGAAGGCGTTAAGCCCGATCTCGTCCAGCATCGCGTCGACCAGCGGCTGCGCTCTTGCGCGCGCCATCTCGCCGGCGCCCATGCGCACCACTTCCTCGACCGTGAAGGGAAAGCTGATGCTCACATGCTGCGACAGCACCGCGCGATGGGCGGCCAGCCGCTCGGCCGCGTAGGACTTCAGCGGCGCGCCCTTCAGCTGCACGGAGCCGGTCGTGGGCGTCATGTCGCCGGAGAGGATGCGCAGCAGCGTCGATTTGCCCGCGCCGTTCGGGCCGACGATGGCGACCGTCTCGCCCGGCTGGACGCCGAGGTCGATGGCATCGAGCAGCGTCGCGCTCTTGATGCGCATGCCGACGGCGGCGACTTCGATCGTCGCCGTCATGAGCCGACCAAGCGCCCGCTGCCGCAGCAGCACGTAGAGGAAGAACGGCGCGCCGATCGTCGCGGTGAGGATGCCGACCGGAATTTCGGCCGGCGCGGCGAGCACGCGCGCAAACGTGTCGGCAAACACCATCAGCGCCGCGCCGAACAGGGCGGAGGCGGGGAGCAGCAGGCGATGGCCGGGGCCGATCGCCAGCCGCAACAGGTGCGGCACGACGATGCCGACAAAACCGATCACGCCGCAGATCGCCACGGCTGCTCCGGTCATCGCCGACACCAGCACGATGCAGATGATCTTCAGCCGCTCGACATTGATGCCCGAGTGGAACGCCTCGGATTCGCCCAGCACCAGCACGTCGAGGCCGCGGGCGATGAACGGCATCGCTACCGCCGCGCCGGCCACGAAGGGCAGCACCAGCGCCGCCTTGCTCCAGGTGGCGCCGCCGAGCGAGCCGAGCAGCCAGAAAGTGATGTCGCGCAGCTGCCGGTCGTCGGCCATGAAGATCAACAGGCCGAGGCCGGCATTGGCGAGCGCCGCGATGGCGAGGCCCGACAGCAGGAAGATCGCGACCGATGTCCGCCCCTCGCGGCTGGCGATGCGATAGAGCAGCAGCGTCGTCACCAGCGAGCCGAAGAAGGCGGCGAGCGGCAGCAGCTCGAACGCCTTCGCCGCCGCATTCGGCGCGATGGCATTGTCGAGAATGACGATGGTGAAGGCGGCGGCCAGCGCGCCGCCGCTCGCGACGCCGACCAGCGCGGGATCGGCGAGCGGGTTGCGGAACAGCCCCTGCATGATCGCACCCGACATGGCGAGCAGGGAGCCGATCATGGCGGCGATGGCGATGCGCGGGATGCGGATCGACCAGAGCACGAGCTGGTCGCGGGCGAAGGTGGCGGGATCGGCGGTGCCGCCAAGCCCGAGCGCGGGCATCAGGCGGTGGAACGGAATGCCGGCCGCGCCGATGGTGGCGGCCAGCAGCGAAACCGCGAGCAGCAGCACGAGCAGGGCGACGCCCACCACGATCCCCCGCGGCCGGCGTCGGCGGCTTGCGGCTGGCTTGACGGAGGCGGGCGCCGCGGTATCGGCGGCGCTCATTGCCGGCAGTTCACGGTCAGCACGCTCGGCTTGCCCATCTCGTCGCTTGCGGCAAGCGTCGGATAGAGCGAGACGGCGAGGTCGCGCGCGGCGGCGGCGGTGCGCGGTCCAAAACCCAGCAGATAGAGGCCGTCCATGGCGATGAGCGATTTGTCCTTGGCGGCCGGCGTCAGCGCAAAACGCGGCGTTGGAGAAGATCGCGTCCGGCGTAGATCGAATCGCGGCCGCGCTGCATGACGAGAATGACATCCGGCTTCGCCGCAACGATCGCTTCCTCGCTCAAGGGCTTGTAGCCGTCATAGTCGTCGATGGCGTTGGCCGCGCCCGACAGCGCGATGATCTCATGCGCGGCGGTCTTCTTGCCCGCGACCATCGCCCGGCCGTTGACGAACGACATCACGAACATCACGCGCCGCTTCTCGCCGACCTTTGCGCGCAGCTTGCGCATCGCGGCGAGGTCCTTTTCCACAGCCTCGCTCAGGCAGGCGCCGCGCGCCTCCGCGCCGAGCTCGCGCGCGACGATGCGGATGCGCTCGATGATACCGGCTTCGCCGAACGATTCCGGCACGGTGACGATCGGCACCTTCGCCTCGGCGAGAACGGCCAGCGTTTCCTTCGGTCCGGAGCCTTCGGTGGCGAGAATCAGCTCCGGATTGAGCCCAAGCACGCCTTCGGCGGACAGCTGCCGCATGTAGCCGACATTCGGCTTCTTCTCGCAGCGCCTGCAGCGGATAGAGGCTGGTGGTGTCGATGCCGACCAGGCGATCTTCCAGCCCCAGCGCATAGACGATCTCGGTGAGCGCGCCGCCAACGGCGACGATGCGTCTTGCCTGCGCGTTTCGGAGCTCCGAGGCGTACGCCGGCGACGGCAGCCAGCGCCGCGACCACGGCGATCGCGCAACGCGCACGGTTTGCCCGCATCGAAAAGCTCATTTGGTCAAAATCAGCTTGTTCTGCGCGGTCAGGCGGAGGCGATAGGTGTCCTCGCCATGCGAAATGATGATCTCGCGCACCGATTGAAAGATGTCGCGGCTGTCGAATTGATTGCCGCGCAGGACGACGTTCCGGCTGTTCTCGGTGGCCGATGCGTCGCCGCTTGAAGTTTTCCCGTCCGGCGGAGTTGGCTGCCCGAGGCTCATTCTTGTTCCATTTCGGTTGGCCTCTTATAGGTTTGCCGCCCGCCGGACTCCAAGTGCTTCACTTTACAATCACTTTAATCTGGCCCTGAAGCGATTGATTTCGCTGCTGTCGCCAACTACGACGGAATTGTGGAACATGCGCCCGGTCGTGGCGCATCCGTTAGCCAGCAAGCCGCCGCACACACGAGCCAGGGGCGTGTGTGTGGTCGCCCGCCAGCCGCGGCTTCAAACGAAGACAGGGCGTGGGGAATGAAGATGGCTAGCGGGGCCAGGAGCGCGCATGCGCTCGTCTGGGGCGTATCAGCTGTTGCTTTGTGTCTGGGCGGAATTTCAGAGAGTGCAGCGCAGGCGCGGCAGCCTGCTGCGGCGGAGTCAACCGCAAGCGCTGGGCAAAATGCCAAGCAGCGAAATGCAAAGCGCGGCAAGAAGCGGCAGGAGCAGCAGGTCGCTCAGGCCGAACAGGTGCGCAACGCGAACGCGCAGGCCGGCAACCAGCGCGACGTCGTCGCAGCCGCTCGACACCATCACCGTTACGGCCACCAAGACCGAGGAGCGGGCGATCGATGCGCTGGCGCCGGTGAGCGCCGTCACGCTGTAGCAGATCCAGGGCTTGCAGCCCAACCGCGTGGGCGACGTCCTGCGCACGGTCCCCGGCGTATCGCTGAGGATCGCGGCGACGAGCCGTCCACGGCCGTGAACATCCGCGGCTTGCAGGATTT
Source organism: uncultured Alphaproteobacteria bacterium (assembly GCA_963757845.1). Lineage (GTDB taxonomy): Bacteria > Pseudomonadota > Alphaproteobacteria > Rhizobiales > Xanthobacteraceae > P52-10. Next base: position 181,491 of record CAVWTB010000069.1, read on the forward strand.
CGGCCGCGTTGCCGTGGTCGTCGACGGCGCGCGGCAGAACTATCAGCGCAGCGGCCACAATGCGAACGGCGCGTTCTTCCTCGATCCGGAGCTGATCGGCGGCATCGACATCGTGCGCGGACCCTCCGGCAACATCTACGGCTCCGGCGCGATCGGCGGCGTGGTTTCGTTCCGCACCAAGGATATCGAGGATGTCGTGCGGCCCGGCGAGCGCTGGGGCGTCGATGTCGGCGGCATGGGCGGCTCGAACAAGACACGCGGTTTCGCGTCCACCTTCGGCGGCATCCGTCTCAATCCGGACAACGATCTGTTCGGCGGCTTCGTGTACCGAAACAACTCGAACTACAAGGACGGCAGCGGCACCGAGATCGGCAACACCAATTCCGAAGTCACGGCCGGGCTGTTGAAGCTCACGACGCGGCCGTGGGAAGGCCATCAGATCAAGTTCGGCGGCGTCGTCCAGAACTTTGACTACACCATCGGCCAGCAGAACCGCGGTCCAACGACGACCGCAGCGCCGCTTGCGGCGATCGCCGGGTCGTCGACCTACGATTCGACCGTGCAGAACTGGACCGGCACGGTGAACTGGCGCTACAACAAGCCCGGCGACGATTTGTTCGACTGGAACGCGAACGTTCTACGGCAATCGCACCGAGAACAACCAGGTCAAGACCTACAACAACCGCATCACCACCGGCTGGCGGCATCTGTACGCTGGGCTTGCCGGGCAACAACATCTCGGGCTGCGTCGGCGACAAGCGTGGCTATCGGCTCGATACGGTCGGCGGCGACGCCTACAACACCTCGCGCTTCACCTACGGCGACTGGCGCAACGCGGTGACCTACGGCCTCGATGCCTTCAAGGACCAGGTCGCAACCTTCGACAGCCGCGGCAATTCGAACGTCACGACGCCCGGTGGCGAGCGCACCGTCTCCGGCGGCTTCGTGCAGATGAAGAGCAACTACTCGACCTGGTTCGAGGTCATCGGCGCCGCCCGCTACGACCGGTATGAGTTGAATTCGGCCACCGCCACCTCGAGCGGCGATCGCATCTCGCCGAAGATCACGGTCGGCGTCACGCCGCTTGCCGGCTTCACGCCCTATGTGAGCTACGCCGAGGGCTATCGCGCGCCGTCGATCACCGAGACGCTGATCGCCGGCTCGCATGCGACCGGTGGCGGGCCGAACCTGTTCACCTGCGCCGACGGCCGCGGCGGCTTGTTCTGCTTCCTGCCGAATCCGAACCTGCGGCCTGAGGTCGGCAAGACCAAGGAAGTCGGTATCAACCTGAAGTACGATGGCGTGTTCGCCCAGGGCGACGCGTTCCGCGGAAAGTTCAACGTCTTCCGCAACGATATCGACGACTTCATCGAACTTGTCGCGTCCACGCCGGAGTTCTCGAACCTCGGGCCTGCCTTCGGCCGCTTCAGCCGAAATTTCCAGTACCAGAACATCGCCGGTGCGCGGATCCAGGGCTGTTGAAGGCGAGATGACCTACGATGCGGGGCACTGGTTCGTCGGTCTGGCCGGCAACCTGATGGAGGGCGAGAACAAGACCAACGGCGTCGGCCTTGCGAACATGATCATGCCGCGCAAGGTCGTGACCACTGCCGGCGTCCGGCTGCTCGAGCGCCAGCTGACCCTTTCGGCGCAGTGGATTTCGTTCGCCGCGAACGCCGACATTCCGCGAGGCTATCTGCCGTCGACGTCCGGCGACCTGCTGAACTTCTATCTGGCGTATAATCCGACGCCGGACATCGCGCTCAACTTCTCGGTCGATAACGCGTTGAACAAGTACTATCGGCCGTATGCCATTCCAGGCTCGTCGACGGACGGAACCACGCAAAACGACGTGCTGTTCTCCAGTCCCGGTCCAGGGGTCACCTTCAAGGGAGGCATGCGAATTCACTTCGGCGGCGCATAACCGCCGAATAAAAAGACGACCTGTCGTCGAACTGGGGCCGCGCCTTAAGAGCGCGGCTCCTTCATTTCTTTTTGCCGGAAGCTGTGTGCAGACATGGCCCCGGCGCAGCAGCGCAAAGTGGAGAAGAACCAATGTTCATCGCAATGAACCGCTTCAAGGTCAAAAAGGGCTCGGAAGAGGCTTTCGAAAAGGTCTGGTCGAGCCGCGAGACCTATCTCGATCGCATGCAGGGCTTCATCGAATTCCACCTGCTGAAGGGACCGGAAGCGGAAGACCACACGCTTTATTCCTCGCACACGGTGTGGAGCTCGAAGGCGACCTTCGAGGCGTGGACGAAGTCGGACGAATTCCGCAAAGCCCATGCCCGCGCCGGCAACGAGTCCACCGGTCCGCTCTATCTCGATCATCCGAAGTTCGAGGGTTTTGAGGTGGTGCAGACCCAGCGCGGCGCCAGCGCCGCGGCCTGACGCAGCTCGCTTGCGACGGAAGGACGCGACCATGCTGAGCACGGACATTGCCGACCTGAAGAAATTCATGGCCGAAAACCCCGGCGCCGTGATCGAGGACGTTGCGCGCGAGCGCAAGGTCACGCCGCGCGCGGTGATCGAGGCGCTGCCGGACGGCATGGTCCGCTCCGGCAAGGGCGATCAGTTCGTGCCGGTGATGCAGGACATCGCCGAGTGGGGCGATGTCACGCTGATCGTGCATACTGACGATGCGATCTTCGAGTTCTCAGGCTCCGTGCCGCGCGGCGAGATCGGCCGCGGCTACTTCAACCTGATGCAGCCGAAGGGGCTGCACGGCCACCTCCGCCACGAGCGTTGCGGCGGCGTGGCCTTCGTCGAGCGGCCGTTCTTCGGCAAATCGTCGGCGTTCGTCGCCTTCTTCAACATCGACGGCGGCATCATGTTCAAGGTGTTCGTCGGCCGCGACGACAAGCGCGAATTGAAGCCGGATCAGCTCGAGCGCTTCCGAAAGCTCGCGGCGGCGACTGGCGCATAGCCCGGTGACGGCGCCGTAGCACGCTCGGATGGCGATTTCGCTCCGCTCCATCCGGGCTACAAACATGCTATGACTTCCGGAAAGCAATAATGTTCCGGGAGGCACCGCTTGATCAAATCGATCTCCTTCCTGCAGCGAAAGCCCGGCCTTTCGCGCGAGGACTTCGTGCGGCACTGGCTCGAGGTGCATGTGCCGATGTGCCATGTCGTGCCCGGCCTGCGCGGCTACGTCGTCTCCACCATCGTCAAGCATCAGTCGCGCGCGGATGTGCCGAGCCTGCCGATGGGCGAGTTCGACGGCGTCGCGCAGGTGTGGTTCGACAGCCTGGAGGCGAGGGCGGCTGCGGGCGCCTCGGCCGAGGGCAAGCGCTGGCACGCCGACGGCGGCACCATCATCGGCGGCATCCGCACGTTCGTGACGCGCGAGCGTTTTGTCGTGCCGGTGCCGGCGGCAACGGCCGAAATACAAGACGCTGTCGGCGATCAAGCGCAAGGTGGAGCTCTCGGCGGAGAAATTCCATCACGAGTGGGCGATCGTGAACGCGCCGATGGCGCGCAGCGTGCCGGGCTTGCGCGGCTTCACGCTGTCCGAGATCGTCGAAGAGCAGTTTCGCCCGGACATCGCACCATTCCCGCTGGACGGTCCGCTCGATGGTTTCACCGAAAGCTGGTGGGACAGCGCGGCGGCGCGCGCCAACATGATCGCCTCCGACGCAGGCAAGGCGTGGTTCGCGCATGGCGCGACCTTCATCGGCCACCTGCGCAGCATTCTTTTGCAAGAGCGCGTCATCGTGCCGGTGCAGGCTGCGGCCTGACGCAAGTGGAGGCATCAATGTCCGATCAGGTCAAAGCCATCGTCGTCGATGCCGAACGCGCCGGGCAGGCTGTCCGTGCAGCCGGCAACGCTTGCTCCGGCCGCGCCGACCGACGTCACCGTGCGCGTCACCGCGATCTCGCTCAATCGCGGCGAGACCAAGCGCGCCGTCACCGCAGTCGGAGCCGGGCGCGCGTCCGGGCTGGGATTTCGCCGGCGTGGTCGAGGAGGCCGCGAAGCAGGGCGGTGGCCCGCCGGCCGGCGCGCGCGTCGTCGGCTATCTCTTGAGCGGCGCCTGGGCCGAACGCATTCGCGTGCCGGTGCAGAATCTTGCGGTGCTGCCCGATGGCGTGAGCGACGCGCAGGCGGCGACCTTGCCGGTGGCCGGCCTCACCGCGCTGCATGCGCTGCGGCAGGGCGGGCTGTTGCTGGGCCAGAAAGGTGCTGGTCGACGGCACCAGCGGCGGCGTCGGCCACATGGCCGTGCAGCTTGCAGCAGCGTCAGGCGCGATCGTGTGCGGCCACGTGCGGCGCGAGGAATTGCGCAAGACCGTGGAGCAATGGTGCAACGGCGGCATCGGCGTCGGCGCCTCGATCGAGACGGCACGGGCGATGGGGCCGTTCCACCTGATCCTCGATTCCGTCGGCGGCCAGACACTCGCCTCGGCGCTCACCATGCTGCGCAGCACGGGCACCTGCGTCACCTTCGGCATTTCGGAGGCGCCGACATCCACGTTCGAGAGCGGCGACTTCTTTCGCCTCGGCGGCGTAAGGCTTTACGGCCTCTACATCTTCGAGGAGCTGGCGCGCGTGGAGTCCGGATCGATCGGTCTCGCCCTGCTGGCCGATCTCGTGCAGCGAAAAGTGCTGACGCCGAAGATCGAAGTCGAGGCGCCGTGGACCGAGATCGGCCGGATCGCGACGGATTTACTGGAGCGGAAGTTTTCGGGCAAGGCGGTGCTGCACGTGAGGTAGTCGCTTGTAGCCCGGATGGAGCGAGCGAAATCCGGGAGCCACATCGAACGCTCATCCTGAGACGCTTCGGAAGCGCATCGCGAAGCGATGCGTCCGAACCATGCGGCCAGCGCTCGCCGGATGGCTCGGAGCCTGCATGCTTCGAGACGCGTTGCGTCTTCGGCTGCGCAGGATCCCGGATGCGGCTCATGGTACGCTGATCGCCTCGGGACGCTGAACTAATACCCCGCGCGCTCCCTGTGCCGCCTTGTGCAGCTTCGCCATGCCGCCGATCCAGCGGTCGTAGTTGTTGGTCTTGTTCTGCACGTAGCCCGTGACTTCCTTGTGCGGCAGGATCAGGAACGTCTCCTGGTCCAGTCCCTCGATCGCCGCGTCGGCCACGGCTTCAGCGCGACAGGATGCCGTCGCGCGATTGCGGGCCCATCGGCAGGCCGCGCAGCAGCGGCGTGTCGACGCCCTGCGGGCACAGCATCGAGACGCGGATGTTGTCGGCCTTGTGGGTGATGGCGAGGTTTTCCGCAAAGCCGACCGCGGCGTGCTTGGTGGTCGAATAGACGGCGCTGCCGATCTGCGACAGCAGGCCCGCGGCCGAGACGTCTGCAGGAAATAGCCGCCGCCGCGCGCCTTCATGCGCGGCACGAGGATGCGCGCGGCATAGACATGCGCCATCACATGCACCTGCCAGCCGAACGTCCAGATGTCGTTGGCGTCGCCGGCGGCGTTCTCGGTCAACGGATTGAAGGCGGTCGCGACGCCGGCGTTGGAGCAGAACAGGTCGATCGGGCCGATCCGGCTTTCCACATCGGTGACGAGATGGACGATGTCGGCTTCCTTGGTCACGTCGCAGCGGTAAGCCTCGCCGCCGATCGATGCCGCAACCGCCTTTGCGCCGGCCTCGTCGATGTCGGCGACGATCACTTGTCGCGCGCCTTCCTTGTGAAAGCGCTCGCACAAGGCCTTGCCGATGCCCTTTGCGCCGCCGGTGACGACGACGATCTTGTCCTTTGCGCGCACGCCTACCTCCCGCAATTGCCGTTTCTTTAAAACGACCTTAGCGCGGCTTGCGCGGGAGTGAAATCGCTTAAGGTTCGTCCGGCGGCGCGGTGGACGAGCCGCGCACCTCGAATACGTAGGGGAACAGGCGGCGCAGCGGCCGCTTGCGGCCGCTGCCGTTGCCGAGCCGTTCGAACAGCCGCGCGGTGATCTCGCTCGGACAGCTTTTCGTAGTCGACGCGCAAGCGTGCTGATCGCCGGCACGTGGTTGAGGATGAAGTCGGCGCGGCCGATGCTGACCAGCGAGATATCCTGCGGAATGCGCAGGCCGAGCGTGGCGATGGCGTTCAGCGTCGAAGACAGCACGCCGGTGCCCTGGACGATGATGGCGGTCGGCCGGTCCTTGCGCGACAGCATCTTGATCACGTCGTCATAGGCCGAGCTCATCGAGCTTTCCGGCAGCACCAGGTTCTCGTCGCTTGACCGCGCAGCCCATGCGCGCGCACCGCCGACTTGAAGGCGGCGATGCGCCGCCGGCCCGGCCGGCTCTTCAGGTTCGCCGTGACGAGGCCGATGGTCTTGTGGCCGAGCTCCGCAAAGTGATCGACCACCTCGGCGATCCCGCCCGCATGATCGAACAGGATGGTGTCGGCCTTCACCAGCATCTCGCGGTCGAGAATGATGTAGGGCATCGGCAGCTGCTCGATGAACTCGTTCAGCTCGCGGTTGCGCTCGTGGGCCGGCGCGATGATGAGGGCGTCGAGCCCGCGCTCGACGAACAGCTTCAGGGTGCGGATCTCGCGATCGAGCTGGTTCGACGTGTTCGAGATCAGCGTCATGTAGCCTTCGCGCGCCAGCCGGTCCTCCAGCGTGCCGAACAGGCGCGCGTAGAGCGGGTTCGACAGGTCGGAGAACATGCAGCCGATGGTTTTCGTGCTGCGGGAGCGAAGCGAGCGGGCGGCATGGTTCGGCCGGTAGCGCAGCGAGGCCGCCGCCCGCTTGACCCGCGCAATCGTGTCCTCGGAGACGTTGGTCGGCGCCGCTCAAGGCGCGCGACGCGCTGCCCAGCGAGACGCCCGCAAGCCTCGCCACGTCCTTGATCGTTCTCCGCCCCGACGCCATGGCCGTTGATTGGCCCTTGCTTTTGATGAAAGTCCTAGCCTGCCGACCGATTTGGCGCACAAGTGGCCATGAGTTGAATGGGTTCCGACGCCCTCGACCGGGTAAGGGAGCCCGGCCGCTCCGAACTGGCACGTTTCCTGCGAGCAACGGGCGGAGACCATTTGCGCCGCCCCGCCGGGGCGTGCAACATGGGGGTAGACGGGAGTTTTTGATGCTGGCGTTTCTGATCCGGCGCGTCGGTCAGAGTTTGTTCGTCATCCTTGCGATGGCCGCTCTCGTTTTTCTCGGTGTTTTCCTGATCGGCAACCCGATCGACGTGCTGCTGGCGCCCGATGCGGACCAGATCGAGCGGCAACAGGCGATCGAGCGGCTCGGCCTCGACAAGCCGCTGTGGCAGCAGTTCCTGATCTTCCTCGCCGACCTCGCGCGCGGCGATCTCGGCAAATCCTTCGTGCACGGCACCTCGGCGGTCAGCCTGATCTTCGAGCGGCTGCCGGCCACCATGGAACTCGCCTTCGTGGCGCTGCTGCTTGCGGTCTTCGTCGGCATTCCGCTCGGCATCATCGCCGGGCTGAAGAGCGAGGGCTGGGCCGGCCGCAGCATCATGACCGGCTCGATCGTCGGCTTCTCGCTGCCGAACTTCTGGTTCGGCATCATGCTGATCCTGTTCTTCGCGGTGACGCTGCAATGGCTGCCCGCCGGCGGGCGAGGGCCGACCGGCAGCATCTTTGGAATAGAATTGTCGCTGCTCAATCCGGCCGGCTGGCCGAACCTGCTGATGCCGGCGCTGACGCTCGCCATCTACAAGGTGTCGCTGGTGATCCGGCTCGCCTATTCGGGCACGCGCGAGGCGATGCTGCAGGACTATGTGCGCTTCGCCCGCGCAAAAGGGCTGTCGCGGCGGCGCATCCTCGGCGTGCATGTGCTGAAGAACATCCTGATCCCGATCGTCACCGTGCTCGGGCTCGAGCTCGGATCGATGATCGCCTTCGCCGTCGTCACCGAAAGCGTGTTCGCCTGGCCCGGCATCGGCAAGCTCTTGATCGATTCCATCGGCCGGCTCGACCGGCCGGTGATCGTCGCCTACCTGATGATCGTCGTGGCGCTGTTCGCGCTGATCAATCTCCTGGTCGACATTCTCTATTCGGTGCTGGACCCGCGCGTCCGCCTGTCGGAAAGCGGGAACTGAGCCATGTCCGACGTCAGCCATCAAGACCGCGCTGCCGAAAGAGAAGGTCGAGACGCCGTTCGCGCGTTTCGTCGCGGACTATTGTTCAAGCACGATTGCGGTCGCCGCTCTCGCGGTCGTCGTGGTGCTGATCGCGCTGTCGGCGCTGGCGCCGTGGATCGCCCCGCAGGACCCTTACGACCTGACGCAGCTGTCGATCATGGACAACATGCTGGCGCCCGGCGAGCGCTCGATGGAGGGCAAGCTCTATCTGCTCGGCACCGACGATCAGGGCCGCGACATGCTGTCGGCGATGTTCTATGGCCTGAAACTCTCGTTCTTCGTCGGCATCGTCGCCACCGTGCTCGCGCTCGCCATCGGCGTCGCGCTCGGCATCACCGCCGCCTATTTCGGCGGGCGCATCGACACGGTGATCATGCGCATCGTCGATCTGCAGCTCTCGTTCCCGGCGATCCTGATCGCGCTGATCCTGCTGTCGCTGCTGGGGAAGGGCGTCGACAAGGTGATCATTGCGCTGGTGACGGTGCAGTGGGCCTATTACGCGCGCACCATCCGCGGCGGCGCGCTGGTGGAGCGGCAGCGCGAATACATCGATGCGGCGCGCAACCTGGCGCTGCCGGCGCATCGCATCATCTTCAGGCACCTGTTGCCGAACTGCCTGCCGCCGCTGGTGGTGGTCGCGACCATCCAGGTGGCGCACGCGATCTCGCTGGAGGCGACGCTGTCGTTCCTCGGCGTCGGCGTGCCGATCACCGAGCCGTCGCTCGGGCTTCTGATCTCCAACGGCTACAAGTACATCCTCTCCGGAAAGTACTGGGTCAGCGTCTATCCGGGCCTGCTGCTGCTGCTGACCATCCTTGCCATCAACCTGGTCGGCGATCGCCTGCGCGATCTGCTCAATCCGCGCCTGAAATCCTGAGCACTGAACGATGACGGCGGTGCTCGAAGTCCGTGATCTGAAGGCGCATTTTTTTACCCGGCGCGGGGTGATCGCCGCCGTCGACGGCGTCGATTTCTCGCTTCAGCGCGGCGAGGTGATGGGGCTGGTCGGTGAATCCGGCTCCGGCAAGACCGTCACCGGCCTTTCGATCCTCGGCCTGATCGATCCGCCCGGCCGCATCGTCGCGGGCTCCATAAAACTCGCCGGACAGGAACTGGTCGGCGCGGGCGAAGAGACCTGGCGCACGATCCGCGGCCGAAAGGTCGCGATGATCTTCCAGGACCCGATGATGACGCTCAATCCGGTGCTGCGCATCGACACGCAGATGATCGAAGCGATCCTCGCGCACGAGAAGGTTCCGCAGGAGGTGGCGCGGCAGCGCTGCCGCGACGCGCTCGGCCGTGTCGGCATCCCGTCGCCGGACGAGCGTCTGAGCGCCTATCCGCACCAGTTCTCCGGCGGCATGCGCCAGCGCGTGGCGATCGCGATTGCGCTGCTTGAACAATCCGGAACTGATCATTGCCGACGAGCCGACCACGGCGCTCGACGTGACGATCCAGGCGCAGATCGTGGCGCAGGTGCAGAAGCTTGCGGCCGAGATGGGCACGGCGGTGGTCTGGGTGACGCATGATCTTGCGGTGGTGTCGGGCCTCGCCGACAAGCTGGCCGTGATGTATGCGGGGCGCATCGTCGAGGAGGGGCCGACGGCGGACGTGCTGGGCCGGCCGATGCATCCCTACACGCTGGGCCTGTTGAACTCGCTGCCGGTGCGCAATCCGCGCGGTCGGCCGCTGAACCAGATCCCGGGCGCAGCGCCGTCGCTGCTGGCGCTGCCGCCAGGCTGTCCGTTCGCGCCGCGCTGCGCGCGCGCCATCGACGTCTGCCTGACAGACCCCGCCCGCGGAGACGGATGCCGGCAATGCGCCGGCGGCTGCGCTGCTACAACCCGCTGCCGGCGGCCGAGGCCGCGTGATGACCGCTCCGAACCTGATCGAGGCGCGAAAAGTCTCCAAACGTTTTGCGCGCAAGCCCGATCTTGCCGCGAAGATCGCAGGCCTCCTCGGCGCGCCGGTGAAGCAAACGGTCGTCCATGCGCTCGATCACGTCGACCTGGCGGTCGCGCCGGGCGAGGTCGTCGGCCTCGTCGGCGAGTCCGGCTCCGGCAAGTCGACGCTCGGCCGCATCGTCGCAGGTCTTCAGGAGGCAAGCGAAGGCGAGGTGCTGTTCGAGGGCAGGGAGCGGCGCAAGCTCGACGCCGAGGCGCGCAAGCGGGCGTATCTCGCCGTGCAGATGGTGTTCCAGGATCCGATGTCCTCGCTCAATCCGCGCTTGCGGATCTCCGACATCATCGGCGAGGCGCCGCTGTTTCACGGCGTGGTCGGCCGCGCCGAGGCGCGCGGCTACGTCGCGGAGATGATGAACACGGTCGGCCTCAACCCGGCCTACGCCGAGCGCTACCCGCACCAGTTCTCCGGCGGCCAGCGCGCGCGCATCGGCATCGCGCGGGCGCTTGCGGTGAAACCGCGCATGATCGTCGCCGACGAGGCGATCGCCGCGCTGGATGCATCGATCCAGGCGCAGGTGATCAACCTGTTCATGAAGCTGCGCGCCGATTTCGATCTGGCGTATCTGTTCATCAGCCACGATCTCGGCGTGGTGCAGCACATCGCCGACCGCGTGGCGATCCTCTATCTCGGCCGCGTGGTGGAGTTCGCCGCCGCGGAAAAGGTGCTCGGAAAGCCCAATCATCCGTATTCGCAGGCGCTGCTCGCCAACATGCCGCGGGTGGAGACCGGCAAGCACGCCTTCGCGCCGCTGGAAGGCGAAATCCCGAGCCCGCTCGACCCGCCGCGCGGCTGCCATTTCCACCCCCGCTGCCCGCACGCCATGCCGCGCTGCCGCGACGCAGGTTCCGCCGCTGAAAGAGATCGCGCCGGGCTGGATGTCGGCGTGCCATTTGAATGATGCGTCCGCGAGCGCTAGACCTACGCCGTGTGTCAGTGGGCTGACGGCACAACCGCTGTATGACTCTGGCTGTCGCTTCGTTGACGACATCTACGACGGCCCCTGCGCCAAGCTTGCCGCCACAAATCACTAAAAACATTCGGAGGTCGCCCATGCTCCGTGCCGAGGACAATCGCTTCCTGACCGAAAGCGGCGCAGGGACCGGGATGGGCGAGCTGCTGCGGCGGTTCTGGCTGCCGGTGCTGCTCAGCGAGGAGCTGCCCGAAGCCGACGGCGAGCCGAAGAAGGTCGTCGTCATGGGCGAGGAGCTGCTCGCCTTCCGCGACACGCCGCGGCGTGGTCGGCCTGATCGACCAGTATTGCCCGCACCGCGGCGCCAATCTCTGGCTCGGCCGCAACGAGGAATGCGGCATCCGCTGCGTCTATCACGGCTGGAAGTTCGACACCGACGGCCAGTGCGTCGACATGCCGACCTCGTATCCGGACCTCAACGCCAAGGACAAGATGCGCATCAAGGCCTATCCGGTGCGCGAGTTGGGCGACATGATCTGGGCCTATATGGGCCCGGCGGCGCTGCAGCCCGAGCTGCCGGCGCTGGAGATGGCGCTGCTGCCGCCGGAGCATCGCTACGTCATCGAAGAAGTGGCAGGACTGCAACTGGGTGCAGGCGATGGAAGGCTCCATCGACACCGCGCACTTCACCTTCGCGCATTTGAGCTTCGAGAAGGAAGAGAACGAGATCCTCGACATCAAGAAGCACTTCGTCAATCCGCTGGCGCGCATGAACACCGACCACATGCGCTGGATCGCCGAGGATCCGCGGCCGGTGATCAAGATCAATCCGCACGATGCGGGCCTGACCATCGCCGGCGGCCGCCTGACCGGCTCCGACAACATCTACTGGCGCATCGCCCAGTTCCTGATGCCGGTGCATGCCTACGCGCCGAGCGCGATGCCGGGCGAGACCATCTTCGGCCAGACCTTCATTCCGGTCACCGACACCAATTGCTGGATCTACACCTACGCCTGGAACCCGGACCGGCCGCTGACCAAGGACGAGCGCGAGGCCTACAAGCGCGGCAACGGCGTGATCGCCGATGTCGACGAGAACTACGTGCCGCGGCGTCACAAGGGCAACAACTACCTGCTCGACCGCGCGCTGCAGAAGACCAAGAGCTACACCGGCATCAAGGGCGTCTCCGAGCAGGACGCCGCCGTGCAGGACAGCCAGGGCCCGATCGCCGATCGCACGCGCGAGCATCTCGGCCCGACCGACCTCGGCATCATGCACTGCCGCAAGTTCATGATGGAGGCGGCCCGCGCGCTGCAGCAGGGAACCGAGCCCGAGCAGGTCGGCCGCCAGCACCGCTACACCGTCCGCTCCGGCGCCTGCGTGACCCACAAGTCGAAGGACCTGCCGGCGGTGATGGTCGAGCGGTTTCGGCGATGCGGCGGGGTTTGTGGGCCCGCCGCGCGGCACGGGGATGGCGGCGGAGTAGCGGCGCGCGTGAATGCGCCTCTCCCCTTGCGGGAGAGGGCATGTTGGCATCGGCGCAGGATGCTGCTGGGTGAGGGGTAGCCACGGAACGGGCCCCGTGCTCGTGGCTACCCCTCACCCAGCAGAATGGAGGGCAGCACCTTCACGCCCTCTCCCGCAAGGGGAGAGGGCGCATTCATGGACTCCGCAGATCGTCCCGGAATGACGACGTCTTAGACGAAAATGTCACGGCCCAAGTGGTTGCCACGGCGCGCCCAATTTGATGGAATGAACCCTGCCTTCACACCTTGGCGGGCCGCGTTCCGCGAACGCCCGCGCTTTATGCTTTTCCGGAGCCTTCCATGCCGATCATCAACCGCCTCCATGAGTTCACGAACGATGTGACCGCGTGGCGGCGCGACCTGCACATGCACCCTGAACTGCAATACGACGTGCACCGGACCGCCGGTGTGGTCGCCCAGCATTTGCGGGATTTCGGCTGCGACGAGGTGGTGACCGGGATCGGCAAGACCGGCGTGGTCGGCGTCATCAAGGGCCGCAAGTCGACCTCGAACAAGGTGATCGGGCTGCGCGCCGACATGGACGCGCTGCCGATCCTCGAGGAGAGCGGCACTGCCCTATGCGTCGCAGAACAAGGGCGTGATGCACGCCTGCGGCCATGACGGCCATACCTCGATGCTGCTTGGGCGCCGCGCGCTATCTCGCCGAGACGCGCAATTTCGACGGCTCCGCGGTGGTGATCTTCCAGCCGGCGGAGGAGAACGGCGGGGCCGGGGCCAAGGCGATGTGCGAGGACGGCCTGATGGACCGTTTCCGCATCAGCGAGGTCTACGGCATGCACAACATGCCGGGCATTCCGGTCGGCTCGTTCGCGATCAGGCCGGGCGCCTTGATGGCGTCGTCGACGCGCATCGAGATCGAGGTGGAAGGCACCGGCGGTCATGCGGCAAAGCCGCACCTGTGCGTCGATCCCCTGACCGTCGCGACCGAGATCACCACGGCGCTGCAGCTGGTGGTGTCGCGCAACGTCGATCCGCTGGCGGGCACGGTGCTGTCGATCACCCAGATCCATGCCGGCACCGCGTTCAACATCATTCCGGACCGGGTCTATGTCGCCGGCACCTTGCGCACGCTCGACAATGCGACGCGCGAGTTCGCCGAGAAGCGCATCGCCGAAATTGCCACGGGCATCGCCACCGCGCATCGCGCCAAGGCGAAGGTCACCCTCACCACCGGCTATCCGGTGACGGAAAATCATCCCGAGCAGACCGAGCTCGCCGAGCGTGTCGCCAAGGATGTCGCGGGCGCCGCACGCGTGGACGGCGCGATGCCGCCGTCGATGGGGGCGGAGGATTTCTCCTTCATGCTGCTGGAGCGGCCGGGCGCCTTCATCTTCGTCGGCAACGGCGACACCGCCGGCCTGCACAACGCCAAGTACGACTTCAACGATGCGGCGCTGCCGGCGGGCATGAGCTACTGGGCCCGGCTCGTCGAAATGGCGATGCCGGCCAATTGATCCAACGATTCGCGCTACCTTTCGGAGAACAACAATGTCGAAAACGATCCGCCGCGCCCTGATGACGGCTGCAACGCCTGCTTGCGCTGTCACTGATGATGCTCGCTCCGGCCGCAGCGCAGGAGCTGCGCATCGGCCTTGCGTCCGAGCCCAGCTCGATCGATCCGCACTATCATGCGCTGACGCCGAACAACCAGATCGCAACGCAGGTGTACGAACGGCTGACCGATCAGGACGAGAACCAGAAGCCGTATGCGAAGCTTGCCGAAAGCTGGCGCGCGATCGACGACAAGACCTGGGAGTTCAAGCTGCGCAAGGGCGTGAAGTTCTCGAACGGCAACGAGTTCACCGCGCGCGACGTGATCTTCTCCTATTGCCGCGTGCCGAAGGTCGAGAACTCGCCGTCGTCGTTCATCGCCTCGACCCGCATGGTCGACACCATGACGGCGCCCGATCCTCACACGCTCGTCATCACCACGACAGAGCCGTTCCCGCTGATGGCGATCACCGTCAGCAACATCGCGATCATTTCGGCGAAAGACGCCGGCGCGCCGGACGATCTGAAGTTCAACAAGGCCGGTTGCGAGGGCGTAACGGCCTGGCCCAAGACCGACGACTTCAACAAGATGAAGTATGCCGGCACCGGCCCGTTCAAATACACGCAGTTCACCCCGGGCGACCGCATCGTCATGGAAACGAACGAGACGCACTGGGGCGAGAAGCCGAAATGGAAGAAGGTGACGCTGCGGCCGATCACCAACTCCGCCTCGCGCGTGGCGGCGCTGCTCGCCAACGACGTCGACTTCATCGAGAACCCGCCGATCCAGGACCTGCCGCGCATCAAGTCCAATCCGAACCTGGCGCTGACCTCGAAGCTGTCGAACCGCATCATCTACCTGCACTTCAACTATCTCGCCGACATCGCGCCGGGCGTGACGGATGCCGGCGAAAAGAACCCGTTCCGCGACAAGCGCGTGCGCGAGGCGATCTCGCTTGCGATCGATCGCGAAGCCATCGTCGCGCGCATCATGGCCGGCGAGGCGAAGGCGGCGGCCGAATTCCTGCCCAACCCGCTGGACGGCACTAATCCCGGCATCCAGGCCGCAAAGCCCGATGCGGCCAAGGCGAAGAAGCTGCTCGCCGAGGCGGGCTATCCGAACGGTTTCGGGCTCACCATCGGCACGCCGAACGACCGCTACGTCAACGATGCGCAGGTGACGCAGGCGGTGGCGCAGATGCTCAACCGCGTCGGCATCAAGGCGCAGGTGGATGCGATGACGGCGGCGACGTTCTTCAGCCGCCGCACCAAGCGCGAGTTCGGCATCTGGCTGGCCGGCTGGGGCGCCGACACGGGCGAGATGGCGAACCCGTTGCGGGCGCTGGCGGCGACGCCCGATCCGAAGATCGGCTTCGGCACCACCAATCCGGGCGGCTACTCCAACAAGGAGATGGACGACCTTCTGAAGAAGGCGCTGGCCACCGTCGACGACAAGCAGCGCAACACCATGCTGGCGCAAGCCTCGCGCGTCGTGATGGCCGACTTCGCCGTCATCCCGCTGCACTTCGAGGTGACGGTCTGGGCCTTCAAGAAGGGCCTGAACTACGTCGGCCAGACCAACCAGTACACGCGCCCCGACAAGATCACGCAGAAGTAGCGATTCCGGGGCGAGCGCAGCGCATCTTCTCCGCTCCCCCCGCGCGCGCAGCGCTGGCGAGGGTCGGGGGTGGGGGCCGCGGCAGATGTCGCAGCGCGGCGTTGACGGAGCTCGAGCGTGCTCTCGGCGTCTCATCTGCCGAGCAAGCGGCGCCTCCATCCCGACCCTCCCGCACGCTTCGTCGCTACGCCGGCGGGAGGGAGGGGAGCGCGGGTGCCGCAACGGGATGGCGGGACGCCGCCCGTCACCCCTCACGAATTCACGTGAATGAAATCGCGCAGCAGCGGGTAGATCTCGTTGTTCCACTTCCTGCCGCTGAACACGCCGTAGTGGCCGACGCCGGCCTGCATGTGGTGCACTTTTCGGTAGGCGCGCACGGAGGTGCAGAGGTCCTGCGCCGCCACCGTCTGGCCGATCGAGCAGATGTCGTCCTTCTCGCCCTCGACCGTCATCAGCCCCATGCGGCGGATCGCCTTCGGGTTCACCGGCCGGCCGCGATAGGTCATCTTGCCCTGCGGCAGCAGATGCTCCTGAAACACGTCGCGGATGGTCTCGATGTAGAAGTCGGCGGGCAGGTCCATCACCGCGAAAGTATTCGTCGTAGAAAGTCTTGATGGTGTCGGCCTTCTCGGTCTCGCCCTTGGCGAGGTGGTCCATCAGGTCGACATGCGCCTTCATGTGGCGCTCGAGGTTCATGGTCATGAAGGCCGTGACCTGGATGAAGCCCGGATACACTTTGCGGAACGCGCCGGCGCATTGCATCGGCACGTAGTTGATCATGTTCTGCTCGAAACCAGCTCAAAGGCCGGCTGATGGCGAACTCGTTGACTTTTGTCGGCGAGACGCGCGTGTCGATCGGGCCCGCCATCAGGGTGAGCGATCGCGGGCCGCGCCGGGTGGTTGTCCTCGCACATGATCGCGGCCGCGGCGAGCGCCGACACCGACGGCTGGCAGATCGCCACCATGTGCGAGCCGCGGCCCATTTCGCCCAGGAACTCGATCAGGTGCTCGGTGTAATCGTCGAGACCGAAGACGCCGGCGTCGAGCGGGATGTCGCGCGGATTGTGCCAGTCGGTGATGTAGACGTCGTGGTCCTGCAGCAGCGTCTTGACGGTGTTGCGCAGCAGCGTCGCGAAATGGCCGGACATCGGCGCGACCAGCAGAAGCCGCGGCTGCGCCGGCGCGCCGTCCTTGATGAAGTGCAGCAGCGAGCCGAACGGGGTCGCGTACTCGACCTTCTCGATCACCTCGTATTCGCGGTTGCCCGACATCACGCTGTCGATGCCGTAGGCCGGGCGCGCATAGGTGAGCTTCGAGCGCGAGATCAATTCGAACGCGGCGGCGAGCCGCCTCAGGACTTTGTCCGAGGCGCTCAAGGGAAGGCGGTTGATGAGGGAGATGGCGTTGCCGGCGCCGGTGCGCCACGGCTCGGTGAAATCGACGTGGTTCTGATACGCCTGATAAAGCATCAAAGTCATCCGTCTGATCAGCTCTCCCCAAAGCCGATGCAATATCGACGCCAGAAATCTTGGCCCCGGCGATTATCGAACTGGCATGTGACTTGCTCCAGCCCGAACTATAGGCATGCGCTGCCTGCATCCTGCCCTTCGGATGGGCAAGGCAGGCGCGGCGTGCCTCGTGCGCTTTGAGTTGGAGGGTTCATGGCAAAGGCGACACTGACGATCAGCAGCAAGAATTACTCGTCCTGGTCGCTGCGCGGCTGGCTGCTGACGAAGTTTTCAGGCCTCGAGTTCGACGAGATCGTGGTGTCGCCGGACGATCCGGACGTGCGGGCGGAAATCCTGTTGCTGTCGTCGTCGATCCGGGTGCCGTGCCTGCGCCATGAGGGCGCGACGGTGTGGGACACGCTGGCGATCGCCGAATACCTGAACGAGCTGTGCCCGGACGCAAAGCTTTTGCCGTCGGATCGCGTCCTGCGGGCCCATTGCCGGGCGATTTGCGGCGAAATCCACTCCGGCTTCACGACGCTGCGGGCCTCGCTGCCGGTCAATATCAAGGGGCATTTCCCGGGCTTCAAGATCTGGTCGCGGGCGCAGGCCGACATCGACCGCGTCTGCGCGATCTGGCGCGAATGCCTGGCGCGGTCCGGCGGACCGTTCCTCTACGGCGAGGGGCGGACCATGGCGGACGCGATGTACGCGCCGGTGGTGACGCGCTTCAAGACCTACGACGTGACGCTCGACGACCGGCTCGCGCGGTACTGCGAGCACATCCTCAGCCTTCCGGAAATGCAGGAATGGATCGCGGCCGCGAAGCTGGAGCCGGAGGATATCGAGGAGCTGGAGGTGGAATTTTAGGCAGCGCTGTTCTCGGCCTGCCTGATTTTCGGGCCGCTCGCGAAAGCGGCGATTGCTCAAGTTCGTGACAGTCTTCCAACGCGCCGACGCGCTGAACGCCGACGTGATGCGAACGTCAGATGCGTGCGCCAACGTCGCGCGCCGAGCCTAGCTCTTTGTTGCTGAACTGATTTCGCGTTGGTGTGCGACGGCGCTTCATTCATTCGCCTAACCGCGGCGCGACTGGCGCAATTCTCGCATAGCTCTGTTCCAGCCAATCGGTGCATCGCGCGGAGAGCGGCGCCGATGACTGAAATTGCGCCAGCAGATCAACGGAGACTGCGATGAACCAGCAAGTCAGCATCACCAAATTCACCCACGTCAAACCGGGCGACACCGAGTTCAAGGGCGGCGGCTTGCGTGACTTCTTCCTCTACCGCGACCTCGGCATCAAGGATGCGACCAACGGGCAGGTGATCGCGCATCTGGTGAAGGCCAACCCGGATTTGCCGCCCGAGACCGGCACGGGCTGGCACCGGCACGAGGCGGAATTCCAGATCGTCATCATGACGAAAGGCTGGGCCAAGTTCATGTACGAGGACAAGGTGACGCTGGTGGAAGCCGGCGACGTCGTGCACCAGCGCCCCGGCATCAAGCACTACCTGTTCGATTACTCCAAGGACATGGAGTACCTCGAAATCGTCAGCCCCGCCGATTTCGGCAGCTTTGACGTCGATCCGGTCTGCGACGTGCCGCCGCCGACGCCGTGGAAATAATCCCTGGCGTCATGCCCGCCATCGTCGTTCGAAGAACGGCATCGCTTCGCTCGGCGATGTGCGGGCAGCCGGTACGCCGCAGCCTTTCTCCTCATCCTGAGGAGCGCTGCGTAGCATCGCGTCTCGAAGGATGCAGGCCTCGGAGCTAACACCGGCAGGCCCGGGCTGCCGATCTCGGTTACCCAGATCGGCGAATTCATATGCGCAAGTCGGATAATCCGACTTGCGGTGTTCGAGACGCGTCGCATGTGCGACGCTCCTCACCATGAGGGTTTGCTTCCACGTTTGGCGGCGACGACCTCAGAGCTCCAGATCCCCCGCCAACAATCGCTGCGAGATCGTGCGCGCCAGAATCTCGTTGGTGCCGTCGGCGATGTTGATGATGCGCAGCGTGTGCCAGATGTGGACCAGGCCGATTTCGTTGGTCAGGCCCATGCCGCCGAACGTCTGCATGGCGCGGTCGATGGCGCGGAAGCCTGCCTGCACCGAATAGCTCTTTGCCATCGACAGCTCCTTGATCGCGCGTTCGCCGCGGTCGAGCAGCATGGCGGCGTTGAGGCCGAGCAGGTGGGCGGCGTGCAGCTCGGTGGCGGCGTCCGCGAGCGGATGCGACACGGCCTGATAGTTGGCGATCTTCTGGCCGAACGCCTCGCGCTGCTGCGAATACTCCACCGCGCGCTCCAGCGCCCAGCGGCCGAGCCCGACCGCGCGGGCGGAGTTGTAGATGCGGCCGAGCGAGACGCCGTAGACCGCGATCTTGAAGCCCTCGTCGAGCTTGCCGACAAGCTGCCACGGCTCGACCTCGACGTCCTCCAGCACCAGCGCGCCCTCGTTGCCGCCGGCATCGCCGAACAGTTTGACGATGCTCTCGACGGTAAAGCCCGTGCGCGCTGGTCGGCACAAGAAAGGCGCTGATGCCGCCGGCCTTGCGTTCGGCCTTGGCGGCATCGGTGATGGCGAAGACGATGCACCAGTCGGCGGTGGGGCTGTTGGTGGTCCAGAGTTTTCGGCCCGTGATGCGCCAGCCCTTGTCGGTCTTGACCGCGCGCGTCTTCAGCATGCTGGCATCGGAGCCGGCGCCCGGCTCGGAGAGGCCGAAGCACATCGAGGTTTCGCCGGACATCATGCCGGCAAGGCAGCGTTTCGAGGCTTCCGGCGTCACCTGGGTCAGCACCCGGCTCGGGCCGAACGCCCAATGCGAAATCACCCACGGCGTCAGGATCGTGTGCGAGCCGAGCCGCCGGTTGATCGCTTCCCAGGCGACGTAATAGGCGAGGTGGCCGAACCCGCCGCCGCCGAGCTCTTCCGGCGCGCACATGGCGAAGAAGCCGGCCTTCGCCGACAGCGTGCGCGTTTCGCGGATCAGCCGCTGCACCGGCGCAGAGTAACGGCCGGTCTCGTCATAGAGCTGTCGCTGGTCCTCGAACAGCGCGCGGTTCTTCTCGACGCGCGGGACGATTTCGGTCTCGACGAAGCGCAGGACGCCGTCGCGGACGGTGATCACATCTTCGGGCAGGTCGAACGCCACGGCGCTCATCGGACACCTCGTGTTGTTGTTGCTTCTAGCTGCGGCGCGCGCCCGCTTGGCCGCCTCCCGCGCCATGTCCGCGCACAGGCCGATGTAGCCGACCGGGTTGATCAGGTCGCCGATGGCCTCCGCCGACAGATGCTCCGTGACGCGCTTGTCTGCGGCAAGAAGATCGGCGAACGATTTCTTCTCGACGAACGCCGCCTGCGCCGCGTCATAGACGATGTCGTGCGCGTGCTGCCGGCCGATCGTGGCGCCGAGATCGAGCATCACCGCTTCGGCCATGATCAGCCCGCCGCCGAGATCGAGGTTGGCGCGCATGCGCGCCGGATCGAGCTTGCAGGCCGGACAGCACATAGTCGAGACGGATCAGCATGTCGCCGGTGAGGATGCACGGCGCGCGAGGTCGCCTCGCGGATCATCAGGCTGGTGGCGCGGTCGGCCTCGTGCTCGGTCATCGCCGCCTCCAGCGCCAGCGGCACCAGCGAGCGCAGCTCCGCCGACTGCGCAATGATCTCCTGGCAGACTTTCGGGTTGCGCTTCTGCGGCATGGTCGACGAGCCGACCGTGCCGGGCGGCACCGGCTCCTCGGCCTCGCCGAACTCGGTCTTCATCAGCGTGTAGATCTCGCGGCCGATCTTGCCGCCGGTGGCGCCGAACAGACCGAGCAGCGAGATGTATTCGGCAAGGTGATCGCCGAGCGTGCGGGCCGGCACCTGCATCGGCACCATGTCGAGATATTTTGCGATGCCGGCCTGCACCGCGGGACCCTGCGCGCCGAGCGAGGCGTAGGTGCCGGCGGCTCCGCCCAGCATCGCCACGAACACGCGCGGCTCGAGCTGGCGGAAGCGTTCGAGGTGGCGGAGGAATTCGTCGATCCAGACCGCGACCTTGAAGCCGAAGGTCGCGGGCACCGCGTGCTGGCCGTGGGTCCGCGCAGGTAAAACCATGTCGGCCGAGCGCTCGGCGAGGTCGGCCATCGCGTTCAGCGTCTTGAGGATGAGCTCGATGAAGATCCGGTGCGCCTGCCGCAGCACCAGCAGGTCGCCGGTCTGCACGATGTTCTGCGTGGTCGCGCCCCAGTGCACCCAGCCGCCGGCGGGCTCGCCGCAGATGCGCGACAGCTCCCACACCAGCGGCACGATGGTGTGGCCGGTGCGCTTGTCCGCTTCATCGATGCGGGCGCGATCGAGCAGGCTCAGCTTCGCGCAAGCCGCGATCCGGTCGGCGCAGTCCTTCGGGACGATGCCGAGATCGGCCTGCGCGCGCGCGAGCGCCGCCTCGACGTCGAGCCAGGCCTGCCAGCGGTTTTCCAGGGTATAGAGTGCGCGAATTCCGGCGTCCGGCAGCCGTGCGCCTTTCGGCGTTTCCTCGTCCATCGCGGCGTTCCTCGTTCTTGTTGTTGTCGATTGTGGACTTGCCGAATTTTGCAGGCAACGGACTGTGCTCGTACGCCATCGACCGGTTCTCTGCAATCTTTGGCCAGTTTCGTCCATTGTCAGTCCCTTGGGGTGTGGCTTCCCTAGTCAAGCGCCAAGCCGCGCGCGAAAGCGGCCTAAGACGACCGACGGGGCGCTCCAAAAGCTCTGCGGTCCTTCGAGGGGAGGTTTCCATGGACAGAAGGCAGGCGTTTCTGCTGGCGATGACGGCCGCGATGGTGGCGGGCGCCCCAGGTCTTGCCGCAGCGCAAGACAAGATCAAAATCGGCTACGCGATCTCGAAATCGGGACCGAATGCCGGCGGCGCCAACATCACCCAGATCCCGAACTACGAGATGTGGGTGAAGGAGGTGAATGCCAAAGGCGGCCTGATGCTGTCGGGCAAGCGGGTTCCGATCGAGGTGGTCGAATACGATGACCGCTCGAACGCGGAGGAAGCGATCCGCGCCGTCGAGCGGCTGGTCACCCAGGACAAGGTCGACCTGCTGTTTCCGCCCTGGGGCACCGGGCTCAATCTCGCGGTCGGGCCGGTGTTCAACAAGTACGGCTATCCGCAACTGGCTTTCAGCGCGGTGACGGATCGGGCGCCCGAGCTCGCAAAACGCTGGCCGAACAGTTTCTGGCTGCTCGGCACCAGCGCGCAATACGTCGACTCGCTTGCGCAACTTCTGAAGAAGCTGCGCGACGAGGGCAAGATCAACGCCAACGTGGCGATGATCAGCGTCGCCGACGGCTTCGGCATCGACCTGTCCGGCGCGGCCCGCAAGGGATTTGCGGACGCGGGCTTCAAGCTCAGCTACGACAAGAGCTATCCGGTCGGCACGCAGGACCTCGCGCCGATCATTGCGGACGCGAAGGCGTCCGGCGCCGACACGTTCGTGGCCTTCAGCTATCCGCCGGACACGATGGCCTTGACCGAGCAATCGAAGGTCGCCTCGTTCGCGCCGAAGGTGATGTTCCTCGGCGTGGGTGTCGGCTTCCCGCTCTATCCGCAGCGGTTCGGCGCCGACACCGAGGGCATCATCTCGCTCGGCGGCTGGTCGCGCGACAATGCGTCGACGCAAGCTTACGCGAAGAAGCACCAGGAAATGTTCAACCGCGGTCCCGACCGCTGGGGCAGCCAGGTCGGCTATGCCTCGCTGCAGATGCTCGAGCAGGCGGTCGAACGGGTCGGCAAGATCGACCGCGAGGCGATCGTCAAGGAGCTGCAGACGGGCACGTTCGACACCGTCATCGGCAAGATCAAGCTCGAGAACAACATGCCGAAGGACGCGTTCTGGCACATCGGCCAGTGGCAGGACGGCTTCTTCGTCGGCATCGCGCCGCAGCGCGCGGGCGTAGCGACGATCGTGACGCCGAAGCCGGCCTTCAAGCAGTAAGGCGCCAGCGCAGGGCGGGCGAAAGCCTGCCCTGCGTGGATTGACGAGTGAGAAGCGAATGACTGCCCTCAAGGACAAGGTCTGCATCGTCACTGGTGCTGCGGGCAGCCTCGGCCGCGCCGTGGCGTCGCGCTTCATCGAGGAGGGCGCACGCGTGATGCTGGTCGACCGCGAGGCCGGCCCGCTGTTCGATGCGGCGCACGTGCTCGACGCACCGGCCGGCTGGGTCGCGACTGCAGCGGCGGATGTTGCCGACAGCGTCGCGACCCGCGGCTATGTCGCTGCGACGGTTGCGGCGTTCGGAGGCGTCGACGTGCTGTTCAGCAATGCCGGCATCAGCGGGCCGATCCTGCCCGTGACCGACTATCCGGAAGACATTTTCGACCGCGTGCTGGCGGTCAACCTGAAGGGCTCGTTTCTCGCCTGCAAGTATGCCTTGCCGGTGATGAGGGAAGGCGGAAGCATCGTCATGACGGCGAGCGTGGTCGGCGTGACGAGCGATCCAGGCATCTCGCGCCTACGCCGCCTCAAAGCACGCGCTGATCGGCTTGATGCGGACGATCGCGAAGGAAACCGCGCCGCGCGGCATCCGTGTCAACGCGGTGGCGCCCGGGCCGATCGACAACGGATTTCAGCGCGAGGTCGAGCGTGGATTGACGGGCGTGCTCGGTCGCGACGGCGGCGCCTTCCTCGATCAGATCATTCCCATGCACCGGCACGGCCGCGCGGACGAGATCGCAGAGGCGGTGCTCTTCCTCGCCTCGGACCGAAGCAGTTTCACGACCGGCAGCGTGCTGATGGCCGACGGCGGAATGCACGTGTGAGCCATTGCGCCGCGACCGTCGGCGCACAAGCGGGAGGCGAAGTCATGCCTGAGATGGCGAACAACGAGTTCTGGAAATCGCTGAAGCCGGTCAGCCCGGTGTTCCAGCCCGACGCGCTGAAAGACGTCTATATCGCCGGCGCGGTGACTGACGATGAGCGCTACTACGTGCCGTTCACCGAGACCGTCTCGTCACGGCCGCTCTGGATCTCGCCGAGCCAGAACAAATGGTGCGATATCCTGATGGCCAAGGGCGCAGGCCTCGTCAACCGCCACTACCATCCGCATGAAGTGTTCGCCTACACGATCTCGGGCAAGTGGGGCTATCTCGAGCATGACTGGACCGCCACGGCCGGCGATTTCGTCTACGAGACCCCGGGCGAGAGCCACACGCTCGTCGCCTACGAGCACAAGGATCCGATGCGGACGCTGTTCATCGTCAAGGGCCCGCTGATCTGGCTGAACGACGACGGCAAGCCCGACGGCTTCTTCGACGTGCATCAGTACATCGCCATGTGCAGGGCGCACTACGAGAAGGTCGGCCTGGGCGCGGAGCTGATCGACAAGCTGTTCCGCTGACGGCGAGCGCGAGGCCGGTCAGCCGTTCGCGGCGAGGCTCGTGTCCTGATTGGCGCAGCGCTGCGCAGATGGCGTCGAGGCCGTCGGTCAGCGCCGCAGGCCCCGGCTGCAGGATGATGGTCGACTTGATCTCGACGATGCGGTTGGTCTTCACGGCGGGAATGTCGTGTCCAGCCGGGGCGCTCGTAAAAATCCTTCATCCGCACCTTCTTGCCGCACCAGGAGGCGAGGATGACGTCGGGCGCGGCAGCGACGACCTGTGACGGATCGATGATCCGCTGCTTCGCGCTTTGCTCGCGGCGAAGCTCCGGAAAGACGTCGATGCCGCCGGCGACCTCGATCAGCTCCGAGACCCAGCCGATGCCGCTGATCAGCGGATCGTTCCATTCCTCGAAATAGACTTTCGGCTTCGCGCTCCGGTGCGAGCGCGGCTGCTGCGACCTCATCGAGCCTGCGTTGCAGCCGGTCGGCCAGCGCCTCGGCCTTGGCCGATGCATCGACCAGCGCGCCGACCATGCGGATCATCGCGAAGATGCCGGCGATGTCGCGCTGGTTGAACACATGCACGGCGATGCCGGCCTTGGCGA
Source organism: uncultured Alphaproteobacteria bacterium (assembly GCA_963757845.1). GTDB lineage: Bacteria > Pseudomonadota > Alphaproteobacteria > Rhizobiales > Xanthobacteraceae > P52-10. The sequence goes on from CAVWTB010000069.1 coordinate 206,491, forward strand.
GGTCGGCGGCGAGCTGGCCCTGCAGGTCGGAAAACGCCAGCACCAGATCGGGTTCGAGCGCAAGGATCTTCGGAATGTCGGCGGAGATGAACGCCGAAACCCGCGGCTTCTCCTTGCGCACCTGCGGCGGCCGCACCGCATAGCCGGAGACGCCGACGATCCGGTCCTGCTCGCCGAGCAGATAGAGCGTTTCGACCGTCTCCTCGGTCAGGCAGACGATCCGGCGTGGCGGAAAATGTCGCATCGGTCAGGATCGCGCTGTGTGGGTGGCGCGTTCGTTTCGCCTCGCGGACCGGATCATGGCGATCGGGAAGGGCGAAGCAAGTCCGATTTCGTACAGATCGCTGTTCCGATTGTTGCAGTCGCGATCCGCGCGTCTTGACGCAGGCCATTGCTCCCGCGTTCAGCCGTGTTAGGTTCGCGCTGCGAAACGAAGAGCGCTGAAAAGCGTCATAGATCGTAGGGTTGGGAGGATTCATGCTCGGACGTGTTCTGGCTGCGGCAGTCGCGGTCGCTTCGTTGCTCGCCTTCGATATCGGCGCTGCGTTGGCTCAAAAGGCGGGCGGCACGCTCCGACTACCGCATCGGGACAATCCGCCGAGCGCGTCGATCCTGGAAGAGGCGACCATTTCGGTCACCATTCCCTACATGTCGATCTACAACAACCTCGTCATGTTCGACAACGCCAAGCCGCATGAGAGCGCGGACACGATCGTGCCGGATCTCGCGGAAAGCTGGACGTGGGACGACAGCAAGAAGAAGCTGACGTTCAAGCTTCGCCCGGGCGTGAAGTGGCACGACGGCAAGCCGTTCACCGCCAAGGACGTGCAGTGCACCTGGCACATGCTGATCGGCAAGAGCGACGTGCAGGATTTCCGCAAGAACCCGCGCGCGATCTGGTACCAGAACCTCAGCGAGGTGACGATCAACGGCGACTAGTGAGGCGACGTTCGTCCTGAAGGAGCCGCAGCCGGCATTCCCGCTGCTGCTCGCCTCGGGCTACTCGCCGGTCTATCCGTGCCACGTGTCGCAGCGCGACATGCGCACAAAGCCGATCGGCACCGGTCCGTTCAAGTTCGTCGAATACAGGCGCGGCGAGTTGATCAAGCTCGTGAAAAACCCGGACTACTGGAAGAAGGGCAAGCCCTATCTCGACGGCATCGAGTTCAAGATCGTCGAAAACCGCTCGACCCGCATCCTCGCCTTCTCCGCCGGCGATTTCGACATGACGTTCCCGACCGACATCACCATCCCGCTCGGCCGGGATATGAAGTCGCAAGCGCCGAAGGCGATCTGCGAATATTCGCCGACCGGCGTCGCCAACAACCTGATCGTCAACCGCTCTGCCGCGCCGTTCGACAAGCCGGAAATCCGCAAGAGCGATGTCGCTCGCGCTCGACCGGGAGTCGTTCAGCAAGATCCTGGCCGAAGGCCAGTCGAAGGTCGGCGGCGCCATGCTGCCGGCGCCGCAGGGCGAGTGGGGCATGCCGAAGGAGTTGCTCGAAAAGCTGACCGGCTATGGCGGCACCGTCGAGCAGAACCAGGCCGAGGCGCGCAAGATCATGGAAGGCCTCGGCTACGGCCCGGGCAAGCCGCTCAAGGTCAAGGTCGCGACCCGCAACATCGCGGTCTATCGCGATGCGGCCGTCATCCTGATCGACCAGCTCAAGAAGATCCATATCGAGGGTGAGCTTGAGAACGTCGATACGCCGCAGTGGTATCCCAAGGTGGCGCGCAAGGACTATGCCGTCGGCATGAACCTCACGGGCGTCAGCGTCGACGATCCGGACGGCAACCTGGTCGAGAACTACTCCTGCAAGACGCGAGCGCAACTACACGGAATACTGCAATCCGGAGGTCGACCGCCTGCTGGCCGTGCAGTCGAGGGAGTCCGACAAGCAGAAGCGCAAGGAGATCGTCTGGCAGATCGAGAAGCTGCTGGTCGACGACGCGGCGCGCCCGATCATCGACCACAACATCGCCGGCACCTGCTGGCACCCTCACGTGAAGGGCTTCGTGGTCCACGACAACTCGATCTACAACAACACGCGCTTCGAGGATCTCTGGCTGGACAAATGACGGCGCCACGCCGCTTAACGGCGCGGCCGCACTCCGTCCAACGAGAAGCGCGCGCCAAGCGCGTCATGTAATCGAGCAAGACAGAACGTTTTGGGAGGTTGCAATGCGCGCTGGATCGGCGGTGGGCTTCGTTGGAAACGTTTCAGCGGCGCTGGCCGCGCTGGCGGTGACGATGGCGGCGATGCCGGCGGAGGCGCAGAAGCGCGGCGGCATCTTGCGGATGTATCACAACGACAACCCGCCCAGCGCCTCGCTGCTCGAGGAGGCGACCGTGTCGGCGACCGGCCCGTTCATGGCGGTGTTCAACAACCTCGTGATGTTCGACCAGATGAAGCCGAACGAGAGCATGGAGACGATCGTGCCGGACCTGGCCGAAAGCTGGTCGTGGGACGAGAGCAAGACAAAACTCACCTTCAAGCTGCGCCAGGGCGTGAAGTGGCACGACGGCAAGCCGTTCACGGCGAAGGACGTGCAGTGCACCTGGCACATGCTGATCGGCAAGGGCGACGTCGGCGACTTCCGCAAGAACCCGCGCAAGGTCTGGTACGAGAACCTGAGCGAGGTGACGATCAGCGGCGACTACGAGGCGACCTTCAATCTCAAGGCGCCGCAGCCGGCGCTGATCATGCTGCTCGCGAGCGGCTTCTCGGCGGTCTATCCCTGCCACGTGCCGCAGCAGGCGATGCGCACAAAGCCGGTCGGCACAGGTCCCTTCAAGTTCGTCGACTTCAAGCGCGGCGAGTTGATCACGCTGACCCGCAATCCGGACTACTTCAAGCCGGGAAAGCCCTATCTCGACGGCATCACCTACAAGGTGATCGACAACCGCTCGACGCGGCTGCTCGCCTTCACCACCGGCGAGTTCGACATCACCTATCCGTCCGACATCACCGTGCCGCTGATGAAGGACATGAAGGCGCAGGCGCCGAAGGCGACCTGCGTGCTCAATCCGTCGGGCGTCAGCTCCAACCTGATCGTCAACCGCGAGCGGCCGCCGTTCGACAATGCCGAAATCCGCAAGGCCATGTCGCTTGCGTTCGACCGCAACGAGTTCAACACCATCCTGCAGGAAGGGCAGGCGACGTATGGCGGGGCGATGCTGCCGCGGCCGGCCGGCCAGTGGGGCATGCCGGAAGAGGTGATCGCGACGCTGCCGGGCTACAGCGCGGACTACGCCGGCCGGCTCAAGGAAGCCCAGGCCATCATGCAGAAGCTCGGCTACAGCGCGGCGAAGCCGATCAGGATGAAGCTGCCGACGCGCAATCTGCCGACCTATCGCGATCCGGCGGTGATCCTGATCGAGCAGCTGAAGAAGATCTACATCGAGTCCGAGCTCGAGATCGTCGACACGCCGCAATGGTACGCCAAGGTGGCGCGCAAGGATTACACGGTCGGCTTCAACCTGACCGGCGTCAGCGTCGACGATCCGGACGCCAACCTGGTCGAGAACTATTCCTGCAAATCGGAGCGAAACTACACGCAGTATTGCAATGCCGAGGTCGACAAGCTTCTGGTCAGCGCAATCGCAGCGAGGCGGACAAGGACAAGCGGCGGAAGCTCGTCTGGGATATCGAGCGCATCCTTGTGGACGACGCCGCGCGGCCGATGATCACGCACGGCGTGTCGGGGAACTGCTGGCATGCCTACGTCAAGGGCTACACCGCACACGCCAACAGCATCTATAATAACACGCGGTTCGAGGATACGTGGCTGGACAAATAGCGCCGGCACGGGAAGGATGACGGCCGGCGCGCGGTGATCCGCCGCGCGACGGGACGGGACAAGGCGGATCAAGATTCGAGCTGCGGGGAGGGCGCGATCGATGTCCGGCTATCTGATGCGCCGTTTCGCGCTGATGCTGCTGACGCTGTTCGGGATGTCGATCCTGATCTTCCTGGTGATGCGGCTGGTGCCGGGCAACATCGCCGACATCCTGGTCGACTCCGCCGGCATCATCGATCCGAAGCAGAAGCTGAAGATCGAGAAGGAGCTCGGCCTCGACCAGCCGCTGGTTGTTCAATACTGGCAGTGGATTTCGGGGCTGGCGCGTGGCGACCTCGGCTATGCCTATGTCAGCGAGCGGCCGGCGATCGAGGAGATCGCGCCGCGCATTCCGGTGACGGCGAAGCTTGCCGTGCTGGCGCTGGTGTTCTCGGTGCTGATCGGCCTGCCGCTCGGCGTCATCAGCGCCGTCCACCGCAACACGTTCCTCGACTACCTGATGCGCATCGATCAGTCTCTGCGGGCTGTCGATGCCGTCGTTCTGGCTGGGCCTGCTGGTGCTGATGGCGTTCGTGCAGGTGCTTGGGATGGATCCCGATCTACAACCGCCAGCCTGACAACGATCTGGGCCGAGATCGGCCTGTTGACGATCCCGGCGCTGGTGGTGGGCTTCCGCAGCTCCGCGCTGGTGATGCGGTTGACGCGCTCCTCGATGCTGGAGGTGCTGAAGCAGGATTACATCCGCACCGCGCGCTCGAAGGGCGCCTCCGAGCAGACGGTCAACTACGAGCACGCCTTGCGCAACGCGCTGCTGCCGGTCGTGACCATCATCGGCATCGAGGCCGCGTTCCTGATCGGCGGGCTGATCGTCACCGAGACCGTGTTCAACATTCCCGGCGTCGCGCGCTTCCTGGTCGAGGCGATCCGCTCGCGCGACTATCCGATCGTGCAGAATCTCGTCATGTTCATCGCGCTGGTGGTCGTGACGGTCAACTTCCTCGTCGATCTTGCCTACACCGCGCTCGATCCGCGCATCAGGCTGGAAGCGTGAACGGAGCTTTGCCATGACGACGATCTCGATCACAGCGTCGAGCTTGCCGAAGGCGGGCGCCAACGTCTCCACCCGCTGGCAGGCGATGCTGTTCCTCGCCCGCCGCTATCCGCTCGGCGCCTTCGGCGCCGTCATCATCATCATCTTCACCCTGACCGCGCTGTTCGCGGGCTGGATCTCGCCCTACGATCCGACCACCACCAATGCCCGCGCGTCGCTGGCGGTTCCGAGCTCGCGCGCACTGGCTCGGCGCCGACTTCATGGGGCGCGACATCCTGAGCCGCATCATCGGCGGGGCGCAGATTTCGCTCGCCGTCGGCATGGGCGCCACCGCGCTGGGCTTGACCGTCGGCGTTCCGATCGGGCTTGCGTCGGGCTACTTCGGCGGCTGGATCGACCTCATCGTCCAGCGCTTCATCGACATCATGCAGTCGCTGCCGCTGCTCGTCATGGCGCTGGTGATGGCCGCGTCGCTCGGGCCCTCGCTGCAGAACACCATCATCGCCATTGCCATTCCGCTGGTGCCGAGCATCGCGCGCATCGTCCGCTCCAATACGCTGGCGCTGAAGGAGATGCCGTTCGTCGAGGCGGCCCGCGCCATCGGCATCAACGAGATGTGGATTGCGGTGCGGCACGTGCTGCCGAACACGCTGGCGCCGCTGATCGTGCTGGCGACCGCGCAGTTCGGCTCGGCGATCCTGGTCGAGGCGTCGCTGTCGTTCCTCGGCCTCGGCGTGCCGGAGCCCTATCCGTCATGGGGCCGGATGCTGTCGGAATCGGCGGCCGAATACATCCGCACCGCGCCGTGGCTGGTGATCTTTCCCGGCGTCGCCATCAGCCTGATCGTGTTCGGCGCCAATCTGCTGGGCGACGCGTTGCGCGATCTGCTCGATCCGCGGCTGCGGACGTAAACATCAAGAGAAGTCGAGGTCGTCGCGTAAACATGTCCCAGTCGCAAGCCCTGCAAGCCACGCCTTTGGCCGCCGACGGCGGCAAGGCCAAGCCAGCCGAAGGCCTGACGGGTATCGCCGTCGCCAATCCGCTGCTGACGGTCGAAGACCTGAAAACCTACTTCTTCACCCGCAACGGCACGGTGAAGGCGGTGGACGGCGTGTCGTTCCAGATCGCGCGCGGCGAGACGCTGGCGATCGTCGGCGAATCCGGCTGCGGCAAGAGCATGACCGCGCTGTCGCTGATGCGGCTGATCGCCGATCCGCCCGGGCGCATCGTCGGCGGCGAGGTGGCGCTGGACGGACGTCGACTCTGCTGAAGCTGCCGGAAGACGAGATGCGGGCGATGCGCGGCCGCGACATCTCGATGATCTTCCAGGAGCCGATGACCTCGCTCAATCCGGTGATGACCATCGGCAAGCAGATCGGCGAAGTGCTGACGATGCACCAGAAGATGTCGCGCGACGAGCTGCAGAAGAAGGTCGTCGACATGCTGGCGCTGGTGCGCATTCCCGAACCCGCGCAGCGCGCGAAGGAATACCCGCATCAGCTCTCGGGCGGCATGCGCCAGCGCGCGATGATCGCCATGGCGCTGGCGTGCAGCCCGAAAGTGCTGCTGGCGGACGAGCCGACCACCGCGCTCGACGTGACCATCCAGGCGCAGATCCTCGAACTGATCGCCGACCTGCAGCGCAAGCTCGGCACCGCCGTGGTCCTCATCACCCACGACCTCGGCGTGGTCGCCGAGATGGCGCAGCGCGTGATCGTCATGTATGCCGGACGCAAGGTCGAGGAGGCGTCGGCCGAAGAGCTGTTCGGCAATCCGATGCATCCCTACACGGTGGGCCTGATGGCCTCGATCCCGCGGCTCGGGCTGATGCGCGGCGAGGGCGCCGATGTGGAGCGATTGCAGGAGATCCCCGGCATCGTGCCGCCGCTCTACAGCCTGCCGAAGGGCTGCGTGTTCGCGCCGCGCTGTCCGCGCGCCGACGACAAGTGCACCGCCGAGTATCCGCCCTATGAGGAGAAGCGCGGCGGGCACTGGGCCGCCTGCTGGCATACCGGACGCTGCAGAAGGATCGCGCCCATGGCTGACGTCGCGCAAACGCCGGCTGCCACCGCGCGTCCTCCGGTGCTGGAGATCGAGGGGCTGAAGAAGCATTTCCCGATCAAGAAGGGCTTTCTGCGCCGCACGCACGGTCACGTGCTCGCGGTCGACGGCGTCAGCTTCACTATTCAGCAGGGCGAGGCGCTCGGCCTCGTCGGCGAGTCCGGCTGCGGCAAGTCCACGGTCGGCCGCACGATCCTGCGGCTGATCGAGCCGACCGACGGCGTGATCCGCATCGGCGGCGAGGACATCGGCGCGCTGAGCAAGGCCGAGCTGAAGCCGTTCCGGCGGCAGATGCAGATCATCTTCCAGGATCCGTATTCCTCGCTCAATCCGCGCATGACGGTGGGCGACATCGTCGGCGAGCCGTTGAGCACGCACGGCATCGCCACCGGCAAGAAGCGCGAGGAGATGGTCGCAGCGCTGTTCGACCGCGTCGGCCTGACGCGCGCGCAGATGCGGAGCTTTCCGCACCAGTTCTCCGGCGGCCAGCGCCAGCGCATCGGCATCGCGCGGGCGCTCGCGCTCAATCCGAAACTGATCATCTGCGACGAGCCGGTCTCCGCGCTCGACGTGTCGATCCAGGCGCAGGTCATCAACCTGTTGATGGACCTGCAGCGCGACCTCGGCCTGTCGTATCTGTTCATCTCGCACAACCTGTCGGTGGTCGAGCACATCAGCCAGCGCATCGCGGTGATGTATCTCGGCCGGATCGTCGAATATGCCGACAAGGTCGACCATCTTCACCAAGGCCGCGCATCCCTACACCGAGGCGTTGTTGTCGGCGGTGCCGGTGCCGGACCCGAAGATCAAGCGCAAGAAGATCGTGCTGCAGGGCGACGTGCCGAGCCCCGTAAAACCGCCGAGCGGCTGCCACTTCCACACCCGCTGCCCGTATGTGGTCGACCGCTGCAAGGTCGACGCGCCCGCGCTGCGCGAGATCGCGCCGCGGCAGTTCGTGGCGTGTCATTTGCGGTAGAGCGCGATGGCTGTCGTTCCGCATCGTCATGGCCGGGCTGTGTTCCAGGACGGCGTCGCTTCGCTCGTCAATGTCGCGGCGTCTGCGATGCCTGCTCATAGGCGAGCGAAGCGTCGCCGTCTCGAACGGCCGGGCATGACGCTTGTTGCTATTGTGTCTGCCGCATTCGATTGCTAGACACGTCTGCAATGAAACCAGAAACGTCCATCACCCCGTTCCAGCCCGACGCCGCCGGCCCGCTTAAAGGCATCGTCGTGCTCGACCTGTCGCGCCTCGTCGCGGGCAACATGCTGTCGCTGCAGCTGGCCGACTTCGGCGCCGAGGTGATCAAGGTCGAGGACCCGGGCAAGGGCGATCCGCTGCGCGACTGGAAGATCGGCGGCAAGTCGTTCTTCTGGAAGGCCTACGCGCGCAACAAGAAGAGCCTGACGCTGGACCTGCGCAACGCGCAGGCGCGCGAGCTGCTGTTGAAGCTCGCCGACACCGCGCATGTGCTGATCGAGAACTATCGTCCCGGCACGCTGGAGCGCATGGGTTTTGGCCCGGACGCGCTGCATGCGCGCAATCCAAGACTGATCATCGTGCGCATCTCCGGCTGGGGCCAGACCGGGCCGTATGCGGGCAAGCCCGGTTTTGGCACGCTGGTCGAGGGCATGTCGGGCTTTGCCGCCAAGACCGGCTTCGCCGATCGCGAGCCGGTGCTGCCGCCGACCGCGCTCGCCGACATGATCGCCGGCCTCTACGGCATGGCCGGCGACGATGACCGCGCTGCGCGAGATCGAGACCAAGGGCGGCAAGGGGCAGGTGATCGACCTGTCGCTGCTGGAAGCGATGCATTCGGTGGTCGGCGCCGACGCCGGCGGCTACCGGGCGACCGGCCACATGCCGAAGCGTCTCGGCAGCCGCTCCAACACCGCAAGCCCGCGCAACGTGTTCAAGACCCGCGACGGGCGCTGGATCTCCATCTCGGGCTCGATGCAGTCGATGGCCGAGCGGCTCTACACCATGATCGGCCGCGCCGACATGAATGTCCGATCCGCGCTTCGCCACCAACAGCGCGCGGCTCGCCAACACCGACGAGGCGGAACGGCCGATCCGCGAATTCATCGCGGCGAAGGATTTCGCCGAGTGCCTGGCGCTGTTCGAACAGGCCGAGGTGACGGCGGCGCCGGTCTACGACATCGACCAGTTCGTCGACGACCCGCATGTGCGCGAGCGGCAGGTGGTGATCGAGGTGCCGGACGAGGAGGTCGGCAGCGTCACCATGCACAACATCCTGCCGCGGCTGTCGTCGACGCCCGGCGTGCTGCGCACGCCGGCGCCAAAACTCGGCCAGCACACGGCGGAAATCCTCGGCCGCGTCGGTGTCGGCTGCGGCCGATCTCGAAAAGCTTCGTATCGCAAGGAATTGTCTGATGGCTGAGATGCGCGACGACCTGCCGGCGTGGCGGTCGCTTGATGTTCGTCCCCGTGACGCGCGAAAAATTCGTGTCCACCGCGCACACCCGCGGCGCGGATGCCTACATCCTCGACCTCGAGGACAGCGTGCCGGAGGCCGAGAAGCCGCGCGGGCGGACGCTGATCCATTCCGCTGCGAAGGAGGTCAGCAAGACCGGCGCCGACGTGGTCGTGCGCATCAATCGGCCGTGGCATCAGGCGTTCCTCGACATCGAGGCGGCGGTCGGTCCCGGCGTCATGGCGCTGATGTGCCCGAAGGCCGAGAGCGCGGAGCATATCGGCGTGATCGCCGAACTGCTCGACACGTTCGAGGCGCAGAAGGGACTGCCGCGCGGGCACACGAAGATCGTGCCGCTGGTGGAGACCGCCGACGCCTTCTTCCGGCTGCGCGAGATCGCGAAGGCCTCGCCGCGCATCGTCGGGCTGTCGCTGGGTGCGGAGGATTTCGCGCTGGCGCTGTCGATGGAGCCGATCGGCGAAACGCTGCAGCTGGCCAAGCAGACCATGATCATCGCCGCGCGCGCCGCCGGCGTCCTGCCGCTGGGTTTCATGGGCACGGTCGCCGACTTCGCCGACCTGAACGCCTTCCGCGAAACCATCAAGCGCTCGCGCAAATTCGGCTTCGCCGGCGGCACCTGCGTGCATCCGAGCCAGGTGACGATCCTGAACGAGGAATACGGCTTTTCGGCCGAAGAGGTCGACCGCGCCAAGCGCATGATCGCGACCTACGACGATGCGATGGCCAAGGGCCTCGGCGCCGTGACGTTCGAGGGCAAGATGATCGACGTGCCGGTGGTCGAGCGCGCGCAGAACGTGCTGCGGCAGGCCGCGAAGTTCGCGGCGCGGCGGACCGACTAACTAGCGTCGCAGGTCGAACAGGACGGGCGGCGGGACGGAGACGACGGCCTCGCCGAGGCGGATGCGGTAGGGCGCATCGCTTTGCGCGCCGTAGAGCCGCCAAAGCGAGGGATGAACGGGACGGCCGTTGGCTTTGACCCACTGCGCGATCGGCTCAAGCGCGACGGCGGCCTTCTCTGGCGCAAGGGTGAAGCCGCCGAGCATGACGAAGCGGAGCTTGCGGTCGGCGACGAGGCGCTCGAGGTCCTGAGGGCGAAGGATCGGATCGTCGCCGAGATAGCCGCCCATCGCCATGACCGGCATTCCTGTGGCGATGATCAGTGGCGCGGCGACGTTGGCGTTCGGGACCGCGACGATGTAGTCGGCGTTGTCGCGGTTGGCGATCAGGTAGTCCGCCAGCTTGCGGCGCGCAGCCGACTGTGCCGGAGCCGTGATCGTCGTGCGGCGCGTGTCGAGCGGCTCTTGCAACGCCATCATGTTGGCGACCGGCGCCGCGACATTGGGGCGAACCATGATCACACTGGCCGCTGTCAGCGAAGGCGGGACCAGGGCGGCGGCGATGGCGATGACGGCCGCAACCTGCGCGGTTCGGGTCCGCTGCGGCAGAGTGAATAGGGCGCCGCCGCAAAGCAGCGTGATGGCGACCGCGGCGATCCAGGTCGCGCTCAGCCAGCCTGCACTGAGCGTTCCGCTCTGGCCGTAGCAGACATAGGCCTGCCAGGCGGCGGTGCCCAGCGCCAGAAGCGGCAACGCGGGTCGCCAAAGTAAACCCGCGTTCCACCGCGAGCACAGCTCCGCCACCGCGATGCCCGACAACACCGCGAGCGGCGGTCCGAGGATCGCCACGTAATAGGTATGAACCGGTCCCCCTGCGAAGCTGAGGACGCCCCAATAGCTGACGAGCCATCCGGACCAGACGCCGGCGCTGATGCGCCGCGACGCCGTCCGCTCGATGGCGGCCGCAGGCGACCACGCGAAGAAAAGTCCGACAAGCGCCAGCGGCAGCAACCAGGCGAATTGCGCTGCGGCAGTCGGCCGGAACAGGCGGAAGGGGCCGGTCGGCGAGCCGTCAACGAGCAGCGGGCCCTTCTTTGCCGTTGCAGCCGTGCCGGATTGTGTGGCGTCGGCGTCGTTCCGCGCGCCCTGGAACAGCGACTGAAACCGCGCTGCGCCGTTGTGCACCAAGGCAAGCTCGATCATCGAGTTGTTGCGGGTGCTGCCCGCGTACGGCCTGCTGCCGGCCGGTGTCAGGTCGAAGAAGACGACCCATGAAAGCGACACGACCACCAGCACCACGCCGGCAATCGCCTGCCGCTTGATATGCCAGGTCAACGGCGCTGATCGCCAGGCGACGCTGAAGGTCAAAGCCAACACGGGCACTAGTACGAGTGCTGCCCCCATTTTCACATTGAAACCGATCCCGACCGCAGCCATTGCCGCGCAGAGCAACGCCGCTCGACCCGTCTCCGCGGCCCGCATGCCCAGCCACGCTGCGACGAGCAGGACGAGGATGAGACAGCTCTCGGTGTTGTTGGAACGGTCGACCGCAACATTGACCGGGCTGAGCGCAAGCGCGAGGGCGGCAAACGCCGCGGCGGTCTGTCCGAAGGAACGCCGCACCATCAGGTAGAGAATTGCAATACCGGCCAGTCCGGCAACGACCTGAGCGAGCAGGATCGACAGCTTCGTTGAAGCCAAGCAGTTTCGCGCTCGCCGCCTGCAGCCAGATCGCGACGGGGGGCTTGTCGATGGTGACGAAGCCTGCAGGGTCGAAGGCGTTGAAAAGGAAGTTGTGCCAGCTGTCCATCATGCTGCGCACGGCCGCGGCGTAGTATTGCCGTCCGAAGCCGTTCTGCGTCAGCTGCCAGGTCCGCAGCAACGTGGCAATCGCAAGTATGACGCAGATTGGTGCGGCGATGCGAAAGGCCTCAGAGTCACGTAGTCTCACGAAGCTCCCCCGCCGCAGCCGTCGAGCCGACACGCGCCTGCCGGCCGCTTCCAAAAACACTACAGGTCGGGCGCGCACGCAAATTAACTTGTCTTCATGAAGCGGCGCGAGGAGGTCCGGATGCAAGGCCTTGCGGTCGGTGAGAAAGAGACAACCGTCCTCGTCGCCGTAGCCGACCTCGCCGAGCGCCGACTGCGCCACTCGCACGATCGCGACGCCCGCAACATGCTGCGGCAGGCGGCAAGTTTGCGGCGAGCGCGCAAAAATAATGCCGTCGTCCCCGCGAAAGCGGGGACCCATAGCCTCCGCGTCCGTTGTTGTGTGGAGCGTTGCAGCCTGAAGGCAATCGGCTCACGTTGCCCATGACGACGTCACGGCGTATGGGTCCTCGCCTTCGCGGGGACGACGCTGAGTGTTTCGCTGACGCTTAGGCCTGCGCCGGCTTCCTGTCGCCCCAGTAGCGGTCGCGGAGGTGGCGTTTGACGAGTTTGCCGGTGGGGGTGCGCGGCAGCTCGGCCGCGAAATCGATCGAGCGCGGGCATTTCAGCGGCGACAGTTTTTGCCGGCAGTAGGCGATCAGCTCGGCCTCGAACTCCTTGCCGGCCTTCGCCATGTCGCGCGGCTGCACGACGGCCTTGACCTCTTCGCCCATCTCCTCGTTGGGGATGCCGAACACGGCGACGTCAGTCACGTCCGGGATGGCCGATCAGCACGTCCTCGGTCTCCTGCGGGTAGATGTTCACCCCGCCGGAGATGATCATGTAGGCCTTGCGGTCGGTGAGGTAGAGGAAGCCGTCCTCGTCGACATAGCCGACGTCGCCGAGCGTCGACCAGCCTTTGTCGTTGAAGGCGCGCTGCGTCTTCTCGGGATCGTTGTGATAGGCGAACACCGGGCCGTCGGCGAAGTAGATGGTGCCGATCTCGCCCGCCGGCAGCTCGCCGCCTTCCTCGTCGAGGATCTTCAGGCTGCCGACGACGGCGCGGCCGACCGTGCCGCGATGTTTCAGCCAGTCCTTCGACAGCGACACCGTGACGCCGTTGCCTTCGGAGCCGGCGTAATACTCGACCAGGATCGGTCCCCACCAGTCGATCATCTTCGCCTTCACGTCGATCGGGCAGGGCGCCGCGGCGTGGATGGCCCCCTTCAGCGTCGAGAGGTCGTAGGCCTTGCGCACATCGTCCGGCAGCTTCAGCATGCGCACGAACATGGTCGGCACCAGCTGCGACTGGGTGATCTTGTAGTTCTCGACCATGCGCAGGTAATTCTCGGCGTCGAAATGCTCCATGATCACGGAGGTGCCGCCGAGCGAGCCGACCATCATGTTGAAGCGCAACGGAGCCGCGTGATAGAGCGGCGCCGGCGACAGATAGACCGTCTTCTCCGACATGCCGCAGCCGGCCACGCACAGCATCCGCATCAAGCGGATTGATCGTGTCGACCGGATCTTCCGACGGGGCGCGCTTGACGCCCTTCGGCCGGCCCGTGGTGCCGGAGAATAGAGCATCTCATGGCCGAGGGATTCGTCGGCGATGCGGCTGGCCGGCTGCTTCTCGCGCGCGGCTTCCCAGGATTCGAAGCCCGGCTTGACGCCGCCGGTCATGAACAGCTTGACGCCCTTCAGCTCGTTGTCGAGCAGGTTGGCGACGCGGTCGTAACACTGCGGCGAGGTGACGAAGACTTTTGCGCCGCAGTCCTTGACGATGTAGGCGATCTCGTCGGCGGTGAGGTAGCGGCTGATCGCGGTGTAATAGACCCCGGAGCGCTGCGCCGCCCAGCAGATCTCCATGAAGGTGGTGCAGTTCTCCAGCAGCATGGCGACGTGGTCGCCACGCTGCACGCCGAGCGCGCGAAACAGCTGCGCGCCCTGATTGGAACGGTCGTCGAGCTGGCGGTAGGTGATGCCCTGTCCGGTCTCCGCCATCATGTAGGCGATCTTGTCGGGCTGCGACTGGGCGTGGACGGAGGGGTGGGTCATGGGCGTTTCCGGTGTAGCCGCGAATGGCGAGTAGCGAATAGCGAATAGGAGTGGAACAGGCATCGCGCTTCCTCATTCGCTATTCCTATTCGCCATTCGCCTCTTAAAGCCTTTCCACGATCGTCACATTCGCCATGCCGCCGCCTTCGCACATGGTCTGCAGGCCGTAACGCTTGCCGCGCTGCTTCAGCGCGTGCACCAGCGTCGTCATCAGCTTGGTGCCGGAGCCGCCGAGCGGATGGCCGAGCGCGATCGCGCCGCCGTTGACGTTGAGCCGGGCCGGATCGGCGCCGGTGTCCTTGAGCCAGGCGGTCGGCACCGAGGCGAAGGCCTCGTTGACCTCGAACAGGTCGATGTCGTCGATTGTCATGCCGGCCTTGTCGAGCGCGCGCCTGGTCGCCGGGAAGGGGCGCTTCCAGCATGATCACCGGGTCATGCCCGAGCACGGCTCATGTGATGGATGCGCGCCATCGGCTTCAGGCCGAGCGACTTCAGGCCCTTCTCGTTGACCACCATCACGCCCGAGGCGCCGTCGCAGATCTGGCTGGCGCTGGCGGCCGTGATGCGGCCGCCCTCGGCGATCAGTTTCACGCCGCGTGATGCCGTCCAGCGTCACGTCGAAGCGGATGCCTTCGTCGATGCTGTGGGTGTCGGCCGTGCCGTCGGCGCGGGTGATCGGCAGCGACATGATCTCGTCCTTGAAGTGGCCGGCCTGGGTTGCCGCGATCGCGCGCTGGTGGCTCTCGTAGCGAATACTGGTCGAGCTCGTCCTTCGAGATGTCGTACTTCTTCGCCATCATCTCGGCGCCGGTGAACTGGCTGAACTCGATGTTCGGATAGCGCTGCTCGATTCCGCGGCTCTTGTAGTGGCCAAAACCGTTCTTCGGCGGGGAGCGAGGAGGCAAGGCCCATCGGCACGCGCGTCATGCTCTCGACGCCGGCCGCGATCACGCAATCCATGCTGCCCGACATCACGGCCTGCGCCGCAAAATGCAGCGCCTGCTGCGAGGAACCGCACTGGCGGTCCACTGAAGTCGCCGGAACGCTCTCCGGCAGCTTCGAGGCGAGCACCGCGTTGCGGGCGATGTTGTTGGACTGCTCGCCGGCCTGCATCACGCAGCCCATGATCACGTCCTCGACCTGCGCCGGATCGATCTTCGTGCGGTCGATGAGGGTGTTCAGCACCTGGCCAGCGAGGTCGGCCGGATGCCAGCCGGAGAGGCGGCCTCCCTTGCGGCCACCGGCGGTGCGTGCTGCGGCGACGATATAGGCCTCGGCCATGGCGTCTCTCCCTGTTTGTCGTTGTCTCGTTGGGCGCGCGATTAAACGGCGCCTCGCGGATTTAGTCAATCATTCAATTAACTCTTGAGCGGGACCGCGCCGATGGGCTTAGCTGCGCCCCGTCCAACCACCGGGATACCGCATGCGCAACCCAGGCGACCCCCGCCGCGCAGACCGCGCAGTCCGCGCAAAGCGTCACCGCCGCAAGGCTGTTGAAGGCTGCGGGCGAATTGATGACCGAGCGCAATTCGATCGATATCTCTTTAAGCGAATTGGCGAAGAAGTCCGGCATCAACGCCGCGCTGGTGAAATATCATTTCGGCAACAAGGAAGGGCTGCTGCTGGCGCTGCTGGTGCGCGACTCGCAATCGGAGATCGAAAATCTCGACTACCTGATGCGGCAGCCGATCTCGCCGACCGAGAAGCTGAAGCTGCATATCGGCGGCATCATCAAGGCCTACCATCGCTTTCCCTATCTCAACCGCCTGATCCACCGCCTGCTTTATGAAAGCAACGAGAAGTCGGCGAAGGAGGTCTCGCGCTTCTTTGCCAAGCCCGTGTTCGAATTCCAGCGCAAGCTGCTGGAGGAGGGCGTCGCGGCGGGCGAATTCCGCAAAGTCGATCCGATGCTGTTCTACATCAGCCTGATCGGCGCCTGCGACCATCTGTTCCATGGCCGGACGGCGATGTCGCCCGCGCTCGGCATCGGCGGCGTGACCGACGAGGTGCGCCGCCGCTACGTGACGCACATGACAGAGCTGATCTGCGGCGGCATACTCAAGACGGCGCCGGCGAAGAACGGCAAGTCCAGGTAGTCATCAGGTCAGTCATCCGCAATTCATAACAAGAACACTTCGGGAGGACAGCGTGAGCAGAGACAAGGCGACAGGACCGCTGCGCGGCGTACGCATCGTCGAGTTCGCCGGGATCGGACCGGGTCCGTATGCGTCGATGCTGCTGTCGGACATGGGCGCCGACGTCGTGACCATCGCGCGCCCCGGCCAGTGGAAGAACGACCCGCGCAATTTCGTGAACCGCGGCCGCCGCCCGGTCGAGCTCGATCTGAAGAAGAAGGAAGACATCGCGCAGGCGATGGAGCTGATCGCCTCCGCCGACGCGTTGATCGAAGGTTTTCGGCCGCAGGTGATGGAGCGGCTGGGCCTCGGCCCCGACGAGGCGCTGAAGCGCAATCCGCGCCTGGTCTACGGCCGCATGACCGGCTGGGGCCAGGAAGGCCCGCTGGCGATGGCCGCCGGCCACGACATCAACTACATCGCCATCACCGGTGCGCTGGACTTCGTTCCGCTCGCATGACGGCGAGCCGGTGGCGCCGCTCAATCTCGTCGGCGACTATGGCGGCGGCGCGCTGTTCCTCGTCGTCGGCGTGCTTGCGGCCGTCATCGAGGCGCGCTCGTCCGGCAAGGGGCAGGTGGTGGATGCCGCCATGTGCGACGGCGTGTCCAGCATGCTGACCATGTTCCATGCGTTGAAGGCGATGGGCCGCTGGACCGATGAGGCCGGCACCAACCTGCTCGACGGCGGCGCGCATTTCTACCGCACCTACAAGTGCGGCTGCGGCAACTACATGTCGATCGGCGCGATCGAGCCGCAGTTCTATGCGGAGCTGCGCAAGCTCGCAGGCCTTGCCGACGACGGCGTTCGATGCGCAGAACGATCGCGCGAAATGGCCGGAGCTGCAGAAGAAGCTCGAAGCCGTGTTCCTGACGAAGACCCGCGACGAGTGGGCAAAACTGCTCGAGGGCAGCGACGCTTGCGCGGCCGCAATCGTCGGTCTGTTCGAAGCGCCAAAACACCCGCACCTCGCTGCCCGCAAGACCTTCGTCGAGCACGAGGGCCGCGTGCAGCCGGCGCCGGCGCCGCGCTTCTCGCGCACCCCGTCGGCGATCCAGCATTCGGGCGGCGTCGATGCGGCAAAAGTTTCAGACATTCTCGCAGAGTGGGCCGAAAACCCGCCGCTGCGTGCACGTGCGTAAATTACTCCAGTAGCCAAGCGAGGCGTTTCCATGCAGCTGAAAGACGTACCCGTTCTCATCACCGGCGGCGGCTCCGGTCTCGGCGCGGCGACCGCGCGCGCAATGGCCGCCAAGGGCGCCAAGGTGTCGGTGCTCGACGTGCGCAAGGAGAATGCCGAGGCGGTCGCCGCGGAAATCAAGGGCGTCGCGCTCGGCGCCGACGTGACCAACGAGGAGCAGGTGAAGGCGGCGATCGCCAAGGCGGAAGCCGCCCACGGCATCACCCGCGTGCTGGTCAACTGCGCCGGCGTCGGCAACGCGATCCGCACGGTCGGCAAGACCGGGGCGTTTCCGCTCGACCAGTTCACCCGCGTGATCAACATCAACCTGATCGGCACCTTCAACGTGCATTCGGCTCGTGGCCGAGCGGCTGGTGACGGCCGAGCCGGTCGGCGAGGAGCGCGGCGTCATCATCAACACGGCGAGCGTCGCCGCCTATGACGGCCAGATCGGCCAGGCGGCCTATTCGGCCTCGAAGGGCGGCGTGGTCGGCATGACGCTGCCGGTGGCGCGCGACCTCGCGTCCATGCTGATCCGCGTCAACACCATCGCGCCGGGCCTGTTCCTGACGCCGCTGCTGAAGGGGTTGCCGGAGGAGGCGCAAAAGAGCCTCGCCCAGCAGGTGCCGCATCCGGCACGGCTTGGTGATCCTAGCGAGTATGCAGGTCTGGCGGTTCACATCGTCGAAAATCCGATGCTGAATGGCGAGACCATTCGCCTTGACGGCGCGATCCGGATGGCGCCCCGGTAGCCCGCCGAGTCAAACAAGAGTGCCGAGTCAAACAAGAATAGAGAGGGAAACGCTCACCATGAACTTCGATTTCTCCGACGACCAGAAGCAGCTGCGCGATCAGGCGCGGCGGTTTCTCGCTGAAAAGTGCACCAGCAAGGCCGTGCGCCAGGTGCTGGAAGGCAAGGACAGCTACGACCGCGCGTTGTGGAAGGGGCTGGCCGAGCTCGGCTTCCTCGGCGTCGCGATCCCGGAGGAGTTCGGCGGTTCGGGCGCGGGCCATCTCGAGCTCTGCGTGGTCGCCGAAGAGCTCGGCCGGGTCGTCGCACCCGTGCCGGTGTCTTCCTCGATCTACCTCGCAGCTGAAGCGATCATGCTGGCCGGCACCGATGCGCAGAAGCGCAAGTACCTGCCGGGGCTCGCGTCGGGCGAGACGATCGGCACGCTGGCGCTGTTCGAAGGCAAGGGCAAGCTGTCGCCTTCGATGATCAAGGCGTCGGTGGCGAACGGCGCGCTGACCGGCGCCAAGGTGCCGGTGCCGGATGGCGAGATCGCCGATTTCGCCGTCGTTGCCGCCCATGGCGGCACCAGCGGCCGCGAGAGCGACATCGCTCTTTATATTGTCGACCTGAAGGGCAAGGGCGTCGAGCGCCGCACCCTGCAGAACATCGATCCGACCCACAATCAGGCCGAGATCAAGTTCAACGGCGCTGCCGGCCGAGCTGCTCGGCCGCGCCGACGAGGGCTGGAGCACGCTCACGCGCGTGCTCGATCGCGCGGCCGTCCTGATCGCCTTTGAACAGGTCGGCGGCGCCGAGCGCACGCTGGAGATGGGCCGCGACTATGCGCTGGACCGCATGGCGTTCGGCCGGCCGATCGGCTCGTTCCAGGCGGTCAAGCACATCCTGGCCGACATGTATGTGTCGGCGACGCTGGCGCGTTCCAACGCCTACTATGCGGCCTGGGCGCTCTCGACCAATTCGTCGGAGCTCGCCGAAGCCGCCGCCGCCGCGCGCGTCAGCGCGACGCAGGGTTTTCAGCACTGCTCGAAGCAGAACATCCAGGTGCATGGCGGCATGGGGTTTACCTGGGAGTTCGACTGCCACCTCTACTACCGGCGCTCCAACGCGCTGGCGGTCGGCCTCGGCAACATCTCCTACTGGGAGGATCAGCTGATCGACCGCATGCGCACCCGCAACACCGAAGCTGCCTGAACAAGGATCGAAACCATGAATTTCGACGACACCCCGCAGGAAGCAAAATTCCGCACCGAAGTGCGCGGCTGGCTCGCAGCGAATGCACCGAAGAACCTCGAGCCCGAGCTGAAAGAGGCTTCGCTCGGCCGCATCAGGCTCAAGGACAAGGACGTGCTGGAGGTCTCAAAAGACTGGCAGAAGCAGAAAGCCAAGGGCGGCTGGGCCTGCCTGCAATGGCCGAAGGAATATGGCGGCCGCGGCTCGACGCCGATCGAGCGCGTGATCTGGCAGCAGGAAGAGGGCGTCTACGGCAAGCTCGGCGCGCCGTTCCTGATCGGGCAGGGCATGATCGGCCCGGTGCTGATGACCTACGCCAATGAGGACGTGAAGAAGCGCTACCTGCCGCCGCTCGCCGCCGGCGAGGAAATCTGGTGCCAGCTGTTCTCCGAGCCGTCGGCGGGTTCCGACGTCGCGGGCCTGCGCACGAAAGCGGAGAAGGACGGCGACGACTGGATCGTCAACGGCCAGAAGATCTGGACGTCCGGCGCGCACTATTCCGACTACGGCCTTCTGGTCCTGCGCACCGATCCGAACGTTCCGAAGCACCAGGGCCTCACCATGTTCTTCCTGGACATGAAGAGCCCCGGCGTGGAAGTGCGGCCGATCAAGCAGGCGAGCGGCGCCTCGGAATTCAACGAGGTGTATTTCACCAACGTGCGCATTCCCGACAAGCAGCGGCTCGGCGCCGTCGGCGAGGGCTGGCAGGTAGCGCTGACCACGCTGATGAACGAGCGCTATGCCATCGGCTCCGGCGTTCAGACCGGCTTTGCGGAAATCTTCGACTACTGCTGCAGCCTGATGACCGAGAACGGCCTTGCGGTCGACGATCGGGCGGTGCGCTCGAAACTCGCCACCTGGGCGGTGCGCAACAGCGGTCTGAAATATACGACCTACCGCACGATCTCCGCGCTGTCGCGCGGCGACCGTCCGGGTCCTGAGAACTCGATCGGCAAGCTGGTCGCGGGCAGCATGCTGCAGGATATCGCGACCTTCGCGATGGACCTGCAGGGCTCAGCCGGCGTGCTGGTGGACAAGGACCAGGAGGAGCTCGCGGGCCAGTTCCAGAAGATGGTGCTGTCCTCGCCGTCCTCCCGCATCGCCGGCGGCACCGACGAGGTGATGCGCAACATCATCGCCGAGCGCGTGCTGGGTCTGCCGGGTGACATCCGCGTCGACAAGGACGTGCCGTTCAACAAGATCCCGACCAAGGGCCGCGCATGAGCGCTGGCCTGGTGCAAGGGAAGGCGGCGTCCGCGAGCGGTGCGAACGCCATCGATGTGTTCGAAAACCTTCTGGCCGCGCGGTATTCGTGCCGCGCGTACGAGGCCGATCCTGTGCCGCGGCCGGTGATCGAGCGCATCGTGCGCGCTGCACAGCGCACGGCGTCCTGGTGCAACAGCCAGCCCTGGCACGCGACGATCATGAGCGGTGCGGAAACCGAGCGCTTCCGCAAGGTCATGTATGAGACGGCGGCGTCGGGCGCGGAGTCCGCACCGGACTATCCCTGGCCGCGCGAATATGTCGGCGTCTATCAGGCGCGGCGGCGGGAAAGCGGTTTTCAGCTCTACGACGCGGTCGGCATCGCCAAGGGCGACAAGGCCGCGGCGGCCAAGCAGGCGCTGGAGAACTTCAACTTCTTCGGCGCGCCGCATGTGGCGATCATCACCACCACCGAGCCGCTCGGCGTCTACGGCGCGGTCGATTGCGGCGCCTATGTGAGCAACTTCATGCTGGCGGCGCTGGCGCTCGGCGTCGGCTCGATCGCGCAGGCAGCGCTCGCGCGGCGCTCGGACGTGGTGCGCGAGCACCTGAAGCTTGGCGATGACCGCCGCGTCGTCTGCGGCATCTCGTTCGGCTATCCGGCGCACGACCACATCATCAACAGCTACCGCACGTCCCGCGCGCCGCTGTCGGAAGCGGTGACGTTCGTGGGGGAGTAGCGCTCCCCCGCTACCAAACCCTGCGATTTTCTACCTACGATTTGCTTCGATCCTTCTCGGATCACGCATGGTCATCGCTGCGACCGTGGAAAAAGACCCCTCAAGCTGGCTCCCCGGTTGCGACAACGCTGAGGACCCCGACGACCGGGCAGAGCCAGAACGACTCGTCGATGCTGTGCGCGCAGTTGGCGTTGCGGGATATGCAGAGTGTCACCTGTGGAATTTGTCTTTGAGACCCTTAGGATCGGCTATCGAAGAGGTGATGTTGAGAGCTTCGATCCGAGTGAGAGGTGATCCAGGCATGACGAGACGAAGTTTGCGCGGCGCAGGTGGCCGTGGCAGGGGTCGGCGAGACGACCTACTACCGTCACGGCAGCGCCGCGGAGCCGGAATTTGTGCTGTGCCTCAAGGCAATCCTCGCGGCCTGTAAAGACGCCGGCATCGACCCGCGCGATATCGACGGCTTCGCGGCCTACAGCAACGATCGTAACGATCCGCCCAGCCTGGCGACTGCCCTGGGCACACATGAGCTCAGGTTCTCCTGCATGCAGTGGGGCGGTGGCGGTGGCGGCGGCGCCGGGGCCATGGCGAACGCCGCCGCGGCGGTCGCGACGGGGCTTGCGGACTGCGTCGTGGTTTACCGCGCGCTCGCACAGGGACAGTTCGGTCGCTTCGGCCAGGGCGCGCGGGTCAATACCGTTTCGGGCGACATGGCGCTGAGCATACCCTACGGTCAGATGTCGCCGGCCCAGTGGTACGCGCCCAAGGTCATGCGCTTCATGCACGAGCACAAGATCGAGCAGGAGGCGCTGCGGTCGATTGCCATGGCGTCCTACCACCATGCCCAGGCAAATCCGCGGGCGGTGATGCGCGGCCGGCCGCTCACCGAGCAGGCGTATGACGACTCACGCTGGATCACCGAACCGTTCCACCTCTTCGATTGTTGTCAGGAGAACGACGGCGCCGCCGCCGTCATCCTGGTGTCCGCCGAGCGCGCCAGGGACTTGAAGCAGACGCCGGCCTACGTGCTCGGCGCGGCCATCGGCGCCGGCTATCGCGTGCACAGCACGCCTGCCGGCTTTGCGACGCCGGATCTGGCCAGCTCGCATTTCAAGACGGTCGCCAGGCACATGTACGACATGGCCGAGCTCGGTCCAAAGGATGTCGACGTTGTCCAGTGCTACGAGAACTTCACCGGCGGGGTTCTGATGAGCCTGGTCGAGCACGGTTTCTTCACGGCCGAAGAGGCGATGGATTTCCTCAAGATGGAAAATCTGATCGCGCCGCGGGCAAGCTGCCGCTCAACACCAGCGGCGGCAATCTGGCCGAGTGCTACATGCACGGGCTCGAACTGCAGATAGAGGCGGTCCGTCAGATCCGCGGCCAGTCGACCAGCCAGGTCCCGGACGTGAAGGTCTCGCTCGCTGCCGCCGGTCCGATGGTGACTCCGGTCAGCACAATCATTTTCGGTTCGGAGGCCGCGCTCTGATGTCCGACTTCTATCTGCCGCCCGGCTTGCCAATCCCTGTCCCCGAGCCCAGCGGCTTGTCCAAACCGTTTTGGGACGGGCTGCGCAACGAAACCATCATGGTTCAGCGCAATTCGCGCACAGGAGTCTATCAATTCCCGCCGCAATGGATCTGCCACGACACCCAGACCTTCGATGTGGAATGGGTTGCGACAGAGCCGAAGGGCGTGATCTACAGCTGGACGCGTGTCTGGCATCCGGTGCATCCGGCGCTCAAAAATGCCTGCCCCTACATCGTCGTCGTGGTCGAACTTCCGCAGGCCGGGCGCGTGCGCATGCTGGGCAACCTGCTGGGCGATCCGCGCCAGACCGTCCAGATCGGCGCGCCGGTCGAGGCGGTGTTCGAACATCACAACGACGCCGATCCGTCCTTCACTCTGCTGCAATGGCGTGTTGCCGTTCCGAAAGGCTGATGTGCGGTGAGGTGGGATGCGACTTCACGAAAGTTCGCGATTGTCGATGACAGCGTTAAACGGCACACTCGACGGGGTACAGTCCGGCGCGAGAGGACCCAATGACGACGCTCAAGCGACGCAAGATCGGCACCACGAAGCTCGAAGTCACTGAACTCGGCCTCGGTGGCGCCCCGATGGGCGGTTTTCGCGCGACGATCTCCGACACTGAAGCGACGGCGCTGACCGATGCCGCCTATGAAGGCGGCGTGCGCTACTTTGATACGTCGCCGTTCTACGGCTATGGCCGTAGCGAGTTGCGCATGGGCGCGGCGCTGCGCCAGAAGCCCCGCGATGAGTACGTGCTGTCGACCAAGATCGGCCGCGTCATGCACGCCATGCGGCCTGGCGAGAAACCACCGGCCGATTTTCGCGACAACGGCCTGCCCGGCTTTGCGCCGCTGCTCGACTACACCTACGACGGCGTCATGCGCTCACTCGAGCATTCGCACTTAAGGCTCGGGCTGGCGCGCATCGACATTGCGCTGATCCACGACGTCGATTTCTGGACCACCAAGGATCGCGCCGTCCTCGACGAGCGCTTCAAGACGGTGATGGACTGAGGCTTCAAGGCGCTCGACGAGTTGCGAAAGGCCGGCGTCGTCGGCGCCATCGGTGTCGGCATCAACGAGGCGGACACCAGCCTGCGCTTCATCCAGGCTGGCGACTTCGACTGCATGCTGCTGGCCGGCCGCTACACGCTCCTCGAGCAAGGCGGGCTCGAGGCGTTCCTGCCGGAATGCGTGAAGCGGAACGTGTCGGTGATCCTGGGCGGGCCGTACAACTCCGGCATCCTCACCGGCGGCGTGAAGCCCGGCGCCACCCATGACTATGCCGCGGCGCCCGCGCACCTGATCGAGAAGGCGCAGAAGATCGAGGCGGTATGCCTGCGCCACGGCGTCGAGCTGGGGGCGGCCGCCATGCAGTTCCCGCTGTTCCATCCGGCCGTGTGCTCGGTGATCCCGGGAGCGCTCAGCGTCACTGAGGCGAAGCAGAATATCGCCCGCCTGTCGGCGAAGATCCCGGTCGAGCTCTGGAGCGAGCTCAAGCGCGAAAAGCTGCTCGATCCCAGCGCGCCAACACCCAACTGAGGCGTGAGACCGTGGCGCTCGCCAGCGCCTGCTGCACGCGTGCGTACCCGCAAGCACCCTCGCGTCCGCGCATGCCCTTGATGCGTCATGGATGGGAGATAATCTGGCGCGGTGACATAGGGTCGTGAACCGGGGACTGCAAAGGAGCAGGTGATGGATCCGAGCGCTCGAGAACGAATGGACGCCCTGGTGTCAAAGGGGATCGCATATCAGCAACGATACGAATTCATCGACGATTTGAAGTGGCCCGACGGGGCCCGCATAGCCGTAAACTTCACCGCCGACTTTGATGCCATGCTCTACAGGCGCATCCTGAATGAGCCCGCATTGCAATTGGCAAAAGGGCGAGTTTGGCGGACGGGTTGGAATTTGGCGTTTGATCGAACTCTTCGATTCGCACGACATCAAGGCGACGATCTTCACGCCAGGCCGGATCTGCGAGCTCTATCCGCAAGCACTGCGCCACGCCGTCGCCAGCGGTCATGAGCTTGCTGACCATATGTGGGAGCACCGGGTTCCGCGCGAGGCCGCTCTCGAAGCCGATCACCTGCAAAAGGCGCTTACCGCGCTCGGTGCAATTCGTGGCAAGCCCATTTCCGGATCCCGAAGCGGCCACACGAACGGCCTGCTGAAGCAATCCGGCATTGTTTACAACAGCCATACTCCGGCAGGTCATCTGCCGTACTACATCGCGGATCGTGCCGGAAAAAATACGCTCCTGAATTTGCCGTTTCACTATGCCATCGACGATGCGCAATTCTACACCTTTGGCTGGCTTGGCAGCGACAGCCCGGCACAGCGCATGAGCGATCCTGATCGTGTTCTCGAGATGTGGTGGGCCGCGTTCCTTCAGCAATACAACAAGGGAGGCTATCTGAACGTTTGCCTCCATCCCTATGTATCCGGCCGCGCCTTGAGAATCGAAATGCTCGATCAGTTCATCCGTCGCATGAAGAGGCTGCCTGGAGTTTGGTTCTCGACCTGCGAAGAGACTGCAACTTATTGCCTGAAACACTTTCCGGCTCGACGCCTGACCTCCTGATCGCTGCATTCCTTTCACGTTTTTCGGATCAAGCCCATGCCCTGGAAGACCAACTACACCATTTCGGATGAAATCAGTCTTTCCGACAAGGACATCGTCTGGCCGGATGACAATCGATGCTGCTTCAACGTCGTTGTCGACCTCAGTCTGGCGAGCGGTGCGGAAGGCCTGGTGGCTTCCGACCTCGCGACGACGGATGCAGTCTTTGCGATGGGGGACGGTCTGGCCGGGGTTCTCGATGTCCTCGCTTCACACAAGATCGTTGCGACGTTCGCAGTGCCTGCGGCGATGGTGAAGATTTATCCGCAAGCTGTGGAGACGGTTCTCAAGCAGGGTCACGAGGTCGCCGCTGAAGGCCTCTTCCACGAAGATGTCTCACAGCTCTCGTTGGAGGATGAGCGCGCGCGAGTGAAGGCCGCGACAGCCATATTGTCCGAGATCATCGGTTCGCGGCCGGCAGGCTGGTACGATCTTCCGCGTCGCAATGATAAATTTGCCGTCGGATCGATCAGTCCGTACACGACGAAGCTTCTTCTCGAGGAGGGTTACACCTATATGGGGAACTGTCCGGCGGACGATGCCCCGCACTATAGCGTCACCGATTTCGCCACGGCGAGTGCGATTCTCGCCATGCCGTATTACTATCATTTCGATGATCAGTTTTTCATGTTGTATCCGCGCCAGGGATCGGGACTGGAGAATCCGGATATCCTGTTTCGTAACTGGAGGGCGGAGTTTGTCGCACAATACAAACGCGGCCGCTTCTTCAACATGACTTTGCATCCCGGAAACGCCGGTTGGTGTAATCGTCTGTACCTGCTCGACGAGTTCTTCAGTTTTGTGCGAACGCAGCCCAATGTCTGGAACGCGGTCAGTCGAGATTGTGCCAGCTACTGGATCTCGAAGTACCCACCAGCAACCCACCTCAAGCTGGAGCCCAGCATCTGGAAGGACTATCCCGGCAGCTTGAGCTGACGGAGTGAATCTGATCCGACTTTTGGTCGGCCGGTGGCGCGGGCGCCCTCAGGCGCGTCCGCCGTCAGTCAGGCAACTCCTTTGCGAGCGCATGGTCATAGCCCCGGCTCGCGGTCAGTAACTGCACGGTATAGCGATGGTGGCCGGTGTTGCTGTTCAGTTGTGTGGCCGATAACTCTTCCAGGATCTTGCCGTTGTTCATAACGCCGATCCGCTTGCACATATACGAGATCACCGCCAGATCGTGGCTGACCAGGATACAGGTCAGCCTCCGGGTTTGCCGGATTTCCGACAGCAAGTTCAAAATTTCCGCCTGCACCGATACGTCCAGCGCCGAGGTCGGCTCATCCAGCAGCAGCACTTTTGGCTCCAGGATCAGCGCGCGGGCGATGGCCAGGCGTTGGCGCTGGCCGCCGGAGAGCTGGTGCGGGTAGCGGTAGCGGAAAGCGGCGCCAAGCCCCACCTGATCAAGCATCTCGGCAACGCGCGCATCAGCGCGGTCCATGCGATGGATGGAGAGCGGCTCGGTCAGCACGGTGTTCACGCTGTGGCGCGGGTGCAGGGAGCCGTAGGGGTCCTGAAAGACCATCTGCACGCTTTTGAAGAAGGCGCGGCTGCGGTCGGGCGTGATGACCTCGCCGGCGATGGTGATCTCGCCCTGCCAATCGCGGTTCAGGCCGCAGAGCACGCGCAGTAGTGTGGATTTGCCGCAGCCGGACTCGCCGACCAGGCCGAATGTCTCCTCAGCGCCCACGTGGAAGGAAACGTCGTCCACCGCGCGCATCGCGCCGAAGCCGACGCGCAGGTTTTTGACGGTGATCACGAGGACAGCCAGGCCGGGTCGCGCGTCAGCACCGGCAGCCTTGCGCGCGTATCGCCCACGCGGGGGAGGGATGCGAGCAGCCCGCGCGTATAGGGGTGCTGCGCATGGGCCAACTGGCTGGCCACGCATTCCTCGACGATGCGACCGGCATACATGATCAGCACGCGGTCGCAGAACGAGGCGACGAGGTTGAGATCGTGGCTGATAAACATCAGGCCGAGGTCGCGCTGTGCCACCAGTTCGTCGAGAATGGACAGCACGCGCATCCGCACCGTGACGTCCAGAGCGGACGTCGGTTCGTCCGCGATCAGCAGAGATGGTTCGGGCATCAGCATCATGGCGATCATGATGCGCTGGCCCATGCCGCCGGAGACTTCATGCGGATACAGCTCGAACACCCGCTTGGGGTCGCGGATATGCACGGAGTCCAACATGGCCAGCACGCGCTCGCGATCCTGCGCGCGGCTGCCGCGGCGCTCGGCCGGGATGGCCTCGGCAATCTGGTCGCCGACGCGCATCACCGGGTCCAGCGCGAATTTCGGATCCTGCATGATCATGGAAATGCGCCGCCCCCGCACTTTCAGCATTTGTCGCTCGGTGCTGGCCAGCAGGTCGATCTCATTGAATTGCAGCGTCTTCGCCGTCACCCGCGCCTGGGGCGGCGACAGGCGCAGGATGGCCCGCGCGGTCATCGATTTGCCGGAACCGGATTCGCCGACAACACCCACCTTCTCGCGCCCCACTGTGAAGGACACGCCGCGCACCGCTTCCACCACACGCTGCGCGGTGTGGAAGCGCACTTGCAAATCCTCGACCACCAACTGCGCGGTCACGAGTCCGACCTCGGATCCAGCACGTCCCGCAGCCCATCCCCCAGGAGGTTGAAAGCGAGGCTGGTCATCAGGATGGCGATGCCCGGCACGGCGGAAATCCACCACGCCCCGCTCAGATGGGCGCGGCCGCTGGAGAGCATCGCCCCCCATTCCGGCATTGGCGGCTGCGCCCCCAGGCCGAGGAAGCCCAGCCCGGCGGCTGTGATGATGATGCCGGCCATGTTGAGCGTAATGCGCACGACGACCGATGGCAGGCACATCGGCACGACATGGCGCAGGATGATGCGCAAGGCAGACGCGCCCTGGATGCGCACGGCGGCGATGTAGTCGGCGTTGCGCAAGGTCAGCGTCTCCGCCCGCGCCAGTCGCGCGATGGGCGGCCAGGCGGTCAGCGCGATGGCGATGACGGCGTTGCGGATGCCCGGCCCCAGCGCGGCGACAAAGCCCAGCGCCAGGATAAGGCCGGGAAAGGACAGGAAGACGTCGTTGATGCGCATCAGCACAATGTCCACCCAGCCGCCGAAATACCCGGCGGCGGTGCCGATCAGCAGGCCCAGCGGCGCCGCGATCACCGCCACCAGGCAGGCGATCATCAGCGTGACGCGCGTGCCATAGACCATGCGTGCCAGCACGTCGCGTCCGAGATCGTCGGTGCCGAGCCAATGCGCCGCACTGGGCGCGGCCAACCGCCTCGCCAGGTCTTGCGCGTCGTACCCCTCCGGCGCGATCAGTGGCGCCAGCGCGGCAACCATCACCAGGAACACCAGCACGGCTAGCCCGAACATCGTCAACCGGTTGCCGCTCAGGCGCCGCCAGCCGAAATACGCCCGCTGCAGCCGCGCCTGCCACGGCGAGGTGGTGACGTCGGCGGTCAGCCATATGCGGAAAGTAGCGTTCATCGCGTGCGTGGGTCCAGCAGACGGTACAGCAGGTCGGTGATCAGGTTCAGGCCGATGAAGATGACGCCGACGATCAGCACGCAGGCCAGCACGGCGTTCATGTCGCCCGCGAGCAGGCCGGCGACAAGGTAGTGGCCGAAGCCGGGCCAGGCGAACACGGTCTCGGTCAGCACCGCGCCTTCCAGCAGGAAGGCGTAGGCGAGCGTGATGACCGTGACGAGCTGCACCAGGATGTTGCGGAAGGCATGGCGGCGGATCACCGCCCAGCCTGACAGGCCTTTCACCCGCGCCGCCACGATATATTCCTGAGCCAACTGCTCCAGCATGAAGCTGCGCGTCATGCGGCTGATATAGGCCATGGAGCCGTAGCCCAGGATGCAGCCGGGCAGCACGAGATGGCTGACCGCATTCCAGAACACGTCCATGTCGCCTGCCCACAGCGCATCAACGGTCATGAAGCCCGTACGCGTCGGGATACTGTCCACGAAGGCCACATCCAGACGGCCGGGGCCACCCACCCAATCCAGGGTCGCGTAGAACAGGATCAGTCCCATCAGTCCCAGCCAGAAGGTCGGGCTGGAATAGCCCAGCAGCCCGACCACGCGGGCGACATGATCGATGAGGCCGCCGCGATACACCGCCGCCAGTATGCCCAGCGGCACGCCGATGCCCACTCCGATGATGATGGCAAAGGTGGCCAGTTCGACCGTGGCCGGAAACACCTTCAACAGGTCGTCGGCGACGCGATGGCCGGTGAACAGCGCATTGCCGAAATCGCCTGACAGCACCGAGCGAATATACAGGTAGAACTGCACGTAAAGCGGCTTATCCAGGCCCAGCTGGCGGTGCACCATGTCGTAGGTGGCTTGGTCCGCCTGATCACCCACGATGGACAGCACCGGATCGATCGGCAGCATGCGGCCCATGAAAAAGGTCAGCGCGAGCAGGCCCAGCAGCGTTGTCGACACCGAACTCGCCTGCCGCGCGATCGCCTTCAATATCGACAGGTGCATCGAATCTACTTCGAGGCGCTGGAATAGTTCACGGAGAACGGCGCAATCACGAAGTCCTTCACGGAGGTGCGGACGGCGATCGGGCGGATGGTCTGGTAGATATAGGCCATCGGACCGTTATGCATCATGTAGTGCTGGATATCCTTGTAGATGGCGGCCCGTTTGACCGGGTCCTGCTCCAGCCGTGCGGCCTCCGCCTTGGCGTTGATGTCGGTGTTCTGCCAGCCCGTCCGCCACACCGGAAGGCCCACCAGCTTCGCCTCCGGCCGCGGATCCGGATTGGCGGCGTGGCGGGAGACCATGGCATCTGCATCCGGATAGCCGGCGGACCAGCCCACCAACTGCACCTCGAAATCGCGGTTGCGGCCGCGGGTGAACAGGTTGGCATCGGCCATCTGCTCGAGCTCCAGCTTGATGCCGACCTTGGCCGCGTTGGTGGCGATATGCTGGGCGATCGACGGAGCGATGTCGTTGGCCGACAGGATCAACTTCTTGCTGAAGCCGTCGGGATAGCCGGCCTCGGTCAGCAATTGCCTGGCCTTCGCGAGGATTCAGCGAGAAGGGCTGTCCCTCTTTGCGATCGAGCGCGCCGAATGCGCCTTCCGGCACCAGATCGGCACGCGGCGTGCCCTTATAGGGCAGGATGGTGTTGGCCAGCCCGTCATAATCGATGAGATAGCGGATGGCCTCGCGCACCTTCGGGTTGCCCAGGATCGGGTCGTTGGTATTCAAGGCGAGATAGTTCATGCCCTGCATCAACGTCTGCTCGATGCGGATGTCCTTGTTGGCCGCCAGTGCCTTCAGATCGTCCGTGTTCAGCAGGCGGGCCACATCGATATCGCCCTTCTGCAGCAGCAGCCGCTGCGCGCTGGATTCCGGCACGTGGCGGATGATGACGCGTCGCAGGCCGGGCTTGGGGCCGAAATAGTTATCGTTCCGCTCCAGGATGACGACGTCGTTGGCGTCCCACCGCGTGACGCGGTACGGGCCAACGCAAACCGGCGCCGTCTTGAAGAAGGCGTTGGCCAGATCGGACTTCCCATCTACGGTCTTCGCGTTCTTCAGGCCGGCAGCCTTGCTGAGAATCACGGAGACGCTGTTGTTGGCGAAGGCGGCGGACAGCAGCAGCGGGGCAGGGTAAGGCTTCGACAACTTCAGAACCAGCGTAGAGGCGTCGGTAGCCTGGATCTGATCGGCGATCTGGTCTTTGTTGAAGCCCCATTGAGTCAAGTTCGCGCTGGCGAAATACCCCAGCAGCACGGCCCGCTGAAGCGACCACGCGGCATCCTCAGCGGTCGCCGGCGTGCCATCCGGGAATTTGAGGTCGGTCCGCAGCTTGAAGGTCAACGTCAACCCGTCGGGCGAACTGGACCAGCTTTCCGCGGTCCCCGGAAGGATCTTGGACGTATCCTTCGGATCGTACTGCACAAGCGTGGAGCAGACATTGCCCACAATGATGTCGGCCCCGTTCACCTCGCCGATCTGGGGCGGATCGAAAGTGATCAACGCATCCAGAATTCCACGCCATGACCAGTGTATCGCGCGGCGTGGCCGCCTGCGCACCCCCAGCCGACAGCAACAGCACGATGGACGCAACAGCGGCACGTAAGGCGCGAGCCATAGCGTTCTCCCCATTCGAAACGCAAACTATGCATTCAATTTTCACGCCACGCCAGTCCGACCCAACGCGGGCTGCCATCACGAAGGCGCGGTTGTGAGCGCGGGCGGATGTGCGTGGAGTATCTCTGCCATTCCGTGGACGCACGGGCCTGGCCGGCTTCGTTGCAAGGATTGAAGGCCGACGAATAGGATAGACCTTTCCATGGAAGGATACCGCATGCCCGTCCCAACCGATGCCTGGGTGAAAATCGGCGCCGCCACCTCGCCCGTCTTCTCGAAGGACGGGAGCACGCTATTCCATCTGCGCGGCGCCGGGCTGCCACAGGTCTGGGCCATGGATGTGAATGGCGGCGATGTCCGCCAATTGAGCCATCACGACGAGAAAGTCGCCTTCCTGCGCCGATGCCCCACCGACGACCGGCTCATCTGGGGCATCGATGCCGGCGGCGACGAGCGCCAGCAATTCTGGCTGCTTGAACCCGGCGCCGAACCTCGCGCCCTGACTGAAGCACCCGACGCGATCCATGATTTCGGCGCCTGGTCTGCCGACGGCGCACGTATCGCCTACGCCGCAAACGACCGCGACGAACGCTTCTACGACATCAGCGTGATGGATCTGGCCACCGGCGCGCGCACTCGCCTGCTGGAAGGCAGCAGCATTCTGACCGTGCCGGGTTGGACCAAGGACATGGCGCGACTGGTGGTGATCGAGGATCATAGCAGCTCGGATTCCCGACTCTGGATCATGGACGCCGCCACCG
Organism: uncultured Alphaproteobacteria bacterium; assembly: GCA_963757845.1. Classification (GTDB taxonomy): domain Bacteria; phylum Pseudomonadota; class Alphaproteobacteria; order Rhizobiales; family Xanthobacteraceae; genus P52-10. Next base: position 238,897 of record CAVWTB010000069.1, read on the forward strand.
GCGTCACCCGCGCCTTGCCGCGCACCGCCCCCGCGCGCTTTGCCTCAGTGCGATGGGTGGAGAACGGCGCCGCCCTGATGGGATTGAGCGATGCCGGCGCGGACATGATGCGCCTCTGCCGCATCGACCCGGAAGCCGGCACCAGCACCGTGGTCTTCGAGGCCCAAGGCTTCGAGGCCCAAGGCCGCGACGTGGAAGCCTGGTCGCTGTCGCCTGATGAGACGATGCTGGCGACGATCGAGAATGATCGTGGTTATGCGGTGCTGCGCGTCGGTCCCGCAGGTCACGAGCGGCCCGTTGTCACCGGCTTGCCCGCCGGCATTGTGGCCGATCTCAACTGGGCGCCGGACAATGCGGCGCTGGCCTTCACCGTCCAGGGTCCGACCACGCCGCCCGGCATCTGGCTGTGGCGCAACGGCGCGGCGGCTGCACCGATCCCGTGCGAAGACCCGATGGCCGCTTCCGGCATCGATCGGGACAGCCTGATCGAACCGGTGCTGGTGGAATGGGAGAGCTTCGATGGGCTGCGCATTCCCGGCTGGTACGCCCATCCGCGCGGCCCCGCGCCTGCTCGCGGATTCCCGGCGGTGATGTGGGTGCATGGCGGTCCAGCCTCGCAAACCCGCGCCAATTTCCGCCCCGATATCCAGATGCTGCTGTCCCAGGGCTTCGCGGTGCTGATGCCCAATGCCCGCGGCAGCACCGGCTACGGCCGCGCCTTTATGCTGGCCGACGAGGTGGAGAAGCGGCCGGATTTCATGGAGGATCTCGCGACCGGCCGCGCCTGGCTCGCGGCCCAGCCGAACATCGACCCCAATCGCATCGGCATCATGGGCCAATCTTACGGCGGCTGGGCCGTGCTGGCGGCGGTCACGCTGCAACCGGACCTCTGGAAAGCCGCCGTGGATTACTACGGCATCGCCGATTTCGTCACGCTGTTGGAGCGCACCGGCCCCTGGCGGCGCGACCATCGCGCCCGCGAATACGGCTTCCCGGGCACGAATGACGAATTGTTCCAGAAAATCTCGCCCATCCATCACATCGACCGTGTGGTGGCGCCGATGCTGCTGCTGCACGGTGACCGCGATCCGCGCGTGCCCATGCACGAAAGCGAGCAGTTCAGCGAAGCCCTGGCGCTGCGGCAGAAGAAAGTGGCCTACGAGCGCTTCACCTATGCAGGGCACGGCTTTATCCGGCCGGATCACCGGCGCCGGGTATACGCCTCGGTGGCGGCGCATTTTCGGGAGCATCTGTAGGAGGGAGTGTTGCAGTGGTGCTAACGCCGCAGCACCTTCGCCACGCTCCGCATCTGCTCGCTCTGCCGCGAGAAATTGTGCCGGCCGCCTTTTGCTATGGCGCAGGCGGCATTGCGCGATGCATCTGGCTTTGTCCAAGGTAGGCTTCAATCACACGCGCATCGCCAAGTACCGCCTCCGGAGCGCCCGAGGCGAGCGTCCTGCCGTAATGGAGGACATGAATCCGGTCGGCGAGGTCGGCTATCATTTGCATGTCATGCTCGATCCAGACCATCGGAATCTTGAGCTCGTGCTTGATGCGTAGAACGAAACGCGCGAGGTCCTCGCGCTCGTCCCGATTGAGGCCGGCCGAGGGCTCGTCCAGCAGCAACAGGCGGGGCTCGGTCGCAAGCGCGCGGGCGAAGCCGACGACCTTCTGAATCCCGAATGGCAGGTCGTCAACGCTTGCGTGGCGATAGCGTTCGAGCTCGACGAACTCGATGATCTCTTCGACCTTGTCCCTGTGACGCGCCTCTTCGCTGCGCGCGCGTCGCGTAAGGAAGATGTCGTCCAGGAGAGTCGTTTGAACGCGCGCGAACCGTGCCGTCATGAGGTTGTCGAGGACGGTCATATGCGGGAATAGCTCGCCGTGCTGGAACGTGCGGCCAAGACCGAGGCGCGCGATGTCCGCGGGCGCCCAGATTCGAGATGTCCTGCCTGGCAAACATGATCCGGCCGGCGCCGCGATAAAGTCCGCTGATGCAGTTGAAGACGCTGGTCTTGCCCGCTCCGTTGGGGCCGATCAGTGCGAACAACTCCCCCGTTTCGACGGCGAACGAGACGCCGTCCAGCACTTGCAGCCCGCCAAAGCGGAGCGAGAGGCTCTGCACTTCGAGCTCAGCCATACCACCTCCGGTTTCGGCGATATCGCTTGATGGAGCGGTAGCTGCGCCGTTCTCCCTTTGACTGGCCGAGGTAGAAATCCTGGATATCGGGATGATTGCGCAGGCGTTCGGCGTCGCCATCGAGGACGACGCGGCCATTTTCAAGCACGTAGCCGTGGTCGGCGATCGACAATGCCACGGCAGCGCTTTGTTCGACCAGGACGATCGTCAGATCGAGCTCCACGCGGATCGCTACCAGCGTCTCCGCGAGTTCGGCGACGACCACCGGCGCAAGGCCCAGCGAGAATTCGTCAATGAGCAGGACCTCAGGGTGCGCGACGAGGGCGGAGGCTATCGCGAGCATCTGCCGCTCGCCGCCGGAGAGCAGTCCGGCCGTGCGACTGCGCAACCGCGCGAGCGCCGGAAAGCGCTCCATGACGAATGCCTCGCGCCGCCTGCGTGCAACGGCCCCGACCGGGCTTGCCGGCACCATCAGATTTTCCGCGACTGTCAGATTGGGAAAGACTTTCTCGCGCTCAGGCACGAGCACGAGACCGGAGCGCGCAAGATGATCGGGGCGCGCGTTCTCCACCGGCCTGCCCTTGAAGCGGATCGTTCCTTCCGTCACGCGCGCATCGTCGAGGCCGAGGAAACCGGTCATCGCACGCAGGGTGGTCGATTTTCCGGCACCGTTGCTTCCGAGGATCGCAACGATCTGCCCGGCAAATACGTTCATCGAAATGCCTTGCACAGCCGTGATGGCACGCTTGTAGACGACTTCGACATTGTCGAGCGCGAGGAGGGGTGTTGCGGCGGCTCCGGGGCTGGTCATTTGCGGGGACCTGCGAGCGGCTTCTGCTTGAAAGGCCAGAGCAGGAAATAGGTCTGGATGCGCCGGTAGATGCCAACGAGACCGAGCGGTTCAAAAACAAGGAACAGGATCATCACCAGCCCAAACGCGGCATGGTTCACAGAAAAGATGATGCCTGTGTCCACGCGACCGGCAAACAGGCGCATGATGCTCTCGATGCCGTACGGGAAAAGCGTCACGAAAATCGCCCCGAGGATGGCGCCGAGCAGCGACCCCATTCCGCCGATGATGATCATGGCGACATACTGGATCGAGAGAAACAGCGAGAACGCCTCGACCGAGACGAAGCCGCGCCAGTGCGCGAACAATGCGCCGGCAACCGCTGTGATGGCAGACGAAATGACGAACGCGGTCAGTTTCGCCCGCCTGACGTCGATGCCGAACGCGCCAGCGACCGTTTCATGCGACCTGACGGCCTGCCAGGCGCGTCCGGTTTTCGACCTCAGAAGATTGAGCGACAGGAACAGCGTCGATGCGGCCGCCGCCAGCAAGATGAAGTACCAGGTGAGATTGCCGCGAATCGTGCTGCCCCAAAGCTGGGGCGGATCGATGATAATGCCGGTCGAGAAGCCGCGCTTTGTTTCGTATTCTCCGCCGAGATAGAGCACGACGAAATGCAGCGCCAGCGTGCTGATCGCAAGATAGAGCCCGCGCAGGCGCAGCGACGGTATGCCGAAGACGAGTCCCAACAGAGCGCCCATGACGGCCGCGGCCGGCAATGTGATCCAGATGGGTGCGCCAAGCTCCCTGTACAGAATGCCGGCGGTAAATGCGCCGGCAGCGATGAGGCCGGCGTGGCCGAGGGATACCTGACCGGCATAGCCGGTGAGCAGCATCAGGGAGATTGCGCCGACCGATGCGAGAAAGGCCTGGCAAGCGAGGTCGAGTTGAAATGGCGTGGCCAGAAATGGCAGACCCAGCAGCAGCAGCGCCGCGAAGAGCGCGAACACCTTTTCGATGCGCGTCTGCAGCAGCGCATGCTCCTGTGCATAGCTCGTGCGGAAATATCCGCTGGCACGGGGCTGGCGGTTAGACACGGTCGAGCTCCTCTCGCGTGCCCAGCAGTCCCCAGGGCCGAAGCGCGAGGATGGCAATGAGCACCAGAAACGGCACGACGTCGGCAAGCAGCGGGTCGACGTAGTGGATGAGGAGCACTTCGGCCGCGGCCACGATCAGGCTGCCCAGCAGCGCGCCGGCAAGGCTGTCGAGGCCGCCGACAAGGGCGGCGGGAAATGCCTTCAGGCCGATGATCGCCATGGTGCCGGACAGGCCGGAGTCGAGCGCGATCAGCATGCCCGCCAGCGCGCCGATCAGGGTCGCAAGCGCCCACGCCAGCGCGTACATCTTGTGCAGGTCGATACCACGCTGCGCCGCGAGCAGGGGAGCCTGGCCCGCCGCGCGCATGCGAACGCCCCAGCGGCCAAACCGCAGAAACAGGAACAGGGAAGAGTAGACCGTTCCGGCTCCAATCAGCAGCAGGAGCCCGAACAGCGAAATACGAGCGCCGAAGACCGGCAGCGAGACGTTTTTCCATTGCAGCGCTTCAGCCGGATAGATCTGTCCCTGCGGCCAGATCAATTCCATTCCACCCCGTAGAAGGATGCCGAGGGCGACGGTTGTCAGCACGGCGGCCAGCACCATCTCACCGGTCATCCGGCGCATCAGGAAGGCATAGACCATCGCTCCGACGAGCGCGCTGCTGCCGAGAGCAAAGGCAAACGCAGTAAAAGGGTTGCCTGCAAACAGCCCGGCGCTGGCCTGCAGCAAATAGGCGCCAAGCATCATGAGCTCGCCATGCGCGAGATTCAGGACGCGGCTCACGCGGTAAACAAGCACGTAGCCGCACGCGATCAGGGCGTAGATCGACGCGAGCACCAGAATGTTGACGGCGAGTTGCATGGAGTCCCGTGATCGCTGGTCGTCGCAGTGTTCAGTTGCCGGTTCCGGGCGGCGAGCCTGTCGCCGGCAACTGAATTCCGATCACTTCGTCACTTCACGTCGAAGGCCGTCCAGTCCTTCACACGGACGATCTTGTTGCTCGTCGTGTCCCATCTGTAGACACGGTAATACTGGCGGGTGCGGAAATGATTGTCCTTCGACCATTCCAGCGGCCCGCCGCGCAAGCCCTTCAGGTCGACTTTCAGGCCTTCCATCGACGCAAGCACCTTCGCCGGCGACGCGGGCCATCCGGCACCCTTGAGAACACCTTCGATCGCCATGCCGGCAATCCAGCCTTCGGCCATCTGTTCCGGCGGATGCTTCAGGCCGGCCTTTTGCGCAGCCTCGCGGATCTCCTTGTGAATCGGCAGATCATCCTGGAACAGCGCATTGGCGCCAATGACGTAGAACTGTGGATCCTTTACCCGTGCGAGCTCACCTTCAGCCTCCAGATGCGCCCAAGTGATGTAGTCGCCCTTCCAGTCAAGACGTCGCAGCGCCTCGAATGTCTTGATCTGCGTGACCCATGGGGCCCAGGCGTAGACCCAGGTCGCGTCGGCTTCCTTGAGCTTGGTCGCGAACGGCGTGTAGTCGGCGGTGGGCGGCGGAATGATCTCCTTTCCTGCCGGCGCCATGCCCATCTCCTTCGACAGCGTCTCGGCGAAATCGATCTCGCCGCGCGAGACCGGGATCGCCATGGCCGCGAGGCCGAGTTTCGCCGGGGCCTTCGCCGTCTCCTTCACGAACGCGAGGGTGGCCCGGCTGTCGTAGTTGGCGGCGAAAGCGGTTGTGCAGAACTGAAACCGATCGGCCGGCGGATACGTCTCCTTCGGACACACCGATGCGGCGAACAGGATCGGCGTTTCCGCGCGTTTGGCCTCTGCAATCACGGGTGCATATGTCGAGGACAGGGAGGCGTTGATGATCAGGATGGCCTTGTCCTGGTCGAGCAGCTTCTTGGCGTTTGCCGCGGCCTTCGAAGGCTGCGCACCGTCATCTTCCAGAATGAGGGTGACCTTCTTGCCATTGATGCCGCCGGCGGCGTTCACGCGATCGAGATAGACGCGCAACGCTTCGACGGCGGGGGCGTACGTGCTCGCGGGCGGGCCGGTCAATGCGCCGGTCAGGCCGATGACATAGCTATCTTGTGCGAAGGCCACAGACGAAACCGTGGCCGATGCGGCCAGTGCGAGCAGAAAAGACGTCATGCGCATGCGATACTCCTCCCGTGTCTGTTCTTTGTTTGATTGTCAGGTGCCGTTTGCCGGACCGCCGGCTGCGGCCGCGATCAGGCGTTCCTCCTTGTCGTCGTACATGGCTTCGATGAGCGCGCGGAAGCGCTCGTGCATCTGCTTTCGCTTGACCTTTCGCGTAGGCGTCACAGGTTCGCCATCCTCTTCGGGATCGAGCTGCTTCGGCAGTATGCGGAAAGTTTTCACCTGCTCGACCCTCGCGAGTTGCGAATTGGCCGTTTCGATCTCCGACCACAGCAGGCTCAGCACGCGCGGATGTTCCACGAGGCTGGCAAAGCCCGTGTAGTTCACGTCATTGCTTCGTGCCCAGTCGGTAACGGTGTCCGGATCGATCTCAATCAGCGCCGACAGATATTTCTTTGCGTGTCCGAAGACGACGGCTTCGCTGACGTAGGGACTGGCGCGCAACGCATTCTCGACCAGCGAGGGCGAGATCGTCTTGCCGCCCGACGTGACGAGAAAGTCCCTTGCCCGGTCAATGAGCCGCAGGCGGTTTTCGCTCCACTCGCCGATGTCGCCGGTCTTCAAGGTGCCGTCCGGCCGAAATACCGAAGCGGTTGCCTCGGGAGCATTCCAGTAGCCTTCGAAAAGATCGGGCGCCTGCACGACGATCTCGCCGTCATCGGCCAGGCTGACGTGCCAGCCTTGCGGCGGTGTTCCGACGTCTCCCGGTTCGGGGAACGGCCCGCGCTGGCCGGCCAGAATTCCGCCGGCCGTCTCGGTCTGGCCGTACATTTCGACGACGTTGACGCCCCACATCTGCCAGAGCGCCATCGTCTGGGCCGGCAACGGCGCGCCGCCGCTGACCACCAGTTCGAGCTGATCGAAGCCCAGTTTGTTCAGGATCGGTCTGAAGACAAAAAGGCTGCGCAACAGGCGTTGCCCGCGATCGAGTAAAGTCTCGGTGCCGGACCTGCGCCGGCGGATCGACGCACGCGCCGAGCGCATTGCAATGTTGTAGACACACCGCTTGATGGCGGACGCATTCGTCGTCCCGATCAGCACCTGGCTCGCAAACTTCTGCAGATAGCGCGGCACAGTGAACAGCACCGTCGGCGCCGTCTCGAAGAAATTGGTGGCGATGTCCTCAGGGTCTTCGCCAAAATGCGGGACCAGCCGCGAGATCAGCGGCAGCGTGACGGCAACATCGCGGCCGAGGACGTGGCAGAGCGGCAGGTAGACGACCGTGCGTTGCTCGGAGGTATAGAGCACCGGATAGTGATCCGCGACGGTCGCGGCAGCGGCGAGATGCTTGCCATGCGAGACGAGGGCGCCTTTCGGATTGTCCGTTGTGCCGGACGTGTAGACGATGAACGCCGGATCGGTCGGCAGGACGCGCGCGACCATGTCTTCAAGCCACGCGATGCCCGGATTGCCCGCCGCATCGATCAGTTCGCTGTAACGCCGGACCTTTGGGTGGTCGTAGGCGTACAGCGCCGCATCCTCGATGACGACGACGGCGTCCAGCTCAGTCAGATCGTCGATAAGGCCCAGTATCTTGTCGAGATACTCCTGGTCCTCGGCGATGAAGATCTTCGCGCCGCCGTCGCGCATCTGATACGCGAGTTCGGCAGCAGACGCGGTCGGGTAGATGCCATAGACGATCGCCCCGAGCGACTGCGCAGCCATGTCGATGATCGGCCATTCCTCGCGCGGATCGCTCATGATGGCGATGCGGTCACCTTTCGCGAGCCCCAGGGATTGGAGGGCGCGCGCTACGCGCGCAACGAGGGTGGCATAATCGTTCCACGTCCGCTCGCGATAAACGCCACGCACCTTGGCCCTGAAGGCGACGCTGTCGGGCTTCCGTACCGCATGAGCGCAGAGCAGGGCAGGCGCCGTTGTCCGGCGCAGAGCATCCCGATCCGCCTCGAGCGCTGGGGTCATCCCTGTTTCCTATAGACCTATAGATAGAAGGATAGACCCGGGTGCGCGGCGCGTCCAGATCATCGCCGTACAAGGCCGCGCAATGTCAGCGCCGCGATCTCCTTGGCGATGCTGTCGATGTCGCGGCCTTCCTTTGCAAGCCAGGCCGAAACGGAATTGAGAGCGCCAAGCAGCGCCAGGGTCGCCAGTCGCGCGTCGACGGCTTTTTCGAAGGTGCCCTCGCGAGTGCCATCGGCAATCACCCGCTCGAACAGCCGCTCGAGGCCGCGCGACCAGCGTCCAACCTTGCGTCTGCTGGTCGAAGGCAGGTGCCGGCGCTCGTTGAGGAACACACGAACGTAGTCGGCGCGGTCGGAGAGTGGAGAAAGGTGCGATAAAACAAGCATTTCCAGCTTTCTTTCGCACGATCCCGGGCCTTCGACGATGGCCTTGGCGCGCTCGTAGAAGCCCTCCGCCCCAATGATGCATACCGTTTCCAGGGCGATCTCTTTTGACGGGAAGTAATAGTAGAGACTGGCCTGCTTGATGCCCAGCACATTGGCGATGTCTTGCGTGCTCGCGCCGTGAAAACCCTTGCTTGCGAACACGCGCGCGGCCGCATCCATGATCTCCTCATGTCGTCGCGCCGCCGTTCTCGTCGGGGCGGCGCCAGTCGGGGACGATCGCCGTGAGCCCTTGACCGCAGTCGCAGCGAGGCGTGACATCGGCGTGGCTCTCCTCTATAAGAAAAATCTATAGAACTATAGAATGCTGCCACTGCCGGAGACAAGCCGTGATTTTCACCCAGCGTCCGCCATTTCGCGCCGATCATGTCGGAAGCCTGTTGCGCCCCTCGGCCCTGAAGCAGGCAGCTAAGGATCTCGCCGCCGGCAGGATCGACGCGCCCCGGTTTTCCGAAGCGCAGGATGCGGCGATCCGAGGCGTCATCGCCATGCAGGAGGATGTCGGGCTGAAGGTCGTCACCGACGGCGAGTTCCGCCGCATGTCCTATTGGGGCCGCTTCGTCGAGCGCTGCCAGGGCTTCGCAATCAAGCCTGCCGTCTTCAGGTTTCACGACGACCACGGACACGAAGTGGATTTCACCGCGACCTACGCGGCGAGCAAGTTGCGGCGGGTGCAGCCGCTGGCCGTGGACGAATTCGCGTTCACCAAGTCGGTTGTGAGAGACGCGATGCCGAAGATTACCCTGCCGGCGCCGTCGACCATGCACTTCTACCGCTGCACCGATTATGCCGACCCCGCCGCCTATGCGGACCTGGAGACCTTTTTCGCGGATTTGACACGGATATTTCGCGAGGAAATTGCGGCGCTTGCGGCAGCCGGCTGCAGATACATCCAGCTCGACGAGGTCGCCGTTGCCATGTTGTGCGATCCCGCCATCCGGGAGATCGTCGAGCGTGCCGGGCAGAAGCCTGATGTGCTGGTCGATGCCTATATCGATGCGATCAATCAGAGTGTGCGAGAAGCACCGGCGGATATGTTGATCGGCATCCATATGTGCCGTGGCAATTTCAAGGGTCACTATCTCTCGAAGGGCGGCTATCTGTCGGTGGCAGAGCGTTTCTTTCAGCGGACCAACTGCACGCACTTCCTGCTCGAATACGACACCGAGCGCGCCGGCGACTTCGAGCCGCTGCGCTATGTGCCAGAAACCAAGGGCGTCGTGATCGGCATCATGAGTACCAAGACGGGCCAGCTAGAGCCTCTGGATTTGCTGAAACGTCGCACGGCCGAGGCAGCCAGATGCATCGATCATCAGCGACTGGCAATCGGTCCGCAGTGCGGCTTCGCCTCGACGGTTGCGGGCAATCCGCTCACAGAGGACCAGCAACGGGCAAAACTGGAGCGCCTCGTCGAGGCGGCCCGTGTTCTCTGGCCATAGCAAGGGAGTTCATCGATGGCGACGATCGAAGGTCATCGTTCGATTGCGCCCCCTGCGGGGGTTCCGGTCTGGGATGTTGACCCTTACGACCCGCGGATTCTCGCGGATCCGTCCAGCTACTATGCCGAACTCAGACGGCTGGGGCCGTTGGTCTATATTCCGCGCTACGCGATGTTGGCGTGCGGTCGCTATGAGGTGACCCGCGAAATATTCTCCGACCATGAGCGCTTCGTCTCCTCGCGAGGCGTCGGGCTGACCGATTTCAGCCTCGAGACGCCCTGGCGCGCGCCGTCCATCATTCTCGAAGTCGATCCTCCCGAGCATGGCAAGGCGCGCCGCGTCATGGCCCGTGTGATGTCGCCGAAGGCTGTCGCGCGCTTGCGTGAAACGTTCGACGCCAAGGCAGAAGCGCTCGTCGACCGCGTGCTGGCGATTGGCGACGTCGAGGCTGTCGTCGACGTTGCCGAGGCGTATTCGGTTTCGGCTTTTCCTCCGGCCGTCGGATTGCGCAATATCGACCAGCGTGCGCTCGTGGACTACGGCTCCATGGTCTTCAACGCGCTCGGGCCTGACAACGCGCTTCGTCGGGCCGCCATGGCGAAGGCACCGACGATCGTGCCGTGGATCACGGAACAGTGCCAACGCTCCAACCTGGATCCGGATGGCTTCGGCGCGGAGATCCATGCCGCGGCGGATGCTGGAGAGATCACGCCCACAGAAGCGGGCCTTCTCGTCAGATCGTTGCTCTCGGCTGGAATAGACACGACCGTAACCGGCATCGGGTCGGCGCTTTGGGCGCTTGCCTGCAATCCGGCGGAGTTCGAGCGTCTGCGGGCCGATCCAAAGCTCGCGCGCAATACGTTCGAGGAAACACTGCGTTTGACCTCGCCCGTGCATTCGTTCTGCCGCACGGTCGCTTCCGCGACATCCGTCGCGGGAAGTCGAGGTTGAGGAAGGCACGAAGATCCTTTGCGTGCTGGGCGCGGCCAATCTCGATCCCGATAAATGGGCGGATCCCGAGCGCTTCGATGTCGGCCGCCGCGCGGGCGGCCATCTTGCATTCGGTGTCGGCGTTCATGCCTGTGTCGGCATGAATATCGCCCGGGCGGAAGGCGAGGCGCTGCTGTCGGCCATTGCAAGGAAGGTGCGCAGCATCACGCCCACGGCCGAGGCCGTCTGGCGGCCGAACAACGCGGTCCATGCACTCGACCGGCTTCCGCTCGCGTTTCTTTGACGGAATCACGGCGGTGCGCGGCACCAGGCAAACCCGGCGCGCGCTGCCGGACAACACACGGGGCGATGACGTGTGTCTGTAGCCCGGATAAGCGAAGCGCCATCCGGGGGCTGAGTCAGCCCCGCATATCGCTACGCTCATGCGGGCTACGGGCCGGGCTGTTTGACAATTAAATCGGCTACCACGCCGGCACCCCCCACGACCGCTGCGTCGTCTGCGGCATCTCGTTCGGCTATCCGGCGCACGATCACATCATCAACAGCTACCGCACGTCCCGCGCGCTGTTGTCCGAGGCTGTGACGTTCGTGGGGGAGTAGCACTCCCCCGCTCGCCAATTTGGTCCAGCGCGTCAGAACATGAACTCTCCGCCGTTCACATGGATGACCTGGCCGGTGACAAACTTGCCGCTGTCGCCGGCGAGGTACAGGCAAGCTTCGGCAATGTCTTCCGTCGCGCCGGTATGCTTGATGGCCAAGCGAGCCATCACCAGATCCATGTTCACATGTGTGTATTGCGCAGGGTCTCTTTTTGTAGCAATCGCTCCCGGCGCTACCGTGTTGCTGGTGATACCGAAAACTCCATACTCTCGCGCAATCGCTTTGGTCAGGCCGTGCATTCCCGCCTTGGCGGTGACGTTATGGGCGCGTTGATCCATATGACCTGTAAAGCCATCGTAGCCTGATATGTTGATGATCCGGCCCCAACCTCGCTGACGCATCTTGGGCAGCGCAAAGTGCGCCAGATAAAATACAGAACTTAGATTGTGATTGATGGTATCTCGCCAATCGGCAATCGTGATCTCTTCGAAAGACTGCCTCATCCTGCGACCGACGTTGCTGACGGCGATGTCGACCTGGCCGAATGCAGTCTCGGCTTCCTTGACGAGGTGTTCGACCTGATCCGGATCGGAGACGTCGCTCATCACGCCGACTGCACGACCGCCTTCGCTGTGGATTTCACGCACCACGGCATCTACATTGTCCCGATTTGAATGACCGTTAACGACAACGGCGCAGCCTTCGCGCGCAAACAAAAGGGCGATCGCGCGCCCGATGTTTTGACCCGACCCAGTGACAATCGCGGTTCTGCCTGCCAATCTACCCGTCGCCAATTTTCTGCCTCCTGCGTTCAATCGAACAGCGCCGAGCAAATGCCGCTGGTCAAAAACCCATCTTCTTCTTGAGCTCCTGGTCGATCCAGATTTTCTGCATAGATTGGACCGGGCCGCACCGCACCAGCTCGCAGTTCGCCTTCATAGCCCTTCACCCACGGCCACCAGGCCGTATAGGCGTAGGGCGTCGGAAGCCAAATGTAGGGAGCGTTGTCGAGCATTTCGGTCGTGATTGCGCGGATCGCGGCCTGCCGCTTGGCTTCGTCACGCTCACGATAGAGCGCGTCAAGACGCGCATCGAGCTTGGGATCGGTCCATTGCGAGGGATTCCAGATCTGGCCAGTCCCAAAGCTCTTGCGAATTGACGTCGTTGGATTGGTGTGCCCGTTGTTCATGAAGTATCCCGGCGCATTGGTCTTGTTCGTCATCACTGACAAGAACGCCGCATATTCCATGGGCTCGATCTCGACCTTGACGCCAACCTGTTCGAGGTACGCAGCAACAAGTGGCAGCAGGTCCATATGATCGGACATGTGCGTGCCGACCTGTGTCTTGAAGGTGAAGCCGTTCGGATACCCCGCCTCGGCCAACAGCCTCTTTGCCTTCGCCGGGTTGTATTCAAACAGCTCCCGCACACTCTCCGGCTGCTCGTTCAACGGCTGAAAGTACGCACCATACTGCGGGTACTGTGGATATCCGAACAACTCGGCATTGCCGTTGTAGTACGACGTAATGATTTCCTGCTTGTTCACAGCGAGATTGAGCGCGCGTCGAACGCGGACATCGTCGAACGGCTTCCGGTCGACGCGCAGGGCCAGGAAAGTGCCGCTGGTATTCAGCCACTTGTTCCATTTCAGAGCCGGCACTTGCTTCCTGAGCTGATCTGCGTCCTGCCAGCGCATTGTCTCCACAATATCAATCTTGCCCGTGCGCAGGGCGGTCAGGCGCGTAGCCTCATCCTTGATGGTGCGGTAGACGAGCTTGTCAACATACGGGAGCTTGAACTTGCTCTCGTTGACTGTCTCCGAGTCCCAATACCCGGTATTCTTCTCGTATGTCTGGGAGTTTCCTGGAAGAAAGTCGGAAAGCTTGAACGGGCCGGTGCCGTTCACGTTCTTCCAATTGTTCGCTCCCGCTTCAACAACCTCTCGCGGAATGATCGCCGAGTTGTAACCATAGCCAAACCGATAGTCCCACTCGGCGTTGAATTCGTGCATTTCGAAAACAACGGTGTGTTTGTCCGGCGCGCTCGCGGATTTGACGTGGTCGAAGTATCCCACGATCTTCTTCGGGCTGCCACTAATGCGGTTAAACGCATAAACGACATCATCGGCAACAAACTCGCGTGCCTGCATGACTCCGGGCTTTTCCGGGAACATGATGCCCTTGCGGAGAATCACTTTCACTCTCAGCGGCTCGTCGAGCCACTCCCAGCTTTCAGCAAGCTCGCCACGAATGACATCGCTCGGCAGATAGGCATCCGCCGTCAGCGAAAGCTTTCCGCCGCGGCTTTTTGCCTTCGACATATCCGCAGCGAAGAGCTGCTCGTAGATCTGGCCCGAATCCTGATTGTGTTTCCATATCCAGTCAAAGTTGTCCCATGAGAGAGCGGAAACGGCCGGGGTGACTGAAATGATCTCGAGCGTTCCCCCGTACTTTGGAGTGTCAAGGCGCGCGGCATTTTGCGCCAGCGCAGCAGCGGGCACGATCGAAAGTGCCGCCAGTGCGACCGCTGCGAACAGGGCCAGCCTTCGGCCCGGCGCAGTTGCGGACTTCAACGTTTCAGACTTCGTCATCTTGTTCTCCGTTGTGGCAGCAGTATTCGATGCTTGTGCGCTCTTCCCGGCAGTCTAGTGCGGCGACTGCTGCAAGGCTCGGCGGGCGAGCAGGCGCGCCGCGAGATACCCGACGACGACCAGTGCAGTCTGAATCAAGGCCAGAACCGACGCCGCTTCCTGTCGGCCAGTCACGGTCCAGAGGAAGATGTCGACCGACAGCATGTGCGCTCCGGGTCCCGCCAGCAGCACGACGACGTCCAGGACGCGGACGGCAACAACGAAGAGGAGAATCCATGCGCCCACCACCGCCGGCCGCAGCAGTGGCAACCAGATTCTGACGAATGTCCGAAACCAGGACGCACCATGAACCCGCGCCGACTCTTCCAGCTCGGCGCTGAGCTGCACCATCGTCGTCGTGAAGAACCGCGAGGCGATCGGCAATCCGCGCGCGACAAGTGCCAGAACCACGACCCATTGCGTGCCGTAGATTGGCAGCCAGACGAAAGCCCACAGAAAGCCGAGGCTCATGACCAGGCCGGGAACCGCCCATGGAGCCCAGGCCATCATGTCGAGAACCGTGCGTCCGCGCCAACGTGTTCGCGTCACGATGTAGGAGATGAAGATCGAGACGATGACGCCGAGCGTTGCCGCCGTCACGCCGACCATCAGCGTGTCGATGATCGACCTCAGCACTTCGTCGCGACCGAGCGCGTTGCTCCAATGCGTCGTCGTGAACATCTCCCAGCTGATGAAGCCACTCAGCTCCATGAACGAGTTCAACAACAGGACGACAAAAGGCAGCGCGCCGAAAATGATGAAGAACGCCAGCATGGCGGCGAAGGCGATCCATCGTCCATGACCGAGGTCGATGGGCCGCGCGTTGAAGCCGCGGCCCGACACTGTCGTGTAGGAACGGCCACGCAGAAGCCGCAACTGCACGACGATCAGACTGCCGGTCAGCACCAGCAGGATCAGCGCCAGCACCATCGCGGCACCGAAGTTGGCAACATGCCCACCATAGGCCAGATCGTAGATCCGGGTGGTGAACACGACGATGTTGGCCGGAGTGCCGAGCAGCTGCGGGATTTCGAACGACTCCATCGCCACGACGAACGACAGGATGCCCGAAGCTAGCAGGGCGGGCATCAGCAGCGGCAAATTGATCCGCCACAGCGTGCGCCATCCGCTGGCGCCGGCCATGCGAGCGGCCTCTTCGAGCGTCGCGTCCATGGCGAGGAAAGCAGGATGGATGAACAGAAACAGCACTGTGGCCGAACGCACTGCGCCGAGAACGATCAGTCCGGCATACGAATAGACGTTGATCAAGCCTTCGCCGCCTGAAACGAGCGCTCCCAGCCACTGATTGAGCAAGCCGACATTGGGGGCGCCGAGCAGCATCCAGGCCAGGATCCATGGCAGCTCGGGAAGGAAGAACATGAAGACGAGAAGGCCTTCCAGAACGCGCTTGCACGGGATGTTCGTGCGCGCAATGCACCAGGCGAAAGCCGTCGCGAGCAGGAGGGCCAGCAAGGTGCGAGGAATGGCGATGGCAAGGCTGGTCAGCAGGACCTCGAAGGTCGCGCGGTCCGACAGCACGCTCGCCCAGTTCTCGAGAGTCAGCGTCCCGGGCTGGCCGGGGGCCGCACTCCAGAAGGTGCCGAAAACGAGCATCCCGAGCGGGTAGATGACGAGAAACGCAACCAGCAAGGTGAGGCCGAGCGGCAGCACCGTCGTCCAGCTGAAGCGAGCGGCGCTTCCCGCGACGGGAAACCGGAGGCGCTCGCTCACCGATTGAGCCTTCCGCGGCTGCCATTCGCTACTTCTTCAGGCCCGCAGCCTTCAGGTGCGGCTCCGCTTTCGCTGACCATTCGTAGAACAACTTTGAGCCGAACTCGTACGTATCGGGGTTTTCGGCAAACGGCTTGGCCGTGACGAAATGCGCCAGTTCAGGAATGCGCGGCTTGACGTCCTTGCGGATGAACCCTCCGCCCGGGTCGTCGGCGACAATCTGCTGGGCTGACTTGCTGAGAATATAGTTCATGAACACCCGAGCGGCGTTCGGATGAGGTGCGTCCTTCAGCAGGTTCATTCCGCCGGTCAGCAGCATCACCCCGTCCTCGGGAACCACGAGCCGGAACGGATGCGGCTGGGGCAACTTCCAGATGTCGGCAGCGCCGACCTGCGTCGGGTGAATGAAGATGCCGTACTCGCCGCGGGCGATCTGCTTGGGCGCTTCGATTTCGGCGCGCGTCAGCGACTTGACGTTGCCGATCACTTTCGCCAGGTGATCGTCGCCGTAAGCCCTCCACGCATACGCCGCCCACCGCGATCCAGGCGAAGGGCCGATGGGCTCCGACAGCACGATCATGCCCTTGTATTTAGGGTCTTCGAGGTCCTTGTAGCTGCGCGGGCCACTGTCCGGTGGGCACAACCTGTTGTTGACGAGAATGAAATAGCCGCCGGCGCCGGTGTGCAAGGTGTGACCGTTACCGGCCTTCACATCGACAAGGGGATCGACGACCCAGGGCACGCCAGGCTCGACCGCTGAGGGAAGGGTGCCGAACGATTGATCGAGGCCTCGGGCGGCGAGGCGCCGGTTCTCCGGACTGCCCGAGGAGCGTATATCGATGCTCGGCTTGCCGGCGGCGCGCTCGGCGTTCCAGCGCGCTTCGAAATCGCCGGTCCGACTCGGGAAAAGCTCAATGCGGATTCCATGCAGCTGCTCGAACTCCTTCGCATGACGCTCCGTCGCTGCTCCCGGCGCGCCGAAGAACGACCAGACGACAACCCCTTCCTTCTTGCCGGCCGCGACAACGTCGTCCCATGGTTCTTTGGATGGGGTCTGACCTTGCGCCGGGATTCCGATCGCTGTCATCGCGGTGCCGAGCGATGCGAGCCCCAGCATGGAAAGCGCGTCTCTTCGCCTCATGTCCGTCCTCCCTGGTGCGTTTCGGCCGATCGTGCCGCCGGCCATGCGCGGATCGCGTCTGGTGGAAAATCCAGTTGCACGACGTCGCCTTCGTCGTGCAGGTCGGTGGTCGGACCAAAGGCGCGGATGCGCGCGGGTCCAACGCTGATGATGTATTCCGTACGTTCACCGAGATAGATCCGCGACAGGACGCGACCCCGCCAGCGATCACCTCCGTTCGATGTGCGCACCTGGACGGCAGCCGAACGCAACATCAGGACAACTTCGTCGTCCTGCCGCCAGGCGTACGAGTCGTCGAGCGGAACCACCAGGTCGTCGACGCCGCGCACCAGCGCCCGCGGCGAACCGTTGGGCGCCATCGCAACACGAGCGCTCACCTGATCGACCTGGCCGAGAAACTCCATGACAAACTTCGTGGTCGGACGCTGGTAGATCGCCTCGGGCGTGCCTTCCTGGACGATCCGTCCCGGCATTCATCACCAGCACGCGGTCTGACAAAATCATCGCCTCGTTCTGGTCGTGCGTGATGAAGATTGTCGTGACGCCGACCCGGGCCTGGACCTCCTTCAGCTCGAAGCGCATCTCGTCGCGCCGGCGGGCATCGAGGTTGGAGAACGGCTCATCGAGCAACAGAACCTCGGGATCGCTGACGAGCGCCCGCCCCAGCGCGACCCGCTGCTGTTGGCCGCCGGAGAGCAGGGGCGCCGGGCGGTCGTGCAGGCCCTCAAGACCGAGGCTTTGCAGCATCGTCATGACCTTGTCGCGGATCTCCGCCGGCGGCAGCCGCTTGCCGCGCAGCGGAAAGGCAATATTCTCGAAGACATTCATGTGTGGCCAGATCGCGTACGACTGGAACACCATGCCCATCCGTCGCTTGTCGGGCGGCAACAAGATGCCCTGCTCGACGGATGTCACGAGCCGGTCGCCGACGCGCACCTCTCCGGCGTCGGGCCGCTCCAGTCCCGCGATCATGCGCAGTGTCGTGGTCTTGCCGCAGCCGCTGGGTCCGAGCAGGGTCAGTATCGAACCGCTCTCGACCTCAAAGCTCACGTCGTCGACGGCAGGCACATTGCCAAAGAGTTTCCGCAGACCTGCGACGCGGATGGTCGTCATCGGCTTCGTGCCTGGCTCTCGTGTGTTCGCGCTTCCAAGTTACGCCTCCGCCCTGCAGCCGGAGCCGATGCTGCCATTGCCATTGCAAGCCAACTTTGCTGCCAGCGCCGGGACTTGCCTCTGGAAGCAAGAATTACTCACGAATTTCTGCGCAAGCCATCAAACGGCTGCGCTGCGCGTCAAGCGGCCGGCGCGCGGTTGTTCATGAATGCGCGGGCAAGCCGGCGAGGTGAACATCAGTTGTGCGACGAACCCCGGATCCCAAGGCCATCACAGGACGGCGGAAGGGTTTCTTTCGAGGTGTTTGCACGGGACGACGTGTTCTCTCGAGAACGAGAGAGGACGGCTTCAGCCGCCGTGGCAAGCTCGCATGTCCGCAGTCGTGCGCGGTGTGCGCCAGGCCCGCAATTGCCGATCTGCCGGCGTTCAGGCCTTGGCCAGAGTTTGCGAAGGCGATTTCGCGAAAGCGAGCCTTGTAGTCGCGGGAGAACTGGCTGAGGTTGGAGTAGCCTGCCGCGACCGCCGCCTCCGTCACGCTGTTCGGGCCCTTGTCGCGTCCTTCGACGAGAGCATCACGAGCGAGGTCGAGGCGCACGGTCTTGAGGTAGCCCATCGGCGTGGTCAATCGAAATCGCCGGAAGCCGTGGTAGATCGACCGGGCACTCACGCCGCCAACCGCAATGAGGTCTTCAGCGCTGATTTGCTCATGCGCATGTTCGCGGATGTAGTTTTCAACACGACGCACATAGTACGGCGCCGCCGAACAGGCCGAAATCGGCAGTGAACGCCCACCTGTAGTTGTTTGGCACGGCGTTCAGCAGCAGCAGCAAGAGCGTCCGCTCGGCAAGCCGACCCACGTGACCGTCGAAACACGGTTGTGCGTCGCTGAGATCCCGGCAGATCGTGACGATGTAATTCCACAGCGTCGACACGCGCTCGAGGTCGAGGACCTGCAGGACGCCGAAGTCGAGCGGATCGCCGATCTTGATACCGGTCTCGCTGACGATGATTTGTTCCAGCCGGCTTCGACTGACCCTGACCATCAGCAACTCGGTCGATCCGCGCCACCGCTTGTACGATCGCGCCATGGTTTCGAGCAGCACCATTTGCGCCGGTGCGGCATTCACCGTCGCGGAGCCCTGCCGCAATTGCGCGCTGCCACGCATGAGGATGTGCAGCAGGATAAGATCCGGATCGTGCGTCATCTCGATGTCATAGCCGGACTCGCTGTCGACCCTGACGAGATTGAACTTCGTGCCCCCAAGCTGCGCCGACCTGGTGTCGTATTGCCGGAATTCGCGAGAGCTCCGGAGAGAGAAATCGAACAGCCCATGCGAGGTTCTTTCGACAAATCTTCGCGCAATCTGGTAGTCCGCCGTGGAGAAGTGCCGTCCATTCGACAACAGCGTCGGGTCAAATGCGAAGTTGGCCATGGGCGTAGATGCCGGAGCGGCCACGGTATCCGTCGATACACGCATGCGTCCTCCCAGGGTTTCTTTCGCTCCGATGAGCGCTTTCGTTGGTCGATTCCTAGCCCATCACCCGCAAGCCGTCGAGAACCCCGTCCCGGTCCTCCGGCGGCAAAGCATCGCGTTCCGGAGAGCGAGACATGAAAGTCTTTGTCTTTGATTTGCTGGCCTATGGCGAAAACCTTGAGCATCTGAAGTCCGGTACCGAGCTGCCGTATCCGCTGGGCAAGAAGTTCTTCAAGGCGGACGTCGCGGTCCGCACCTATGCCGAACATCTGGCAGCCTGGGAGGAGATGGACAGGCTCGGCTACGACGGGGTGGGCTTCAACGAGCATCATTGTTCGCCTTACGGGCTCATGAACTCGCCGAACCTGATGGCGGCATCGGCGGCGCAGCGCACCAAGAACCTCAAGCTCCTGATCTACGGCAATCTGCTTCCGCTGCATGAGCCGCTGCGGCTCGCCGAGGAGCTCGCCATGCTCGATTGCTTGTCGAATGGGCGACTGATCTCGGGCTTTGCCCGCGGCATCCCGCGCGAATACCAGGTGCACAACGTGTCGCTGGCCGACAGCCGGGCGCGCTTCGAAGAGGCATACGACATCGTCACGCGGGCCTGGACCGAGGACGTGTTCTCCTACCAGGGCAAGTTCTGGTCCTACAAGGACGTGGCGATCTGGCCCCGGCCGGTCCAGCGGCCTCATCCGGACATCTGGGTGCCGATCGTCGGCAGCAAGGAGTCGATCGAATTCGCCGGCAGGCACAACCTTCCGATTACGCCGGGACTTGGCGCCGGCGGCTTGCGCGACGACATCATCCGCCACTACGCCAGGTGTCTGGCTGCGGCGGGCCATCGCCTGACGCCCGGCCACCTGTCGCTCAGCATGCATGCCTATGTCGCGGATTCCAAGGCGGAGGCGGTGAAGCAGATGGGGCCGCTATCACCTCTACTTCAACCGCACCCTGTTCAGCCACGGCAACTTCACCGAGACGGCGCTGCAACGGCAGGCAGGTTACTCCACGCAGCAATCGACCGACTATGTGCGCCCGGAAAACCAGCGCGCCGCCGCCCTGCTGCGCGAGGACTTCCGCAATACGACCATGGACCGACGTCGAGCGCATGGCGGAGAATTGGCCATGGGGAGCGCCGACGAGGTAGCCCGCCGCATCATCGCGCAGGCCGAGCCGCCGGTGCCGATACGGTGCAGATCAGCCTGAACCGGGGTGCCATGCCGCACGAGATGTTCATCGAGCAGATCCGCCGGTTTGCCCGCGACGTGCTGCCGGCGCTGAAGGCGCACCGGGTTGACCGCGTGCCCGCGGCGGAGGAAATTGAAACCTGAAGCTTAAGCTTCGCAACGGCGAGTAGGCAGGATGCGCAGTCCCAGGCCGAAAGCCATCGAATTGGAGACCTCGCGCGAGATACTGGCGCGCCTGCGTGGCATCAAGCTTGACCTTCTGCCCGTGCTTTACGAGCTGCTGCGCACGAAAAGCGTGACGCAGACGGCCCGGTCTTTCAACATGACCCAGCCGGCTGTCAGCCGCGCACTGCGTGAACTTCGCGCCGCCTTTCACGATGACTTGCTGGTTTCGCTGGGCCGCGAGGCGCGGCTGACCGAGCGAGCAGAGGGCCTGGTGGAGCCGCTTGCGCGGGCGATGGAGGATCTCGATTTCGTGCTGACACCGGCGGCGCAATTCGATCCCGCAATCGAGCCGATACATCTTGTCATCAACACCGCCGACTATGTGACGCAGCTACTGGCGCCGATTCTCAACAATATTTGTGCGCGCGAGGCGCCGCATGTGGCGCTGGAGTTCGTCGAAAGAGGCACAAGGAACACCACGGACCTTACGCAAATCGACTTCATGATCGGCCCCCGCGCCTTCGGGGAGACTTTCGGCAAGCGCATCGGCCACCTTCCGCTGTGGCGCGACGATATTGTCTGCATCGCAGCTGCGAGCAGCACGGCAGTCCCGGATCGCCTGACGCCTGCGCAATTTCGCGCTATGCGCTATGCGGCGTTCAGGATCGACCCGCGCATTCCGCCTGAAATCCGCACGCTGCTGCAGCCGACATCGCCACACGAAGTCGCCCCGATCTGCACCGTTCCCAATTTCCTCGTGCTGGGGGCGATCGTCGAGCAATCGGACTGCGTTGCGCTTGTCCCGCGCAAGGTGGCGCAAATGCTCGCACGCGAGGGACGTCTGCGCATTGTCGAAATATCGTTTCCGCGCAAGCAGCTCTTCATCGATGCGTTCTGGAGCCCGGTCATCGACAGCCGCCGTGGCCGTGTCTGGTTCCGGCAAATACTCGCCCGAGCCGCGGCTCAGCTTTCGTAAGCCATCGCTTCGATGCAGCCTCGAGGCAAACGTTGCGCTGTGTGCAAAGCGCTCGGCTCTTCTGCATGTCTTGGTTAGCAGTTGCTGACGACATTGCACTTATGGCCATGGACACAAAACGGATCATCATCATCGGCGCCGGCATCGGCGGCCTGGCGGCCGGACTTGCGCTGCAGCGGCGCGGCTTCAGGGTGGTGGTCTATGAGCGTGCGGCGGAGATACGGGAGATCGGCGCCGGTCTGATCGTCACAGCGAATGCGCGCCGCGCGCTGCGCGATCTGGGCGTGGACCAGGCATTGGAGGCCGCCTCCAGTTGTGTCCCGGTGATGTATACGTGCGACTACGCCACCGGCGCGGTCATGAGGTCGGTCACGAACGAACAGATCTTTCGACAGTACGGCATGGCCACGCTGCAGGTCCATCGGGCCGACCTGCATGGATTGCTATTGGCAGCCGTGCACGCAAACGATCCGCAAGCATTGCGTCCAAGCCACGAGTTCGTCGCGCTCGAGCAGGACGCGACGGGTGTGTCGGTCACGTTCGCAAATGGCGCCTCCGATCGCGCAGACGTGGTGATCGGCGCGGACGGGAATGCGTCGGCGGTGCGTTCGTTCCTGTTTCCAGGGGAAGCGACGAAATTCAACGGTCAGGTCGCTTTCCGCGCCCTCATTCCCGATGCGTTGGTTCCGCCGAGCGTCCGGCAGCTGCAAATGGCGATGCACCCCGCACCCAGGCGCTATCTGCTGCACTATCCCTTGCGGGGCGGGCACATCATGAATTTGATCGGTTGCGGCCAATCGAATTCATGGGAAGAGGAGGGATGGTCGATCCCCGCGACAAACGAGGAGTTTGCGAACGCCTATTCCGATTTCGCACCGGACCTCGCGAACCTGATCCGGAGCATTCCGTACGGCGCGTTGTTCAAGTGGGGCTTGCGCGATCGCGAGCCACTCAAGATCTGGACGGTCGGGCGCGTCACCATGCTCGGCGACGCCGCCCACCCGATGACGCCGTTTCTCGGCCAAGGCGCATGCATGGCCATCGAGGATGCCCTGCTGCTCGGTCGCGCGTTCGCGGCAACGGAGATCGTCGAGGAGGCGTTGCGGCGCTACGAAATGGCGCGCAAGACGCGCGGCACGAACGTTCAGCTTTGGTCGCGAGAGGAGGGGCTGGCGCTTCAGGACCCGAACAGACCGCGGCGGCCGGCGACCGATCGCGGTCTCCTCGACTATGATCCCGTTGCTGTGCCGGTATGACGTCCCGTCATCCGGCAGCGGAGGAAGCTATCGTTGGTCCGGGCCGGGACATAACCATTGGTTATGTGTCGGTTGTGTCATTTCATCATTTCTGACCGGGGGGCGCCCGACTAGTCTTGCAGTTTACGAAAGCACAAGAGCCAATCGGGAGGAACGGCATGGCGGCACGCACTGGCGAACAGTTTTTGCGCGGCCTTGTCGATGGCCGCGAGATCTGGGTCGGCAGCGACAAGATCAGCTCGCCGGTCGACCATCCTTCCCTTCGCGGCGCCGCCCTTGGCGCTGGCCGAAGTCTTCGACCTGCAGCACCGCCAGGCCGACGCCTGCTTGATGCCGGACCCCGAGACCGGCGAGCCGATCAACGTCAGCCACATGATCCCGCAGCTCGCGCGACGATCTGGAGCGCCGGCATCGAGGGCTCGAATGCGTCGCCGAGTACTCTGTCGGGCTTATGGGGCGCACGCCGGACTACATGAACGTCACGTTTGCAGGCTTTGCCGGGCGCGCAGACGAATGGGCGGCGAATGGCAACGAGCGAGGGGGCCGAGAACCTCGTTCGCTACCAGAAGAAGCTCCGCCGCGAAGACCTGTCGCTGACCCACACCATCGTCCATTCGACGGTCGACCTGGCCAAAGGCAAATTACCCGGTCGGCCTCGATCCCGTGCAATTGCACAAGGTGGGCGAGACCGAGCATGGCATCGTGGTGAGCGGCTCGCGCGTGCTTGCGACGCTGGCCCCGTTCGCCGACGAACTTGCGGTCTACCCCGGCGGACCGATGCCGGAGGCGGCCGACGTGCACGCGCTGTCGTTCTGCATACCGATGACGACACCCGGCCTGAAGTTCATTTGCCGCGACAGCGTCGCGGTCAACTCCGACAAGTTCGATCACCCGTTCTCCAGCCGCTTCGACGAGCAGGATGCGTTCGTGATCTTCGACAATGTCGAGGTGCCGCGCGAGCGCCTGTTCATCGACTGCAATCTCCACGTCTACAACACCGTGATGAAGACGACGTGGTGGCCGAACATCATGCAGCAGACGATGATCCGGGCGCAAACCAAGCTCGAATTCGCCTGGGGGCTGGCAAGCAGCATGGCTGAGGCCATCAATGCCGTTCAGCCGCAGGCTCAGCAGCAACTCGGCGAAATCGCCATGTTCTGCCGAGTTCGCCCGCACGGCGATTTTCGCTGCGGAGCAAGGCGCGCGCGAATACGGCAACGGCATGTGGGCCTGCGATGTGCGGCCGCTTGGCGCACTGCGCGCGGCTCTGCCGTCCTGGTTTCCTCGTGTCAACGAAATCATTCGACAGCTCGGGTCGCACAACCTGCTGACGACGCCGTCGCGCGCGGCGCTGGCCGATCCCAAACTACGGCCGCTGATCGACCGTTATCTCCTGGGCGTTGGCGTCGATGCCGAGCAGAGGAGCCGCCTGTTCCGTCTGGCCTGGGATTTTGCAGGAACGGCCCTGGCGAGTCGCAATGAACAGTACGAGCGCTTCTACCTGGGCTCGGTCGGACGCAATCTCACATTCCTGCAGACCACGGGCGATCGCACGCGCGCAAAGCGACTGGTCGATCGCTTTTTGAACGAAGAGCTCGAACCGATGGCGCCGAACGAAAACGTGAAGCTGATGGACGCGGCTCAATAGCGATCAGATCAACCAGAAGCCGGATATCTCGCACAGGAGGAAACCGATGACCGACAAACCGATCGCCCCGCGCGGAATCAACCATCTCGTTCTCAACGTCAGAAATTTCGAAGAGTCGCATCGCTTCTGGACTGAGGTCATCGGCCTGCAGCAGGTCGGCGAGCTAAAGGCGGCCGCCGAGACGACCGAATCCGCCGAAGATGAGGTTTTATAGCGGTGTCGGGCAGGGCGGCACGCACCATCACGATATCGCGCTGGTGGAGAACCCGAATTTGCCGGAGCCTCCCAAGGAGTGGGGCATGTTCGGCATGCCGATGGCGATCAACCACATCGCCATCACCTATCCAAGCCGGGAGGCCTGGCTGCAGCAGCTCGCTTATCTTCAGGCGAAGGGCGTCAAGTTCGATCGCCGCATCGAGCACGGTATGACCCACAGTCTCTATATTCATGACCCCAACGGCTATGGCGTCGAACTGGTCTACGACCTACCGCGTGAAGTGTGGGAGCGCGATATCGATGCTGCGCTGAACTACGCCACCGTCCTGCCAACGGAAGGGGCTGACGCGCTGGCCGACCGCGTCGATGTGCCGGCCTTTGGTACATCGTCATCGCCGGCTGAGTGATCCTGCCATGCCGAGACGCCAGAGCATCAACGGCGGAAAGCCGCGCCACGAAAACCCGATTCCCAATGCGAGCCGTATTGGCAATCTCGTCATGTCGAGCGTGATTGGCGGCACCAATCCAGGCACGCGCGAACTCCCGGAAAGCTTCGAAGCGCAGGTCGCCAACGTCTTCGCCTATATACGACACGATGTGGAGGCGGCCGGCGGCGGCGTCGATGACATCATCATGGTGACGTTCTGGGTCCGCGACCCGGCATCGCAGCGGGCGGGACTCAACACCGAGTGGGTCAAGCTGTTCCCGGATCCGGAGTTCTCGGCCTGCGCGACATACGCAGACATTGCCGGCCGGAGGCCGATCGCTGGTTCAGGCGAATTTCGTCGCGGTGCTGGGCTCGGCGGGTTCGTGATGCTGAGCGGGGAGGCGATCGAGACGCTGGCGCGCGCGTACTACGCGGCCGAGAAGGCTCGCCAACGGACGCGCGCCGGCAGCGTGTTGCATGCGAACTTTTCGATCGACGACGCATACGCGGTTCAACGCAAGTGTATCGATCTCAAGCTCGACGAGGGCAACACGGTGAGAGGTCGCAAGATCGGGCTTACCTCACGCGCGATGCAGCGAGCTACCAACATGAACGAGCCGGATTACGGGGCGCTCATGTCGGACATGTTTTACGAAAGTGGCGCGGAGATTCCGATCACCCGATTTATCCAGCCACGGATCGAGTGCGAACTAGGCTTCGTGATCGGCAAGCGACTTAAAGGTCCGAATTGCACTATCTTCGAGGTGCTGAACGCGACCGATTATGTCGCCCCGTGCATCGAGATCGTCGACAGCCGGACCCACCGGATCGATCCGGAAACGCAGAGGCCAAGCGGCGTGCTTGATAGCATCGCCGACAATGCGGCCGCAGGCGCACTGGTTGTGGGAGGCCGGCCGTTTCGCCCGCTGGACGTCGATCTGCGCTGGATCGCTGCGCTTTGCCACCGCAACGGCACGATCGAGGAATCAGGCGTTGCCGCAGCGGTGCTGAATCACCCGGCGAACGGGGTTGCCTGGCTCGCGAACAAGCTTTCTGCCTTCGATGTCGGGCTCGAGCCCGGCGAGTTCATTCTGGCCGGATCCTTCACGGGCATGGTCGAAGCTCGCGCCGGAGATACCTTCCACATCGACTATGGTTCGTTCGGATCGATCACCTGCCATTTCGCTTGACGTTTTGCGGCACGCGCGTGGTCCATGGCTGAAAAGTACGGGGCGGCATGTCTGAACAATCACCCAGCGACGACACATCGACCATCAAGTTCGGTATCGGCCAGCCGGTTCGTCGCTTCGAAGACAGCAGGCTCGTGACGGGCCGAGGCCGCTACCAGGACGATGTTACGCTGCCGCGGCAGGCCCATGCGGTCTTCCTCCGCTCGCCGCACGCCCACGCGCGCATCCTGTCCATCGACACGCAGGCGGCCGCCGCGGCTCCTGGCGTGCTCGCCGTCTATACCGGCAAGGATTATGCGGCCGATGGGCTCGGCATGCCGAAGGCGATGATGCCGCGCAAGAAAGCCGACGGCTCGCCGATGTTCGCGCCGCAGCGGCCCGCGCTTGTGATCGATCGCGTGCGCTACGTGGGCGATCCGATCGCGATGGTCATCGCCGAAACGTTGATGCAGGCGAAGGACGCCGCCGAATTGATTGCGGTCGGACTACGAGCCCCTGCCATCGGTGACCGTCCACGGCCGAGGCGGCAGGCCCGGACGCGCCGCGCGTATGGGACGAGAACCCCGACAATATCTCCCACACCGGTGCAGCACGGCAACAAGGCCGCGACCGATGCCGCCTTCGCCAGGGCTGCGCATGTCGTGCGGCGGCGTTACGTCATCACGCGCGTTCATGCGCAATACATGGAGCCGCGCGGGGCGATCGGCGCTTACGACGCCTTTGAAAACCGCTACACGCTTTATGCCGACGTCAACTACCCCCATCGCGTCCGCAACATGCTCGCGACTTCGGTGTTCAAGGTGCCGGAGAGCAGCTGTGCGGGTGGTGTGCCACGACGTGGGAGGAGGGTTCGGCGCAAAGGGCTGGCAGTATGTCGAGCACCGTTTGACGCTGTGGGCGGCGCGAAAGCTTGGCCGGCCGGTCAAGTGGACGCTGCGAACGCTCCGAAGTCATCCTCGCCGACGAGCATGGCCGCGACAATATCGGCGACATCGAGCTGGCGCTGGATGCGACGGAAAGTTCCTGGCTGTCAGGCTGCACATGCTGGCCAATCTCGGCGCCTATGTCGGCTCCGACCGGCAGCTCCTGACGCCGTTTGGCCAGATCGTCACGCTGACCAGCGTCTACGACATTCCTGCCGCCCATGTGGCCATCGATGCCGTGCTGTCGAATACCAATCCGACCGCTCCATATCGGGGCGCGGGGCGGCCCGAGGCCAGCTATCTGATCGAGCGCATCATCGAGGTCGCCGCGCGCGAGTTAGGGATCGATCCGATCGAGCTACGGCGGCGGAACTCATCCAGTCCGCGGCCCTGCCATATCGCGCGCCGCTCGGCCCCGTTCTATGACTGCGGCGAGTTCGCGAAAACATGGAGCTCGCGCTCCAGCATTCCGACTATGCCGGATTTCGCAGCGCGGCAAGCTGCCTCCGCAGCTTCCGGTAAATTGCGAGGCATCGCGCTTGTGAATGCAATCGAGCAGGCGGCGGGGCCGGTGCCTGAATTTGCCGAGGTTCGCTTCCAGCCCGAGCGGCAGCGCCATGCTGCTCATGGGGACCAAGATCGCACGGCCAGGGCCACGAAACCTCGTTCAAGCAAATCCTGCACGAGAAGCTCGGCATCGATCCGGCGGACGTTCAGTTCATCGACAGCGACACCGATCGCGTCGCCTTCGGCATGGGCTCCAACGGCTCACGGTCGATGGTCGACAGGCGGCTCGGCGCTGGTGCTGGCGGCCGAGAAAATCATCGAGAAGGGCAAGCTGATCGCCGCGCAGATGATGGAGGTCGGCGGCGCCGACATCAGCTTCGCTGACGGCAAATTCAGCGTCGCAGGCACCGATCGCATCCGTGACGCTGAAGCAGGTCGCCATGGCGTCATTCCAGCCGACGCGTTTGCCGAAAGGACTGGCGCCCGGGCTGATCGAGAGCGCGACCTACGCACCGGAGCAACCGACTTATCCAAACGGATGTCATGTCTGCGAAGTCGAGGTCGACCCCGCAACCGGCGCGGTCCAATTGCTCAGTCCTATCTCGTGGTCGACGATGTCGGCACGGTCATCAACCCGCTGACGCTGGCGGGCCAGATCCATGGTGGTGTCGCGCAAGGTGTCGGCCAGATCCTGATGGAGCAGGTCGTCTATCAGCCGGGCTCTGGCCAATTGCTGACAGCGAGCTTCATGGACTACGCAATGCCGCGTGCCGACACGATGTGCAACATCGCCATCAAGAGCAATCCGGTGCCGACGAGCACCAATCTGCTGGGCGTAAAGGGTGCGGGCGAGGCAGGCACCGTCGGCGCGCTGCCGGCGACGATGATCGCCATTCTGAATGCGCTCGCACCGCTGAGCGTGCGGGAGATGGACATGCCGGCGACGAGCGACCGTATCTGGCATGCGATCCAGGCGGCGCGCGGCGAAGCGACGACATAACACGTACGGGGAGGGATTGATGGCACTGCTGGAATCGACTCGCGACGCGCTGACGAAGGTTGCTACGTCGACGATTACCGGAGCGCTGCTGCGACGCGGCCTACGCAACATGTTCATGCAGGACGTTAATCCGGTGCGCCTGACGCAAGCGCGAATGGTGGGCATCGCCTTCACCATGCGCTTCATCCCGTCGCGGGAAGACAAGACCGGGCCGAAGGCGCCCAATGGCGGCCGGACACAAGTGCAGGCGATGGAGGAGTGTCCGCCCGGCCATGTGCTGGTCGTCGACTCACGCGGAGATGCGCGCGCCGCTTCCGCCGGTGATCTGTACATAGGCAGGCTAAAGGCACGGGGTTGCAGCGGGATCGTAACGGACGGGGGCTTGCGCGATTCGGAAGGAATATTGAAAACCGGCCTCCCGGCGTATATGCGGCGACCGAGCTCGCCGCCGAGTCCGATCGTACATCAGCCGATCGATCTCAATCTGCCGATCGCCTGTGGCGGTGTCGCCGTCTACCCGGGCGACATCATCGTGGGAGACTGCGACGGTGTCGTCGTTATCCCGGCCGATATCGTCGACGCTGTCGCGGAAGAGGCTTTGGCCACCACTTTGTATGATGAGTTCGCCGAAGAGGAAGTCGCGCGCGGCCGGCCGCTTCCGGGCCTGTTTCCGAACGTCAGCGACGATGCCAAACGCGATTTTGAAGCGTGGAAGCTCAAGCGTCCAGCATAGGGAGGACGTGACATGAGAGCGGCAACAGGGTTGGCGGGCGCGCTGCTTACGGCACTTCTCCCGGCGACGACAGTCACGGCACAGCAGGCGCCGTATCCAACCAGGCCGATCACCTGGGTGTTGCCATCCGGAGCGGGCGGCGTGACCGACAACTCGGCGCGCTTCATTGCAAGAGTGCTCTCCGAGAAGATCGGCCAAACCATCGTTATCGACAACAAGCCCGGAGCGGCCGGCATCGTCGGCACCGAAGCGGTCGCGCAGGCCAAGCCGGACGGCTATACGATGCTCTACGCCTCGCAGAGCACGATGGCGACGTTCCCCCATCTGTACAAGAAGCTGTCCTACAACCCTCTGAAAGCCTTCGTTCCCGTCAACGGGCTGGGCGAGTCATCGCTTCTGATGATGGTCAATGCTGCGGCCCCCTATAAGACACTCGAAGAGTTCATCGACCACGCCAGGAAGAATCCTGGCAAGATGAATTTTGGCTCCTCCGGGGCCGGCACCTCGACGCATCTGCTCGGGGAAATGCTGCAGGGCGCCGGCGGCATCAGCATCGTGCATGTGCCCTACAAGCAGCCCACAAATCTTTACGCCGATCTCATGTCGGGCACGATCGACGTCATTTTTGATTTTACCGTCGTCATGCAGCCTCACGTCGAGGCTGGCAAGTTGCGGCCGCTCGCCATCTCGCGGGTCGATCGCCTGAAGAGCTTCCCGGATGTTCCAACATTCAAGGAGCGTGGGCTCGACATCGTGCTGACGGCGTGGGCCGCCATTGCCATGCCTGCCGGCACGCCGCCCGAGGTCATCAACAGGATGTCTGCCGCCATCCAGGAGACGACGCGCGATCCGGCCGTCATCAAATACAATGAGGACAACGACTTCGGAAATCTCGGTCACCTCGGACCCGAGAAGCTGAAGGAGTTTTACATCAGCGAGTCGGAGAAGTTCAAAAAGGTGGTCGAGAAGGCAGGCGTCACGCTCGACTGAAGCATGATCCGGAAAAGTGGACACCGGTTTTCCGAAAAGATCCGCTTTCTCGCGCGTCCGCTCCTCGCAGCAGTAACCGCATTGGATTGCTGGGAAAAGCGCACAAAGGAGGACCGATGACGAGGCCTGAAACGTTGAAGTCCACAACGGCCCTGGGCCGAAGGTTGGCCCTGTTCGCTGCGGTCGCGCTGGCGGCACTTTCGATCATGTCCGCTGCCGCGCCGGCGCAAAATGCCGCACGGGTTGGTCAGCCCTCGGTTGCCGGCATACCGTCAGCTTCGCCTGAAAGCGTTGGCATGTCCGCCGCCCGTCTCGAACTGTTGACGCGAGCCTTCGACAAGGAAATCAAGGACAAGCAGATTCCCGGCGCCGTCGTTCTCGTCGCCCGCAAGGGCCAGCTCGCCTACGCCCGCGCCTTCGGGCAGCGCGACCCGGCTCATCCGGATCCGATGCAGATCAACTCCATTTTCCGCATCTACTCGATGACGAAGCCGATGGTCTCCGTGGCGGCCATGCTGCTGGTCGAAGACGGCATCTTGCAGCTGAGCAATCCCGTGTCGAAATGGCTGCCCGCCTTTGCCAGCGTGAAGGTTGCGACCAATGACGGATTGGTGAACCCGCAGCGGGCGATGACGGTGCAGGATCTGTTGCGCCACACCGCCGGTCTGCCCTACGGCGAACTGACCGCCAACGCCTCCGTTAAGGAGGCGCTCGCCACGGCAGGCATCTACAAGCCCGGTGTGATCGATTTCGACATCCGCGATCTCAGCGCCGCCGAATTTACCGAACGCCTTGCCAAGGTGCCGCTGATCCACCAACCCGGCACGACCTGGGAATACAGCCTTGCCTCCGATCTCCTCGGATGCGTGGTCGAGGCCGCGGCGGGCAAGCGGCTCGAGCACCTTCCTCGATGAGCGCGTCTACAAGCCGCTTGGAATGAACGACACGGGCTTCCATGTACCGGCTGAGAAAATGGCTCGCCTTGCCGGCCCTTACGAGAGGGATCCGGTCAACGGCACGCCCTTCAAGCTGATCGATGTATCGAAGCCACCCGGCAATGATTCCGGCGGCGCCGGTGCGGTGTCGACGCCGACGGACTATCTGCGCTTCACGCAGATGCTGCTCAACGGTGGCGTGCTCAACGGCAAGCGCATTCTCAGCCGAACGACGATCAAATACATGACCTCCGACCATCTCGGATCGCGCATCCAACCGGCCCCGACACCTGGCGGCGGCATCCTAGCCTCCTCTTTCTACACCTTCGGCCTCGGCTTCTCGGTGCGACCTGGCGATGGTGTGGCGAGCGCGCCGGGCTCGGCGGGCGACTACAATTGGGGCGGCTATGCCGGGACCGTTTTCTGGGTCGACCCGAAGGAGCAGCTGACCGCGGTGTTCATGATCCAGTCGCCAGGCGCCCGGCGGCTGGTGCATCGGAACATGCTGCGGCAGCTGGTGTATCAGGCGATCGTTGATTGAACCTAGGGATTCTCGAAATCGGCGCGGTCCGCGCCGAGCTATTCTGAAATCAGCATTCT
This sequence comes from uncultured Alphaproteobacteria bacterium, assembly GCA_963757845.1. Classification (GTDB taxonomy): domain Bacteria; phylum Pseudomonadota; class Alphaproteobacteria; order Rhizobiales; family Xanthobacteraceae; genus P52-10. The sequence goes on from CAVWTB010000069.1 coordinate 271,243, forward strand.
CGGAGTTGTCCCTGCGAAGGCAGGGACCCCCCGTTGTCGACCGGCGCGCGGCAGCGACGCTTTTTCTCGACCAGCGCTCCAGTGACAAGAAACTTGAGAACGACCAATCGCGAAAACCAAATGAGGAGAGGAACTGAATGAGTATCAACCTTCGCTCACACCTTGCGACTCAAAGCCACGATTTTCAGACTCAGATGTTCGTCAGCCCAAGAAGCCCGAAGCCGCGATGTCTGCCAAACGCTCATGATTTTCTGATTTTCAGAAAAAATAGTTAGTCAATGTTCGCGTTTTGTTCTTGACGGCCGTCATGGGACTAATATCATCGCCGCCATCCCGCTCCGGTGAGGGGCGCGTCGCGATCGTCTTCGTTACGTGGCAGCGGGATGCGGATGGCCGCTACGATGCCGGACCCTGGACGCAGTGAGGATCGCAGATCCTTAGAAAACGGACGGGGACAGACGCTGGCAACACGGGCGGACGGTCCAAGTGCATGTCCGGGCGACAGCTCGCACGAACGGGGGCGCGTCGGCGCCAGTGACAACCCCTGGGACATGCAGCAAGCCGCAAAGTCCATTCGCGTGCGGAACGCGGGCGAAGATCTGCTTCCGAGGCCCGGTTCAGCCCAACGATCTTCGGCGTTGGGCTGGGCCACTGCCCGTGTGCCGTCGCGAAAACGGCATGCGGGCTGCCCGCATCCAAACCATGCGGGCGCCGCGGGCGCGGTGAAACGCCCTGTCGTTCCGCACGCCCCTACGGGGAACAAGGAACAGGAAGACCGGCAAGCCCTGGGGCCGGACCAAACACGGGGCGATGACGCGCGTCCGGACTCCTGTAGCCCGGATGAGCGCAGCGACATCCGGGATGTGAGCTGCAAGTCAGCTCCCGCATATCGCTACGCTCATGCGGGCTTCTGTAACGGGCCTTGGTTAGTCAATCCCTTTTTGCGTCATCCACTCGCCGGGCACTTGCTTCTGTACGGGATCGGCGCTGCGGCCGTCGCCTGATGGGGTGCATTTAAGGGGACCGGCCGGTCCAATCTACGGAAGCGTGGTTGTGAGCCGACTTCCCGCATGGCGGCCTGACCGGATCCTCGTCCCGGCGAAGGGACTTCGCTTCGGGGAGAGCCTGGTGTCGTGGCCCGCCCGAAAACCCGATTGATGTTTCTCCTTAAGCGGCAGCGGTCATGGTGGTGGCCCTGGCCGCGGAGTTGAATGGTTGTCCGTCAGCAAGCATGCGATGCAGGATGACGGCGAGCTTGCGTGCCAGCGCCACCTTGGCCTTGCGCATGCCGGCGCGCTTTGCGATCCGCATCGCCCAGCTCTTCAGCGCCGAGCAGTTCTTGATGGGTTTGGTCAGCATGATGTGGGCAGCCTGATAGAGCGCCTCACGGACCGAGGCATCGCCGACCTTGGTGATGCGGCCGGTGATATCGGTTTGTCCCGATTGATACTTCCTCGGCGTGAGGCCGAAGTGCGGACCTGCCGCCTTCGATGATTTGAACCGCTTCGGATCGTCGATCGCAAAAGCATAGGTGAGCGACACGACCGGACCAACCGCCGGCGTCGTCATCAAAAGCTTTGCCGGTGGGTATGAACGAGCCATCCTGGCCACCCGCTTGTCCAGCCCGTTGAACTCGCGCAGCAGCACGGCGTGCGCGGCGAGCAGCGCTTGTGCAACGACCTCGAGCGCTGAATGACCGGCGACCAGCTCGTTGATGCGCCTGGCGAAGGTGCGATCGGTGGTCTTGCCCACCTTCAGTCCGAAACCGCGCAGAATCCCGCGCAGGCTGTTCTCGACGTCGAGCAACTTCGATAGCAGCAGTTTACGGCCGCTCAGGACCGCACGCGCCTCCTGTGCCTCGATCGACTTGCAGTGCACCGGCCGGAACCAGCCGAGCCGCATCAGTTGGGCGATTGCGCGGGCGTCGTTGCGATCCGTCTTCACCGACATCGCCTTGAAAGCGTCCCGCACGTGCCGTGTCTCCAGCAGCTCGACCGCAAGTCCCGCCTCACGCATGGCCGCGCACAGCCATTGCGACAAGGGACCAGCCTCCAGTCCGATCCGCTCGATCGGCAACCCGAGCGCTCCGAACCAGGCGATCAGCGCTTCAGGCTCGCTCGCAACCTTGCCCTCGCGCAGAATCTTGCCTGAGGCATCCACAACGCACACGCTTGAGCATTCCAAAGACACGTCGATTCCGGCATAATAGTTCATGGTCGTCCCTCGATGATGCTTGGAGCGGGCTCGCCCAACTCCGTTGTTTGACACCATCAATTTGAGGGACGACCGCCTTCCGCCAAGCCGCTCGCGAACGCGCCTCCAAATAGCGCCGTAGTGAGCGAGCGGCTTGTTCGGCCGGCCCGTTACCCCATCTACGAAGAATGCGCGCGTGCCCGGCGTAGCTCGACCTGCCGCGCCGTAGCGCGAAGCGCGCAGGCGGGAGAGCGAAGCCGGGGGCTGTTTGACAATTGAATCGGGTCGATCACGACCTCCACACCGTGTCCTCGGTCCAGCCGAGGCTCGCGAACTCGGTCGCCCTGAGCGGTGCTTCTCCGGCCGAGAAAAACTCGTCGAGTTGCGGCGGCTCGATCGCAGTCCCGGACAACATGGCGTGCGCCTGTCCGCGATGATGGATCTGATGCTGGAAGAGATGCATCAGCAGGCGGTCGCGCCGCTCGGTCTGGATCCGCGTGTCACGATTGACGCGCACGGTGTCGGAGAGCAGTTCCGGCGTCAGCCCGTCGCAGATTGCGATCAGCCGATCGTCGATGGCCGCCTGGGCGGACTTCAGCTCCGCAACGGACGGGCAGGGCACCTCGTCTTCCCATGCCTTCGGCCCCAGCCATCCGCCTTCCAGCGCATCGACGTAGAACAGGTCGACGACGTAGACGTGGTTCAAGGTCAGCTGCAGACTGGGAAAGAAGCTCGTCCGCCTGGCCTCGAAATCCTCCTGGCTCAGCTTGGCGCAAGCCGTAAGCAGCCGGTGATTGGCCCAGGCGTTGTTGAACGCGAAGGCGCGATAGGTCTGAACAAGGCCAGCGGACATGTCTGCTCCTCCTGTCGATGGATTTGCCCCAACAAAACACAAGAACCTGCCAGCTGGTGGCAGCGGACCCACGGGCGATCACGCGGCGGTTGGTCACACCCGATCGCCGCGTCGTCTGCGGCATCTCATTTGGCTACCCCCAGCAGCATCAACAGCTACCGCACCTCCCGCGCGCCGTTGTCGGAAGCGGTGCGTTCGTCGGGAGTAGCCCCGGAGTATCAACATCCTCAGCGTCGTCCTCGCGAAAGCGGGGACCCATACCCTCCGAATCCATGAAGGCCCTTGCGCCCGTCGTCTCGCGAACGATACGGCGTATGGGGTCCCGGCTCTGCGCGTAGCCTGTCATCGGGCCGCGCTTCGCGCGGACCCGTTGGCTTCGCGCGGACCCGTTGGCTTGGCCGGGACGACTGAGGTTGTCCGCTGCCTTCGTTCCGATTGCCTGCCTTTTTCTTCGCCATCCCGCCTTGTTGATAAGCGCACCCGCAACGCCTCGTTCCGCAGGAAACCTCGCGGGTTGCGGACCGTTTCACATCGCCGTCATGTCACCCCGCTAGCTGTCGGGCGCACACAACAAGCGCCGGAGCTGCCATGACTGTCGATGCCAAACCTGTTCTCGGAGCGGCGTTGTCGATCAACTCGCTGCCTGCTTACCGCCCGTGGCTGCTGTCGCGCCAGCGTGACCTGGAGCTGCAGGATTTCTTCCGCGCCGAGGTGCTGGACGGCGACTGGCGCGCCGCCGCCGACAAGGTCAAGCAGCTGCTCGACGGGTTCAAGGGACGGCTTGGAATTCACGGCCCGTTCTGGGGCTTCAAGATCGACAGCCACGATCCGCTCATTCGCCAGGCGGTGAGGACGCGCCTTTTGCAGGGGCTGGAGGCGGCCGAGACCGTCGGCGCGAGCCAGATGGTGATCCATTCTCCGTTCACGACCTGGGACCACAACAACCTCGATCTCTACCCGGGCGGCCGCGAAGCGGTGATCGAGCGCGTGCAGGCGACGCTCGTCGACGTGATCCGTCGCGCGGAACAGATCGGCTGCGAGCTGGTGATCGAGAACATCGAGGACAAGGACCCGCACGAGCGCGTGCGGCTTGCCAACGCGCTCGGCAGCAAGAACGTTCGCGTCTCGCTCGACACCGGGCACGCGCTCTATGCGCACATGTCGACCGGCGCGCCGCCGGTCGACTACTACGTCGATGCGGCAGGCGACATGCTCACGCATGTCCACCTTCAGGATACGGATGGCTTCTCTGACCGCCATTGGGCGCCCGGCGACGGCGTGATGCGGTGGCAGGCCGTCTTCCGCGCGCTCGGCCGCCTGCGCTCCAATCCGCGGCTCATCCTCGAGTTGCGCGACCACGCGATGGTCGCGGCCGGCGCGAAGTTTCTGACAGAGCTCGGTGTGGCTGAGTAGCCGCTGCGACAGCGCGCACTGTCTTTCGTTGAGCAGTTGAATCGGAACAGGCAACAGGACAACAACCATGACTGGACATTCCCGCCGTCACGTTCTCGGCATGGGCGCGGCCTCCGCCGGGGCCTTGATCCTTCCCCGCTTCGCCATTGCCCAGGCCGACAATCGTCCCTCGATCACCATCGCCGTACAGAAGGTGACGAACTCGAACGTGCTCGACGTGCTGCGCGAGCAGTCGAATGTCGGCGAGCGCATCTTCTTCTCGTCGATCTGGGAAGGATTGATTTCAAGGGACTGGCGCGGAAACCTGGAAGCGATGCCGGGGCTCGCGACCGAATGGAAGCGCATCGACGACCAGACGGTCGAGCTGAAGCTTCGCCAGGGCGTCAAGTTCCACAACGGCGACGAGATGACGGCCGAAGACGTGCTGTTCAGCTTCGGCCGCGAACGCATGTTCGGCGCCACGGAAGCCAAGAACCGCTCGACCATCAAGGCGTTCGAGCAAATCCCGACCCCGCGCGCGGGCAAGGAGCTGCCGCCGGAAGTGCCGGCCGTGGCGCGGCGCATCTGGCCTGATCTGGTGCGCATCGATGCCGTCGATAAGTACACGGTGCGGTTCATCAACGCGACGCCGGACGTCACGCTGGAGGGGCGTCTGTCACGCTACGGCTCCAATATCGCGAGCCGGCGCGCCTGGGAGGAGGCGGCGAGCTACCTCGACTGGGCGCGCAAGCCGGTCACGACCGGCCCGTATAAAGTGGTCGAGATGCGTCCCGACGTGTCGCTGACGCTCGAGGCCCATGACGAGTATTGGGGCGGGCGGCCGCCGCTGAAGCGCATCCGCTTCGTCGAGGTTCCGGAAGTCGCGAGCCGCATCAACGGGCTTCTGTCCGGCGAATACCAGTTCGCCTGCGACATTCCGCCGGACCAGATCGCCTCGATCGAGAAGAACGCCGCATTCGAGGTTCAGGGCGGCACCATCTCCAACCATCGCCTGACGGTGTTCGACAAGAACCACGCGCAGCTGCAGAATCCGCTGGTGCGGCGCGCGTTCACCCACGCGATCGACCGGCAGGCCATCGTCGACAGCCTGTGGGCCGGACGCACCCGCGTGCCGCGCGGCCTGCAGTGGGAGTTTTACGCCGACATGTTCCAGGCCGACTGGAACGTGCCGGAGTTCAATCCGAAGCTTGCGCAGGATCTGCTCAAACAGGCCAATTACAAGGGCGATCCGATCCCGTATCGGCTGCTGAACAACTACTACACCAACCAGGTCGCGACCGCGCAGGTTCTGGTGGAGATGTGGAAGATGCGTCGGCCTCAACGTCCAGATCGAGACCAAGGAGAACTGGACCCAGATCATGGAGCGCAACGACGGGCGCGCCGTGCGCGACTGGTCCAACTCCGCGCCCTATAACGATCCGGTCTCGTCGCTGGTGGCGCAGCACGGTCCGCAGGGCCAGCAGCAGCAGATCGGCGAGTGGGCCAATGCCGAGCTGAACCAGCTGTCGGAACTCCTCGAAACGTCGATCGATCGTCCCGCGCGCCGCAAGGCGTTCCGGCGGATGCTCGAAATCGCCGAGCGCGAGGACCCGGCCTACACCGTGCTGCATCAGAACGCGACGTTCACGGCGAAGCCGAAGGCGATCAAGTGGAAGGCGTCGCCGGCCTTCGCCATGGATTTCCGCCCCGGCAATTTCGGAGCGTGACGATGCTTCCGCTGCTTTCGATCGAGGGGCTCAGGGTCTCGTTCGGCGAGACGCGCGTTCTGCACGGCGTCGACTTCACGATCGGCAAGGGCGAGGCGCTGGGCCTCGTCGGCGAGTCCGGGTCCGGCAAATCGGTCACCTGGCTTGCCGCGCTGGGCCTGTTGCCGCGGCACGGCAACGGGTCGCAGGGCAGGGTGACTCTCGACGGAAAGAACATCCTGTCCGCGCCGGCGAGCATGCTCGACACCGTGCGCGGCCGCCGAAGTCGCGATGATCTTCCAGGATCCGGCCAGCGCGCTCAATCCGGTCCTCACCATCCGCCGCCAGCTGTCCGAGGCGCTGGTGCTGCATCGCGGCCTCTCGGGCCGCGCGCTGCAAGCCGAATGCAAGCGGCTGCTTGATCTGGTCGGCATTCCCGACGCCGAGCGGCGGCTGTCGGCCTATCCGCATGAATTTTCCGGCGGGCAGAACCAGCGCATCATGATCGCGATGGCGCTGGCCGGAAATCCTGATCTCCTGATTGCCGATGAGCCGACGACCGCGCTCGACGTGACGATCCAGGCGCAGATCCTCGAATTGCTGGCGCGCATCCGCAGCTGAGACCGGCATGGCGATGGTGCTGATCAGCCACGATCTCGGCGTCGTCGCCGAGAACTGCGATCGCGTGGCGGTCATGTATGCAGGCCGGGTGGTCGAGAACGCGCCGGCGGGCGAGCTGTTCGACAATCCGCGCCATCCTTACGCGAACGGATTGATCGGTGCGCTGCCGCCGCTCGACGGCGAGCGCAAGCGTCTGACCGCGATCGCCGGAACCGTTCCCGATCCGCGCGACATGCCCGCCGGCTGCGCGTTCGCGCCGCGGTGCAGTCTGGCCGCGGCCGCGTGCAAAGTCTCATCGCCGCCGCTGGTGCCGATCGACGGCGTGCGGGACGTGGCCTGCCATGTCGTCGCTGCGCAGTCGAATTTCAGCTCGGGCAGGCGGCCGAATGACCGAGCCGCTGGTCCAGGCGCGTGGCTTGAAGAAAATCTACGTCACGCGCCGTGGCTTCTTCGGCCGCGCCACGAATGTCTGCGCCGTGGACGACGTGTCGTTCGAGATCGCGCAAGGGAGAGGACCTGGGCCTCGTCGGCAAGTCCGGGTCGGGCAAATCGACCACGGGACGTCTGGTGCTCGGCTTCGAGACCGTGGATGCGGGCGAAGTGAAATTCGACGGTGCGGCTTTGCCCGCGATTGGCGTCGGATGCCTGGCGGGCCAACGCGCGCGGGCGCAGATGATCTATCAGGATCCGCTCGGCGCGCTCGACCGCCGCCTGACCATTCTCGAGCAGGTTCGCGAGCCGCTGGACATTCACGACATCGGCGACGCGCGCCGAACGCGACCAGGTGGCGCTCGAGCTGCTCCGCTCGGTGGATCTGTCGGCCGAACACGGGCGCCGTTATCCCGGCGAATTGTCCGGCGGACAGCGCCAGCGCGCCGTGCTGGCGCGGGCGCTCGCCACGCGCCCGGACTTTCTCGTCTGTGACGAGCCGGTCAGTGCGCTCGACGTGTCGATCCAGGCGCAGGTCGTCAACCTGCTTGTGCGATCTGCAGGGCAAGCTCGGGCTGACGATGCTGTTCATCAGCCACGACCTGCGCGTGGTGCGTCAGGTCAGCCAGCCGTGTGGCGGTGATGTATCTCGGCCGGATCGTCGAAACCGGCTCGGCCGACGATCTGTTCGCCGCGCCCTTGCATCCTTATACGCGCGCGCTGGTGTCGGCATCGCCGGCGCCGGGGCGCCGCAGCGCCGGCCGGATCGTGCTGCAGGGCGATCCGCCCAATCCCGCCAATCGTCCGTCGGGGTGCGCCTTTCATCCGCGCTGTCCCAGCGCACTGCCGAGATGCCGCGTTGAAGCAGCCGGCGCGCGTCGCAGCCGAGTGCGACCCGCAGCGTCGCCTGCCATCTCGATACGGACGGCGCAGGCGCGGAAGGAGCGCGGCCTGATGCTGCGCTATTTTGCCTCCGGATCGGCCGTGCGGCGCTGACGATCGTGCTCGTCGTGACCTTTGCCTTTGTCGTGCTGCGCCTGTCCGGCGATCCCGCGTTGATGATCATGGGGCCCGAAGCGCCGCCGGAGGTGATCGCAGCCTTCCGCAAGGCCTGGGGCCTCGATGAGCCGATCTGGATGCAGTACTTCGATTATTTCGGCGCGATCGCCCAGGGCGAGCTCGGCCGCTCGATGCGTGACGGCCGGCCGGCGATCGCGCTTGTTCTTGAGCGCATCCCCGCGACGCTGGCTTTGACGCTGCCCGCGATGGCGCTCAAGGTCGGCATCGGCATTCCCTCGGGCATCTACGCGGCGCTGCATCGCGGATCGCTGACCGATCGCGCGGTGATGACGGCGGCCGTTGCCGGGTTCACCGTGCCGAGCTTCGTCCTGGCGCTGCTGCTCGTGCTGGTTTTCTCGGTGCAACTCGGATGGCTGCCTTCCGGCGGCCAGGAAAGCTGGCGCCACGCCATCCTGCCGGTGATCACGCTGGGTGTCGGCGGCGCCGCGGTGCTGGCCCGCTTTACCCGCAGCGCGATGCTGGAGATCCTCGGGCAGCCCTACATCCGCACCGCGTCGGCCAAGGGCCTGTCGTGGCGTGCGGTGGTGATCGGCCATGCGTTGCCGAATGCGGCAATTCCGACGGTGACGATCGTCGGCTTCATGGTCGGCACGCTGATCGCCGGGGCCGTCGTGGTGGAAAGCGTGTTCTCATGGCCGGGCGTCGGCCGCCTGCTGGTGGTCGCGGTCGCCAATCGCGATCTCGCGGTCGTCCAGTGCATCCTTCTGCTGGTTGCGGTGACCATGGTGAGTCGAACCTGATCGTCGATTTCCTGTATGGCTTCCTCGATCCAAGGCTGCGCACCCGGGCGGGATCGGCATGAGCGAGGTCGTCCTCAGGCCGACTCGCGGTGGTCCGCGAAATGCACTGGGGGTGCCGGTCGGCGTCCGCGTGGCGCTGGCTGGATCGCTCTGATGCTGCTGGTCGCGATCTTCGCCGACCTGATCGCGCCCTACAGCTTCACCAAGGTCGACCTGCGCAACCGCCTCGCGCCGCCGGGCAACGCCCGGCACTGGCTCGGAACCGACGAACTGGGGCGCGATGTGCTGTCGCGCCTCGTGATGTCGATCCGCGTCTCGCTGCTGATCGCATTCGGTGCGACGGCGATCTCTGCACGTGTTCGGCACCACGCTCGGCTTTCTTGCAGCGCATTTCCGCGGGATGCGTCGAGCAATTCGTGCTGATGCTGGCGGATTTCCAGGCCAGCATGCCGTTCCTGATCCTGGCGCTGGCGGTGCTGGCTTTCTTCGGCAGTTCGCTGCCGCTGCTGGATCGGGCTCATGGGATTGTTCGGGTGGGAGCGCTATGCGCGGATTTCGCGCGGTCTTGCCATCGCCGCCAACGCGCAGGGCTACGCCACCGCGGTGGCGCAACTCGGCGCGAAACCGCGGCGCGTCTAC
>CAVWTB010000070.1:0-75497 GCA_963757845.1 uncultured Alphaproteobacteria bacterium
TCAGTTTGCCGACCACGTCTTGCGGGGTATCTTTGGGAGCAAATAGCGCAAGCCATGCCGAGACCTCGAACTCGGGCAGGCCGCCTTCCTTGGTCGTTGGAACATCCTTGATGGCCGCCGAGCGCTCGGCCGACGCAATTCCAAACGCCTTGATCGTGCCCGCCTGGATTTGCGGCGCGACGTTCACGATCTGGTCACACCCGAAATCGACTTGTCCGGCAACAAGGTCGTTGAGGGACGGCCCGGTGCCGCGGTAGGCGACCCGAGCGGTCTTGGTCCCAATGATCGATTGGAGAAGAGTGCATGTCGTGTGAGAGACCGAGCCGACGCCGGCATGCGCTTCAACTACCTTGTCCTGGTTCTTCCTCACGTAGTCGACGAACTCCCGGAGATTGTTGGCCGGAAAAGTCTTCTTCGCGATGATCACGATCGGCGTGGCAGCCATCAGTCCAATGGGCGCAAAATCCTTGGCCGGATCGTATTTCAGGTTGGGATATTGCGCGGGCGCTGCACCGTGGGTTCCCATCTGACCCAACATGATGATGTAGCCATCTGCCTTGGCTTGCGAGCCACGGGTGATGCCGGTTGTACCGCCGCCCCCAGCGACGTTCTCCACGACGATCGGTTGGCCAAGCGTCCTGGCCATGTGCTCGCCGATGATGCGTACGACAGTGTCGCCTGGTCCGCCGGACGCGAACGGAACGATCACGGTGATCGCCCGCTCCGGGAAAGCGGCCGCCGCCGGAATGGCACCCGCAACAAACGCTAATGCGGCTATGCCTGATCTTGCGGTGCTGAGTAGCTTCATCGTCAATCTCCTTGTCTGGCGATGTCCAAGACAGGATGGTCTGAGGACCGTCCGACCCTGTATGCGCGACAAGAGACGCACAATGCGGAATGTGCTAAGTGTGCCTTAGGCGCAGCCGAAGGCTCGTCCCTACGATGTCCATAAGGTTCGATCTGACCGACCTGCGACTGTTCGTGCACGTCGCCGAAGCTGGCAGCATCACGCACGGGGCCGCTCGCGCGAACATGACACTGGCGTCGGCGAGTGAGCGTATCCGCGCCATGGAAGATGCGCTCAGCGCTCCGCTCCTGGAAAGGAACCGCCGGGGGGTTCAGCTCACTTCAGCAGGAACAGTGCTCCTGCATCACGCGTGGATTGTCTCGCAGCAGCTGGAGCAAATGCGCGGCGACCTGGACAATTTCGGGAAGGGGCTGACGGGACATGTGCGCTTGCTGTCGAATATCGGCGCGATGGAATTTCTGCCGGTACCCCTGGCGGCCTTTCTCTCTGCCCATCCGAATATCGACGTCGACCTTGAGCATCACGGAAGCGGCGAGATTGTTCGAGCAATCGCCGCGGGCCGCGGCGATATCGGCATTGTCGGGGAGACCGTTGATCCAGGCGCGGAGCTGGAGAGTTTTCCGTTCGCGGAGATCCGCCTGGTCCTGGTGACGCCACTGCGGCATCCGCTCAGCCGGCATCGTAAAATTGCATTCCGCGAAACTCTCGACCGTGAGTTCATCGGCTTTGCCGCGGGCAGCCCGATGCAGGACTTGTTGAACTATCATGCCTTCCGTGCCGGTCGCCGGTTCAAGCTGCGCATCCGCCTCAACGGGTCCGACTTGATGTGTCAGATGGTAGAAAAGGGCATCGGTCTCGCCATCCTGCCCGAAACAGCAGCTCGGCGATCCCAGCAGTCAATGGCTATCCGCGTCATTCCTCTTACGGACACTTGGGCTCTTCGCCACCTAAGGATTTGCGTGCGAAGTTTCAGGTCCCTGCCCGCACACGCTCAACGGCTGGTCGAGTTTTTGAGGCCACCCACGCCGGTGCCTTGATGGTCGTGTCCTGGCTGTCACACATATCACTGCCGAGTATCGACGGATTTCGTCGGCTCCTGGCACATCACGTCAATCCCGGGATTGATCGGCACGGCCGCTATCGGGGGGTAACCGGACCAACTGCGAAATCGGGAAGACAGCCGCCCAGGAGGCGTAGTGCAAAATCGCAGGCCGTCGCAGATTTGCCGATTGGAGCGCGTGGCGGGCTGTGGCATCATAGGGGCACGGCGAACGAATAGTGCCCATCTTCATCGACCGTGGCGCGCCATTTCGGTACAAAACTGTGCACGCAAAAACCCGCCGTTTTCGCGCTCGAAGCGGGGACGAGAGTGCGAAGCAGTGCGCTTTTCGACCCCATGATACGAACTTCTTTTGCGTCGACCTCGACGCGTTGAGCGAGCGTGCGCAGGTGGTCAGGGCGGTATCCGCCGCAGTCGGTTCGCATGCGCTTGCGAGCCTGGCTGGCGAAGGTCTCTTCCGAGGGCCGTTAGCGTGCCTGCTCGCGGCGCCGGTGAAGCGTCCGAGACCGGTCGCGAGCAGCGGCTCGCACAACCACGGGCCACCGATCACTTCGACCGCCATGGGGTCATCCGCGGTATCCAGCGCGGGACGGCGGCGCGGAACGCCTCGTACTCTCTCCCAAACGTCTGCTCGAGCGCGGGTTCTTCGTGCGCCACGACGAAGGCGTGGAAGGAGAGCCAGAGCAGCGCGCCGTAGACGATGAGGCGCCAATCGCCCATCAGCACCGCTTGACCCAGGATGATGGCAACGAGCGCGACGTATATTGGATTACGCACATGACGGTAGAGACCGGTCACCACGAGATTCCGGGTCGGCGCGACGGGCGCGGGGGTGCCGAGACCCTGCAGCGCGAAACGCGCAAATGCGTCAACGAGCCCAGGCACGCCTGCGAGAATCATCATCGCGCCGATGCCGCGCGTCAGCTCCAGACCAAGGAACGGCGGCCGGAGTTGCCAACCCGTGATCGACCATGGAACGAGCCCCGCCAGCGTACATGGGGCGACCACGAAGAAAACCGCCGAGCCCAGGACGGCAATGGTTCGTTGCACGGCGGTTCCCGACACTCGCTGCGAGCTCATTCCAACCTCCCCTTCATGGTTTCCCGTCGTCATCGACCGTGGCGCGCCAGCCCCGACATCGAGATGCCGGCTCACGCACGCCAACAACTATCTGATCGTTGATCGCGACGGCCCTGCGAAAGCGTCTCGACCAAGCCCACAGTCCAGCACATCGGGCATCCGCGTAGCGCGACGAGGGCGGCAACGCCCGCGCCCAAGGATAGCCAAGGGTGCGCGGTCTGGTGGACGATGGCCCAAGCGAGTAGCGCCGCCGCAGCTGCGCCGCGCATCAGGTGTGCGCCCAGGAAGGCGCTCCCGAACATGCCAACTCCACGAAAGTAATTCATGTGCTCTCTCGTCCGCTGTCCTTTGTGCCGAGCAGGTATTCGCGCACCAATGTGCGGGCGCGGCGCAGGCGGCTTTTGGCCGCTTCGCGCGTCACGCCGAGCCGCCCGGCGATTTCCCCAATCGTCAGATCTTCGAGATCTCGCAGCAGCAGCACTTCGCGATGGGACGGCGAAAGCAACTCGATCGCATTGACCAAGTCGATGCGTAACTCGTCCGGCGGGACCTTTGCGAGCTCGCGTGACTCTTCCAGGCTGGCGAGCTCCTCAACTCCGCGCATCAGCATCAGCGCCGGCAGCATGCAAAGGCGCGCGATGACGGTCAGCAGCCAGCCAGCGAGTGCGGCTGGACTGCGGATCGTGCCCACGCGCCGGTACACGACGATGAGTGCTTCTTGCACCACATCTTCGATGACCGAGGTGCGGTGGCAAAGGCGCCGGGCGTAGCGTCGAATGTCCGGCTGCAGCGCCACCAAGAGCTGTGTCAGCGCGTGCCGGTCGCCCGACTGTGCCGCGAGCAAGAGATCGTCTGATACGCGCGCCAAGGCGGTCACCCCTTCAGTGGCTCGCGCCCGGCGACGGCGCAGGCAGGACAATAGCCGAACACGCCAGTGACCAGCGTCACCACACCCGCACCGCTGAGCAGTAGCCCGAGCGGCGAAGCGTGCAGCGCAACCACGCCGCAGATGAGCATCAAGCCCCCGCCGATCAGCCTGGCCGCGCGCTCCCACCCGCCAACGTTCTTCCTATACCACATGGTTCTGTGCTCCGGTTCGTGACACGCCGCTATGGCGCATTCATCTAGACAAGAGGGCGCAAACCCGGCGCCGGGGTCGCGGCACAAAAAATAATTTGAGGGGGTGGCAGCTTCAGCAGGCTGGCGTGGGCGTCGGGTGCGGGCCTGGGCCGCTGAGGAACGCCGGCATCGGGTCGCCGGGGTGTGGACATACGATCCGGCAAAACTCCCGCCCGCGCCGAAGAGGTGATCGAATAGGACGCTATTTGCTGCACTGCATTAGTCGCTAATGGCCCATCGCGTCCATCTGGGAGGCTGATCGTCAGATTACCGCTATTGAGGGGTAAGCGGACCACCCCGCAACATCGGGGATCCACGATGCGAAGCGTGCCAAGATGGCAGAGCATCGCAGACTTGCCGATTGTAGCGCATCGCGGGCTTCGGCATCGATAGGGGAATTGGCGAGGGAGTAGTGCCCATCTTCATCGGCCGTGGCGCGCCACTTCGGTACAGAACTGCACGATGTAGCTTGCCGGATTGGCTGTTGAACGCCGCTTGATCATTCGTCTGCAGTCGGCTTTAAACCGGCCACGAATTCGGTGAAGGAGCCAGCGATCAGGGACACGTTTCTTGCGGTATCGACTTGACCGTCCCAACTGTCTGGGTCGGGCTCCATCTCGTGATCCCAAAAGTAGATGTTGCCCCGATGAATCCCTCGTACTCCCAGACAGATCGCATTACCGAAAGGGTCGTCCATGATCCATAAGAGCTCGTCTGGAATGCGTCCGGCATAGCACCCTCGAGCCTGCTCCAACGAGAAGTACGACTTCGACCGAAACCCGCCAATGTGGTGCACACCGGCGTCAGCAGGATCTCCGGCTGGAGTAGGTCCTTTGTACCAGAGGGAGCCACCAACGTAGCCGCCGTTGCATGTCCGCAGGAACCCTCTGTAATCGTCAGGCAGTAAGACGCCCAACGCGACCTCCAACTGAGCCAGCTTGTGAGTTGGTGCGGGTGGCGCCGTCTTCTTGATCGCTTGCAGGAACTCATCGATCGTCATCAAGATCACCATCGCCAGGAAGCGCCGTTCTCACCGTCGCTGGCCACCGGTCCGGTTATTGGGGCAAGGCGGCCTTGAAGGCGAAGTGCGAAATCGCAGCCGCTCGCGGTCTTGACGATCGCAGCGCGCAACAGGCTCCTGCATCATAGCGCAACGGCGAACGAGTAGTGCCCATCTTCATCCACCGTGGTGCGCCACTTAACATCAGGTGCTTCTGCAAGCGTTAGCACCTGAGGCGCCCCGATGAGGTTGGAAACAATGCCCAGCAGGGTCATCAATTGATAGTAGAGGCGCCGCCCTTCGTCGAGATGGCCATTCTCGATTTCTGCGGCGGCCGTGACCCTGAGTTTGCGCGCCTGCGTCAGTAGCTCGCCGGCGAGATCGGGCTTGGCAAGCCGCACGTTCATCGCCGAAAGACTGATTGGTGTCATGCATGCCAAGGCGGGGGATAATGGCTGGGACATCGTGGCGAACAGGGCGGCGATCAGCACAAATCCGGCGACCGAGACGGGCAAAGACCGGTTCTGGCTGATTGTCGCCGACATGACTTTCCCCTGCTTGCGATCGCCGACTGCAGCACCGCGCCAATGGTCTGCCGGAAGCACGTGTCAGAAACCGTGCTCTAGATCACACGCCGCGAAGATCAAGCGCGCACCCGCCTGTGATATTCATTCGGATCCATGCCTTGCCCGCCCGCCCGCGCAACAATATTGAGCCTACGCACGCTTGCATCCGCTTCACAGAATGTAGCTGGCGATCACCGGCCGGTCACTTCCGCTGTTGGCACATCACGCCGATCTCCGGGATGGATCGGCAGGTCGGCTATCCAGGGGTAACCGGACGCTCTCGACGTCAGAAGACTGCTCCCGGAACCACGCGTAGTGCGAAATCAAAGGTAATCGCAGTCTTTCGGATTGGCGCGGGTGCAAGGTGCCCGCAGACACGATAGCGGAACGGCGAACGAATAGTGCCCATCTTCATCGACCGTGGCGCGCCAAGTCGCTGCGGTCCGGATGCCGCCCATGTCGCCTGATCCGCACCCACGGGCCGACCGCCCGCTTCGCCATTTGCTCTGCTGACATGTGACGAAGCACGTCCGGCGATTTGGACACGATCGCGGGCGCTGAGCTGGATGCGCGCAGCTGCACTCTGTGCGAAGCCGCACCTGGCATTCGATGCTCCAAGGCCGCCACCATTGTTGACGGAGCTTCTGGTGCCACCCTCTCTACGTCCGTTCGCAGCAGATGATTGAAGGCGTTGCCCTTTGACCTGCATCAATGTCGCCCCCTGCTCTTCGGGAAAGAATTCGAAAGCCCCACGGGAGGATGCGAAATGAAGAAACACATTGCACTGGCCGCCGCGCCGCTCGTCATTTTCCTGACGGCAATCCCTAAACGGACCGATGCTGCAGTCTACTGCCAGTACGTCGATTATCCGGCAGGCTGCATCGTGAGGCCGGGCGTAACGCTTCGAGCGCGACCGGTTGCGCGGGCTGCCGTGGCGACCCCCGGCGTTGGTGCGCCGGGCGTTGGAGTCCCAGCAGGAACGCCGACGAACCGAGGCGGGCCTGTCGATCGGGCTGGCAGGCGCTAGGTCTGCACCCGCTTTCAGTTCGCCGCTCGTTGCGGCTGCTTGAGTTAACAAAGGTGCGCGGCCTTTGGGGGCTGCGGCGTGCCGGATTGCTGGACGTTTGCCGGAACAACTGGTCATCTTGCCGAATGCCTGGACCTTTTTTCGGCGGAAGCCACTTGAACGGAAGTTTCTTCTGGCTCTCCTGCACGAACCGCCCGAACCATCGTGCCGAAGCACAATGCACCGTTCGTGTCCGGGAATGACTTCTCGTCAACCGCAAACCAACTCTTCTTCAGCGAACTCCCGGCCATTTGCCGAAACCATGAACCGGAGCCTGGAATGCACGCCCTGGCGAGTTCAAGAACTGCCGGATACCCGCTTGGCGCTTTCCGACCCTGATGGTCCGGGCTTCGGCCGACGCTACGATCTGTTTCACCGACGGATTGATATTGGCATTCTCGAGATCGCTCCCGGCCTGCACTACACGAGCGCGAGACCATCAGTCTCCGTCAACCTGCAGATCGAGGGGGTGAGGTTGCTCTCATTCGGGAGCATCAACGAGCTTCTTGACCGCGTTGCCGCCCAAGTCTGTGAAGCCAAACGTGCCAAGTGGGCTGAGGCTCAGATCGAAAATCGACAGAGCGATGATCGAAGTTCTGTGTGGAATTCTCCAACGCATCACGGAAGACAATCTGGGTGACCGTTGCGGAACTCTCGAATTGCAGCTTCATGGCCTCGCCAGATGGCGCCTTGGGCGCCGGTCAGCACCACAACCGCAACCGGCGACATCCGCCAACGATACCCACGACATTGTTCCTTCTCTTGTCCCGCTCGATCACTGACTAACCGGCACTGCTCCTGCTACGGACCTGCGCCACAGATCGCGAACGTCTGCAGTGTCGTCTCGACATCGGTCGGCGAGATGTGCCGGTGGGTGACGAAGCGGAGTTGCATCGGCCCGCCGGGCGAGACGCACGTCGCGGGATTGCAGCGCAAGGTTGCTCTGGCGTGGCTAAACCTGAACTCATCACGCTTAGTCCAACCCATCGACACCAGCGCGGCGCGAACCGGATGCGTCTTTCGCCTGGTTCGCCTGTCCTGCCGGATGCTGAACAGGCCTACTGCGTCGTCTGAACCTTTGCCACCGCTGCTTTGCGTTCCTCTTCCGCGTCCATCAGCGCGGACGGAAAGACAAACCCCATCGAGACCAAACAAAGGAGGATGCGGAAAATGCGCCTGGCGCGCCCGGCGCGGTACGCTCTGGTGTCATGATGAGAATTCCTTTCCGCTGGCACCTTACGGGGGCTTTCCGCAAAAAGATATCGACGCCGTTCTCACCGGTAACTTCTGCACCGAAAATGCGCGTCGATACGACCGTCAGCGGCTGGCCAGCCGAGACATGGTCTGACGCTTGTTCGCTTTTTGTTCTTGATCGCGGAACGTCTGCAGCGTCGTCTCGACATCCGTCAGGCGAGATGTGCCGGTGGGTGACGAAGCGGAGCTGCATCGGCCCGCCGGGCGAGACGCGCACATCGCGGGGCTGCAGCGCAGCCGACCATGTCTCGGCCGGCCAGCCGCTGACGGTCGTATCGACGCGCACGATGTTGGTCGCGATGGATGTCGGGTCGACGAGACCGGGGGCGAAGCGGTGCAGGCCGTCGGCGAGCTGCTTTGCCGTGCGATGATCGTCGGCCAGACGCTCGACCATGCTGTCCAGCGCCACGATGCCGGCGGCGGCGAGCATGCCGGCCTGGCGCAGATTGCCGCCGAGCATGCGGCGGAAGCCGCGCGCGCGGGTGATGAACTCCTTCGTGCCGCAGAGCAGCGAGCCAACCGGCGCGCTCAAGCCCTTCGAGACGCAGAAGGTCACGCTGTCAGTGTAGCGTGCGATGCGCTCCGCCGGCACGCCGAGCGCCACGGCGGCGTTGAACAGCCGGGCGCCATCGGTGTGCACGGGAATGCCGTGCTGCCGGCCGAGCGCGTAGACCTCCGCCATGTGATCGAGCGGCAGGACGGTGCCGCCTGCGCCGTTGTGAGTCGTTTCCATCTCGATCAGGGCCGTCGCCAGCTTGTTGGGCTTCATTTGGGCGCTGATCGTCTCGGCCAGGATGCCGAGATCCATGGCCCCGCGTTCACCGCGGATCGTGCGGTGGAACAGGCCGGCGACCTGGGCGATGGCGCCCATTTCGCTCTTGAGGATGTGAGAGCTCTCTTCCAGCAGCACTTCGCCGCCGCGCCCCGTATGGGCCATCAGTGCCACGAGATTGCCCATCGTGCCGCTGGGCACGAACATCGCCGCTTCCTTGCCCGTGCGCGTGGCGGCAAGGGCTTCGAGCTTGCCCACGGTCGGGTCGCCATCGCGCGAATCGTCGCCGAGGCGCGCCGCGTGCATGGCGTCGAGCATTTCGGCCGTGGGCTGGGTGACGGTGTCGCTGCGCAGGTCGATCATGGCTCACATCATACCGAGTTCGTGGCGGCGAAGCAGCCGGTAGACCAGCGCCACCGGCAGCACGGTGAAGACGATCAGCACGGTCGCCGCGGCCGAGGCGATGCCGGCACCCGTGCCTTCGAGCGCCTGGAACATGACGACGGTCATCGTCGCCCACGGGCCGCTGTAGAGGACGACGGTGGAGCAGAGCTCGGACGCGACCGTGACCCAGGTCAGCACCATGCCGCCGATCACGCCACCCATCATCAGTGGCACGGTCAGACGTACGAAAGTCATCAGCGGCGAGACACCGAGATTGATCGATGCCTCCTCGAGGCTGGGATCGATCTGATGGAGGATGGCGGCCGAGGCGCGCACGTTGAACGGGATCTTCCGCACCACCCAGGCGAGGACGAGGATCAGCCAGCCGCCGGTCAGCACCAGCCAGCCGCTGTTGAAGGAGATGATCAGGCCGATGGCCAGCACCGTTCCCGCGACAGCAAAAGGGGTCATGGCGATGACGTCGAGCAGGTCCGAGATCCTGGAGCGAAAGCGGGTGATGGCGAAGCCGATGGGGACGCCGATCACCGCGGCCATGATGGCGGCGGCGGTGGACAGGGTGAGCGTGTTGATCAGCGGCCGCCAGGACTGATTGAGCAGGTCGCGGAAGTTGTTGAGGCTGAGGTTCGCCTGCATCACCGGGCCGCGGAACTCCATGAAGGAGATCACGATGATGGCGAAGAACGGCACGAGGGCGATCAGGACCACGCCCCACGAATAGGCAGAGGCCAGTCGGCGCAGCCAGGGCTTCACCACCAGCTCAGGCGGCGTGCGGCGCGCCGCGGTCGAGAAGCGCCGGCGGCCGAGATAGTGGCGCTGGATGAGGAGTGCGATGGCGGTGCAGACGATCAACAGCACGCCGAGCACGCCGGCCGAGGCGGGATTGCCACCGGTCTCGCCGACGAACAGCTTGTAGGCCTCGACGGCCAGGATCGGCTTGTCCTCGGCCAGCACGAAGGGGACACCGAAACTCTCGATCACGTCGATGAAGACCAGCAGTCCGCCGGCCAGCACCGCCGGCATGACGATCGGCACGGTGACGGTCCAGAAGGTGCGCCAGCGCGAGGAGCCGAGATTCTGCCCGGCCTCCTCGACCGAGACGTCGACCGCCTTGAACGCCGCCAGGGTGGGAAAGACGACGAAGGGGAAGAGCGTCATGGCGAAGACGATGGTCATCCCGGTCATGCCGTAGATCGAGGTGAAGGGGATGCCGATGTCGCGCAGGAAGCGCGTGATGATGCCGGCACGGCCGAGCAGCAGCACGAGCGCATAGGCAGCGACGAAGGAAGGGAGCACAAGCGGCAGGGAGGCCAGCGCCAGCAGCAGCGATTTGCCCGGGATCGGCAGGCGGGCGAGGCAGAAGGCCAGCGGCACGCCCAGAGCGATGGTCAGCAGCGTCGACAGAACGCCGAGGATCAGGCTGTTGCTCAGGCTGCCGAGATAGAAGCTGCTCGACAGCATGCGGGCATAGTTCGCGAGCGTAAAGTTCGTGCCCGTGCGGTCGAGGAAGCTCGCGCCGAAGACGTTGAGCAGCGGGTAGAGCAGGAACAGCCCGAGGAAGGCGAAGGCCAGGACCGCGATGGCCAGCGGGAACGTGTCGCGGCGGGAGATGGCGATCATCCGCGGAACACCGTGATGCGGCGCGGATCGTATGCGGCGGCGATGCGGCCGCGCGCCTTCAGCTCGTCGGGCAGCACATCGAGACTGGCGACGCGCAGCATGGCGCCGTTGCCGATCTGGAGCTCGATGCGAGTGATGGCGCCGAGGAACTCGACCGGCCCGAGGCCCGCCTCGAACACACTCCAGCCGGGCGGCGGCGTTTCGCCTGTGTCGAGCAGGCGGATGGTCTCGGGCCTCAGCGAGAAGCTGACGCTCTCGCTCTCGCGTCCGTCGCCCACGGCGCGGAACTCCTGCTGGCCGACGCGGATGCGCAGCGCCTCGCCGTCCCGTCCGGCGACAGTGCCGCTGAGCAGGTTGGTGGTCCCCATGAACTCGGCGACGAACGGTGTTGCCGGCGCGCGGTAGATATCCTGCGGCCTTGCGACCTGCTCGAGCTTGCCGGCGCGCATCACGGCGATGCGGTCGGACATGGCGAGCGCTTCTTCCTGGTCGTGCGTGACGTAGATGGCCGTGATCTTGAGCTGCTGCTGGAGCTGGCGGATCTCGGCGCGCATTTCCACGCGCAGCTTGGCGTCGAGGTTGGAGAGCGGTTCGTCGAGCAGCAGGACCTCGGGCTCGATCACCAGGCAGCGGGCGATGGCGACGCGCTGAAGCTGGCCGCCCGAGAGCTGGTGCGGCCAGCGCTCGCCATACGCGTCGAGATGCACGAGCCTGAGGGCGCGGGCCACGCGCTCCTTGATCTGCGCCTCGGGCACGCTGCGCGCCTTGAGGCCGTAGGCCACGTTCCCGCCGACCGTGAGATTGGGGAAGATGGCGTAGTTCTGGAACACCATGCCGGTGTTGCGGCGATGCGGCGGCAGCGTGTCGATGCGCTTGCCGCCAAAACGGATCTGGCCGGCAGTGAGGTCGGCGAAGCCGGCGATCGTGCGCAGCAGCGTGGTCTTGCCGCAGCCCGAAGGCCCGAGCAGCGTAAAGAACTCGCCGTCCTCGATTTCGAGCGACACGTCATCGACGGCGCGCACCGTCCCGAACGATCGCGACACGTGGTCGATCGAAATTGCCGTCAAAACGCCCCCCGAAAACAAATAAACCCTCGGACGACCGCGCACCGGTTCGGCGCGGCCGCCCTGCGGGACGAGGTTGACGCGCGTCAGCGGGTCGTCTGGATCACGTCCTTGATGCGATCCATCGTTTCGCCGCGCTTCTGCGTCCAGCCGTCCTCGTCGTACTTCACGAGCTTGATGTCGGAGAGCTTGGGCATCTTGCCCGGCAGGTTGGGCAGATCGAGATCCTGGCGTGCCGGCCGGCGGAACGTCTCCTTGAGGATCATCTCGCGAACGTCCTTGCGGTTGACGTAGTCGACGAACTGACGGGCGCCGGCCGTGTTCGGGCCGTTCTTGATGATGGCGACTCCTTCCATCTGGGCGATGGTGCCGTCGGACGGATAGATCACCTTCACCGGCGCGCCGTTATTGGCCCACAGGTAGCCCGCGTATTCGAGCGAGATGCCGAGTCCGTATTCGCCGTTGCCGACACCCTGGAAGACCAGCGAGGAGCGGTTGAGCATCTTGGCGTTGCCGATGAGCTTGGAGACCTTGTCCCAGCCGGCGTTGCCACCGCCCCACATGTCGACGAGCAACGTGACGTTGGAATAGGCCGAGCCGGAGTTGGCCGGATCGGTGAAGGCGACGTTGCCCTTCCACTTTGTGTCGGTCAGATCCTCCCAGCTCCTGGGCCCCTCCGCCTCCGGCACCGACTTGGTGTTCTGCAGCACCACGAGCAGGTGCAGGTTGGTGCCGATCCAGCGATCCTGCGGATCGCGGTATTCGGCCGGCACCGCATCCTTGTGCTGCGAGGCGTAGGAGTCGAAATACTGCACGTTGGTCTGCAGCAGCGAGCGGCTGATGCCCCAGACGATATCGCCCTGCGGCCGGTCCTTCTCCGTTTCGACGCGCTTGATCACCACGCCGGAGCCGGCCGAGATGACGTCGGCCTGAACGCCGGTCGCCTTGGTGAACTCGGTGGCGACGAGCTTGTTCAGCGTCGCATCGTTCGAGGAGTAGATGACGACGCGCTGCTGCGCCTCGACGCCGCCTGCCCAGCCCAGAGTGGCCGCCACCGCCGCCGCCGCGATACCCGTACCAAAACGCTTCATGATTGCTCTCCGTCGCCTCGCCTTGTTGGCTTGGGAAGGAGCTTAGGCGCTGACGGCAAGGGCGTCGAGCGCCGCGCGTACTCCCGCATGCGGGGCCGGGGCGGGCCTGCCAAGATCCTTGAGCGTGGCTTCGAGATGGCGGAGATCGGTGATGATGTCCGTCTCGCTGATCATTCCCATCGTCCCGATGCGGATGACCTTGCCGGTCTGGCTGGGATGCCGTGCGCCGGCGATGACCGTGCGATAGTGCTCGCGCATGTGCTGGACGATGACGCCGCCTTCGAGGCCCTGGGGCACTTTCATGGCGACGACCGTGGCGGATGAAGTATTCGGCTGGTTGTAGAGCTCGAGGCCGAGGGCCTGCACGCCGGCACGCAAGGCGGCGGCGAGCCTGCTGTGGCGCTTGAGGACGTTGGCCAGGCCCTCCTCGTCGATCATGCGCAACGCCTCGAGCAGGCCGTAGACCAGCGTCACCGGTGGCGTAAAGGGTGTGCCGTCCTTGTCGAGCGAGGCCCTGGCGCGGCGAAAATCGGCGAAAAAGCTGGGCACGCGGCCGTCGCGGTCGATCACCTTCCATGCCTTGGCGCCGATTGCGGCAAGGCCGATGCCCGGCGCGCACATCAGCGATTTCTGCGAGGCCGACACGACGATGTCCGCACCCCAGGCATCCATCTTCATCTCGATGCCGGCGAGGCCGCTGACCGAGTCGACGACCAGCAGCGCCGGCGTATCGCGCACGACCGCCCCGACGGCGGCGACGTCGTAGGCGACCCCGGTGGAACTCTCGTTGTGGACCATCACCACGGCGCGGTAGGGGCGCTGCTTCAGACGCTCGGCCACGCGCTGCGCATCGAGCGCGCCGCCCCATTCGACATCGACCGTGTCGATCGACGCGCCGAGGGCTTTGGCGATCGAGACGAAGCGGTCGCCGAACTGGCCGGCAACGACGATGAGGACCGCATCGCCGGGGCTGAGAATGTTGGCGAGGGCCGCTTCCATCATCGCCGTTCCGGAGCCGGCGAAGGTCAGAACGTCATGCGCCGTGCCGAAGATCGGCTTCAGGCGCTGCTGGCATTCCGCCAGCATGGCTTTGAACTCGGCGCCGCGGTGGTTGAGGACCGGCAGCGCGGTGGCTTGGCGGACGCGTTCGGGGACGGCAGTCGGGCCAGGAAGACGGAGGCGATAGTCGGGAATGGTCAGCATGGGCCGCTACACTAGCGGAACACGAAGAAGATCGCCAAGCCTCCCGCGAGCGAAGCGAGCATGCGTCGACACCTCACCCCATCCGACAATGGCCGGCTCAGTCCCTTGTCACGGCGGTCAGGTTCATCGTCACCCGCACGTCGGGCTTCGGCAATTCGCGGACGCCGATCACGGTTCGGGCCGGACGATGTGATCCCATCACCTCGACATAAGCCGCATTCATCGCTGCAAAATCCGACATCTCGCGCAGGAAGATGTTGATGTGCATCGTGTGCTCGAGATCGGAATTGACCGAGGCGAGCATCGTTTTGAACGATGCGAGAATCTGCCGGGTCTGCGCGGCAATGTCGGACCCGGCAAGCTCGACCTGTGGCCGGGTCAAATCCGGCTACGCCGCCGATGGTGATGAACGATCCGACCTTGGCAATATGGTTGTAGGGGCCGATCGGCGTCGGCGTGTGAGGTGGCGTCGACGTTTCGACTTTCGGCATGGGTTGTCTCTCGGCAGTTGGCGAAGACCTATCGCTGGTTGGTATTTTGTTGCCAGCCCATATTGTCGACAAGGATGTGAACGCTGAGCAACAAGACCCATATGGGCAAGACCGCGACGCTCCAATTGATGTAGTAGCTGCCGGTCAGAAGAATCAAGGCCAACCCGTAGCCGACAAAGGCGATCCACCGCGGTGCTATTGCTGTGTAGATCACAACCGTCGACGTCGAGATCATGAATACGCCTGCCATCTTGATCGCGTAGACATTGGTCATGATATAGGCAGTCGCCCGCGCGAGGCGAAAAGTACCAGAATTGACCAGCTCGGTTTGGTTCGCCGACGAGGCGGCCAGGATAACAGCCCCTACGATTGCCGCGGCCGCAAACAGCGTGGCAAGAAACAACAGCGCGCTGCCGAAAAATACTGTGGCAAAGAAGCGATCTTCCTTTTGACCGAGGCGGTCCCGCAGCACGCCGATAAACCACAGGAAGGCAATCCCGGCGAACGGAATCATGTTCAAGGCGAGTGCGACCGTATTGGATTCCGTCGCGAGCCAGGCTCCGGGATCCAGCGGATCGGCCGGCAAAGATCGCCGAAGCAACCAGATGATCGCAAGCAGAAGGGCAGAAAAGACAATCCCGGCGATCGCAGCGGCTTTTGGCGTTCTTAGCTGCGCTCCCGAGAACGAATTCATTTCGGACATCATCCGCTCCTCTTAAGCAATTGCACTGCCGACGCGAAGTCAGCTTTCCGCCCGTGAACGGACATCGTCAGCTCGGCGAGGCCGTCCCATGCCGGGTGAGCTGGCGCGCGATCTTTGATCTGGCGCAAGGATGCGGCTGGTCTCCAATGTTTTGATCTGTCCAGCCGAGCAGCACGATCCACCCGGTCGCCCTGCAGTCGTGTTGTGGGTCGGCGACCCCTCGCAGGGGGCGGGGCGCACAACAAGCATTCGCGCAGCAACCCCTCCCCCAACGATCGCGATGCTGCTGAAGGCGAAGCCCGTATGACGTCCCAGGCTTTGCCGCAAACGATGGAGTGTACCCCTGCGGCGGTCATAGCAGGTGCAACCGACTTGGACATGAAGCACCACCCATGAAGAATTCCACGCACGGCTGGACTGGAGCGACATGGTTGCCTCCGATCGGTCGGTTGGCGGAATACCGCGCCGATTGGCTGCGCGGTGATATCGTGGCCGGCGTCACACTGGCGGCTTATGCCATCCCGGTTTCTCTTGCCTATGCGGGGCTTGCAGGATTGCCTCCGCAAGCCGGCGTGTACGGCTATCTGCTTGGCGGGCTCGGCTATGCTCTGCTCGGGTCGTCGCGCCAACTTGCGATCGGCCCGACTTCAGCCATTTCGCTGATGATCGCTGGCACCGTCGGCGAAATGGCAGGCGGCGACGTGCAACGCTACGCGCAGATCGCAAGCCTTGCCGGCTTCACCGTGGCCGTTCTTTGCCTGATTGCCTGGCTGCTGCGACTGAGCGCGCTCGTCAAGCTGATCAGCGACAGCGTCCTGGTGGGCTTCAAGGCCGGGGCGGGATTGACCATCGCGATG
Organism: uncultured Alphaproteobacteria bacterium; assembly: GCA_963757845.1. Classification (GTDB taxonomy): domain Bacteria; phylum Pseudomonadota; class Alphaproteobacteria; order Rhizobiales; family Xanthobacteraceae; genus P52-10. The sequence continues at coordinate 16,157 of CAVWTB010000070.1, forward strand.
ACCCAGTTGCCAAGCCTGCTCGGTGTGGCCGGCGGCGGACACAATTTTTTCGAGCGGGCCGTGCTGCTCGCCGGACAAGTCGGCCAGACACATTTTCTCGTGCTCGCCATCGGCTGTGTCGCAATCCTGCTGCTGGTGCTCGGCGAGCGTTTGTTTCCGGGAAAGCCCGTCGCGCTCGGCGTTGTTGCACTAGCGATCGCTGTCGCCACGTTGTTTGGATTTCCCGCGCTTGGCGTACCCATTACGGGAGATATTCCCGCCGGCTTGCCCTCGCTGGAAGGCCCCGCACTGCGGCTGCGCGACATCGAGGGCATCATGCCGCTGGCCGCCGGCTGCCTGCTGCTCGCCTACATCGAAAGTGTCTCCGCCGGGCGCACCTTCGCGGCAAAGCACGGATATCAACTCGACCCGAGGCGGGAGCTGCTCGGTCTCGGCGCGGCAAATCTCGCCGCAGCGCTGGGACAAGGCTACCCGGTGGCTGGCGGGCTGTCGCAATCGGCCGTGAACGACAAGGCAGGCGCACGCACGCGACTCGCCCTCGTCTTCGCTTCGATGACGCTCGCGCTGTGCCTGCTCTTTCTGACAGGGCTGTTGGAAAACCTGCCGAAGGCGGTCCTGGCAGCGGTGGTACTGACCGCGATATCCGGCCTGTTGGACTTTCCGACGCTACTGCGGATGTGGCGCGTGAGCCGGTGGGACTTCTACGCGGCCGCGATCGCGCTTGGCGCAGTACTGCTGCTCGGCATTCTGCAAGGCATCCTTCTTGCTGCGCTGGCTTCGATACATGTTGCTGCTGGCCCGTATATCGCAGCCTCACGTTGCGTTCCTCGGGCGCATTCCAGGAACGAACAACTACTCGGATATGGCCCGACGCCCCGACAATGAGCCGCTGCCCGGCGCACTTGCATTCCGCCCCGAAGCGTCGCTGATTTACGTCAATGCCGACGCTGTCCAGGAAGCGGTCTTGACCCGTCTTTCCGCGGGCGTTCCGTCTGAAGTCCGCCTGGTGGTGTGCGATCTCTCGGCATCGCCCTATGTTGACCTCGCAGGCTCACGCATGCTGCACAATTTGCACGGTGAACTTGCCGCGCGCGGCGCCGCATTGCGCGTCGTCGGGGCGCATGGACGGGTGCGCGATCTGTTGCGAGCCGACGGCATCGCCGAGAAGGTCGGCGGGATCGACCGGATGACAACGCTGGATCATCTGCTCAGGGGTGACGGCAACAGCGACGAAAAACTTCCCGAAACAGAAAGGCAATTCCAATGACACTCAAGGAAACCCGCGAAGCTCTCGACGAGGCGGAGACCAAAAACGGCCGCGAGAAAATGAAGCGCAAGGTTTATGAGGAGTGAAATGGGCAAGTTGCAGGTCCGCCTCTGCAAACTGCAGGAGTGGGTGAAGGAGAAGGGTCTGCGCGTCATCATCCTGTTCGAGGGACGGGACGCCGCCGGCAAGGGCGGAACCATCAGGGCCCTCACTGAAAAGGTCAGTCCACGGATCTTTCGCGTCGTCGCTCTCCCCGCCCCTTCCGATCGCGAAAAGTCGCAAATGTACATGCAGCGCTATATCGAACGGTTTCCGGCCGCCGGCGAAATCGTCGTCTTCGATCGCAGCTGGTACAACCGTGCCGGCGTCGAATACGTCATGGGATTTTGCACGGAGCAACAGCACCAGCGCTTCCTGCAGCTTTGTCCGCTGGTCGAAAAATTCATCATCGATGGTGGCATCACTCTGATCAAGATCTGGCTCGAGGTTGGACAGGACGAGCAGGAGCGAAGGTTCAGGGCACGCATCGAGGATCCGACGCGGCAATGGAAACTGAGCCCGATGGATCTCGAATCGTACAAGCGCTGGTATGATTACTCGCGCGCACGCGACCTGATGCTGAAAATGACCGACAGCAAACACGCTCCCTGGTACGTGGTGCGCTCCGACGACAAGCGGCGGGCACGGCTCAATGTCATTTCGCACATTCTCAGCGAGGTCCCTGTCAAGAAAGTGACGCAGCCGAACATCAAGCTGCCCAAGCGGTCAAAGAAGGGAAGATACGACGATCAAGCGCCGCTGAAGGGCAAGAACTTCATTGCCGAACGATACTGATATTTGCGCCACCGGCGGCCTGAGAGCAGCCGCTCCGGTTTGGTGGATCTGGCAACGCCGGAGGTGCCAAGGTCCTCGACGTGGCGCGGCGACGTGCAGCAGCGACCTCTGATTGCTTCATCTACGCGACGCGAGCGGCGGCGACGCTCTTCGCTTACGGCGTGGCGTTCACGATAGTCGTCGGAAGCTCACGCCGCAGCACCCTTAACCATTACCGGTAGTGTTAAAACGCGAGTTCCGTTGCGTCACACGACGCACGCGCGCTAGCTGATTGCGGCCGCGCAAGACGGGCTTTTCTCAGCGCCAAACCCCGAAGCCCCGATTTCAACTGTGCGGTCAGGGGCCGTTCGATTTCCCCAACGTCGAGCGGCCCCGTCCTCAACCTTGAGAACCGCCGCATGGTTGCATCGTCTGAATGGACTGAACTCTGGCACGTCACGCGAGTCATCATTCCGCGCCGGTCGATAACCGGCAGGCTGCTCTGGGGCACCGTCTGCCGTCGTCGGCACGGCCGTCGCTGGATCTATAAGAAATACGTGCCGGTCACGACGGCAGCCGCATCACCACGGAACGTTCCGAAAAGTTAGCTTGCGCGCTTACGGCAGCAGGACGCGCGGCGAGCGATAGAGCGCGACCTCCGCGCCGTGAAATATCGCATGACGCTCCAGGCTGAACCCTGTCTTCTCCAGGACACGGCGCGACGCGCCATTTGCGACCGCCACCAATCCCACAAGGGACGGCAATCGCAGCTGCGATCGTGCGATGGTCGTCAGCGCGGTGGCGATTTCCGAGGCCAGCCCCTGCCCCCAGAAGAGTACGTTTGAGCGTATAGGCGATCTCAATCTCGCCTGCGTCTTCGACAACCACGTGGCGAATTCCGGCACGTCCCGCAAACTCTCCCGACTTTGTTCGCAGCACCCAAAGTCCAAAGCCGTGTCGATCCCAATGGGCGATGTTGACCTTCAAGTAGGTCTCTGTTGCCTCGGCCGAGCGCACACCGCCGAGGTAACGGGAAACATCCGGATCGAGATGCAACGCGACCAGATCCTGCAGATGGCCTTCGTGCAGTCTCTCGGCGATTAACCTGTCGGTGTCGAAGCGGTCCATCGGCGCACATTAGCCGCTCGCGCCTCTCGCTTCCATCACAGAAAACCAGTCAGCCGTGCGCGCAATGAGCTTTGCAAAGCCGCATTCACGCGGCCGTGGTGTCTATCGAGCGGCGTATCACCTGCCGCACCTCCGCATTCGATAGAAACAGATCGTGGTTGATGATGCCCCAGCCTGAGCTCCGAAGCATCGACCACGCGCACCCCGAGCTGCTCGATGGCAGCTTTCTCGGCGGCACCCACCCGGGTCATCCCACCGGCGATACGCCCCGACAGCGCCAGCGCACGGTCATTGGTCGCGGCAATGACCGTGATCTTGCGGGCGAGCGGACCGATGCGGTTGATCGCCGACGAGAACACGTCCATGTCGATGTCGGGCGCGGCGAACACCACGGCCCCGATCCTGTCCACAACGGTGTCGCCAGATCGCGCATGCAGCTGGCGCAGGCTTTCGAGCGTCAGCATGGTTCCCATGCTGTGCGCGACGATGTGGACGCGGCCGGCGCCGGGTGCCGCAACGATGGAAGCGAGGACGCGTTCGAAGTCATCGCGTGACCACATCGCGCTGTCGCGGTCATAGGCGTAGTCCAACAGCCCTGCCTTGGACGGCCAGGAGAAGACCATCGTCTGGCCGCGGAACTTGATGCCATCGGCGAGGTGCGCGGCATCGAGCGCCGCTGTCTCGAACGTGTTGTTTGAATCCATGCACGTAGATCAGGACGTCTGATCCGCCGCCGGCCTGCGCGAGAAGATCGCTGACCTCTCCCGACGCCGGTTCGACGCCATCAAGCCGCCAATCGGCAAGGCCGGCTGCGGCGAGAGAGAAACGGCTGTCGTCCGGCGGCACCAGCTTCGCCCGTGCGACGGTCATCTTGGAAGCCCGCTCCGGCCCGAACCAGGGCTTGCGCCCGCCATTCACCCGCTTGCGTGTCGTTGCGACGAGTAATGTACGCTCGACCGAGAGCGACGAAGCGTCGACGCGCGCGCCCGTCGCGGCCATACCGGCGCATCCGCAGAGCGCGAGCATGCCGGCCGAGGACGCAAGTCCGCGCAGAAGCGCACGGCGCGATACAACAGCCTCGTGTTGCAGCAAACGTTGGACGATCACCCAGGACCTTCAGAAATATCTGCCCCGCAGGACACGCCCCGCGTCAGTCACTCAATCATAATGGCGGCGAGAATAAGGGCGGGCGCGGTTCCAGAGCGGAGGCGGTTCCAGATGAACTGTCTTCTTTGCCTCTCATGCTTGCTTGTCGCTGCTCGCGGCCTGGGCGGAACGCAGTTCGTCGACCAGGACGCGCATGTTCTCCGAGTAATCGATCGGCACGGCGACGAGGTGCACGCCGCCGCCGGAGAACGCCGCCTCGAGCGTTGGCGCGAGACCGTCGGCGCTCTCCACCCGGCTGCCCTTGACGCCGTAGGCGTTGGCATAGGCGACGAAGTCGGGATTGCCGAAAGTCATGCCGAAATCAGGATAACCGTCCGCCGCCTGCTTCCAGCGGATCATCCCGTAGGCATTGTCCTGCAGGATCAGCACGACCAGGTTGAGTTTCAGCCGCGCGGCCGTCTCCAGCTCCTGCGAGTTCATCATGAACCCGCCGTCGCCGCACACAGCGAGCACGCGCCTGTTCGGGTTGAGCATCGCCGCCATCATCGCGGACGGCAAGCCTGCTCCCATCGTCGCCAGCGCATTGTCGAGCAGCAGCGTGTTCGCCACGTGCGTCCGATAGTTGCGGGCGAACCAGATCTTGTACATGCCGTTGTCGAGGCAGACGATGCCGTCTTCCGGCATCACCTGCCGCACGTCGTGCACGATACGCTGCGGCGTCAACGGATAGCGGCTCTCTTCGGCCCGGTCGCCGATCCGCGCCAGGATCTCCCCACGCAGTGCGAGGAGTGCGCCGGCGTTGGGAAGCCTGCCCTCGAGACGGTCGGCCAGCAGAGCGAGGCTCGGGCCCACATCACCCACGAGCTCGGCTTGCGGGAAGTAGACTTCCTCCACCGTCGCTGGAAGGTAACCCACATGCAGCACGATCGGGCCGGTCGGCCCCATGAAGAAGGGCGGCTTCTCGACGGTGTCGTGGCCGATCGCGATGATCAGATCGGCGCGATCGATCGCCAGATGCACATAATCCCGCTCGGAGAGTGCGGCGGTGCCCATGTAGAGCCCGGATCCGCCGGCGACCGACCCCTTGCCCATCTGCGTGTTGAAAAATGGAATCTGCAGGCGCTTCACGAAGCTCGACAGGCTTTCCGCGAGCTGCGGCCGGCTTGCAGCCGCGCCCAGCATCACCAGCGGCCGCTGCGCTTTACGGATCAGCTCGGCCGCACGATCGAGCGCCGCAGGCGAAGCGAGCGGAAGCTCGATCGGATGGACCGGAACGGGCGAGATCGCGGGCGCGGCCTCGGCCGCAATGTCTTCCGGCAGTTCGAGATGGACCGGGCCGGGCCGCTCCTCCTGCGCCACGCGAAACGCCTCCCGCACGATCGAAGGAACGGTCGCGGGGCTGACGATCTGCTGGGCCATCTTGGTGAGCGGCCGCATGGTCGAGACCATGTCGACGACCTGGAACGCAGCCTGCTTTCGGCTCAGAATGCCTTTCTGGCCCGTAATCATGATCATCGGCATGGCGCCGAGCAGCGCGTAGGCCGCGCCGGTGGTCAGATTGAGCGCGCCGGGACCCAACGTCGTCAGGCAAACTCCCGCCCTGCCCGTCAGTCGCCCGTGCGTTGCGGCCATGAAGGCTGCGGCCTGCTCATGGCGGGTCACTATCAGCTTGATCGACGAACGTCGCATCGCTTCGACGAAATCGAGGTTCTCCTCGCCGGGAACGGCGAAGATCTGCCGCACGCCCTCGTTTTCCAAAGCGGCTACGAACAATTCGGCGCCATTCATCGCAGGCACTCCTCATGTCGGCTTCTGCGGTTCGGCCGAAGAACCGATTGCGTTGTCGGCAAGGTTCATTCTATGCGAAATACAGGCAATTTTCTCGTCTGTCGCGCAACATGCAACCAGTCCTGACCACGCCCCGTCTCGTGCTGCGCCCGCTCGCGGGTAACGACGGCCCACATCTCGAACACATCTTCGCGAGCGCCGACGTGCGGCGCTACCTGTTCGACAACGAGGAGGTCCCACCCGAGCGTATCGCCGCCATCGTGGACGAGAACCTGGCGCGGCGTGCATCCGGGTTGGGTCTCTGGCTCATCGGCAAGGACGGCGACATCATCGGCTGCGTCGCCCTGCAATTCGTGTCGCCGCACACCGCGCGGATCTTTCCCGCGCTGGAGGGCGAGATCGAGCCGATCATCGCGCTGAAGCCGGATCGATGGGGCGAAGGCCATGCCACGGAAGCCCTGACCGCGATCCTGGCCTACGCATCCGACGTGCTGCAGCGCCGCCGCATCGTCGCCCTGGTCGATACGCCGAACAAGAGCTCGCGCGCGCTGATGCAGCGCTGCGGCTTCAGCGAGATCGGCGCGGCGCAAGGACCGGTCGGCCAGTTGATCGCCTATGAGCGCGCGAGATGACCCGCTATCGGCTGCACCGGTCCGCAGCGCCATACTCTAATGGTGAGCCGATACGCTCTTGACGCATTCGGCCAGCAGCTCATTCGAGGCGAAGGTGCCGACGTCGCCAAGGCTGATGATGCCGACCATCCGCCTGTTCTTGTTGATCACCGGCAGCCGGCGGACCTTCAACTGCTCCATGTGATGCACTGCCTTAGCGAGGTCGTCGTCCTCGCGGCAGCAATGGATACCTTCGGTCATCACGTCGCGCGCCACCGCGCTGCTCGCATCGAACCCGCCGTCCGCAAGCCCTTTGCAGACGATATCGCGGTCGGTCACCATTCCCACCAGCTTGTCGTCGTCGCCGATCGGAACGCAGCCGACGTCGTGGGCGCGCATCAGTTTTGCGATTTCGGTGAGAGGGGTATCCGGGCTGACCCAATCGACGCCCTTATGCATTGCGTCCTTGACTTTCATGGCGGACCTCCGTCGCTGGAGTTGCACGTGATGCATTGCAACACATCCCCCGCCCTCCCGGACTATACAACGGACCACGCACCGCGGCACGAGCGCTGCTTGGTCGCAGCCGGTGCGCCCAATCCAACGCCGGCACACGGTGGTTTAGCAGCGGGCGATATACCGGTGACGCGTTTATTGGCAGGAGCGCAGGAATTCGAATCCTGTCCGACAGTTTTGGAGACCGTCATGCTACCGTTACACCACACTCCTGTAAGACATGGCACCGCCAGTGCGGTGGATTTGACGTTCGTACCGCCCTTGCCGCAGAGTCGGAAGTACGAACGTCAAATCCAAACCGCACTGGATTTATCAAGTAGCCAGTGACCGGTTCTAACGTTCGCAAAGGAGAGAGCCGCAAGGTTGTGCGAACGTTAGAACCGGTCACTGGCCCGGGATCGAACCGATCGTCTCCTGCTCCACAAACAGGCGCTCTACCATTGAACTATAGCGGCGTGGTCTGGTCGCGCGTCCCGGTGACGATGGAGGCTGTCGCCTTATGAAAGCCGCGTCCTCAACCAGCGAGGTCGCGCTGAAAAATGGAAGCGGGTGAAGGACTCGAACCTTCGTGATCGCGCTCAAAACGCGACGTCCTGGCCGCTGAACGAACCCGCCAGTTTTTGTTTGGCCAAAATGGTACTCCCTGCCGGTGCTGCCCCGGCTTCTCGACGGTGAAAACATCAAATCCTAGCTGGTAGACGAAGGGAGCATTTCAGCCCGCCTTCGGTACGGCGCGGCAGCCTTCGCTGACTTCGCTCGAAAGGCTGTGCTGGCTTGCCGAGCCGTAGCTGGCGTGATTGGCCCGCCGTCGCTGCTTCGCAGCTATGGCGTGGCACCCGCCCCTCAAAGGCCTTGCCGCGCCGAAGCGCAGCGAAGGCGGGTGGCGGAGAGCTGTGGTCTCGATCCACATGGCATTAGCCACTGACCGTTTAGCAAACGGCACCCGTCACCCGACGGGTTAGCTCTCCAAGAAAAAATGAGGGCGGCCGAAGCCGCCCCGATTTCCGTCACCTGGCCTTGTCAGGCTGCCTGGCGTGGTGGCTCCACGGGGGGCGTCCCGTCTTTGAACAAGCCTCTGATCTGCTCGCGCAGTTCGGGCGTGTCCTGATGCTGGTGCACGGCCACGGCGTGTTGGACCGCGGCCTCTATGAGCTCGGCCTCGCTGTCGGCGCTGATGGCGACCGTGCAGTTCATTTCACTCGGGAATTGACGGCAGTCGATGAACTTTCGTCCCATCATTATCCTCCCTGCGCGGATGAGAAATCAGGCCCGGAGGCCACCGGGAAAAATCGATCCGAGCCAACCTGCATCATCACAGTAGGATTTCCAGCGAGGCGACGCAATCGAGCTGAAGAGAGACGGCCACGATGACGAGAGCGACCGCGCGGCTGATGGCAGTTTTTGCCGGATTTAGGTCATTGTTGCGGGAACGCGCTGCGATTATCCCTCGCCTCAAGGGGTGCAGGTCCGGTGCTCAACGTCGAGCCAAAGGACAACGTTGGAACGGCGAGAAGAAATGTCAAAAATGATCTTTGTGAACCTTCCTGTGGCGGATCTCGCCGCATCCACCCGCTTCTATGAAGCGATCGGGTGTCGGAAGAACGAGCAGTTCAGCGACGACAAGGCATCGTCGATGGTCTGGTCGGACCTGATCACCTTCCAGTTGCTGGCGCGCGATTACTTCGCGACGTTCACGTCGAAACCGGTCGCGGATGCGCATGCGACCTGTCAGGTGCTGCTGTGCCTGTCGCGCGACAGCCGGGCGGAGGTCGATGCGCTTGCCGAGTTCGCCGCAAGAGCCGGCGGCAAGGCCGACACCCGCGCGCCGATCGACATGGGCTTCCTCTACAATCGCGCTGTCGAAGACCCCGACGGTCATGTGTTTGAGCTCGTGTGGATGAATCCGGAGGCCATGCCGGGAAACAACGCACAGTGGCGTCAGGACCTTATTATTCTACCAACTTGATGTTGCCTTTGCTGATGACGGTTCTCCAGCGGTCGAGGTCTTTCTCGATCACCGTCCTCAACGCGGTGGGATTGCCGCAAGTTGTGAGGGCCCCAATCTTGGCGAACCGATCATGGGTATTGGATTCGGCGCAAATTGCAGTCAACTCTTTGGCAAGACGTTCGATCACCGGGGGAGGCGTTTTAGCGGGAGCCAGTATGCCGGCCCACACCGGCACTTCGAGGCCCTTGAGATTAGCCGCCTCACCGATGGTGGGGACGTCAGCAAAATTGGCAAGCCGCGAGGCCGTGAAGGTGGCGAGGACACGCGCCTGCCCGCCAGCGACAGTCGGATCGATCGACGCTGAACTCGTTACCATTGCGTCAACTCGTCCACTAATGAGGTCGGGAAATGCGGGACTGGCACCTCGGTAAGGCACATGCACAAGTTTGATGTCCAGTGCCTGAGACATCAGTTCGCCGGTCAGATTGGAAACGGTCCCTGCACCCGTTGAAGCATAGGTGACCTCACCAGGACGGCGCCGGGCATCGGCAATCAAATCTCCTAATGTTGCGTATCGGCTCTGCGCGGCGACCGCGATGACCATCGGCGTGTCAGCCAGCAGTGCGACTGAAGCAAAATCTGCGATCGGGTCGTAGGGAAGTTTCTGTGGTCTGTTCGGCGCAATTGTGATGGCACCCCCCGTCGCCATTAGGAGAGTTGCGCCGTCCGGCTCCGCCTTGGCAACACTATCCGCGCCTGGGATACCGGCAGCCCCTCCCTTATTCTCGATAATGATTGTATTACCAAGACGCGGCGAAAGCTTTTCTGCAATCAGCCTCGCGATCACATCCTGCGCGCCACCGGCAGCAAAAGGCACGACGATTTTGATCGTCCTGCCGCCGAGGAACGCAGTCTCTTGCGCGGCGGCAGGACCGATGACGCCGATTGAAAGACAGCCCGCAATCATCATTTTACAACAAAGGTGCATGGTTGGCCTCATCTCCGAAGTAACTCCCAAGGGGGTATGCCCACGCGAAGAGAAGAATTGAGCGATGCCAGTTTTCCAAGTTTAACTGCACACGCGCGCAACGACCTCCTTAGAGACATGCTATGACCGCCGCAACGGCGCGTGGGCCTCGATTGGAGGAGGCCGAATTCACTGAAACTGTCGGCGCAATGCGCTGACATCGAGCGCCTGAAGATCAAGCAGCGGCAGGAGATCGTTCTCGGCGCGGAAGTCGCGGGCGCAGATCGCGTTGAACAATGCGATTCCCGCCTGATGCAACGGCAACGGAATGCCAGCAATAATACCCAGCGTTTCGAGTGGAACGAGCCCAAAGGGGACGTCCTCCGTGATGAAGCGGGTGTTGAGCGTCTTGGGGCCGAGCAGTTCAGGCCGCTTCCTGTAGACCGCCGCCGCCATCTTATCGACTGGGCCAGGCTCGACACCAAACGAGTGCAAATAGTGCTCCTGTACGCTGCGCACCGCGACACCGAAGGCACGAGCTAAAGCCAGGCGTTCGACATCCATCGCATCGATAATGCGACCAACGCCCTGGGTAATCGAACCGTAATTTGGCCAGTCTTCACCGAGTTCGGCCCGCGTCAGATTGCCAAGCATGCTAGCCATATGGCCAGGAGGATTGAGGTTGCTGAGCATGATCGCGAGAATATCCTGACGCTGCTCGAACCGGTCCCCGAACAGTCTTCGGCAAACCGATAGTCCCGTCGACGCATGCCGAATGGGTAGCGTCGCAACATCGAGCTTCGATCGCACGCCAGAGATATGCACGCTGCGCGGACCGCTTTTTCGTGCGGTCAACGCTGTCGTCGCCCATGCGACGACCGGCAGGTCGAGCCCGCGCTGCGTCAACTGGCGATGCAGGTAAAGTGCTGCGAAAGAGCAATGTGAGCTGATGATAACGGTCTGGTCGTTCGTAAGGTGTGGCACCAGCAGGTCGAGCACAGCGCGGAACCCGTTGGCCGGCACGGCGATAATGATCGCTTCGGCACCCTCCACCGCCTCGGCACAATTGCGCGAGATGGCGGGCTGGAACGAGGTCTCCAATTGGCCGGTGACATCGAGTGTTGCAGTGTCGGTGAAATCGGCCTGAGCCGCGCCGCTCGGCGACCAAAGGATGGGGTGGTGGCCCTGACTGGTGAGGTAAGCGAAGTAGCCCCGCCCGATCCCTCCTGAGCCGATGATCGCGACACGCATGGATGATCCGTCAAAGAGGTTCACAAGGTTTCGAGGCTGGCTAGCACATGCCGACGTAGGGTTGCTATGAGGCGGTGCTTGTCTCTTTGCCGCAGACACTCGATGATGTCGTAACGGTCAGTAACGGCAAGCGATACGTTCAACAATCCGGAATTCGGCCCTCTGGCGTGTGCAATAAATGTTCTTTGGGGAGAAGCTTGGATGACCATCGTTCTCGTTCACGGAAATCCTGAAACGCAGGCGATCTGGGACGATCTCGTCCCGCATCTACGCGACGATGACGTCGTTCGTCTGTCTCCACCCGGATTTGGCTCCGCGATCCCTTCGGGCTTTGATTGTTCCACTGACGCCTATCGCGACTGGCTCGCCGGCGAACTCGGGAAGTTGGCACAACCGATCGATCTCGTGGGGCATGACTGGGGCGGGGGGCACGTCATCCGGATCGCGATGGAGCGTCCAGGTCTGATACGATCTTGGACAAGCGATATTTTGGGGTGCTTCGACGCGGATTACGTCTGGCACGATATGGCGCAGGCTTGGCAGACGCCGGACATCGGCGAGCAGGCAGTTGCGCAGATGTTCAGTCTGCCGGCCGAGGCCCGAGCCCAGCGGTATGAGAGCTTGGGCATGACCTCAGCGATTGCCCAAAAAGTGACTGCAGGTGCGAACAGGGACATGGGTCGGGCAATCCTGGCGCTGTACAGATCGGCCGCTCAGCCCGTGATGCGCGATCTCGGAGCCGGGTTACCCCGGGCAGCCGCCAAACCCGGCTTGGCGCTGATCGCGACGGAAGATTCCTACTGCGGCGGCGAGACGCTCGCGCGACGTTCTGCCGAGCGCGCCGGGGCAAAGGTCGCCGTTTTGGAAGGGGCGGGTCATTGGTGGATGTGCCAGCAGCCAAAACAAGGAGCTGAGGCGATCAACGCGTTCCTGGCAAAGCTGAATTAGGTCAGAACTGCATAGTCCATCGCGTCGATAATGCCACGTCCGCTCTCTCGTCCGCTATCGACAATACCCGACATTACCGACTAGAGCCGCAGCTGATTAGGACGGCAAGATAAAAGCGACGATGTCGCTCCGGGCCGTCGGGGGTCATAAGTGATTGTCTGCGCATGGTTTTGGATGGCACTGCGGCTCCCGGCACGATTAACGATCTCTCGCTTAGAAGGCGCTTGCTCTGTCCACTGAGCTACGGGAGCAACGCTGCAGCCGGCAACATTGCGAGGATGCGATTGCCTGATACGCCGATGGGGGCCCGCATGACACGATGTCATGCTGCTCGCCACGGCGTGAGTTGCGGAATCCAGCGCGGCACGTTGGCGCGGAAGGCCTCGTACTCTGCTCCAAATGTCTGTTGGAGCGTGGGCTCTTCGTAGCTCACGACGAATAGATGGCAGGCGAGCCAGAACACCGCACCATAGACGACGAGGCGCCAATCACCCAACACAAGCGCCTGACCGAGAATGATAGCCAACACTGCCAGATACATCGGATTCCGCACGAAGCGGTAGAGCCCCGCCACCACGAGATGTCGGGTCGGCGCGATCGGCGCCGGCGTGCCCAGCCCCTGCAGCGCAAAGCGCGCAAATGAACCGACAAGTCCGGGTGCGCCGGCAAGGATCAATATCACCCCGATGGCGCGCGTCAGTTCAAGCCCCAGGAATGGCGATCGAACCTCCCAGTGCGTCATCCACCATGGCACAAGCCCTGCCAGCACGCCGGGCACGGCGATGAAGAACAGAGCAGAGCCCAGGATCGCACGCGTCTTTGGCACGCCATCCCCTGGTTGTTTGACCGCCGCAGGGCGCAGCAGAGCCGCAGCATCTTAGCATTCCAGAGGCGTATCTTGGCGGTGAAATCGTACAAGATCGCAAGGTGGCGCGCCACGGCCGATGAAGATGGGCACGACTGCTTCGCTGTAGAACTATGATGCCAAGGCTCGTTACGCGCACCAACCGGCAAAACTGCAATGTCTTGCGATTTTTCTACTGCGCTCATTTCAACATCAATTAGAATCCAGGGAAGTTGGGCTGGCTTCGGCGGGAGAAGCAGATGATCCAGGGTCGGTGTTTGTGCGGCAAGGTGACGTTTGAAATCAGTGACGACGATCTTGGAGAGACGAGATACTGCCACTGTGACAACTGCCAGCGCGCCAGCGGGTCAATGTTCTCCTGCAACGCGGCCGTTCCCAATGCGTCCTTCAGACTGAAGTCGGGAGAGGATGCTATCAAAGAGTACGAAATCGTCCCCAGGCGTTGTGCGTTCATTCTGCTCCAACTGCGGTTCGCCGGTGTTTGCGAAGATGGCACGCGATCCGGGGCATACCCGCGTTCGACTTGGTACTCTCCAGCCACACGCAAAAGTCAAAGCGACGGCCCATTACTTTGTTCGTTTCAAGCCGGATTGGTACGAGATCACTGACGGCTTGCCGCAGCACGCTTAGGACTGGCCGGCAGGTTCAGCCAGATGTCACCTGGGCCGCAATGAAGCAGCTGGCGTCGCCATGTTGCGCGGATGGTCCAGCGTCTTTGCAGCCGGCGGCCGCTACGACGCCACCGTCGCAATCGCGCTTTCGTACTTGCCCGAGCCCATGCCGGTGTCGGCGAAGATGCCGTGCTCGGCGATCCAGCGGAAGGTCTCGTCGAACGTCTCGCGCGTATACGGCTCGAACACCAGGCGCTCGCCCGGGCCCCACCGGCGCGTGTCCATCACCGCGTGCCAGCGCAGCGGGAACTCGCGCGTGTAGTAGTGGGTGTATCGGTCGTGCCTCAGATCGATGTCGCGCTGGGCCCACCTCAGCGCCTTGAAGTACCTGCGCAGGTCCTCCGGGTCCGGACTGCCGTGGATCATGGTGGCGATCATGAAGGTGGCGTCGATGACCTTGCGGAAGCCGAGCTGCTCGGCAAGGTAATAGGGACCGCTGAACAGCGTGCACGCCGGCACGTTGCGATCGAGCAGCATCTCCATGCGCTTGAACAGCATGCCGTCGGCGAACGACAGGTTGATCCTGTCGGCCGGCACATACTGCTCGAGCGCCTGAATGGTGGCGTAGTGGCTGCCTGACTGGTAGCCGACCGAGATCGGCACGCCGGCAAGATCTTCGGGCGATTTCACGGGCGAGTCCGCCGGCACGAAGACGCCGCACGGCGCCACCGAGTAGAGCTCGGGGTAGAGCTTGCCCATTCCCGACGACGCGGCGACGCCGACCGTCCAATGGCAGGCGCAGCTCACGTCGGCGGCGCGGCCCTTCTCGAAGGACTGGAAGGCGCCGACCCGGTCGCCCTTGTCGTGATGCGCTCCGCCGGTTGACTGAACGAGCTCGCGGAACTCGTAGTCGAGGCCGGCATCCCTGAAGTAGCCCTTCTCCTCGGCGACCCACTCCTGCAGCCGGAAATGCGGCTCGATCACGAACTTGCGCATTTTACACCTCCTGCACCCGTCGCGTCTTTTGACGCCTTGCATTGTGCCGAATGTCGCCTTGCATCGTCTCGCTGCGCCGCACAGATGGTCAGGCGCCAGGAATGCGGCTAACTTATACACGAACGGCAGCTCGATATGTAGGGAGATCCCGATGCATCCGACGCGTCGATCGTTCCTGGGCGGCACGCTCGCCGCCGCAGCCGGCCTGCCGTCGCGCGCGGCGCTGGCGCAGGCGAGCGAGGAGCTGAAGCTCGCAACCTTCGTGCCGCCCACGCACATCATCATGGCCAAGGTGCTGACGCCATGGGCGCAAGAGATCGCCGGCGCGAGCGGCAACAAGCTGACGGTGCGCATGTTCCCCTCGATGCAGCTCGGCGGCAAGCCGCCCGAGCTTTATCGCCAAACCGTTCAGGGCATTTCCGACATCTGCTTCACGGTGCCCGGGTACACATCGTCCGACTTCCCGATGATGGCGCTGACCGAGTTGCCGGGCATGGCCGCCAGCGCCGACGACGGCACCAGGAAGCTGTGGACGCACTTCGACCGTTTTCTCGCCGGCGAGTTCAAGGACACCAAGGTGCTGATGCTGTGGAACTCCGATACAGCCAGCATCATGAGCAAGACCAAGCCGGTGCGCACGCTCGCGGACATGAAGGGCATGAAGATCCGCACGCCGTCGGCGGCGCAGTCAGCCCAGCTCGAGGCGATCGGCGCCATTCCGATCGACATGCCGGCGGGGCAGATCTACAACGCCCTCGATCGCGGCGTCGTGGATGCCTCCATGATCCCCATGTCGGCCGCCGTCGACTTCAAGCTGATCGAGGTGGCCAAGTACTTCACCATCAATGCCCCGCTCGGCCGCTCGCCGTTCCTCGTGGCGATGAACCGCGGCCGCTACGAGAGGCTCCCCGCCGACCTCAGGAAGATCATCGACGATAGCACCGGCCTCAAGCTCAGTCTCAAGGGAGCGGAAACCTACGACACGCAGAACAAGGCGGCGCTGGACGCCGCCACGAAGGAGCGCGAGGTGATCGCGTTGTCGGCCGACGAGAACAAGCGCTGGCAGGAGGCCTTCCGGCCGCTGATCAGGGCAAAGGCGGCGGAGGGCGACAAGGGCGGCCTGTCCGCAACGGGCCTGCTCGGCGCCTACGGTTTGCTCAGCTGACGCTAGTGTCGTGAGCCGCCAAGCGCTATCGCGAACGCTTCGGATTCGGGAGCACTAGCTGCTGCGCGGAGCCGGAGGGGCGAAGCTGGGCGTTGGGGGGATGATGGAGCCATTCGGCCGAGCACTGCGCTTGATGGCGCTCTGTGGCGGCATCGTGCTCGTGGCCCTCATGGGCTACACGGTGCTCGACGTCATCCTTCGCTATGGCTTCAACAGGCCGTTCAGCGGCTCGTTGGAGATCACCGAGTTCGCGATGACGCTGATCGTCTTCTTCGGCATCGCCTATTGCGGTTGGACCGGCGGGCACGTGGCGGTCGACATCCTGG
This sequence comes from uncultured Alphaproteobacteria bacterium, assembly GCA_963757845.1. GTDB lineage: Bacteria > Pseudomonadota > Alphaproteobacteria > Rhizobiales > Xanthobacteraceae > P52-10. The sequence goes on from CAVWTB010000070.1 coordinate 32,464, forward strand.
AACGTCCGCTGGAGAACCCGCGGCTCCGCTTCATTCCGATCCTGCTGACGCTCGTCAGCGCAGCCCTGTTCGCGCTGATCGCCTGGCTGAGTGCGGTCGAGGCGCTGACCTCGATGCATCGGGTCAGCAACATGGTGCGCTGGCCGCATTGGCCGTTCCAGCTTTCCGTCGCCTTCGGATCGGCGATGTACGCAATCGTCTTGCTGATCCAGAGCGTCCGGATGTTGGTCGGGAAGCCGGGGCCTGCCGATGCTGGACGGTAACGTCATCGGCCTTCTCGGCATCGCTGCGCTGCTCGGGCTCATGGCGCTGCGCATGCCGATCGGCATCGCCATGCTGCTCGTCGGCATCGTCGGCTTCGGCGTGCTGAACGGCTTTCGGCCGGCGCTGGCTGCGCTTGGCACCTATCCCTATTCCTACGCGGCGGTCTACGACTTCGCCGTGATCCCGCTGTTCGTGCTGATGGGCAATCTCGGCGCCGTGTCCGGCATGGCGCGCGATCTCTATTCCGCCGCCTATGCGTGGATCGGCCATTGGCGCGGCGGGCTCGCGCACGCCACCATTCTCGCTTGCGCCGGCTTTGCGGCCGTATCGGGCTCCAGCGTCGCGTCGGCCGTCACCATGGGCAAGGTCTGCCTGCCCGAGATGCGGCGCTACAACTACGACCACCGCCTCTCCACCGGCACCATCGCGGCCGGCGGCACGCTCGGCATCCTCATCCCGCCGAGCACCGCGTTCGTCATCTACGGGCTGCTCACCGAGCAGTCGATCGGGCGGCTGCTGCTGGCCGGCATCCTGCCAGGGCTGCTGCTCACCGCCATCTTCATGATCACGGTGGCGATCTGGATGCGGTTCAAGCCTGGATACGGCCCGCCCGGCCCCCGCGCCGGCTGGCAGGTGCGTCGCCGGACCATGCTGGGCGCCGGCCCGATGATGACCGTCGTGCTGATCAGCATCGGCGGCATCTATGTCGGCGTCTTCACTCCCGCTGAAGCGGCGGCGGTGGGGGCCGCGCTCACCTTTCTCTATGCGTTGTGGCGCCGCTCGCTCAGCCAGGAAAACTTCGCCGAGATTCTGGTCGACACGATGCGCACCACCTCGCTGGTGTTCCTGATCCTGATCGGCGCCCTGGTGTTCGGGCCGTTCCTGGCGCTGTCGGGCCTCCCGGAGAACATTGCCAAGCTGCTCGCCGGCCTCGAAGTGCCCCGCGTCGTCATCCTTGTCCTCATTCTGTCGGTCTACATCCTGCTCGGCACCTTCCTTGAAGGCTTCTCGATGCTGGTGCTGACGCTGCCGATCGTCATCCCGATCATGCAGGCGCTCAACTACGACCTGATCTGGTTCGGCGTCATCATGGTGATCGTGCTGGAGATGGGTCTGATCGACCCGCCGGTCGGCATCAACGTGTTCGTCGTCAAGGGCCTGGTGCCGGACGTGCCGATGAGCCAGATCTTTGCCGGCATCCTGCCGTTCTGGTTCGCCATGATGGTCTGCATCGCCATCCTGATCGTCTTTCCACAGATCGCGCTGATCGTTCCCAACACCATGATCAAGTAGGAATTCCCCGCCGGATCGCCCGGATCAAGGGACCGTTGGCGCAGATGCGCCAGGCGGGGCGCCAGCTTTTTTGCGCTGCCGCACAAGTGGATATTCCCGGAACCGCGCGCGGACGCTTTGCGTTTGAGTCGGTCGTGACCCTAGGAAAGTCATGCCCATGCGCAACATCCCTCAAGCCATCTACCTGTCCGCCGACGAGATTGAGCAACTGGTAAGGGAGCGCGAAGCTGACGCAGACGACCTGCCAGACGGCCCCGAGCGGCAAGCCATCCTCAAAGAGATCGCCCAGCTACGCATGTACGCGGAAGCAAAGCGCTGGATAGAGTCGCCGGGATTGAAGCCCGGGGCGTAAGTCCGCCTCAGCTGGCGGCCATTCTCGCGTCGCGCCGCGGTAGTCATCTTGCTGTCTCGGCTTCCAGCAATACACAGTGTTGCGGTGCGCAATAGCCCGCACTCTTTAAAAAGTTCCTCGCTGAACGTCTGTTAATTTTTTTGCGCCAATGCGCAACTCCTTGGATCGCTAGGAATCTCCCATCGAGGGAGACCAGTGTGCGCCCCCAACGCGAAAAGTCAGATCCAAGAGAGCGGCAGCCCGATTTGACAACGAGTTCTTAGCGAGCCGCTGGTGATGCGCATCTTGGAGGAGGTCATCCAAGAGTTGCAGGCCGAAGTAGACCGAGAGAAAGAGAAGAAGAAGCTCCAACCTCCGCCCTCCGCCTAGTTCGCTGCCGCACAGAGCCCCGGCCTCCTAGGCACGCCGGGGCTTTGTCTTTTGGGGGCCGCTTCAGTTTTCGGCCTCTGTCTCGAGCACTGGATGACAGGGCGCGTGCTCTGTCCACTGAGCTACGGGAGCGAATTGGATGCGAGAGCGGGAGTCGAACCCGCTTGCTCAAGTTTTGCAGACTGATCCCTGGTCCGACCGGGCCTCTCGCAAGAAATTGGCTGCGCGCACAGGAGTTGAACCTGTCTTGACGGAGTCAGAGTCCGTCGCCTGACCGCTCGGCCAGCGCGCGAAAAAGATAGATGATCGCGAGCGATCAAAGCTTGTCATGCCCGCGACCAGCGCGGCCATGTTGGCGAGCGGGGCGCGTGCGCCCCGCTCGATACTTTTCAGCGTGCGAAGTCCGCCATCACCGCCGGCGCCGCCGCATCGAAGCCGACGACGTCGAGCATGCCGGCGTCGTTCGGATCGGCGATCGAGAAGCCGGTCGAGGTCATGCCGACCACGATCAGCTTCGCCGCAATGCCGGTCTTCTTCCGGTACCGACGCAGCGCCTCGACCGGATGAACCGAACCGGCCCAGGTCTCGTTGTCGGTGATCACCGTGAAGACGTCGACCTTCAGCCGCTTCTCCAGTGCGTACAGCATGGGAAGCGCGCAGTCGGTGCCGCCGAACGGCAGATCGGACACGGCCTTGATCGCATCGTTCAGCCGCTGCCGGGGCGAGATCGCAAGCGGCGTCAGCGACACCTCGCCACCGCCCCACTGACCGCCGAAACGGCGCGAGGCGTGACCTTCCGCGGTGAAGCCGACCACATGCACCTGCTGCTCGACCGCCATCGTCACCAGCGCCAGCGCCGCCGACGCGTCGCGCGCCGACAGGCCGGAGCCGATGAACGCGGTACCCATCGAGCCGGACACATCCAGACCGATCAGGTGACGCTTGCCGGTCGGCACGACGTTGGCGAACGCCTTGTAGAAGGCGCCGTCGAGTGCATCGACCACCGGCCGCGACGGCGTCCAGGCGTTCTGGCCGCGAACCGAACGGCCGGCCGCATAGACCCGCATCGCCTGAAGGATGGCGAACGGGTGCAGCCGGGACTTCACGATCGCCGCCTTGTCGCCCAGCCGCTCGACGACCAGCGCCTCCGCGGACGACAGCGGGCTGATCGCACCGATGCGGGTCATGTTGCCGAGGTTGCGCACGAGCGCCGTCAGGCCGAGCGTCGGAAGCATCGCTGCCCAGACGTCCGGATCCGTGTTGGCCGCGGTCGGCAGCGCCTCCCACGGCAGGCGGTTCGCCTTGATCAGCTCGAGCGTCTCCTTCTTGTCGATGTCGGCAGACATCGCACGAAGGTGAGCCTGAACGATCTTCGGCAGTTCGCCCTGCGGCTCCAGTCCGCGCATCCACCGGTAGAGAGCGACACGCGCTGGCGCATCGTCCGCGGCCGGGTGAGCCGTCTGCAGCAGCCGCTTGTGCGAGTAGCCCTCGCGCTCGCGGTACTTCACGGCCTGGTACGCCACATCGTCGACCGACTTCGCGTTGTACCAGTTGCCGACCGCCGCCTTCATCGACCGGCCCCAGCCGCGGCCGAGGCCGCGCGCAGCCTTGACGAACTGGAACAGGTGCGTCGCCGTGCGGCACACGTTTGGCAGCGCGGCCAGCGCAAGCTGGCGCACCTTCTGATCGGCGTGCGCAGCGCCGAGCGCCAGCACGAGGATGGCCGGGTCGTTCTTCGGCGCGCGGCCTGCGTCCGAAATCTCGACCGTGCGGGCGATCGTGCGCGCAGCATCCACCGCAAGGCAGCGCTCGACGCACTTCGCGTTCTCACGCGTGAGCGCGCGTGCCGCCTGGTAGTAGGTCGGCGCATCGCTGCCGAGGATCAGGAAGCGGTCGAGCCGCGCCCAGTCGTCGATCGCGAAGACGAAACCGCCGGCGTTGTTCTTCACCTGACGCTCATCGAGCGCCTCGGTCTGCGGCACCGGCTCCCGCATGATGTCAGTGTACTTCATGGTTGCCTCCACGGCGGTTTGCGGCGGAGGCCGATCAGCCAGAACGAACGTGAGTGGTGGATATCGGGTGGACCGATCTTGCGACCGGCTGCCGGCTTCCGGGCCGGCGTCCATGCTATGGTGGAGGAAAACCGAAATCCGGGGGCTCGTTCTGATTGATCGGCCGCCGTCAGGAAAAAGCAGACTGGTTTGCCGGGCCGAGCATGAGGGTTGAGGATCGCACGAAGCGACCTTTCAGGCCGCTGCAGGAGTCGAACCTGCATCACCCAGATAAGCGAACCTCCGGGGCTCAGCCCGGCAAACCAGTCTGATGAGAATTGAAACGGCCGCACGAACATGAGGGTCGAAGATCGGATTAGGTGCTCTATCCACTGAGCTACGTCGCCATAGCCGTTCGAAGAACGGCGTCGCTTCGCACGCCTATGGCAGCGACGGCTGGATTCGAACCAGCGACCTCCCCGTTTGAAGCGGATAACCAATCTTCAGGGGCTCGTGCGGACGGCGCTCCGGCCAAAACGGCCAGGCGACGTTGGGGGCGAGGCGCGTACGCCTCGCTTAGTATTTGGGCATGATCTTATCCGAAAACCGGCTTCCACTTTTCGGGATCATGCCTAGTCCTTGAACGGATCGAACTCGCCCTCGCCGGCCATCGCCACAGCGAACGGCCGCAGCGTGTGCAGCACCTTCACCGTGCCGGCGTGCTCGGCGATGACCTCCGGCAGCCGCCGGTACGCCATCGGGCTCTCGTCGAGATCGGCGCCGACCAGCGTGACGCCACGCTCGGTCAGCCACCGGTCCATCTGCTCGCGCGTGAACCGGCGCTTGGCCTCGTTGCGGCCGAACAGGCGGCCTGCGCCGTGCACGGTCGAGTAGAGCGACGCCTTCGCCTCCGGGCTGTCGACACCCTCGAGGATGACGGCATCGTCGCCCATCGAGCCGCCGACGAAACCGCGCTGGCCGGGGAACGCCGGAGTTGCGCCCTTGCGGACGACCCAGAGATCCTTGCCACCGTGGTTCTCGCGCCAGGCGTAGTTATGGTGGTTGTGCACCATATCGGTCACGTTGCCGCCGATGATCTTCCGCACGCGCTCGACCACCCACTCGCGGCCGGCGTAGGAGTACCGACCCGCCAGCTCCATCGCAGCGATGTATCGCTGGCCGAGCTCGCTGTCCTCGTCGACCACCGCCGGCGGAACGTTCATGCCGTCCTTGCCGCCGGCAGCCTTGAGGTAGCGCGTGGCGCTGGTGTGGCCGAGACCGCGCGAGCCAAAATGCACGCCGATCCAGACCATTCCGTCCTGGTCGCGCATCAGGTCGACATAGTGGTTGCCGGAGCCGACGGTGCCGAGCTGGTTCACCGCCTTCTGCCGGTAGGCCTCCATGTCGCTGGCACGCCAGGCGTCGGCGTCGTCGAACAGCGCGTGCTCCGCACGCTCGTTGTTGACCCGGCCGACGCCGAACGAGATCGCCTTGGCGACATCGCGGATGATCGGACCGGCGCGGTGCTCGATCGCCGAAAACGGCGTATCGAGCCGCACGGCCATGTTGCCGCAACCGATGTCGAAGCCGACGCCGGAGATGCTGATCTGCTTCTCGTAGGCGATCACGCCGCCGACCGGCTGCGCATAGCCGAGGTGGCCGTCGGCGCAGATGACGCCGGCGACGACGTTGCCGACCGACATGCAGTTACGCATCTGTGCGATCGTCGCGTTCTCGTGCGGGCCAAAGACCTTGAGCGGCGCATTCTTGAACCGCTCCTCCTGCGGCCGCAGGTTGGCGATGCCCTCGGCAGCTTCGCCGATCTCGCGGGCGAGCTGCTCCTTGCGGGCTGCGTCGCGGTAGAGGCACCAGGCCGGCTGGCCCCGGCCCTCGCCGACACGCGAATCCGGGTCGATGCCCGCGGCGAGACAGAGTTCTCGCGCGCGCTGCTGATAAGGGTCGGGTCGCATGGGTTGCCTCCTTCCTGAGGATAACCGAGAAAACTGGTCTAGGTGGCTGGATTCGAACCAGCGATTTCCTGCTTCCAAGGCAGGCGGGGACGGCCAGGCTCCCCTACACCCAGATGATGATTGGAGCCCACGGAAGGATTCGAACCTTCGTCCTCCTCGTTCGTAGCAAGGCGCTCATCCTCTGAGCTACGTGGGCAATTCCTGGTACGCCGTGCGGGTTTCGAACCCGCGTTTCAGCCTTGAGAAGGCCGCGTCCTGAACCGCTAGACGAACAGCGCGTGATTTGGCTCCCGCAGCACGATTCGAACGTGCCTTCACCGGTTAACAGCCGGCCGCCCTCGCCGAGATGGCTCTACGGGAATGACCCGCCTTCGCCCTACGGGCTTCGGCGCGGCAGCCTTCGCTCGCCTCAAAGGGCGCTGCCGGCTTGCCGAGCCGTAGCTCGCAAAGCGAGCGAAGGCTGGTGGAGTACCTCGGAATCGAACCGAGCTCAGCTTGCTTGCAAAGCAGGCCCGCGGAGGCGCGGCACACAGCAAGGGAAACACCAACCGGCTGACGGAGTGTTGCCAAAACGCACTATTCACGGATCGATCCCAAACGGAATTTTAAACCTGCGAATTCACTACGGCAGGTAGGTGAGGAAATGAGTTCCTTTGACCCGATGGCCGCCGCGATTGATTGGCTAGATGCCTACCGCGCGGCCTCTTTCTCGATAGTCGATCTGTACGCGGACGGCGCGACGCTGGAATGCGGCTGCGGTGGAACGAAGGTCATCGCCGGACACGCAGCGCTCGTTGAATACTGGCGACAGCGGTTCGTTGAAAAACCAGCAGGGGAGTTGGAGGACCTGCAGCCCGATGGGACGGGCGTCATCGTCAGCTATCGAGCGCCGGATGGCATTGTTCAAGCTACCTTGAACTTCGACACCGATGGGAGAATTGAGCGCAGCCGCTGCGGGCTCACCGCCGAGGTTGTGTCGCTGCACAAGGCTTCTGACGAACTGCTGTGCAACTGCGGATCAAACATGCACAACTTTAAGCCTGGCGATATCGTGCAGTTGACTAACGAAGCGGCGCAGAAATCGAAGTTTCCAGACAGGCCCGGAACTGTCATTGCAATCCGGAGGCTTTCGAGCCAGATCAGCATACTTTGGTACGAGACCCAAACGCCGCAGTTGATGCATTTCAGCCTTCTTCGTCATGCGCGGAATTGCAATCGCGGGACAACCTCGGATTGAGGATGGCCGCGCGGGCCGCGTCACCAGCTTAAAAGAAACACCAGATAGGTGCCTAAAGACATTGAACAGGCGAGTACCGCAATTGCTGCCGCTTCGATGGTGTCGATTGATTGCAAGACAAGCTCCTCGAGGTTATCGGCACCGGACGATGCTGGCCAACCACGGCTCAAGCACAACGCTGCCTGATCGCTGCCACTCCCACGCCGCAACGGCTCGACGTCCGCTCCCGCTGTCTGCCGTCCATCTCATGCAGGGACGAAAGCCGTCACCGGGGGTGGGCTCCAGAACGGTGACGGCTTCTCGCTCTTACGCAGTACAGTGTCCGGGAGGACGGGACCGACGGTGCGCGCACACGGTTGATGGAGCGTTAACGCCATGCGGCTCCAGATCGGCATAGTTTGCCGACTTGCTCGCACATCGCTTGCGGATGCGGATGATCGCTGGCGGTGTAATGCCCAAGAGGCCGCGTCACCACCAGCCTACAGAAAGCAACATGTAAGCGCTGAAGAATAACGAGCATCCGATGATTGCAATCGCGACAGCTTCGATTGTGTCAATTGACCGCAACGGATCGACGCCATTGAGCTTGCAGGTCTCGATCAGCGAGGCGATGCAGGCCCAGTTCTCCGCGCCTTCGTCGTGGCCGGCGAACAGCGCATTTTTGCGATTGAGCACGATGGGGCGGATGCCGCGCTCGACGATGTTGGTGTCGAGCTCGATGCGGCCGTCGTCAAGGAAGCGGGTGAGCCCGTCCCAGTGGTTCAGGCCGTAGCGGATCTCCTCGGCGATGGTCGCCTTGGCGGAGACGCGCGCGAGCTGCTGCTCGAACCAAGCCTTAAGCGATAGCGACGAGCGGCTTGCTCTTCTCCTGGCGCACCGCGCGACGATCGTCGGCGCTCATGCCCGCGGATCGTCTTCTCGATCGCATAGAGCGCGGCGATGCGTTCGAGCGCTTCGCTGGCGATCGGCGCATCGCCGCCCTTAGCATGTCGAAGAATGGCGGCGCAGGTGCGACCAGCAGAAGGCGAGCGTGATCGCCTCGCCCGGTGTGGTCGGCAATCGTCTTGTAGGCGGCATAGCCGTCGCATTGCACGATGCCGCGATAGCCCTCGAGCAGCTTGAGCCCGTGGATCGCACCGCGTCCGGGCGCGTAGCTGAAGGCGATGGCCGGCGGATCGGTCCCGCCCCAGGGCCGGTCGTCGCGAGCGACCGCCCAGAAGTAGCCCTGCTTGGTGCGGCCGCGGCCGGGATCGAGCACCGGCGCAGGCGTCTCGTCGACCGCGACCTTGGCCGAGGTCAGAATGAGCTCGCGCAGCCGCAGATAGACCGGCGTGAGCTCGGCGGCGGCATAGCCGACCCAGAACGCCAGGACCGAGCGCTTGATGTCGAGGCCCTGGACGGCCAGCATCTGCGCCTGCCGGTAGAGCGGCAGGTGCCAGGCGTATTTGGCGACCAGCACCGAGGCCACCATCGCCTCGGTCGGCAGCCCGCCCTTGATCAGCCGCTCGGGCGCCGGCGCCTGTACCACCGCCTGCTCACAAGCCCGGCAGGCATATTTGGGGCGGTGCGTGACGAGCACCCTGAACTGGGCCGGGATCACATCGAGCCGCTGCGAGGTCTCCTCGCCGATCACATGCATCGGCGCCCGGCAGCAGGGACAACTGGTGTCCTCCGGCTCGATCGTCACATCAACACGCGGCAGATGCGCAGGAAGTGCGCCACGCCCCGCACGACGCTTCTCGGCACGCGCGCGGGCTCCGACCGGGTCTCTCTTGTCCTCGTCCGCCTCGGTGGCGGCGATGGCCTGCTCGATATCCTCGAACGCCAAAGCGAGTTGGTCCGGATCGAGCTTCTCCGAACGCCGGCCAAATTGCATGCGCTGCAACTGGTTCAGCAGATGCTGCAGGCGGACATTGTGCGACCGCACCTGGTCGCGTTCGGCGATCGCCGCATCGCGCTCCGCGAGCGCTGCAGCAAGCTGCGCTTGCAGCACTTCGATATCGGTCGGAAGTGGGATCGGCGCTCTCGCTCACGCCGAGCACGGAATCAAATTCGCGCCCCGTTGTGAGGCGCGGCAAGCACGGCCTGATTTAATTAGTCACAGCTCACGATGTCGCTGTCGGGCGGGGGATGTCCCGTGCCTGCAGCCGCGCCCAATCCAGTCCGTCGACCAGCGCGGCAAGCTGCGACGCCGACAGCCGCATCACCCCGTCGCTGATCGGCGGCCAGCGGAACGCGCCTTGTTCGAGCCGCTTCCAGAACAGCACCAGACCGGTCCCGTCCCACGCCAGGATCTTGAGGCGATCAGCGCGCTTCGAGCGGAAGATGAAGATCGTGCCTGAGAACGGATCGTGCCTGAGCTGCTCGCGCACCAGCGCGGCGAGGCTGTCGGCGCCGCGCCGGAAGTCCACCGGCTTCGTCGCCACCAGCACCCGGATGCCCGCCGGAACCGTGATCATGCCACAGCCATCACAGCGCGCAGCACCGTCTGCAGGCTCGCAGCATCGATGCCCGGTGCAACGCGAACCGTGGCCGCGCCGATCACGATCTCGATCACACCAGGCGCAGCTGGTGCAGCCGAGGCACCTTTGGCCGCACGACGTTCTTCGAAGATCACCGGCGCAAAAGCCGGCTCCGTTGTCCTCGGCCTTGCGCTCTCGCCTGCCGACGCCAACTGAACAATTGCTGCGGTGTCAGTCCGTATCGGCGCGCAACGCCCGACACCGTCTCGCTGCTCGCGTAACTCTCGGCGACAATCTGCGCCTTCTGCTCCGCCGTCCAGGCGCGGCGCCGTCCGGTCCCGGTAAATACCTCGAGCCGCTGCACCGGCTCGGGCTTGGATTTGGGCAAAAGCTCAGTGTCCGACACGTGTCTAACCGTCAGGAGCGACTCATGCCGGACAGTCGCAGATCAGCGGCAAACGCTGAAGGTGGGGTAAAAAGGCCGGATAATTCCGCTCCTCAAGGTGCAGGTTGGCGCGGGGATCAAGCGGTGATCCCGGTGCTGTTGGCGCAAAGCTGATCTGACTACTGTCTTCGCATCACATGTGGTGCGTGGACGCTCGGAGTGGCTTGTTAGATCATGCCAATCATTTGCTATTTGCGGCCAATGCGAACCCGTAGGCAGGCTCTCGGACGCTGGCGTCGGTGATGCAGACAGGACTGCCGCGTTGCTGGCCTGATCGTTGACCGCCATCGCATTCCGCGCCGGGTCACCAGTTTCGGACAGAGACGACGATGGATCGTTCCCAGCGTCCGCGCCTCGGAGCGGCCGATATACCCCTCGACCGTCTCGTCGTTGTTGTCTGCTGTCAACGATAGTAGATTATTCAGTTCCGAATATTTGGAGCAGTTCTTGGTTCGAAAGAGAGCGGAAACGGCACCTACTATCACGAGCCGCCGTACACCGAAGAGGAGGAGCTTGCGATGGCTGACGCCGGGCCATTCACAGTCCTTCGCGACCCTCCCTGCTGCGACGCCAGCGCCGCAGCATAAATCCCCGCGCCCATCGCAGGAAGAATAGCGCCCTTCTCGGCGGACGAGATCGACGCGATTGACACGGTCAGAACGCGGAGATAGGTAGGACCTGCATCCTGAGAGGACCTGACGGTCCCGCCAACCAGCCTTGACCGGCAACGGTGGCACGACGATGTGGCCCTCATGGGCAACAGTAGGTCGCCAGCCCTCCAGATGCGTGTGCCATTCTGGAGGATTTTTTATGCTGCAGTCTCGACGTGGATTTCTGATCGGCGCTGGTGCCTTGTTGACGACGGCATTCGTAAAGGATGCCCGCTCCTTCATTCACCTGAACGGCGAACCCCTGCTGCCGCCGCCGCCGCAGGTGGTCGAGACCATGTACTGGCATGAAATTCCCGACGAGGGCTATCAACTTATGCTTGGCCCGTGGAGCTTTGCACCGCCGCCGCCGAGGTGGAGAGAATTTTTTGTCAGCGAAGGCATCCCGCACCGGACCGATAAAGAGGTTGAGAAGCTCTGTTCCGATCACTGCATAGAACCGCGGGATTTCGACAAGCCCATGAGTGCGCGCTACTGGCAGGATTGGTTCGACATCACAGGTGGTCCGCTCGCTCGGGCTTATCACCTGCTCCAAAGAATTGATCTCGGCCCTGATCGCAACTCAGGGCGCGGACCGCTTCTCGAGTTCAACGTGGGGTCCCATCCCGGCGACAGCACCCATTATGTCAACGCGACAGACAAGCTGTCGCTTTCGCTCCTGCAGGCGCGGCTGATTGATCTCAAGCTGCCGATCAAGGTCGTGGAAGGTGAGTATGAGTAGTGGAACGGTCGAAATCGATCGTCAATCAATCGGAGGAGGATATGGTTAGACGCAGAGCGGAGGACGGTAGCTACTATCACGAACCGCCCTACACTTGGGAGGAGGAGCAAGACTTCTACGCGCGCATCAACGCGGGGCCGTTCACAGTCCTTCGCGGCCTCCTGCTGCGAAGCCAGCGCCGCCGCAAAAATCGCCGCCGCGTCCGCAGGAAGAATAGCGTCGTCTCCTGCAGCCACAGTTCGCTCGATCAAGGGCGCTCCCAGTTGCTGCCGGTTCTTCACACGTTGGCGATCGTTTGATCCGACAGCTTAGGCATCGCGCGCCTCGCCCACAACGGAATACGCGAAGGCGACGCCCTCGGGGTCGTGCTCATCAAACCACACCTGCGCCGCATCGGCGCTCGCGAACGCCTTCAAGTGGTCAGGGTCGCCAGACACTGCTTGTCGGTGTCGATGTTAAATCCAGACCGTCATGGCCGATTTCACTTCGCTCGCGCTTCACCGCCGGATGTAGTCCGGATTGGCCAGTCGTCGGCATGCTCATTCACCCACGGGAAGAACGCAGCGCGGAAGGCCTGCAGCGCGGCCTCACGGGACCATGCATCGCCGCTCGGCGGTCGCCCCCGTGATCCATCAGCGGCATGATGTCGACGTCCAGTCCTTGCGTCGCTCGCGAGGAGGAGAAACATCCGCCTGCCGCGCGTATTTCAGCGTGCGCGCTGTTGCTTGAGCGAGGCTGGGCAAGGCCCCGCAGCGCAATGGCGACGGCAGCGAATGCGGATCACGATCGGCAAGATGGTCGAGCCCAGTGCGAACCGGATCAAGGGAGCGTGACGCGCTAGTGCGCATCCTCGCCTTAACCCTTCGGCGGCACGCCCCTTGATCTACATCAGCGATCAAAACTGCTGAACGGCACTAAAGCAGCCAAGAATTCCGACACAGTGTGCGGCAAGCTTCTCAACTTCGTTAGCTTAACCAGCCGTCCATACAACCGGCAGCACTTCAGTTCGTCGCAGCCGAAATTGCTTCTGAAGGGCCAAGGATGAGTAATAGGACCTCCTCGGACCAGAATTCTCAGGACCTGGCATCTATTCCGACAGCGCAAGGAGGTCTTTCCCGCCTCGTCATCGCGCGTCTCAAAAGCGCCGGGGTGCCGGTAGCGCCTCTACTTAGACGTGCGGGACTGACGCCGGAGCAGATTGCCGAACCGGACGAGCGACTAAGTGTACGAAGCCAAATCACGCTTTTGGATGAGGCGGCCATTGCTTTGAAGGATGACTGTATCGGTTTCACGCTGGCTCGCGATTTCGATCTGCGCAAAATCGGGTTGGTTTATTACGTCATGGCGTCCTCGCAGACATTAGGCGATGCGCTGAAGCGGGTTGCTCGATACAGCAAGATTACCAATGAAGCGCTCGTGTTCGGATATCGAGAGGGAAACAGGCTCGATTGTAAGTCTGAGTTACTCTGGTGTTTCACGGCACTCAGACAGACATCAAATTGAATTTTGCATGTTTGCCGTAATACGAATTTGCCGTGCGTTGACGGGGCAAAACCTCGTACCGCAACACTTCTTGTTGTCTCATCATCGATCGGGAGCCAACTCCGAAATGGCGCGATTTGTCGGAACGAAAGTGGAGTTCGGCGCTGAGACCGACGAATTTGCCCTAAGCGCTGACGCACTCAAGTTGCCGCTTGTTCACTCTGATACTTACCTCAATGACATTCTCCTGAAAAATTGCGAAGCGGTGCTAGCCGATAGAAGGGCTGATTTGAGCTCGTTGCGCACGAAAGTAGAAAACGCGATCTCATCTTTGCTTCCTCATGGCAGAGTGTCAGTGAAGGACGTTGCTCGCAGTCTAGGAATTAGTGAGCGGACGCTCGCACGAAAGCTTTCGGACGAAGGGTTGGCGTTTTCTGAAATACTTCAAGACCTGAAACGTGATCTGGCCATTCGTTACCTTGATGACCGCAATTTGCATATATCGAAGATTGCGTGGTTGCTCGGTTACCAAGAGGTCAGCGCATTTACGCACGCATTCAAGCGCTGGACCGGAAAGACGCCGAGCGAAATGCGGAGAGCCGGCGCTATCAAGTTCAGCCAACGTTGATGATCGTCGAAGGGCTCGCGATCACCGGACAGGCGGTCGAACTGGCAATCGAGATGGCGAGGGTGCGCAGTGGCGAGGGCTAACAATAGCCTGTGTCCTTGGGGACTAATTTGGGGACCGATCGCGTTGGCCAAACTATTTTTCTATTGAGATAAAAGGAGAAGTGGCGGAGAGCTGAGGAATCGAACCCCCATCCGTAAAGGAGCGACGGTTTTCGAAACCGCTGGCAGACCATTCCGCCCGAACTCTCCGTATTGGCTGCCTCTGGCGGACTCGAACCGCCGACCTTTCGCTTCGGAAACGAACGCTCATCTCCAGCTGAGCTAAGAGGCTGACTCGAGCTGCGCATTAAGGGAAAGAGCTTGTTAAGCCCGTCATGCCCGGGCTTGTCCCGGGCATCCACGTCTTCACAGCTTGGCCGCCCGAAAGACGTGGATGGCCGGGACCATAGGCGAGCGAAGCGACGCCGTTCTTCGAACGGCTATGCCCGGCCATGACGGTGTCGGATGGAGTCCAACCCAATTGCAACACGCATAGACTAGCCCTCAGGCCTCCAGCTCGGCATCCCAGTAGAGATAATCGAGCCAGGTCTCGTGCATGAAGTTCGGCGGGAACAGTTTCGAGGCCGCGCGCAGCTGGTGCACGTTCGGCTCGAACGGCGCCCGCTGCGGCTTGACGATCCGCTTGTCCTTCTTCGTGTTGCAGGGCGAGCATGCCGCGACGATGTTCGCCCAGCACGTCACGCCGCCGGCGGACCGCGGCACGACATGGTCGAACGTGAGGTCCGAAGCCCGGTGCTTGTCGCCGCAGTACTGGCACTTGAATTGATCCCGCAGGAACACGTTGAAGCGCGTGAAGGCGACGCGCGCCGGCGGCTTGACGTATTCGCGGAGCGCAATCACCGACGGCAGCCGCATCGTGGTCGACGGGCTGTGCACCTCCTGATCGTACTCGGCCACGACGACGTGGCTGCCCTTGACCACCGCGCGCACCGAATCTTCCCAGTTGAAGAGCGACAGCGGAAAATAGCTGAGAGGCTGGAAGTCCGCGTTCAACACCAACGCGGGATTGTTCGCGAACATGATTGTCTCCTGCGTCCTACGTTGGTGATCCCGCCGCAAATCGTTGCGTCTGGCTCCGGGACCCAAAATCCGCGCCTCAAGAATGGCGCTAAAATGGCGCTCCCGAAGGGAACTCGAACCCTCCTCAGCCGATAGACAGTCGGCCCGCCTCACCCGATGCGTACAGGAGCATGTTAGCTCAGCCGGGCTGGCGAACAAGGGCGCCCGCCTTGGCTCTTCGAGCTTCGGCGCGGCAGCCTTCGCCGGCTTCGCAACGAAATGTTGTGCTGGCTTGCGCGAGCCGTAGCTGGCGAAGCGCAGCGAAGGTGGTGCGGCCGGCAGGAGTTGAACCTGCACTCCCAAGGAACTCGCCTCTCAAGCGAGCGCGTCTGCCGTTCCGCCACGGCCGCGTAATTGTTGGTACACCAGGTCGGACTCGAACCGACGAAGGCCTTAAGCCAGCAGATTAAGAGTCTGCCCCCTTTGCCGCTCGGGTCACTGGTGTGTGGTGGATTCCGGTGGTTACGATCCACTTGAGCACGGGTTAAAAGTCCGCTCCCTCTCCATTCGGGTTGAACTCTCAGAATCCGACGCTGCAGCCTGCCCCGCTTCGCTTGCAGCTACGCCGGGCACGCCTCGCCTTCGACTACAGCATGGCTGCGCCACGCGTAGCCGAAGGCGAAGCGTGGTGCGCCAGTCAGGAATTGAACCTGCATCGATCGGTTATCGGCCGATTGCTCTGCCGTTGAGCTACAGGCGCATGATGGTGTCTTCGACTGGGATCGAACCAGTGGCCTCTGCCGTGTCGGAGCAGCGCTCGTGCCGCTGAGCTACGAAGACGTGAATGGCTTGCCGAGCCGAAGCTAGCGAAGGCTGGTACTCCCTGACGGATTCGAACCGCCGAAATGTCACGATGTAAGCGTGATGCCTTGGACCGCTTGGCGAAGGGAGCGTAACGGTGCCCGTGCTCCAATTTCGAACGGAGACTTTGCGGGGTTTGAAGCCGCTGACTCTGCCGGTTGGTCTACACGGGCAATGATGGTACGAGCGGAGGGATTTGAACCCACACCCTTAAAAGGACTGGTTTCTAAGACCAGCGCGTCTGCCGTTTCGCCACGCTCGCATAAAATTAGCAAGGCTTCGCTTTCAGCTACGCCGGGCACGCCTCGCCTTCAGCCATACCGTGGCTGCGCCACGCGTAGCCGAAGGCGAAGCGTGGTGCTCTCTACAGGCTATGATCCTGTCTTTCCGCCTTACCAAAGCGGCGTCCTGCCGAATGAACGAAGAGAGCATGGGGCCGGCGGAGGGATTCGAACCCCCAACCTCTCGTTTACGAAACGCTTGCACTTCCATTGTGCTACGCCGGCTCGCCGAACTGTTGCTCGCGACGCGAGCGAAGGCTGGCAATGCTTCGCACTTTCCGTCGAAAAGACGGATGCAAAAATTGACTAACACAGACGGCGCGCAGTGAAGCCGCTTTTGTCTGCCCGCGCCCGCCGGTCGTCCCTCTCCTCGAGGGGCCGGCACTGGTTGGCGGGAAAATAAGAAATTCAAGTCAGTCATCCGTGCTCACGCAGCGCGCGGTTCGCGCGGCGTGGGGAGCCGGTTGACGAAGTCGAGATAGCGTTTTCGAGCCTCAGCCTGCGGCAGACCGCCCGCGACAGCGCGGCGGACAAACGCAAGCGCGTACGGCGAGGAGAAAAACCTCGCAGGCATACGGTTTTCGGCTGTAGCTCGGGTCGTCTGTTGGGCCATCTAAGCCCTCCTGCCTGTTGCGGCGGAGGACTGGCCTGCGCCGACGTTACGCTCTTGGTTTCAGCCTTGTTTCGGGCTGCACCGGATAGTTCGGACCTAGCTTCCGCATGGATATGCGCGCGCAATCGGCCAACCGGATAAACGGTCGAACGCTGGCGGCGATCCCTGCGATATGTGAGCGTAAGCTCGACATGACGGTCCTCAATGAATGCGGGAAGATTCCCGCAACGAAATGTTGGTGTAGCTAAGCGCAGAACTCGTTCAACGGGTCAAATGTTTTTCGACTCGCGCGAGGCAATTTGCGCAAATTCGCAATTTTCGGTTTCTACGTGCCGGCAATCGAGAAATGAAATTTGCTACTTCGCGTTAACGAGCAGCGTCCTTTCGGACTCGGTTGCTGCGTCACTCTGTCATTCGAAAGCAGCCGACTGCGTCGACGAACGGCTGAAGCTTCACCCCGCCGCCTGGCGCTCGCGCTGCCCGCCCACCTGCGGACGCAGCGCCGCAAGCCGGTCGATCTCGCGCCAGAAGCCTGCGATCGTATCGTCGATGATCTGCCGCACGGGTTTGATCTCGTGGATCAGCCCCGCGCTCTCGCCGGCCGAGCCGGACGTGTTCTCGACGTCGCCGTTGACATAGAGCAGGTCGAGCGTCGCCCTGCCCTGATGGCGCTCGCGGGTGCCTTCCTTGACGCTTTCCGCGTAGGGCGTGCGCAGGCCCCGCGAGCGGGCGCGCGGCGGGTTGTCGGTCAGGATGGTGCCGGTGACCGGCGCATCGACGATTGCCTGCTTGTAGTTCTGGTGCACCGGGCTTTCGAGCGAGGCGACGAAGCGCGTGCCCATGGTGACGCCCTCGGCGCCGAGCGCGAACGCCGCCGCCATGCCGCGGCCATCGACGATGCCGCCGGCGGCGACGATCGGCACGTCGACCGCTTCGCGCACCGCCTGCAGCAGCGCGAACGAGTGCACCTCGTCCGGATTGCGAAGCCCTGCGCTCTCCGCACCCTCGACGACCAGCCCGTCGACGCCGGCATCCACGGCCTTCTGCGCGCCGCGCAGGGTGGCGGTCGCGTGATAGACGATCACGCCGGCGTCCTTCAGAAGTTTTGCATACCGCGTCGGATCGCCCGCCGAGGTCGTGACGAAATGGATGCCCTGACCGAGCAGCCAGTCGATGATCTTCTTCTCCATCTCCTGGTTCGCCTGCAGGTAGCGCACCGGCAGGTTGACGCCGAACGGCTGGTTGGTGGCCGCGCGGATGGCAGCGAACTCGCGGGTGGTCACCGACAGGTCGGCGATCGAGTTTTCCAGCAACCCCATGCCACCCGCGGCGGAGACGGCCGACACCAGCGGCGCCCGGGCGATCCAGGTCATCGGCGACTGGAATATCGGATAGCGCGACCGTGTGTGCGCGGTGACTCTGTTGCCTTCGAACATGCTTCCCCCTGCTCGGCTTCTCTGGCGGCAGTAAAAGCCGCCGCTAGTGTCCCGAATCCGAAGTTCGCTGTACTTCGCAGCACGCTCTGGAGCGAACTTCGGATTCGATAAGGACACTAGCAAACTTATAATTCTAGTGTCGTTTATGGTTCAGAAATTCGCTCGACGGATAACCTCGCGGCGAGGATGGAGCGAACTTCTGAACCACGACACTAGCCGATTATTCAACTTCTCGTGGGGTGGCCCTCACGCATACGAGGGGTCCCTGGGAAGCGGAACCGGCATATTGAAACGGCCGCCCCGGCCGGGCATGATTGTTGCATTGATTTGCGCTTCTGACTGAAGGACCCAGATTTGCGATGAGAAAGCCGGTGGTCGGCGTGATCGGCAACGCCCAGAAGGTGGAGAACCGGTTCGTTACCCAGGTCTGCGGCGAGCGCAATATGCGCGCCGTCGCCGAGGTTGCCGGCGCCCTGCCGCTGATGTTCGCGGGCTGCGCGGAAATCACCGACATCGGGGCGCTGCTGGACGTGGTCGACGGCGTGCTTCTGACCGGCGCGCGCGCCAACGTGCATCCGTCGCATTTCAACACCGAGCCGAACGAGAAGCATGAGCCGTACGACGAGCGGCGTGACAGCGTCGCGCTCGAGCTCGCAAGAGCGTGCGTCGCCCGCGGCGTGCCGGTGTTCGGGATCTGCCGCGGCCTGCAGGAGATGAACGTCGCCTTCGGCGGCTCCCTGCATCCGGAGATCCGCGAGATTCCGGGACGCCTGAACCACCGCATGCCGCGCCTGGAGAATGGCGAAATCCATCCCGATCCGCTGGTCATTTTCGCCGATCGTCACGACGTCAGCCTCACGCCCGGTGGCACTTTTGCGCGCCTCTTGGGCTGCGACACCATTCGCGTCAATTCGCTGCACGGCCAGGGCATCCTCGAGCCGGGCAACCGCGTCGTCATCGAAGGCATCGCGGAAGACGGCACCGTCGAGGCGATCCGCATCGCCGACGCGCCGGCCTTTGCGCTCGGGGTGCAGTGGCACGCCGAATACGATCCGCAGATGAACCCGATCAACCGGAAGCTTTTTCAAGCCTTCGGCGAGGCGCTGGCGGCGTGCAAGCGTGCTGCCTGACGCGCAGCGTTCACCCTCTCTCATCCCGGCATCGACGGCCCGCGTCTTACTGATCGCGCCGCCGCATCTGGTCATCTGACCGTCGCGGGTTCGCTCTACGTCGTGCGCGCGAACGCGGGAATTGCTAGTGTCGTGGTTCAGAAATTCGCTCCATCCAAAGGCGAGCGAAGCGACGCCGTACATCGAACGGCTATGGCGAGTCCATCGAGCGAATTTCTGAACCGATAAAGCGACACTAAAATCATAAGTTTGCTAGTGTCCTTATGGAATCCGAAGTTCGCTCCCGAGGGTGCTGCGAAGTAGGGCGAACTTCGGATTCGGGACACTAGGTCCATGACCTCCCTGTGAGAAAGAGCGGCGGGACGACCTCTCGCGTTGACCTCGAAGCCCGGAACGTCCACGGTCATCGCAGATGAACAAGCTCGCTGACCTGAACGTCGCCGCCTCGGACAGTATTGTTGCACCGCTGCGGTACTCGGTGTTCCGCCGCATCTGGATCGCCGGACTGCTGTCCAATCTCGGCCTGCTGATCCAGGGCGTCGGCGCGGCCTGGCAGATGACGCTGATGACGTCGTCGGCCGACATGGTGGCGCTGGTGCAGACGGCGGCGCTGCTGCCGACGCTGCTCATCTCGATCGCCGCAGGCGCCATCGCCGACATGCACGACCGGCGGATCGTCGCGCTGGTCGCGCTGTCGATCTCGATCACCGCCGCCTCGGGGCTCGCGCTGCTTGCCTATATCGGCTGGCTGTCGCCTTACATCCTGCTCGGCTTCTCGTTCCTGATCGGCACCGGCATGGCGCTGTTCCAGCCGGCGTGGCAGGCTTCCGTCAACGAGCAGGTGCCGCCGGAAACCCTGCCGCAGGCGATCTCGCTGAACGGCATCTCCTTCAACATCGCGCGCAGCTTTGGCCCGGCCATCGGCGGCGTGATCGTCGCCGCCGCGGGCGCGGTGGCGTCGTTCGTCGTCAACGCGCTGATGTATGTGCCGCTGATCGTCGTACTCTTGATGTGGAAGCGCGAGATCGCGCCGGCGCGCCTGCCGCCAGAGCGCCTCACCCGCGCGATCGTCTCCGGCGTGCGCTACGTCATCCACTCGCCCCACCTGCGCACCGTGCTGACGCGCACGCTGCTGTTCGGCGTCATCGGCGGCGCGACGCCCGCGCTGATGCCGCTGCTCGCGCGCGACGTGCTCGGCGGCGGCGCCAGCCTCTACGGCATCATGCTCGGCGCCTTCGGCCTCGGCGCCGTGATCGGCGCGCTGAACGTCTCGACGGTGCGTCGGAAATTCGACGCCGAACTCTCGGTGCGCGTCTCCTGCTTCATTATGGGCGTCGCGGTTGCCGTCGCAGCATTGAGCCCCTGGTCCGGTGCTGACGGCCTTTGCGCTCGTCGCCGCGGGCGCGGTCTGGATGCTGGCGATCGCGCTGTTCAACATCGGCGTGCAGCTGTCGGCGCCGCGCTGGGTCGCGGGCCGCGCGCTCGCCGCCTTCCAGGCGTCGATCGCCGGCGGCATCGCGCTCGGCAGCTGGGCCTGGGGCAATGTCGCCAACAGCGTCGGCGTCGGCGAGACGCTCTTGATTTCGGGGGCCGTGATGTTCGCCTCGCCGCTGATCGGCCTCTGGCTGCGAATGCCGCTGGCGGCCACGGCGGCCGATGACGCCGAGGCGCTCGCCGATCCGGAAGTGCGACTGGATCTCACCGCGCGCAGCGGACCAGTCGTGGTCGAGATCGAA
Source organism: uncultured Alphaproteobacteria bacterium (assembly GCA_963757845.1). GTDB lineage: Bacteria > Pseudomonadota > Alphaproteobacteria > Rhizobiales > Xanthobacteraceae > P52-10. Next base: position 53,464 of record CAVWTB010000070.1, read on the forward strand.
TACCGCGTCGAGCAGCCGCGTGCGCGCGAGTTTCACAACCTGATGCAGCAGGTGCAGCTGTCGCGCCAGCGCAACGGCGCCTATGGCTGGTCGATCGCCCGCGACATCGCCGATCCGGAACTGTGGACCGAGCGCTACCACTGCCCCACCTGGCTCGACTATCTGCGCCAGCGCAACCGGCCGACGGCGTCCGAGCGCGCGCTGACCTTGAGCGCGCAGGAATTTCACATGGGCCCCGAACCGGTGCGGATCCGCCGGATGCTGGAACGGCCGTTCGGCTCGGTGCGCTGGAAGGAGGACACGCCGGACCGCGCCGCGAAGGCGTTGCCGATTCCGGTCGATCCGACTGGCGGAACATAGGCCGCCCTGCGCGTGGCTGGTACAGCTGCAGTGCGTGCGGTAAGCTTCGGCCATCAAAAATCAGGCGTCAAAGCCCAGCATCAGCAAGTCTCCCCGTGCAGCTTCTTCTTGCGAAATCCGCGCTCGCGCGCGTCGAACCGCGCCTCAAGGCGCTCGCCCCCGATCTCGATCTCACACTCGTCACGCCCGCCGGCACGTTCGAGCGCAACGGCAAGGAAGTCCCGGCCGATCAGGTCGATCCGGATATCGCCTGGCTCAGCCTCGATGCGATGCGCGACGGCTATCTGCCGAACGTGCTCGGCTGCCTCGCCAAGAGCACGAAGACCAAATGGATGCAGTCGTTCCTCGCCGGTCTCGACCATCCGGCGTTCAAGCAGATCATCGGCAAGGGCATCCGCCTGTCGAAGAGCAGCGCGCAAGCCATCCCGATCGCCGAGTACGTGACCGGAAACGCGTTCAGCCTGCTGCTGCCGATCGAGCAGCAGCGGGCGGCCCAGGCCAAGACTGAATGGACGCGCACTCCCTATCGCGAGATCGGCGAGACGCGCTGGATGGTCATCGGCTTCGGCGCGATCGGGCCCGAGATCGCCAAACGCGTCAAACCTTTTGGCGTGCACCTCACCGTCGTGCGGCGCCAGTCCGACGACCGCGGCCTTGCGGACGCGGTGATCTCGCTGGCTGACGTCGGCAAGGTGCTGCCGGAGACCGACGTGATCGTGCTCGCCTGCGCGCTGAACGACGAGACACGCGGTCTCGCCAATGACGCCTTCTTCGAAAAGATGAAGAAAGGCGCGATCCTCATCAATATTGCGCGCGGCGCGCTGATCAATTCCGACGCGTTGAAGCGTGGCCTCGACCGCGACCAGCCGCGCCACGCGGTGCTCGACGTGTTCGAGCAGGAACCGCTACCGACTGACAACTGGATGTGGACCCATCCAAAGGTCCACATCAGCGCGCACACCTCGCCCAACGGGTCCGGCACGATGCGCCGTGGCGACGAATTGTTCCTGGAAAACCTGAAGCGTTATCTCGCCGGCGAAAAAGTGCTCAACGAGGCGACGAAGGCTGAGGTGGGGCTTTAAAGCGAGACGAGATCAAGTTGGTGTGACCGGTACAACACGTTCGGGGGCGTCCTCGCGAAAGCGAACAGGCCCGCCCCTCACCCTGAGGAGCCCTGCTTCGCTCCGCTACGCTGCGCAGGCTCCTCACCCTGAGGAGCACCGCGAAGCGGTGCGTCTCGAAGGGCGAGGCGCCCCGGAGCTTCCTCGCGGATATGCACGGGCCGCCCGATCTCGGGTTTACCCGAGATCGGCAACTTCATATGCGCAAGTCGGATAGATCCGACTTGCGGTGTTCGAGACGCCTGCTTCGCTCCGCTACGCAGGCTCCTCACCATGAGGGTCTGAGGTGGCGCGACGGTGCGACCACGTGAAGTTCACTATTCAATTGTCAAACAGCCCGACGATGCTTCGGCCTGTAGCCCGCATAAGCGAAGCGCCATGCGGGGGCTGAGTTTGCGATCTGGAATCCCGGATATCGCTTCGCTTCATCCGGGCTACGAGCAGACCTGCATCATCGCCGGGGCGATGCCCATTCTCAGCGTCGTCCCCTCCCGAGCGATCAGAGCCGAGGCTGCAATACGGCCCACATCAACAACGCGATGCCTGCAAAAGCGACGTTCCAGACAAGCGATCGCACAAGCGGCACGCCCAGCGCGTAAAGTGGCAGGTAGACCGCACGGCCGGCGACATAGAGCGACACACCCCAAACCGTTCGCCAGTCGTGAGCATCCACAACATGTACCGCTAGCGCCAACGCTGCGAAGATCGGGAACGTCTCGAGGAAGTTGGACTGCGCGCGGCTGAGCCGCCCGGCGACGCCGGCAAGCGGTGGAACGGGCTCATCCCGCGCGCTCGCCGTCCAGCGATAGCCCCTTTGCAGGCTCGCCGCATGCGAAGCCAGAATGATGTGAAGCAGCCCCAACCCGCAGGCAAGAACGAGCGCCGTCATCTCGAAAGTCATACTGGCCGTCCGGAACGCCGCCGCGTCACGTGTGCATTATACAACACACCGGATTACGAGGCGTTTACGCTTTTTTGCTCGGTGTTTCAGAGCGGAGCGGTGACGCTGCCCGCGCGCGGTCGATCGAGCAGCAGCTGCCACTGCGCATTTAATCCTCATTCGCGCGAAACCTGAAAAATGCCGGCGGAGCACCGGCGCGAGCCGCAGGCGATGGCTGGCATCGTGAACACCTCGGGCTTGACGCCTATTTCGTCTTCACTAAACTATGATGTGATAGACTATCCGAAATCAGCCTTGTTCCGGCAACGGGATAACCCGAGCGACTTGAGACGCAGGGACAACCGACAAGCGCGCTGAGGCGTGTCGGGAAAAGACGAGCGGCGCTGCTGCCGCCGATTGATCGGCCTGCAGCACGTTTGCGCAGTCGAAGGTCGCAAACGCCGGAACAGGACAACGTTTCGCCAGGCCGGGCCCCTCTGGCAGCTGCACGCTGCGATGTCGGACTGGATAGGGAGTGGCCCTTGGACCCGTGCAGTCGCGGAAGCCATTCGCGTTTGACGTTGGCATCGCAAGGCGCCCGGCGCGGCCGCGCGCCTCAAGCGCCCTCCATCATTTCGCACATCGACCGACCGAATCCGGAGGATCATCATGAATGTCCTTGAGAAGCCGTCGCGCGTCGTCGCGGCATCGACCCCGGAGCGCGTTACCGACAGCACTTCGCAGCAACCCCACTGCCAGCCGGCCGCGACCGTCCTTCGCGAACTCAAGTCGGATGGCCAGCGCGGCCTGACCCAGGTTGCGGCGCTGGAACGCCTCGAGCTGTACGGGCCGAATGAGCTGAAGGGCGCCGCCGAGACGCCATGGTGGCGGCGTCTGGTCGAACAGTTTGAAAATTTCCTGGTCATCATCCTGCTCGTCGCCATCGTCATCTCCTCGATCGAATGGGCGTTGCAGGATCCGCGCGAGACCGCGCTGCCCTATGAAGCGATCGTCATCACCATCATCGTCGTTCTGAACGCGATCCTCGGTTTCGTGCAGGAGTCGCGCGCCGAGAAATCAGTGCGCGCGCTGATGGCGCTCGCCGCGCCGGAAGCGAGCGTGGTGCGCGATGGTGAGCGCCAGCGCGTCCCCGCGCGCGACATCGTTCCGGGCGATATCGTGCTGATCGAGGCAGGCGACAAGATTCCGGCCGACGCGCGCCTGATCGAGGACGCCAATCTCCACACCGACGAGGCGCCGCTGACCGGCGAAAGCATGCCTGTCGCCAAGGACTTCGCGTCCCCTGGACGGCGATATCGGCCTTGGCGACCGGCTGAACATGCTGTTTGCCGGCACCGTCGCGACCTACGGGCGTGGCCGCGCCGTCATCGTCGCGACCGGCATGCAGACCGAGGTCGGCAAGATCGCAGGCTTGCTCGAAGCCGCGGAGAAGAGATCCGACGCCGCTGCAGCAGGAGCTCGACCGCACGGGCAAGCGGCTGACCATCGTCATGCTCGGCATCTGCGCCCTCGTGTTCGCGGCCGGCCTGCTCAGCGCCAAGACGTTCACGCTCAGCATCGTCCTCAGTATGTTCCTGTTCGCGGTAGCGCTTGCGGTTGCCGCGATACCTGAAGCGCTGCCCGCGATCGTCACGATTGGCCTCAGCCTTGGCGTCCGGCGGATGGCTGCCGCGCACGCGATCGTGCGCAAGCTGCCTGCAATCGAAACGCTCGGCGCAGCCACGGTGATCTGCTCGGACAAGACCGGGACGCTCACGCGCAACGAAATGACGGTCCGCGCCATCTACTGTGCAGCGGCCGTGACCGAGGTGAGCGGCAGCGGCTATGTCCCCGAAGGCGTCTTTACATCTGACGGCAAGCCGCTGGCCGCCGGTTCGTCCGTCCATCGATGCCTGGAACAGACGCTGATGGCGGGAGCCCTCGTCAATGACGCGGCGCTCAGCAACGCCGAAGGCCGCTGGAGCGTTCAGGGTGACCCGACCGAAGGCTCGCTGATCGTCGCGGCGCGGAAATTCGGCATCACCGACGAGACGCTCGCCAGACGTCCGCGCGTTGCGGAAATCCCGTTCACGTCCGAACGCAAGCGCCACACGACCGTGCATGCCGACCCCGACAAGCCCGGCCACGTCCAGATCATGGTCAAGGGTGCGCCGGAGATCCTGCTGTCGCGGTGCCGCTATGTGATGCAGGACCAGGCGGTCGAGCTCAGCGAGAGTATGCGTGGCAGCATCGCTCAACGGAACGAGGCGCTGGCAAGCCAGGCGTTGCGCGTGCTGGCGATCGGCACCCGCAGCATGGCGGCCGCTGAGCTAGGCATCAACCTGCGGAACCCCGTCGATGTGGAGCTGCCGGAATCGGTCGAGGAGGAACTGGTTTTGCTCGGGCTGGTCGGCATGATCGATCCGCCGCGCGCCGAGGTGAAGGACGCCGTCGCGCTTGCGCGCCAGGCCCACATCAGAACCGTCATGATCACCGGCGATCACCCCGCGACCGCGGCGGCGATCGCAACGGAGCTGAATATCCTCGAGGCCGGCGCGCGGGTCGTGACCGGCGCGGAGTTGCGCACCCTCGACGACACGCAGCTCGATGGCATCGTCGAAGACGTGCGCGTGTTTGCCCGCGTCGACCCCGACCACAAGCTGCGGATCGTCCAGGCGCTGCAGCGCAAGGGCCATATCGTCGCCATGACCGGCGACGGCATCAACGATGCACCCGCGCTGAAGACCGCCAATATCGGCATCGCCATGGGCATCACCGGCACGGACGTGTCGAAGGAAGCCGCCGACATGGTGCTGACGGACGACAACTTCGCCAGCATCGTCAAGGCTATCGAGGAAGGCCGCGGCGTCTACGACAACATCCAGAAATATCTGTTGTACCTGCTGTCCACCAACTCCGGCGAGATGATGACGATGTTCGCCGGCGTCATGTTCGCAGGCCTGCTGGGGCTGGTGGCGTTCGACGCCGGACTTTTCCTGCCGCTGCTGGCCGCGCAGCTCCTGTGGATCAACCTCGTCACCGACGGGCCGCCCGCGCTCGCGCTTGGCGTCGATCCGAAGGATCGCGACGCCATGATGCGACGGCCACGCAAGCACGGCTCGGGCATTCTTCTCAATGAGGATTGGGTGCGTCTCGTCTGTGTCGGCTTGGTCATGATGGTCGGTACCGTGGCGCTGCTCGACGCCTACTATCCGGGGGGCGTGTTCTCGCCGTTCGCAACCGGGACAGGGCCCAATGCGTACGACGAGGCGCACGCGCGCACCATCGCCTTCACCACGCTGATGATGTTCCAGCTGTTCGACGTGTACAATTGCCGCTCGCGCCGCCACAGCGCTTTTAACGGATTCTGGGAGAACAAGTGGCTGCCGCTCTCGATCGCCTTCGCGCTCGGCACACACATTCTGGTCGTCTATGTGCCGTTCCTGCAGGCTGCCTTCCACACAGTTCCGCTTTCGCTTCAGGACTGGGTGGTCGCGACCTTGGTGTCGGCCTCGCTGATGGCCGCCATGGAGATCGCCAAGATCTTTCTGCGCATCTACCGGCCGGAGCCGCACTGACGTCGTCGCAAATCTAGTGTCGTGGTTCAGAAACTCGCTCCATCCCAGCCGCGAGTTCGTCGAGCGAATTTCAGAACCAAGAACGACGCTAGAATCATAAGTTTGCTAGTGTCCTTATCGAATCCGAAGTTCGCTCCCAAGTGTGCTGCGAAGTATAGCGAACTCCGGATTCGGGACACGTAGGGCGTGTACACATAAATTGCATTTGTTCGGCAATCGCTGGCTGATGTCCGCTTTGCCCCCGAAAGCGACCCAATAGCAGACATCTCGATATGTCCCTTTGGCCCAGGCTGTGTAAAAACGCGCAGACGCTTGATCGCGACAGAACAAGTTAATCGTTCAAGCCCACTTTAGCGACATCCCGCCATTCAATGAAATCCAACTTAATTAGGCAGCATGCAGCGATATGCCTGTCCAGCCCGGGCTTATTTATCGATTCACATCACCTTTTTCAGGGCGGCGACCAACTCCTTCGCCAGCGGTCCCGCCGAGGCGGGATTCTGGCCGGTGATGAGGCGGCCATCGACGATCACGTGAGGTTGCCAGTTGGACGCAGACGAGTACTCGGCACCCTCCGCCGTTAACGCGTCCTCGAGTTCGTAGGGCACGTCATCGCGGGCGTAGTCATACTCCTCCTTCTTCGAGAACGACGTGAGCTTCTTGCCGCGCACGAACGGCGTGCCGTCACCGAGGTTCACTCCGAGCAGTGCGCATGGACCATGACAAACAGCGGACACGAGCTTGCCCGTGCTCCAGGCGCGCACGACGGCCTTCTGGACGTCCGCATTCCGCTGGATGTCGACCATGGGCCCGAGGCCGCCGGGCACCAGGATGGCGTCGTAGTCCGCGGCGTCCACTTCGGACAATTTGCGGCTGTGATTCAGTCGACGAAAGGCTTTGCTCTCGAGAAACGCCTTTTGGGCAGGATCTTTCTCGTCGTAGGCGTCGTACGGCGTCCACCCGCCAGCAGGTGACGCGAATTCCACCGCGATTCCCGCCTTGTCGAGCACGTCGAAAGGATGAGCCACCTCGGCGAAAAAGAAGCCGGTCTTGCGATTGTGCGGGCCGATCACGGCTGCGTTGGTGACGATGAACAGGACATGTTGGGTCACGGTTCCTCCTTGATCGAATGATGATGCGTTCAGGGTTTCGGGGTGACGGCCGTCTCGATGAAGGCGGCGACCTCGCGCGGGTGCGACAGCATCACGGCGTGGCTGCTGGCCAGCTCGATGGTCCTGGCGCCGCTGCGCTTCGCCATCATTCGCTGCACGCTGGGCGGGATCATCCGATCCTGGGTCGTGACCAGGTACGCTGCGGGCTTCACCTTCCACGCGGCTTCACGGACCTCGGCCTGCACGGCGGCGAGTCCCCACGGCACCTGCGACGCGGCCATGAAACGCGTCGTCGACTGGGGAACGTCGGCCGCGAAGGCGTCGGGAAACTTCGCGGGATCCACCATGCGATGGCCGTCGCGCGGCGGCAGCAGCGGTGCGCGCGACTCGCCCGGCTGCGCAGCGACCTGGGCCAGCTTCGCCACCGACTCACCGGTCTCGGGCGCATACGCGGCGACATACACCAGGCTCTTCACCTTGGGATGGACGCCGGCCTGGCTGATGATCATGCCGCCGTAGGAGTGACCGACGAGCACCACGGGAAATTTTGCGGCGTCGATGACACTGCTGACCGCCGCCACGTCACCTTCGAGCGTGGCGGTCGAGTGCTGCGTCACCAGAACTTCGTAGTTCTGCTGCGACAGCAGGTCATACACCGCCTTCCAGCCCGAGCCATCCACGAACGCGCCGTGCACCAGCACGATCGACGTGGCCTTCTCGTTCTCAGCGGCGCTCGCACCGTGCGCGGCGAACACCGCCAGCATCAGCACGAGGGCAGCCGTACGTTTCCTGGCCATGGTCGGTCTCCTCCGGTTCAAGGGTTGTCTGCAAACCAGCGGCGTCAGCCATGCGTCCGTTGGGCAACGCAACGAGAACACGACCGGCAGGTCATCGCCTGCGCCTCGATCGCCTGTCAGCGAGCAGACGTTTTCTGACGTGCGTCGCGCGCCTCGTCGAAGACGCGCTTCACGGGGCCGAGCGCCTGCACAAACTCGAGCTGCTCACCCTCGCAGCCCTTGCAGTAGATCAGCCTCCATCCGTTCGACTTCCTTCGGTGATTCCGTTGCTGTTCGCCTCGATCGGGCGCAGCCAGCCGATCCCGCTCCGTCGTCACCGTGATCACGCGATTGGCGCGGACCTGTGTCATGCCGCGCCGCGCCGATTCTGCCTCGAGATCGGAAATGAAGGTGTTGAAATCCACATCGTCACGAATGTGAAAGCAGATGTGCATCATCCGCGGAAATGCGGGGCTCATGTGGTCGAGCGGTTCAGCGAAGGCGGCACCACTGCCAGCCGGCTGCTCGGCATCGCGGTACTGCAACAGCTCGATCACGACATTGTCGAACTGGATGAAGCGAACATCCAGGCGCTGTGCGCCGCCTCTGAGGTCCGGTACGCCCATCGTGCGCGGATTGACGCGGCGCGCGCGGGCCTCGATCTCCTGATCCGTCAGCAGCGTGTTGTGGATGCGTTCACCTTGGAAGTCGCCGTCGCGCATCACTTCAGTGCCGCCGAGGACTTCCGTGTAGAACTCGAATGCACGGTCCATGTTCTGCACCGTAAGGCCGAAATGCTGGACGCCCTGCAAGCGAGCCCCCAGCGGGGCGCTCTTTTGCGGCGCCGCCGACGCGGCAGCACTCTGCGCCGACGCTGTCGCCGCGCCGGACACCGCCATACCGACGACCATGGCGGCTCCGGCCGCCTGCAGGACGTTCCTTCGGTCGGGATCTATTGAGTTGTTCGGCTCGGTATCACTCATTTCGCTCACTCCCGTTTGGCTGTCATTGCGGACATGCCGCACCGGTCGCAATCCAGGCCTTGAGCAGCGCGGCGAACAGCTCCTGGGTTCCCGGGGCGGGCTGGCGTCCGTCGCCGGGATGCCAGGCCCAAGCGACCAGATGATCGGTGCTGACATGCTTGTGGACGTCTGCGAGCGAGCGGCCGCCGTTGCGCGCAGGGTCTTTGAGCTGGCTGCATATCTCGCCCACAGTCCGCCCCTGCCACGCCATGCTTGCGGGCGCCAGCAACCAGTGCTCCGCGCCGGGCACAGAGCCGACGCGGCTTCCCGGCACCGGCGTGTTGCTGAGGCGATGACATGATGTGCAGTTGATCCCGGCCATGCCGGTGCCCTTTGCTCCGGCCTGAATTGGCGGCATATGCGGATGCAGGGACTCGCCCTGCGTCGGGCTCCGCGTCGGCGGGTGGCAGTTCAGGCAACGCGGATGCGTGAGCACCTTCGCGGCCTCGGTGAAGAGAGCACGCGAACGAGCCGCGGTATCGGTTAGGGACTCAAACGCGTCGACCGATTTTAGCGTCGCACCTTCGTGGGCTTGCTGTGGCGAGCCTTGCGCCAGTCCACTGCTGTAGCTCAAGGAAGCTGCGATTGCCGCGCCAAGGATAGCAAGCGCTGCGAGCGAGAACGAGCGAAGCTTGAACATGGTCAGCTCCCGGTCAGCGCGGCAGTGCCGAAGGGCAGGCTGCGAAGGCGCTTGCCGGTGGCAGCGAAAATGGCGTTCATCACCGCCGGCGCGACACCAGGAGTTGCAAGCTCGCCGACGCCGCCCGGCGCCTCGCTGCTCTGGACGAGATGGGTCTCGATCACCGGGCACTCGTTCATGCGCAACACCGGTTGGTCGTCAAAATTGCTCTCGGCCACAGCTCCCTGCTTTATCGTGAGTCGTCCGTAGAGCGCCGCGCTGAGACCGTAGATGACGCCACTTTCGACTTGCTGGCGAACCACATCGGGATTGACCACCACCCCGCAATCCGCGGCCGCGACGATCCGCTCGACCTTGAGCGCGCCGTCCTTCCCGATCTGAACCTGCGCGACAAGCGCCGCGAAACTGCCGAATGCCGACAGCAGCGCGACGCCGCGACCACGGCCCTCGCCGGGAGCCTTGCTCCAACCAGCGCGGTCGGCGGCCAGATCAAGCACCGCACGCAGTCTCTGATTCTTGGTCAGGAGCCGACGGCGGTAGGTCACCGGATCGATTCCGGCCAGACGGGCGGCTTCGTCGATCCCGCATTCGACGGCCGGGGCGTTGCGCGTTGCCCCGACGCCCCGCCAGTTGCCGGTGAGCATTCCGTCCGGGCCCTCGTGGCGAACGAACTCCACGCGCTTGTTGGCGATATCATACGGCCCTTCGGCATAGTCGATGATGTCGAAGTCGACGCCATCCTTGAAGAAGATCGGCAGGAAGCGAGCCATGATCGCCGGCCCGACCACGCGGTGGCGCCAGGACATCGGCATGCCGTCCGGCCCGAGCCGAATGTTGATCCGACTGAGATTCAAATAACGATACGAGTTGTGCCGGATGTCTTCCTCGCGGCTCCACACCACCTGGACGGGTCCATCGACCTGCTGGGCCACCCGAGCGGCCATCACCACCCCGTCATGATCGAGCCGCCGCCCGAACCCGCCTCCGAGGAAATGATTGTGGATGGTCACCCTTTGGACCGGCAGCGCGGTCACCTCGGCCACGGCCTTGCGCGCGCGATCGGCCACTTGCGTTCCGACCCAAACGTCGCAACCGTCTTTGCGAACGTGGACCGTGCAGTTCATCGGCTCCATTGCCGTGTGAGCCAGGATCGGCATGCGATACGTCGCCTCGACGCCTTTGGCGTACGCGGCCTCCGCCGCGGCAACATCACCGCTGGTGTGCGCGACAACTGCATCGCCGGCCGTCGCCGCATCGATGCGACGTTCGAGCTCGTCCGTGGTCAGCGAAGCATTGGCGCCGCGATCCCAGTTGATGTTGAGCGCCGCGAGCCCCTTTCGCGCGGCGCCGGTGTGGTCCGCCACCACGGCCACGGCGTTCGGCAGCTTGACGACCTGTCGAACCCCTTTGACCTTGAGCGCCGAACCGTCTTCGACGGCCGCAAGAGTCCCGCCAAAGGTCGGACAGATCGCAATCGCCGCGAACTTCAAGCCCGGCGGCCGCGCGTCGATCCCGAACAGTGCGGTGCCGTCGACCTTGGCCGGGGTGTCGATGCGCCGCGTTCGCTTTCCGATCAACTTGAACTCGCGCGGCGACTTCAGCGGCACGTCCTGAGGGACCGGCAGCATGGCTGCCTTCGCAGCGAGCGCCCCATAAGCAAGGCGCCGTCCGGTCGCGCCGTGAATCACGACGCCCGCCGCCGCGCGACAGGTTGTCGGCGAAACACCCCATTCCTTCGCCGCCGCGGCGATCAGCATGATACGCGCCGTCGCACCTGCCTTGAGCATCGGCTGATAGAGGCCACGGACGGTGACCGAACCACCGGTGATCTGATCACCAAGGACGGGATGAGCATAGCGACTGGCGTCCGCCGGTGCCGGCACGGCAACGATCTGGTCGAGGGTCACTTCCAGTTCTTCCGCGAGCAACGTCGAGATGCTTTGGTAAACGCCCTGCCCCATCTCCACCGATGCGCTTACGAGCTCGATCTTTCCGACAGGCGGGATGCGAATGAAGGGATTTAGCGTCGCTGCGTCGGCGGCCTGTGCGATCCCGATCGATTGTCGCCCAATGACCAGGCTTCCGCCTGCCAGTAACGCGGACATGACGAAAGAACGACGGGTTAATTCCGCATGCGTTGCGGCGGCAAAAACACCCATGTCATCGCCCTTTCGTGGTGGCCGGACGGCTGGCGGCTGCTTTCTTGATCGCCGCGCGTATGCGGGGGTAGGTGCCGCAGCGGCAGATGTTGCCCGACATGACGGCATCGATGTCCTGATCGGTGGGCGCAGGATTTTCGTTGAGAAGCGCAGTCGCCGACATGATCTGGCCGGACTGGCAGTAGCCGCACTGGACCACCTCATGCTCGAGCCAGGCCCTCTGAATCAGGCTCCCCTTTGGGGTCGATCCGACGGCTTCGATCGTCGTGATTGCAGACGCGGCTGCGCTTTCGATCGTCGTCACGCAGGAGCGGACGGCATGACCATCGAGATGGACCGTGCATGCGCCGCATTGCGCGACACCACAGCCGAACTTGGTGCCTGTCAGGCCGATGACGTCACGCAGCACCCAAAGCAGCGGGGTGTCCGCGTCCACGTCGACCGAATGGCTCTTTCCGTTCACCCTGAGCGAATAGGCCATCTGAAGTCCCTCATTCCCGCTTCGCCTGCGACAGCACGGCGTCACGCGCCAATACTAGCGCCGGTCCCGCGAAGGGGCCGGTGAAAAGCGGTGAAATCTGGTTAAGCGAGCCGCGGCGCTGCCTTCAACACAGGCAATTCGACGAAACACTGAGCGTTATTGGAAATCGCTTCGCAACCGCTCCAGCAACCGCCGAGCGCTCGAGATGTCCTTGCCCGGCGTATCGCCGGGAGCCTGTCTGCACACCTGATCCAACAGCGCCGCAGCATCGGCAATTCGTTCGGCCTCGACCCAGCAGTTCGCAAGCTCAAGCGTCGCGCGGAACTGGAAGGAGAAGGCGCCGGCTTCCTCCGCCGTCTGCATGGCGCGGAGAAACAGTTCTTCGGCGCGGTCCTTGTCGCCGCATCTTTGCTCCACCCTGCCAAGAATCCGCAGCAGCTCGGGGCGGCACCAAACCTCCTCCAGATGTTCCGCGTGTGCGAGTGCGTCCGCAATGCTCGACCGGGCCAGTTCAGTGGCGCCCTGCTCCAGCGCCGCCTCCGCGAGCATGCCAAGATAGATCGGAAAGCGGATCAGAAAGTTGCTGGCAAGTATCTCGTCGGTCGCAACACGCATGCGATTGATTGCGTCGGGGTCTCCGCGCTGATGCGCGATGGCACCCGCAAAGAAGCTGGCGAGCGGCGCCCAGTTGGCGAGATCCCTCTGGTTCAGATTATCTGTCAGGAGCGCCAGATGCTGTTCGGCGACATCCAGGTCCTGAGCCCAGAGAGCGATCGGGATGACCGCCAGCGCAAGCGCGTTCACTTGCGAAATAAGGTGCCCGATCGTCTTCGCGCCGTCGACCGAAGCCTGGGCAATACTTGCAGCTTCTAGTCTGTCGCCACGCACCCAACTGACGAAGGCCAGCGAAACGCGTATCACGACATACGGATCGGCCTGCGATATGCGGGGCCGCACATCCAATTGGTGGTGCTGCCTGGCAAGTTGCGTCAGGGCTTCATGCGCGCCAACGACGTCACCATGGTAGAATTGGATCATGTGGCGAAAGCGCGCGAGCGCCGTCGTAACCGAGCGGTTGTTGGTGCGTTCGGCGAGCGCGCCAACTTTCTCGAGGTTTGCAAGTGCATCGCGGTGGCGACCGGCGAAGGATTGCAGGGTAGCCAGGCCCCACAGCGAGCGGAGCTGATAGTCGGTATTTCCGATCCGACCGGCTATCCGGATACTCTCCAGAAAAGCCGCTTCCGTCTCCGGCCCAAATCGTCCTGCGAATTGGAGGCTTCTGGCGTACGCGGTGGCCAGCTTCATCTGCACCACCGGATCGCAGTGGGCTATCGCCTTCGAGGCATCCAGCGCTATTCGTGTCATGTCCCGGCTTTCACTTGCGGACGAGAGTTCGTCCCAAAGCGGGATCGCCGCGCAAGTGAGCCGCAGTCCTGTTTCGGGAGCACCTCCTTCCCCGAAAGCCCAGTCGATCGCCTTTCGCAAATCATCGGCATGGCGGCCGAACGTGGCCATCCAGTCCTCCCGCGCACGCCAGTCGCGCTCCGCCTCCGCCCGCTCGAACAGCTGCTGCAGGTAATTGGCATGCGCTTCGCAGGTTCGTCGGCGCTCGCCCGCGAGCCGCAATCTTTCAGCGGCATAGCTCCGGGTCGCATCGAGCAGCCTGTAATACAACCGGTTGTCGGCAAACGTCTGGGAGACGAGAGACTTTGACACAAGGTTCTCCAGGCATGCGACGATATCGCCGGGCGAAGCCCGAAAATCGCGTGTAACGCCGAGAACATCTTCGAGGCTGAACACGCCCGCGAACACCGACAGGTGTCCCAGCAATGTCGCCTCAACCTCGGAAAGAAGCTGGTAGCTCCAATCCAGAGTTGCCTGCAGCGCTTGATGCCGCAGCGGCGCGGTTCTCGGCCCGAAGTTCAGGAGTTCGAAGCTGTGGTCGAGCTGCTGCAGCAGAGCAGCCGGCTCGCTGAGCTTGAGGCGCGATGCCGCGAGTTCGATGGCCAGAGGAATTCCATCCAGCCGCCGGCAAATGCTCGCGATGACCGGGGCATCGAGATCAGTGAGCCGATAATCGGCGGTCTCGCGTGCACGCGCGACGAACAGCTCCGCGGCCGAGAAGGTCATGACCTGCCGTCCGTCGACTTTCATGTCGCTTGCAGGACACCGAAGCGGCGGCAGACGGTAGACGCTCTCCGCGCGAAACCGGAGGGGCTCGCGGCTGGTCGCGATGATCCCCACTTGCGGAAGCGCGAAATGGATATGCTCGGCCACAAGAGCTGCGGACGTCAGGACGTGCTCGCAGTTGTCGAGGATGATTAGCTTGTTCGAGTCCCGCAGGGATTCGACGATTCCCGCCAGCAGATCGACAAAATTCGCGTTGGACCCGAGCGACGAGGCGATTGCTGCACACACCAGCTGCGGATCACTGATCGCGGCCAGATCGACGAAGCAAAATCCGTCGCTGTAGCTCGCGACGAGCTGGCGAGCCGCAGTGACGGCGACCGTCGTCTTGCCGACACCGGCCGGTCCGACGACCGTCACGATACCCTGCTCGGAAACTCGCTTTGTCAGCTCAGCCACGTCATCCGCACGCCCCACCAGGACGCTCGGCATTTGAGGTGTTCTGTCGAATCCGCCTCCCGCCGTCGCTGTCGGGCCGCTGCCGGGTTCGAAGCGGACCGGCGCGGCAAAACGGTATCCACGACCAGGGACCGTGACGATGTAAGGCAGTTCCGCTCGGTCCCGCGGTAGCGCCCGGCGCAGCGCTGCAATCGTGACCTTCAGGTTGCTTTCATGCACAAACGTGTCGGGCCAGGCGACACGCATCAGGTCCGACTTGCTGACGAGATCGCCCTGACGTTCGATCAGCGCATGAAGGAGATCGAGCGCTCGCGCGCCGACACGGACAGGGCTCTCGCCATGCAGCAACACTCGCCGGCGAGGAAGAAACCTGTACCGGCCGAAGCTGTACGAACCTTCGTGCATCGTGCCCAACTTACTCTCCAGACGGAAACAATGAACCTAATCGCAATGCTTGCGCAAGCGGACCCGCCCGGACCCGGTCCGCCCGCCTAAACTTACTGACTTTACAACGTATTTTTCAGCGATGACGCGAGCGCCTAAGCTCCGACAGCGTCAGGCGTTCGTCGGCGATCTCGCGTGATAATGGGGATCGGGATTGGGCGGTCCGCAAGGCGTCAGCTCCACTCAGAGCTCGACCGATTGCTCCACCGATCTGAGCCAAACAAAACTCCGAGCTCGCCTCAGACGTCGAGCTAAAGGAGCAGCGAAATCGAAAGACTGCTGACATAATCTTGTTAACGTCCGATTTTCCGCAATGATTCCAGGAACCGCGTCATTGCGAGCCGGCTTCGCCCCGGCGGGGTATAGCGATCTACTGTTAGGCAGGCTCTCTGATGTCCGCTGAGGGAACGGACATTGCCTAAACGGCAAGTGGCGATTTTGTCTATCAGGGACGAACATTCGCTTGCACCCCGAGATGGACTGCAAGGATCTTGTTGAAGGTCGGCGCTAGGCACAAGCGGACGTAACCTACAAGTCGCTCCACGCTCACAGGATCAACGAACAAGCGTGCAGCTCACGATATTATCAAGCAGAATGATCCATTCGATTTCCGGATCGCCCGCATATTTGGCCACGGATTTGGCCAATGCCACTGCCGGCCTTTCTCATCCATTTGGATGAGGCAGCTACGCCCGCTGTCTGATAGACTGGATTTCTCCTGTGCTAGCCGCTTTGCCACAGTGAGGAGGCGCCCATGGATCCCCGAGACATCCCTCACTACTGCGATAAGCGCGACCGATCCATATGCCGTGTCGCCCACCGGATTGCGCCCGATCGTCGTGACCGGAGATAGCGACAACCGGGTCGACATCATCGTGCTCGGCGATGGTTATACCGCTTCTGAGATCGAGACGGCCTTCACAGCTGATATCCTCGAATATCTGAGTTACATTTTTGACGATAGCGCCTTGACCCAGCCATTTGGCCGGTACGAGAACTTTTTCAACATCTACGCTGTCGACGTGGTCTCGAACGAATCCGGCGCGGACAATCCAGGACTCGGGATTGTGCGGGATACTGCGCTCGGCGCCAGCTACTACTGGAACGGGGTGGATGAGCGGCTGCTCTATGTAGACGAGGCCAGTGCCTCGGCGGCCATGAACGATGCGCTGAGCGGGACAACCATCGGCGCCGAGATGCGCTATGTGCTCGTTAACGATACGACGTATGGCGGCGGCGGAGGCTACTTCGCCGTTTACGCGGCCGGCAACGGCAGCGCGCGAGAGGTCGGTCTGCACGAGGTCGGCCATTCGTTTGCAGGGCTTGCAGACGAGTATGGCGGCAGCCGGGAAATGTACTTGGGCCCCGAGCCATTCGAGCCCAATGTTACGACAGATCCATCGGGCGAAAAGTGGGCAGAGTGGATCGGGTACAATGACCCCATACTCGGCATCGTGGACGTCTATGAAGGCGGCCGATACTACGACTTCGGTATCTATCGTCCGACGGCTGATTCAAAAATGCGCAGCCTCGAGCGACCGTTCGATCCGATCGCCCGCGAGCAGTTCGTGCTCGGCTTCTACGCGTTGGTCGATCCACTCGACGGCTATGATGACAATGCCGGTATCAAATATGACGTGGAGAGCCTCAGTGTGGACACGATCGATCCAGCTGTGATCCATGTTGATTGGACGGTGAACGGCCAGATCTTCGTGGATGCGGGCGAGACGTTCAGCTTTGCTGCTTACGGCTTTGGGACTGGTGAGTACACGGTCACGGCGCGCGCGTACGATTCGACCGACTGGGTACGAGGCGATCGCAGTGAGCTTGAACAAACGGTCACATGGACTGTCCTCAATCTTGATGAGAACGTCGCGCCCATCATCACCTCGAACGGCGGCAATGACACGGCATGCGTCGCGGTGGCCGAGAACTCGAGCTTCGTGACGACCGTGACGGCGACGGACCCGGATGGAACGACGCCGACATATTTGCTCTCCGGAGGAGCGGATCAGAGCTGGTTTACGATCAACCCGGTCACCGGGGCGCTGAGCTTCAATGACGCCCCCGATTTCGAGGTCCCAGGCGACAGCGACTTCGACAACAGCTACCTCGTCGAGGTGGAGGCAACAGATGGAACGTCGTCTGATTTTCAGACGATCGTCGTCAAGGTCACCGATGTCGCTGGTGCGACGATCATTGGCACTGCCCGCAAAGATGTCATCGATGCCGTAACAACCGTGCCGGGTCAGTCGCTTCCGACCGACGAAGAAGACACGATATACGGCATGGGAGGTAAGGACACCATCCTGGCGCTGGGCGGCGATGACACGGTCTACGGCGGGGCTGGCCGCGACAAACTCGACGGCGGCCCTGGCGCAGACGTCATGCACGGGGGCTCGGGTGACGACACCTACATCGTCGACAATGCGGGCGATGTCGTGATGGAAAGGCATCACGGCGGTACCGATCAGGTCAGGAGCTCGGTTGGCTTCGTGCTCGGCTGGAACGTCGAGGACCTCACGCTCACAGGCAGCGACGATATCGACGGCACCGGCAATGGGCGCGCGAACGAACTCACCGGTAATGCCGGCGACAACGTGCTGAGCGGCGAGCGCGGAAAGGACACGCTGCGAGGTAAAGGCGGCGACGATATATTGATCGGCGGCGACGGCTCCGACACCTACGCAGGCGGGCTTGGAGCGGATACGTTCGTGTTTGCCGCGCCGTCCTGCACCGGCACCGACAGGGTGATCGATTTTTGCTCTGCCGAGAGCGATAGCCTCGCCGTCTACGGCGCCGATTACGGGCTTGCCGCCGGCCTGCTGCCGGATGCGAGCTACTTTGCCCTGGCAAACCGAACTCTGGCCGACGTCGACCACGGCCGCTTTCTGTACAACGCCGCGAACAGGACGCTCTCCTGGGATGAAGACGGGTCGGCTGGAACATCAAATACCACGATCGCCACCTTCAGCACTTCCGTGACGCTTTCAGCGTGGGATTTTGTCATGCTTTAGTGTGTGCGATGCGGGCACATCTCCTTCAGGGGGCAGCAGCCCGCCGTCTCTTGGCGGATGTCGATGGTTAGACACGGTCGACCTTGAACTCGGGCATTGGAAGGTCGTGCAGTATTGCTGTATGTCCGAGCTGGGTCATGAACTGCCATGACGCACAGCCTGCGCCAAGTCCGCTTTGCCCCCCGTTAGCGGACATGCGTTGGCCCGATGGCGCTCGTGCGCGGGGTTGACGGGCCTCACTACCCTTTCGGGTTCTTGAGCTACGCCGCCTTCACCTGCCGCGGCTCGTAGATCGCGGCGTGGGCTACGCGGGCGATCGGCGTCTTGCCGGCGATCACCAGCGCGTCGAGCTCGACGATCTTGTGGCCCTTGTTCTCGAAGTTTTTCGTCACCTTCGCGCGCACCGAGATCTCGTCGCCGACGTGGCCCGGCGTCAGATGCTGGAGCGTGCTGCCGACGTGGATCCACGGGCCCATCTTGGCGTTGTGGGTCAGCGCCCAGTTGCAGGCGCGCAGGATCGTGCCGGAGTGGATGATGCCTTCCTTTGCGTAGATCGGATCCGCTTCGCAGATGCTCTTCAGATAGTCCGCCTGCTGTTCCTCGGAGAAGGTGAACGGGCGGATGTTCAGCCAGTTGCCGACCTTGTAGCTCTGCTCGTCGGCCGGCGGGCGGCGCTCGTTGTCCGGCGGCGTCGCCTGCTTGAAATCGTCGAGCACGGCCGATGATGCCGTCGCCGGCAGCGTCGCGCGGGCGGTGCCGCAGATGACGCCCTTGCTCTCGATCTGGATGTCGAGGCCACCCTCGCGCTCCGTCGCGGTGACGGTCGCGGTCTCGCCGTCATAGAGCGGCTTGCCGAAGCGGCCTTCCATGTGGCCGCGTTCGAGGAACGCCCGGCCCCAGACGGTCAGCGGCGCGTGGCTCATATAGCCGAACACATCGACGCCGGGCACGAGACCGCCGGTGAAGCCGAATTTCTTGGCCACCGTGTCGTCGTGCATCTTGTTCTCGGAGAGCTTCGCCGCGTTGAACGCCACGATGCTGTAGGGCGCGAACGGTCTCGACATGGCCAATCTCCTCGTTAATCGTCCGCCGGCGCAAGCCCGCCGGCGTCGGATAACAACTCCATGTGATGGTCGAGGTCGCCGAACTGGGTCTGGATCGAGAGCAGGCGGCGGAAATAGTGCCCGGCCTTGTATTCCATGGTCATGGCGATGCCGCCGTGCAGCTGGATAGCCTGCTCGCCGACGTAGCGCGACGCCTTGGCGACATGCACCTTGGCGCCGGAAATCGACTTCCGCCGCTCGCTGAATTGTCGGACTGGTCCGACATCACGGTCGCCAGGATCGACATGCTGCGCGCCTGCTCGACATTCATCAGCATGTCGACGGCCCGATGCTGCAGCGCCTGGAAGCTCGAAAGCGGCCGCCCGAACTGTTCGCGAGTCTTCAGGTATTCGGTCGTGGTGGCGAGCAGTTCGTCCATGCAGCCGATCGACTCCGAGATCGTCGCAGCGATCGCGCGATCGACCACCCGCTCGATCAGCGGGATACGCCCTGCCCGGCTCGCCGATGACGTCCTCGGGCCCGACCTTGACACCCTTCAGGATGATGTCCGCGCCCTGATGGCTGTCGGCCAGCTTCATGGGCTTGCGCGTGAGGCCGCGGCCTTACCGTCGACGATGAAGATGCCGATGCCGTCCTTGTCGCGCTGGTTGCCCGAAACTCGCGCCGTGACGAGAATCTCGTCGGCGCTATCGCCGTGCCAGACCAGTGCCTTCTCGCCGTCCAGCACCCAACCATTGCCGTCCTTGCGCGCCTTGGTGCGTGACGTCGGCGAGGTCGAAACGCGAATGTCGCTCGGTATAGGCAAAAGCCAGCAGCAGCTTGCCCTCGGCGATCGCCGGCAGCATTTCGGCCTTCTGCTTGTCGCTGCCGCCGGCCTGGATGAAGCCGCCGCCGATCACCACCGTCGGCACATAGGGCTCCAGCGCGATCGACCGCCCGAGCGCCTCCATCACGATCGAGGTCTCGACCGGCCCGCCGCCGATACCGCCATGCTCCTCGCTGAAGGTGACGCCGAGCAGGCCCAACTCGGCGTACTGGTTCCACATCTCGCGGCTCCAGCCGAGCTTGCTTTCGGAGAATTTCTTGCGCGTGTTGAAATCGTATTTTTCGGCCAGCAGCCGGTCGACGCTGTCTTTCAGCAGCTTTTGTTCGTCGTTGAGACCGAAGTCCATATCTCTCCCTCACGCCGCATGCACGTCCGACAGACGCCGGGGCTTTATTCTTCTTTTTTGCGAACGGCGCGGCTGGCTGAAAACCACCCGCGCCGCTAAAGCGCGATAGTGTTTGGTTGAACCACCATCGCGCTTTAGCTCCTCGTTTGAGCATGATCTTTTCGGAAAACCGTATCCACTTTTCCGGATCATGCTTTGATCACCTCGGCCTCAATCCGGCGCGAACGCCGGGATCGGCGGGCCTTCCTTGGCCGGCTTGAAGACGACATGCACCTTCTGGCCGATCTTGAGCTTGTCGACGTCGCAGTCGACGATGTTGGTCAGCATCTTCGGGCCTTCGGCCAGCGTCACATAGGCGAGCGTGTAAGGCTCCGGCACGCGGCGCATGGTCGAGTGCGTGTAGATCTCGCCCTTGCCCGAGGCTTCCTTCCACTCGGTGTCGGACGACGCGCAGAGCGGACAGATCGAGCGCGGGTAGAAGAAATTCTTCTTGCACGCCCTTGCAGAACTTGATCAGCAGCTTGCCTTGCGCCGCGGCGTCCCAGTAGGGCTGGCTCTCGGGATTGGCGATTGCCGCCGGGAATTGACGTTCAGCCATCACGCACGCTCCATGATCAGGGTTGCCGCACCGTGGCGGACGCCGAGCGAACCGCCCGTGCCGTGCGCCATCGCGATATCGCAGTTCTTAACCTGCACCTTCGGGTGCGCTTCGCCGCGCAACTGCCGCACCGCCTCGATCACCTTGGTGATGCCGCCGCGGTTGGCCGGGTGGTTGTTGCACAGCCCACCGCCGTCGGTGTTGAACGGCAGCTTGCCGACGCCGGAGATGAGGTTGCCGTCGGAGACGAACTTGCCGCCCTGGCCCTTCTCGCAGAAGCCGAGATCCTCGATCTGCATCAGCACCGTGATGGTGAAGCTGTCGTAGATCGACGCATACTTGATGTCCGACGGCTTCACGCCCGCTTCGGCGTAGGCGATCGGGCCGGACCAGCGCGCGCCCGAATAGGTCAGGTCGGTGTCGCCACCGGCCTGGCCCTTGGGCGACTTGCCCGCACCCATGACCTTCACCAGCGGACGCTTCAGGCTCTTGGCCACCTCCGGGCTGGTGACGATCAGCGCACCGCCGCCGTCGGTGATGACGCAGCAGTCGAGCCGATGCAGCGGGTTCGAAATGATCGGCGAGTTGACGACCTGCTCGACGGTCACGACGTCGCGCAGGAACGCGTGCTCATTGTACTGTGCGTGGTGCGACGCCGCGACCTTGATCCAGGCCAGCTGTTCGCTGGTGGTGCCATATTCGTGCATGTGGCGCATCGCGCACATGCCGTAGGAGTTGGCGACGACGATGCCATACGGCGATTCAAAGGACGCATCCGGCGCGGTCGGGATCACGGCGCGGGGCACCGGCGAGGTCAGCGGCTTGCCGGCGAGCGTAATCAGCGCCACCGAGCACTTGCCTGCAGCAATCGCCTCGGCCGCATGCGCGACGTGCAGGATGTAGGACGAGCCGCCGACATCGGTCGAGTCGACATGCTTCACCTTGAGGCCCATGTAGTCGACCATGCTGAGCGGGCCGAGGCCCGGCGCATCGCCGGCGCAGAAGTAGGCGTCCACGTCGTCCT
>CAVWTB010000071.1:0-43104 GCA_963757845.1 uncultured Alphaproteobacteria bacterium
CGTTGCCAGCGATCACTACGTCTATCAGCCGTCCCTTCGCCGATCGTACAACTATGGCGGATCGTACAACTATTATGACGCCGGTCCGAGGAATGGGGGCCTCTACTTCGGCGAGCCCAATGGCCCCTCCAATTACAATCCGAATGCAAACTAGCCATGTCAGTTGCTGAGCAAGAGGAGGCCGCTCCGCTGCCTCCTCTTTTCTTCCCCTTCTCCCCTCGTGGGAGAAGGTGCCCTCGCGAAGCGAGGGCGGATGAGGGGGAGCCGCAAACTCAAGGGAGCCCGCGAAAGACGCTTCCCCTCGCCGCCGTCGCTTCGCGACGGCGATCCACCCTCTCCCACGAGGGGAGAGGGAAAGTTATTTTTTTAAAATTTTTTTGAATTAGCTGTTCGGCCCGCGTCCCATGCCGATGGGCTGCCAGCGCTTCAGCTTGGTGTTCTGCAGCACCTGCGGGTTGACGCAGCTCATCGGCCAGAAGCCGGTCCAGCACCAGCGAGAGCTCGTGGCCGACGCGGCGCTTGCGCGCCTCGTCGAAGCGCGCCGAGGCCGAGGCGTTGTGCGGCGACAGGATGACGTTCTCCATCGTGCAGCAGCGGATTGTTGTGCGACGGCGGCTCCTTCTCCAGCACGTCGAGCGCGGCGCCGGCGATCCACTTCTCCTGCAGCGCCTTGATCAGCGCCTCCTCGTCCACGGTCGGGCCGCGGCCGGTGTTGACGAAGATCGCCGTCTTCTTCATCTGCTTGAAGTGCTTCTCGGTCAGCATGTGATGCACCTCGGGCCGCGCCGGCGCGTGCATCGACACGAAGTCGGACTGCTGCAGCACTTCCGACAGCGTGGCGGGCAGCACGCCATGGTCCGAGATCATCATCTCCTCGATGAACGGGTCGTAGGCGATCATGCGCAGGCCGAACGGCGCGGCGCGCTTGGCGACCGCCCGCGCCACCCGGCCGAACGAGACGAAGCCGAGCGTCTGGCCGGCCAGCCGCGGGATCTTCAGCAGCGCCGGGCGGCCTTCGCTCCAGCGCCCTTCCCGCACCATCCTGTCCTGCTCGATCAGGCGGCGGAAGCCGGCGAGCAGCAGCGCCATGGCGTGGTCGGCCACCTCCTCGATGAAGGTGTCGGGCACGTTGGTCACCGGAATGCCGCTTGCGCTGGCCGCCTTCACGTCGACGCAGTCGACGCCGACGCTGCCGAGCGTGATCACCTTGCAGTTCTGCGAGGCAGTCGATGATCGACTTGGTGATCGGGATGCCCTTGGCATAGATCGCATCGGCATCCTTGGCGGCGGCGATGAAGCCCGCTTCGTCCGGCCGGCGCCTCGACGATCTCCGCATCGATCCCGTCAGCGCCTCGCTCTCCAGGTCATAGCCGCCGCCGGCGGTGGTGAAGCTTGCGCCCTTCGGCGTGACGACCTTGATATTTGGCCATTGTTGTTTCCTCCGACTTCCACCACCCGTCATGGCCGGGCTTGTCCCGGCCATCCACGTCTCTTCTTGCGGAAATGTCCTGAAGACGTGGATGCCCGGCACAAGGCCGGGCATGACGGCGTTGAGTGTTGTTTCAACCCTTCACTTCATTGATCGCGGCCTTCGCCGCGTTGACCATGATCCCACCTCGTTCGAAATCGTCACCAGCTTGAAACCCATCTTGATCGCGCGCTTGGCGTAGGCTGCGCTGCCGCAATGGATGCCGGCGGCGATGTTGCGCTTGGCGGTTGCCGCGATCAGCTTGTCGTAGATCGTCAGGATCTCCGGATCCTCCACATCGAGCTTCGGCTCCTTGCCGTAGGAGAACGACAGGTCTGACGGGCCGACATAAATGGCGTCGATGCCGGGAACGTCGAGGATGGCGTCGATATTGCCGATCGCCGTCTTGGTCTCGATCATCGGCATCAGGATGATCTCGTCATTGGCAGTCTTCTGGTAGTTGCCCCCTTCGCCGTAAAGCCCGGCGCGGATCGGGCCGTTGCTGCGCGTGCCCTTCGGCGGATATTTCGCGTACTGCACCAGCGCGCGCGCCTCGGCTTCGGTGTTCACCATCGGGCAGATGATGCCGTAGGCGCCGGCATCGAGCACCTTGCCGATGATGCCGGGCTCATTCCACGGCACGCGGACCATCGGGACGATCGGCGACGACTGCATGCCCTGGAAGCAGGCGACGCACGAGAGGTAATCCTGCACGCCGTGCTGCATGTCGACGGTGACACTGTCCCATCCGGCCTGGCTGTACATTTCGGCCGAGAACGCATTCGGGATCGCCAGCCAGCCGTTGACGACAGCATTGCCCGCGGCCCACGCGGTTTTGAGTTTATTGGGCATGGAGGTTCCTCGTTATGGTTGCGCACTTTGTAGCCCGGATGGAGCGAAGCGAAATCCGGGACGCTCCACCCGGATTTCGCTGCGCTTTATCCGGGCTACAACTCTCGGTGACGCTAGCGAGGCGCGAAGGGCATGGTCAATGCGTCGCGGACAAAGAATTGCAGGGGGTGAAAGCGGGTGGACAATCAACGTCATAGAACTCCGCAGGCCCGCATGCCGGAACTGCTCGCCCGGCATGTCGCCCTCGATCCCCTCATTCCATTTCCGGCACAAACGCCGGCCCGTTCGGCTTGATGCGGATGCCCCGCCGCAGGCGCTTCCATGGCAGGGTTGCGGGATCGGCCGGCATCGCGCCGGGCGCGGCGCAGATCAGGAGCTTCTCGGCAATCGGCTCAAAATCGGCGCGGAAATGCACGGAGCTCTTGTTGACGAGAATGGCCTGCTGCGTCGGCTCGATGCCGACATAGCGATACATGGCCTGGTCGGCGAGCTGCGCCTTGCGCGAGCTCACGACGACGCTGACGCCTTCGACGCGCAAGGCCGCGGACGGCCCCATGTCCATGCGGCGGCCTCCATAAAAAGGACCCGGCGCGACGAACTTTCCATCGGAAAGCTTTTCGACGACGAAGGCTGCTTCAAAGGGAGTCGTCGCCGGGGATGCCCGACTTGCCGCCGAGCGCGAGTGTCACCGTTGCGCCGACACCGGCCGCATGCGCGGCCATCGCCGACTGTGGATCACAGAGCATGCCGATCGCAGCGCGACTGGCGTTGTTGCGCACCAGCGCGCGCAGCATCCCCGTGGTATCGGGATCCCCGCCCGCGCCGGGATTGTCCTGCGTATCGGCGATGACGATCGGCTTGCTGGCGGTCCTGGCGAGCTCCATGGCCGGCGCACGCCCTCATCGGGCGAGTAGATGTGGCCGGTAAAATCGCTTTCGTGGCCGATGACGGTCGCCACCATCGCGTCCGCCGCCGCATCGGCGTCCGCCTGGGTCCGGCCATAGGCGAGCACGCTCGGTGCGCAGTCAACAAAATCGGCGGCGGGGAAACCCGGCGAGAACGAGAGCGTCGGCACCGCGTCGCTCTGCAGCGCCATGAGCTTTTGATAGACGCCCTGCATCGGCTGATCTTTTGTGCATTGCCAGCTGATGGGAATCAGGAACGGCAGTTGCCGGAACGCCTTTGCGAAGCGGTCACCGCCCTTCAGCATCAGCGCCAGATGCGCCGCGCAGGCGCGGCCGGTGTCGGCCATGTCGACATGCGGGTAGGTGCGATAGGCGATCAGTGCATCGGCGTGCTCGAACCATCTCGCTCGTCACGTTGGCGTGCAGGTCAAGGCTCGCCACCAGCGGCACGTCCTTGCCGATCAGCTTGCGGACGCGGGCAAGCACTTCGCCCTCTCCGTCGTCGAGATGCTCGGTCACCATCGCGCCATGCAGGTCGAGGTACACGCCATCGATCGTCCCGGCCGAGGCAATTCCATCGATCATCATCCTGACGATGCGTTCGAACGCGTCCTCGGTGACATGCGCCGAAGGCGTCGCCGCGCAGGCGATGGTCGGCACTGCCTCCCAGCCCGGCTTCGGCCGCTTCGACAAAGCCCGCGAGCCCGGCGTTGATGTTCCGCATCACCTTGAGGACATCGGCGCCTCGCGTCAGCCTGTGCGCAAAGGCTTCGTAGGTGGCCTTGGTCGGAGCGAACGTATTGGTTTCGTGCAGGAAGCCGCCGACGGCAATGCGTGTCATCGGTTATTTGACCTCGTGAGTTGTGGATGTAGGTTTTTTCAGATCGGCCTGCCCATTTGCCATGCACAATTGGTGCCATGAGGCGGGCGACCGAGCAATGCTGATCAGTGCCGGCGGGGGCTGCGAATTAGCTGGCCACCGGCCGCCGATCCTCCGATGATCCAGACCCGACGCTTCCCTGGACGATCGCCAATCCGGAGAGCGGCATGTTCACCACCAGGGCGCAGCGGCTTCAGGCCGTCATCGCCACGCTGAGCATCGGCATTTGGACGACCGCATCGGTCGCTGCCGAGCAGTATCCGTCGCAGCTCGTCCGGATCGTGGTGGGAGGCCCCGCCGGAGAACCTCTCGATATCGCAACCCGCATCGTCGCCGGCAAACTGGCCGAAAATGAAAGATGGAGCGTGATCGTCGAGAACAAGCCCGGCGCGATGTCGACAATCGGAGCGACAGAGGTTCTGCGACAGGCTGCCGACGGCCACACGATACTGGCGGCCGGCCTGCCGGCGGCGGTGGCTCCGGCGCTGATGCCGAACGTCGGCTTCAGATTCGAAGCGGAGTTCGTGCCGGCCGCCAGACTGATGACGGCCTACCACGTGCTCGTCGTGCACCCTTCCATGCCCGCCCGTTCACTGCAGGAGCTTGTCGCGCTGCTGCAAGCGCAACCCGACAAATTCCCGTTCTCATCGGACGGAAACGGTACGCCGGCGCATCTCGCGGGCGAGTTCTTCAAGCAGCAGGTCGACGTCCGCACCACGCACGTGCCCTACCGGGCGCTGCCGCAGGCCATCGCCAATCTCGTGAGCGGGATCGTTCAGTACCAGTTCGTCTCACCGCTGCCGGTGCTGGACCTCGTTGCCTCGGGACAACTGCGCGCCATCGCGGTCACAGCGCCCCAACGCATTCCAGCCTTGCCGCATGTCCCTACGGTCGTCGAGCAGGGGTTTCCCGATCTCGTCATTCAGGACTGGATCGGCCTGTTCGTCAGGCGCGGAACGCCCGGCACCATCGTCACCAAGCTGAACGAAGCCACCAACGACGTCCTTGCCAGTCCTGCCGTGCGCGATGCGTTCGCAAAGGCCGCCGCGACGCCAGCGCCGACATCGTCCGCGGCTTTCGATGCCTTCATCAAGGCACAGGTGATACGCTGGAACCGCGTGGTGAAGCAGGCCGGCATCAAGGTTCAATAGGTCACCGGACTACCGATGGTGGTGGAGGAAAGCGCTTTCACGGGACGCTCCACCGCAACACGAGAACTTACCCCTCATGGTGAGGAGCGACGCGGCGCATCTCGAACCATGCGGCCGATGAAGTCTCGACGCCTTCGTGCTGTGGCCCACCCTTCGAGACACCCTGCTTCGCTCTTCGAGCTGCGCATAGGCGAGCGAAGCGACGCCGTTCTTCGAACGGCGATGGCTCCTCAGGATGAGGCTGAATTTGCGGAAACGCTGACAAGCGATGCCGTGGTCTCACTAACGGATTCCGCTTCGCCGTCCAGGTACGTGCCTTACCAATAGATCCCGAACCGCGCGGCGATGCGGCGGGCCTTCCGCTCATCGCTCTCGTGCTTGCGCGCCACGCGCTTCCTGGCGGGCTTCTGCACCGGCTGCGCCTGAGCCGTCGTCGTCTGTGCCTGCGCAGGTGCTTGTGCCGGCTGGGCCTGAACGGGGGCCGGCTGAACCGGAGCGGGGTCGCGAGGGGCTGAGTTGCGGGAGTGCCGTCCGACTTCAGCTCGCCTGCGGCCTTGAGCTTTTCCTCCACCGTCTGCGGCGCAGCTTGTGTGGTCGTCGCGGCCGGCTGCTCTCCGGGAGCGGGAAGGATCGTCACTTCCGCTTGCCGGAACGGCTTTTGCGCCTCGGCCGGCTGCGGTGCAGACAATCCGCGCGACCCGCCGGCAAAGGCGGACGTGGTGAGAAGAACGATGGCCGTGGTCAGAAGCAGCTTGCGCATTGTCATAATCCCCGCGATGCGTTGGCTCGAGCGGGAGACTACGGCGAAGGTTCAAGAGTTTATGTGAGGAAGATCACGTGGGGGGCGCCTTGCACTACCGTCCCTCCTCATGGTGAGGAGCGCCGCAGCGCGGCGCGTCTCGAACCCATGCGGCCGATGAATCTTCGGGCGCCTTTTCTGTGGCCATCCTTCGAGACGCCCCGATAGGCCGAGTTTGGGGCAGGTCCATCTCGCCGTTATACCGATCGACGCGAAGCCCGCCTCACTGCGCCTGCCTCACACCTTCAGCAATCCATCCTCCGGCGCTGGCCTTGCGCGCTGGTTGTAGAGCAATTTTGCGCGGCGCTCCTTTTCCTCCGCCGGACAGGCTGTTCGGATCTTCCGGCGGTTCGCCGGCGGTCACGGCAAGGCCGCGCTGCACGGCCGGGCGGGCGGAGAGTTCGTCGAACCAGCGCTTGAAATACTTGAAGTCGTCGAGGTTCTGGCCCTGCCCTTTCCAGTTCACCGTCCACGGATAGCAGATCATGTCGGCGATCGTGTAGTCGTCGCCGGCGAGATAGCGGCGGTCGTAGAGGCGGTTGTTCATCACGCCGTACATGCGGTTGACCTCGTCGCCGAAGCGGCGCACCGCGTAGGACTGGTCGCCCTTGCTGTCGCCGAGCCGCGAGAAATGGCCGAACTCGCCGGTCTTCGGGCCCTGATTGGCCATCTGCCAGATCACCCACTGGTCGACCTCGACGCGCTTGCGGAGGTCCTTCGGATAGAAGCTACCGCCCTTGTCGGCGAGATACATCATGATGGCGCCGGACTCGAACACGCTGATCGGCGCGCCGCCGCCTGCCGGCGCGTGATCGACGATCGCCGGCATGCGGTTGTTCGGGCCGATCTTCAGGAAACTGTCCTTGAACTGATCGCCGCGGCCGATCGCACACGGAATGATCTTGTAGGGCATGCCGAGCTCTTCGAGCAGGATGGTGACTTTCTTGCCGTTCGGCGTCGGCCAATAGTGAAGGTCGATCATGAGGGTGCTTCCTTCAGTTCATAGGACGATTGCACTTCACCCTTGCCTCGAGCGGAAGGTGAAAGCAGCATGTCAGGAAACGTCAGCAGGTGGTTGCGAGCCGGAATAATGGTCTGGCGCGCATGTGAGCCTCCCACTATTTCTTGTTCACGTTTTTTAGGCCAGCGGCCGGACGCGTTCAAATCAACAGAAGTTTGTGCCACCGGACGGAATGGTGATGCGACAGATCAAGGTTCTTAGCCTCGAGCGCATTTCGCCTGAAGCCGCGCAGAAGATTGAAGCGGTCGATGGCGCGGTTCAACTGACGGACGCGGGTGGCTGGTATGACGGCGAGGTCCGTGAGACCTGGCCCAGCTTCAGCAGCGAGCCGTTATCTTGGCGCCAACGCGCACGGCCACGGCAGCCGCGAGGAGCGCGACAGGTTGCTCACCGAGGCCGAGGTCGTGCTCGGCGGCTGGCCCTACCCGCTCGACCTGCGCAAGCGCGCGCCAAAGCTGAAATGGTTCCATCAACTGCCGGCCGGCGCCAGCAACCTGCGCATGGGCGACCTGTGGGGCTCTGACGTGATGGTGACGACGTCGCGCGGGGTCGGTTCGACGCTGGCGATCGCCGAATATGCGCTCGCCGGCATCATGCATTTCGCGAAGAGCTTTCATCAGGCGAACGCCGATCGTCACGCGGAAAATTCAGCCGCGGCTATCGCTCGCTGCTGCTCGAGGGCAAGACCGCCTGCGTCGTCGGCGCCGGCGGCATCGGCCAGGATGTCGGAAGCTTTGCGCCGCGCTCGGCATGCGCGTGCTCGGCATTCGCCGGCATGTGGAGGTCGGCGCGCCGTTGCCTGCAGGGTTTTTCCAGCATGGGGACGACGGCGGAGCTCAACGCGTATCTGGCCGAGAGCGATTTCGTCATCATCTGCGCGCAGTTCACGGCCGAGACCGCGCGGCTGATCGACAAGGATCGCTTTGCGGCGATGAAGCGCGGCGCGATCCTCGTCAACATCGCCCGCGGCGAGATCATCGACGAGGACGCCCTGATGGATGCACTGAAGCGCGATCACCTGCGCGGTGTCGCGCTCGACGTGTATGTGGGCGAGTTCGAGCACATGCCGCCCGAGGCGTTGTGGTCCGACCCGCGCGTGCTGATCACGCCGCACACCTCGGGCTCATCCGACGAGGATCGCCACGGCGGCGTCGACCTCTTCTGCGAGAACTTGCGCAAGTATATCGACGGCAGGCCGCTGACGAATGTGATCGACTGGGAGCGAGGGTATTAGCACCCGGCGTCATTGCGAGGAGCGAAGCGACGAAGCAATCCAGCGCGCGCGAAGCGCGCCAAACTAAAAAGCGCCGCAGCCGCGGCGAATTCGGCGTTTATTTCGCGCGCCTGCCGGCGCGCAGCTGGATTGCTTCGCTCCGCTCGTCGATGGCGGCCAATGACGGCCGTACGGCTCACTACGGCATCCGGTGCAGCGCGCAGAGCTTGTTGCCGTCGGGATCGCGCAGGTAGGCCAGATAGACCTTGCTGCCCTCGCGCACGCCCGGCGGATCCTCGATCGACGTGCCGCCGTTGGCGATGCCGGCCGCGTGCCAGGCGGCGGCCTGCTCGGGCGAGTTGGCGAGGAAGCCGATGGTGCCGCCGTTGGCATGCGTGGCAGCCTTGCCGTCGATCGGCTTCGTCACCCCGAACGTTCCCGTCGGCGTGCGATAGAACACGCGGTGGCGGTCGACCCGGCCCGGCGCCACGCCGAGCGTGCCGAGCAGCGTGTCATAGAACGCCTTGGCTTTTTCCAGGTCGTTGGTCCCGATCATGACGTGGGAGAACATTGTCGCGTTTCCTTCCTCTATTGCCCATGAATGCAGGGGTGTCAGCCGCACCGCGCTTTACCCGCGCGATCCGGCAGGAGCCTATCCAGAATCCGCATGGCGCGACAAGCGCGCCTGAGTGGCACCCCCATGCCGGTTGCGCCGGGATTTCACCCTCGGCCGAAAGCGCGCTAGGCTTGCGGCGATGACGGCGACCATGGATGACGAGGACTACGAAAAGCTCGCCGACGAGACCGCCGCGCGGCTGCGGCAGGCGGCCGACCGCAACGACGAGCTCAAAGCGATCATCGCGGAGAGCGACGTGGTGTTCGGCCTCTACTTCGACCCCGAAAGCATGTCGCGCTGGGACAAATATCTGATCAAGGGCGAGGCGAATTCGCCGTCGACAAGGATCGCCTGCATCTGGTGCAAGGCGATCGACGAGGCCCTGGCGCTGCAGCGGCTGGCGGAGTCGTTCGGGCTAACGACCTCGACTCTCATGGTGGGGACTGCCGCTTGGCGCGTCTCGAACCATGAGGCCAATGAGTTCCGGACGTTTGCGGCGGCCATCCTTCGAGAGCCCGCCTGCGCCCTACCGCCTTCGCGCTTCGGCGCGGCAGGTCGGGCTACGGCGCGGCTCCTCAGGATGAGGCAGAGTTTGCGGCGGCGTGATGCACCGCTCTTCGCCCTACTGCCCCGAATGGTGGGCGCCCGCCGGGAAGCCCGGGTGCGCCCGACTATCGCCCGGCAGACCGCTCGGCGACGCGCCTATGCCGATCGTGCCTGGCGTTGACGTGTTCGGCGCACCGGCAACCGGCGGCGCGATCAGTCCCGACATGGCGAGAGGCTCGAACCGGTCGTGAACGCGTCTGATCTGCGGCGACGGCGTGAATGTGCCCGGCACCGGCGCCCCGGTCCCAAGTCCCGGGAGATGGCGACAGAAGCGAGCCCGGGGCCCCGCGTTGCACCAAGACTCGAGCCGGCCGGACCGCGGTGCCGCCGGCGGTCTGCGCGTTGGCATAACCGTTGAGCGCAAGAAGCATGATGATGGCGAGGGAGTGCATTCGCATTGGACGCTGCTCCTTCTTTGACCCCACGTACCTAAGAAGTCAACATGCGAAGGCGACGCCCCGTTCCGCGACTTCATGCGCGCGGGATGCGCAGACGCACAAGATTTGTTGAAGTCGCGGACGTCGCGCTCCCCGGTTTCTCACTCTTCGCAAACCTGCCTATCTATCGGTCGCTTTCCAAGGAGATGGATCATGACGACACCGGACTTGCGGGATCACGTGGCGCTGGTGACCGGCGGCTCGCGCGGCATCGGGGCTGCGATCGTTCATGCGCTGGCCGGCGCAGGCGCTGCGGTTGCGATCAATTATCGTGAGCAAGCCGGCGCCGCAAACGCGCTCGTAAAAGCCATTCGCGACGCCGGCGGACGCGCGATCGCGGTGCAGGCGGACGTGTCGCACGGCGATGCGGTGACGACGATGTTCGAGCGCGCGGCCGCCGAGCTCGGGCCCGTCGACATCCTGATCAACAACGCCGGCGTCGCGCTGACGCGCAACGTCGACACGCTCACCGAAGCCGATTTCGACACGACGATCGCGGTGAACCTCAAATCCGTGTTCCTCTGCATGCAGGCCGCGCTGCCGGCCATGCGCGCAAAGAAATGGGGCCGCATCGTCAACATCTCCTCGGGCGCCGCACGCGGCGGCGGCGCGATCGGCCCGCACTACAACGCCTCGAAAGCCGGCGTCGAAGGTCTTGACCCGCGGCTACGCCGCCCGCCTCGTGAAAGACGGCATCACCGTCAACGCCGTCGCGCCCTCGCTGATCGAGACCGACATGATGAAGGGCGCAAAAGACCTCGTCGCCCGCATCCCGCTCGGCCGCTTCGGCACGTCAGACGAGGTCGCGCAGGCGGTGATGCTGCTTGTCGCGAATGAGTACATGACAGGACAGACCGTCGCGATGAGCGGCGGGATGTCGTTCAATTGATGCTGCGACGGTCGTGCGAGCGTTCTACGCGAACGTCACAGCTCGCCCTCGTACTTGAACGAGAGCTTGACCTTGGCCCGATAGATCTCGACCTTGCCGTCGTCCAGTTGCATATCGAGCTGGGAAATCTCGGCGACGCGAAGATCGCGTAGCGTCTTTCCCGCGCGCGCCACGGCCGCGCCGGCGGCCTTCTCCCAGGAACTCCGTGCTGGTGCCGATGACTTCGATGACCTTGTATACGCTCTCGGCCACTTGAACCTCCCGTGGTTGTCAGGGATTGCACTGTGTCGCGCGTGCCGGCACGCTATGGTGCCGATGAAATCGTGTCGGCCCCGTTGCTCTGGGCATTCGTCGTCATGTTCGCACCGGCCGCTGTCATGCGCGCCATGCCCACGCGGCGTCGCAGTTGCTCAATCTCGGTCCGGATGGCGTGTCTGACCTGCCCCTCGGGCAGCAGCTTCATCGCGTACTCGCGTTCCTGAATGAGCTCGGAGATTTCTTCCGCCGTTGGCGACGCGACGGGCGCGAAGCCGTTCGTTGCGCTCCGTCGCGTTGCGACAGGGACAATGCCTTCCGTCGCTTGGTCTTCAAGTCCAGGCCTGAGGTCGTTATCCGGTATTCGACGCATCGCTAGTCCCCCTTTTGTGGTGGGGCGGGAGCGTGACTGTCTCTCGGTCACCGTCGTGCCTTGGATCAAGACGGTGATATCCGATCATACGCCAAGCCGAATGCAGCGCCATATCCGATCGCAATGATTCGACGACGCGTCGCAGCATCGGCGCGCCGCGGTTCGCGATCGGCGTGGAAGCTGCCGCGGCAGGTCTGCTCGAAATTTAGCCGTGCCTACGCATGATGCATTGATGAGGCGCCGCGCACCCACTAAGTAAGAGTCCATGCAATTTCAGTTCGACAACACCTATGCCGCCCTGCCCGAACGCTTCTTTGCCCGCGTTCGGCCGGCGGCCGTCACCGCGCCGCGGCTGATCAAGGTCAACCGGAAGCTTGCCGAGGAGCTGGGCCTCGATGCGGAATGGCTCGCGTCGGAGGACGGCGTGCGGGTGCTGGCGGGGCAGACGGTGCCGGATGAGGCGGCGCCGATCGCCACCGCCTATGCGGGTCACCAGTTCGGGCATTTCGTGCCGCAGCTCGGCGACGGCCGCGCGGTCCTTTTGGGCGAGGTGGTCGATCGCAACGGGCAACGCCGCGACATTCAGTTGAAAGGATCGGGCCGCACGCCGTTCTCGCGCAACGGCGACGGGCGCGCGGCGCTGGGGCCTGTGTTGCGCGAATATATCGTCAGCGAAGCGATGGCGGCGCTCGGCATTCCGACCACGCGCTCGCTGGCCGCGGTGCTCACCGGCGAGACGGTGATGCGCGAGGCGCCGTTGCCGGGCGCGGTGCTGACGCGGGTCGCCTCCAGCCACATCCGCATCGGCACGTTCCAGTTCTTTGCCGCGCGCGGCGACGACGACGCGATCCGGCAACTCGCCGACCATGTGATCGCCCGCCACTATCCGGACGTGAGGTCCGAGGCAGAGCCCTACCGCGCCCTGCTCGCGCGGGTGATCGCGCGGCAGGCGCAGCTTGTCGCGCGCTGGATGCAGGTCGGCTTCATCCACGGCGTGATGAACACCGACAACATGTCGATTGCGGGCGAGACCATCGACTACGGGCCGTGCGCGTTCATGGACGCGTTCGATCCGTCCGCCGTGTTCTCCTCGATCGACCAGAACGGGCGCTACGCCTTCGGCAACCAGCCGCGCATCGCGCTGTGGAACTTGACGCGGCTTGCCGAATGCCTGCTGACGCTGCTGTCGGACAACGAGGACACGGCGATCGAGATCGCCAAGGCCGAGCTTGAGACATTCGCGACTGCGTTCGATGCGGCCTTGATGAAGGGGATGCTGGCAAAGCTTGGCATCGCGGGCGAGACCGATGACGGCGAGCTGATCGGAGAATTCCTGCGGCTGCTGGCCCAGAGCCACGCCGACTACACGCTGGCCTTCCGCCGGCTGTGCGACGCCGCGGACGGGAAGCCCGACGCGCTGCGCGACATGATCATTGATCTCACCGCTTTCGACGCGTGGGCCGCAAAATGGCGGCAGCGACGCGAGACGCGGCCACTCGACGTTGCCGCGATGCGCAAGGTCAATCCGGCGTTCATTCCGCGCAATCACCGCATCGAGGCGGCGATCCAGGCGGCGGAGCGCGATGATTTCGCGCCGTTCGAGGAATTGCTGACGGTGTTGTCAAAACCCTACGACGACCAGCCGCAATTCGCCGCCTACGCCGAGCCGCCGAAAGACGACGAGCGCGTGACGCAGACGTTCTGCGGGACGTGAGCGTCTGCCAGACAGCGTCGCGCCGCATCTTCGCCTCCCCTGGGAGGAGGGAGTCCGGCGCGTGCAGCGAGCCGATGGGTGAGGGGCATCGCCGCAGCACTGCTGCAACACGTTGTTCGCAGACACTGCGGGCAAGCTCACGCCGCATTGCTCCCCGGAGGCATCAGCTCGGCACAGGACCGCGCGAGCCGACGCTGCTTCGGCAGGTCAGATCTACTCCCATTCAGAGGGAGGTGAAACATGTCGCGGTCGTTCACCCGACACAATTGATCCAGATCAAATCCGGTGCCGGCGCGCGCGGCAGAATGGGGTTGCAGCGCCGCACCCCGAACATCCCGTATCCGCCGAGCCGTCGCCATGGCGAACCCGTCGACCAGCGCTGCCACTGAACAGCAGCCCGCCAAACCCGCCCCAACCCGGCGATCGGAGCTGATCGTCTTCCTCATCATCGTCGCGCTGATCTGGCCGGTCGTCACCGTCGGCGTGGTCGGCGGCTACGGTTTTGCCGTGTGGATGTATCAAATGGTCGCGGGCCCGCCCGGACCACCGAGTAAATCATGACAAGTTACGCACCTACCCGCCGCGCCGTGCTCGGAGGCCGCATCGCCTCGTCACAGCCGCTCGCCGCGGACGACGCAACGCTGCACATCTCGAGCGCGGTCGTCACCGTGCTGCCGGCACATCGCGAGGCGGTCCTGCAGCGGCTGTCGTCGTCGCCGGGCATCGAGGTGCATCACGCGCAAGCGTTCAAGATCGTGGTCGTGCTGGAAGCGACCGAGGGCGGCGAAATCGGCGGCCGGCTTGCGGAAATCGCGACCTGGGACGGCGTGCTGTCGGCCAACATGGTGTTCGAGCAGAGCACGCGGCTCGCAGAGATCGGAGACTGAGCATGGCCCTCTCGCGACGCGACATGCTTAAGGCCCAGGCGGCGGCGATTGCCGCCACCGCGGCAGGGATCAACGCGCCCGCGATCGCGCAACCGGTCGCCGGCGGCATCGGCTCGCTCGAGATCAAATGGTCGAAGGCGCCGTGCCGGTTCTGCGGCACCGGCTGCGGCGTGATGGTCGGCGTCAAGGATAACAAGGTGGTGGCGACCCACGGCGACACGCTCGCCGAGGTCAATCGCGGGCTGAACTGCATCAAGGGCTACTTTCTTTCCAAGATCATGTACGGCAGCGACCGGCTGACCACGCCGCTGCTGCGCAAGCGGAACGGCGTGTTCGACAAGACCGGCGATCTCACGCCGGTCAGCTGGGACGAGGCGTTCGACGTCATGGCGCAGCGCGCCAAGGCGGTGCTGAAGGAGAAGGGACCGACGGCGCTCGGCATGTTCGGCTCGGGCCAGTGGACCATTTACGAAGGCTATGCCGCGACGAAACTGATGCGCGCCGGCTTCCGCTCGAACAATCTCGATCCCAACGCGCGCCACTGCATGGCGTCGGCCGCGGTCGCCTTCATGCGCACCTTCGGCATGGACGAGCCGATGGGCTGCTACGACGATTTCGAAGCCGCGGACGCGTTCGTGCTGTGGGGCTCGAACATGGCGGAGATGCATCCGATCCTGTGGACGCGGCTCGCCGACCGCAGGCTCAGCCATCCGCATGTGAAGGTCGCGGTGCTGTCGACCTTCACCAACCGCAGCTCGGACCTCGCCGACATCCCGATCGTGTTCAAGCCGGGCACGGATCTGGCGATCCTCAACTACATCGCCAACCACATCATCACGACGGGACGGGTGAACAAAGACTTCGTCAAGAACCACACGACCTTCGTGAAAGGCGCGACCGACATCGGCTACGGCCTGCGCCCCGAGCATCCGCTGGAGAAGAACGCAAAGGGCGCTGCGAATCCCGGCGCAACGCAGCCGATCGACTTCGACGCCTATGCGGCCTTCGTGAAGGACTACACGCTGGCGAAAGTGTCGGAGCTGTCCGGCGTCGAGCGCGGCTTCCTGCAGGAGCTCGCCGAGCTCTATGCCGATCCGAAGCGCAAAGTGATGTCGCTCTGGACCATGGGCTTCAACCAGCATGTGCGCGGCGTGTGGGCCAATCAGATGGTCTACAACATCCACCTGCTGACGGGAAAAATCTCCGAGCCCGGCAACTCGCCGTTCTCGCTGACCGGTCAGCCGTCCGCCTGCGGCACCGCGCGCGAGGTCGGCACGTTCGCGCACCGCCTGCCCGCCGACATGGTCGTCACCAATCCGGAGCACCGCAAGCACACAGAGGAAATCTGGCGCGTGCCGCACGGGCTCATCCCCGAGAAGCCCGGCTATCACGCGGTCGAGCAGGACCGGATGCTGCACGACGGCAAGCTCAACTTCTACTGGGTGCAGGTGAACAACAACGTGCAGGCCGCGCCGAACAGCTCGCGCGAGACTTATCCGGGCTACCGCAATCCGGACAACTTCATCGTCGTCTCCGACGCCTATCCGACCGTCACCGCGATGTCGGCGGACTGCGTGCTGCCGGCGGCGATGTGGGTGGAGAAGGAAGGCGCCTACGGCAATGCGGAGCGGCGCACGCATGTGTGGCGGCAACTGGTGAAGGCGCCGGGCGAGGCGCGCTCCGACCTCTGGCAGATGATGGAGTTCTCCAAACGCTTCACCACCGACGAGGTGTGGCCGAAGGAGCTGCTCGACGCCAATCCGAACTACAAGGGCAAGACGCTGTTCGAGGTGCTGTTCCGCAACGGCAACGTCGACAAGTTCCAGACCTCGGAGATCCCTGCCGACTACGACAATCACGAGGCGAAACACTTCGGCTTCTATGTGCAGAAGGGCCTGTTCGAGGAATACGCGTCGTTCGGCCGCGGTCATGGGCATGACGTTGCTGCGTTCGACACCCTGCACCAGGTGCGCGGCCTGCGCTGGCCGGTGGTCGACGGCAAGGAGACGCGCTGGCGCTATCGCGAGGGGCTCGATCCGTATGTGAAGGCGGGCAAGGGCGTCGAGTTCTACGGCAACCCGGACGGGCGGGCGAAGATCATCGCGGTGCCGTACGAGCCGCCGGCGGAAGCGCCGGACCGGGAGTACGATATTTGGCTCGTCACCGGGCGCGTGCTCGAGCACTGGCATTCCGGCTCGATGACCATGCGCGTGCCGGAGCTCTACAAGGCGTTTCCCGGTGCGCGCGTCTTCATGCACGCCGAGGACGCCCGCGCACGCGGCATCAACCAGGGTGCGGAGGTGCGCGTGATCTCCCGCCGCGGCGAGATCCGCTCGCGCGTCGACGCCTTGGGGCGTAACCGCATGCCGCGCGGCGTGGTGTTCGTGCCGTGGTTCGATGCCAGCCAGTTGATCAACAAGGTGACGCTGGACGCGACCGATCCGATTTCCAAGCAGACGGATTTCAAGAAATGCGCAGTGAAGATCGTTCCGGTGTGAGCGAGAGCCGGCAGGCGCTCACCGGCGCCCTGCTCGCCGGCGTGCTGGTGTTCGCCGCCGGCGCGCTCTATGCGCAGACCGCGCCGCAGATCGTGCCGCGGCTGACCGGCGCGCAAGCGCCAATGGGCGACCATGGCGCCGATCCGTTTGCGCGGCCGATCGTCGACGACAAGCGGGTGATGCGCAACTATCCGGAGCAGCCGCCGGTGATCCCGCATGCGATCGAGAACTACCAGCTCACGCTGCGGACCAACCGCTGCCTCGAATGTCACCGCCGGCAATATACGGAAGCCTCCGGCGCGCCGATGATCAGCGTGACGCACTTCATGGATCGCGACGGCCAGGTGCTCGCCGACGTGACGCCGCGGCGCTACTTCTGCACCGCCTGCCATGTATCGCAGGCCGACACCCGTCCGCTGGTGCCGAACACCTTCCAGGACATGACGGCGCTGCCGCAGACAAGGCGATGAGCGCATCATGGCGAAGATCAAGGCGCTGCTGATCTGGTTCTGGAGTATCGCAAGCAAGCCGAGCACGCATCTGAGCCTCGGCCTGCTCGCGATCGGCGGCTTCGTCGCCGGCATCATGTTCTGGGGCGCGTTCAACACCGCGCTCGAATTGACCAACACCGAGAAATTCTGCACCGGCTGTCACGAGATGCACGCCAACGTGTATCAGGAGCTGCAGCGCACCATCCACTTCTCCAACCGCTCCGGCGTGCGCGCCACCTGCCCCGACTGCCACGTGCCACACGACTGGACCGACAAGATCGCGCGCAAGATGCAGGCCTCCAAGGAGGTGTGGGGCAAGATCTTCGGCACGATCTCGACGCGCGAGAAATTCCTCGATCACCGGCTCGAGCTCGCCAAGCACGAATGGGCGCGGCTGAAGGCGAACGACTCGCTGGAATGCCGCAACTGCCACTCCGCAGCGGCGATGGATTTCACGCGGCAGACGCGGCGCGCAGCTGATATTCACGCAAAATACCTGATCCCGAAGGAGCGCACCTGCATCGACTGCCACAAGGGCATCGCCCACGAGCTACCCGACATGACCGGCATCGAGCCCGGCTGGGTTGCGCCGGCGGAGGTGCGCGACCAGCGCAGCTTCGCTGGATGGCGCGCGCGATACGCTGCAGCGGTTCCTGGCGGATGCGACGGCGCGAGGCGAGTAAAGCTGAATCCACGCGTCGCTTCGATACGAAGCGTCACGCGGCAACGGCAGCGCGCTCCTTCTCCCCGCTTGCGGGCGAGAGCCGGTCGGCGGTGAGGGGCTGATCAGTTTCCTGATACTGCAGAGGCCGCGGTTCACGCCGTGCCCCGCCCCTCACCCGGCTCGCTACGCGAGCCGACCTCTCCCCGCTCTTGCGAGGAGAGGTCATCAAGACTAAAGCGGCATGGTGAACGTGAAGCGCGTTTCTTCCGCTGTTGACGTTGCGCTCAGCGTGCCGCCGTGCGCCTTGGCGATCTCGGAGGCGATGTAGAGGCCAAGCCCGAGGCCGTGTCTGTTCGACTTCACCTCGCCGCCTCGCACAAAGGGAACGAACAGTCTTTCAAGGGTATCGGGCGGGATCGG
Source organism: uncultured Alphaproteobacteria bacterium (assembly GCA_963757845.1). GTDB lineage: Bacteria > Pseudomonadota > Alphaproteobacteria > Rhizobiales > Xanthobacteraceae > P52-10. The sequence goes on from CAVWTB010000071.1 coordinate 18,140, forward strand.
CTTGCCCGAATTGGCGACCGACAGCTCGAGCACCTTGTCATCGGTCCTGCCGTCGATGCGGATCGGCCGATCGGCATCCCCGTAGGCGATCGCATTGCCGAGCAGGTTCGACAGCAGCCGGCCGACCCGGTGCCGATCGCAGCTGACCGGCTCGACGATGGCGAGCGTGGTTTCGAGCTTTCGGTCCGGCCACACGGCGCGCAGCTCGGCGATGACCTGTTCCAGCACCGGCGTCAGCGGCTGGCCTGAATTGCGCACGATCTTGATGCCGCCGGCGAGGCGGCCGCGCGCAAGATCCATGACATTGTCGACCAGCGTGCTCATCCGCAGCACGGCGCGCTGCATCAGGGTGAGGACCTCGGGCGTTCGCTCGTCAAAACCCTTGCGCTGCAGGTAGCGCGTGCCGGCCTCGATCGAGGCCAGCGGATTGCGAAGGTCATGCCCCAGAATGGCGATGAAGTGGTCGCGTCGCTCGACCAGCTTGCGCTCGTTCTCGAGGCGCTGCAGCGCATCGAGATACGTCGCGATCAGCTCGGCGAACAGGCGGAACGTCTCGATTGTCTCGGGCGTGTTCACGCGGCGCGGCTGCGGATCGATCGCGCACAGGGTTCCCCAGAAGGCGCCGTCCTCCAGGCGGATCGGCACCGAAACGTAGCTCTGGAAGCCGTACATGGCCGGCACAGGGTGACCGCTATAGGCCGCATCCTGCGCCACGTGATCGATGATCACCGGCTGGCCGTGACCGCGAATTTCGTTGCAGATCGTGGTTTCGATCTTGAGCTCGCCGCCGGGGCCGAGGCCGAACGCGATCTGGTCGCGCGCGGAACAGCACACCCAGCGATCTTCAGTCACGCGCGCGACGGCGGCAAAACCCATGCCCGTGACACGGCAGACGACATCCAGAATGCGAGGCACCGCATCGATATTCTGGATGGCGGCGACGTCCGCCTGGAACTCGGTCATGGAATGGTGGGAACCGCCTCTAAAACCCTGCCTGCAAGGGTTGCCGCGTTTTTACCGCGGACGCAATCGGGAAAATCCCGCAATGCAGCCATCCGCATACGCCTGCGCACTTTGCGCGCCGCAGTGGAACACCGGCGGCGAAGTCTATTAAAATTCAGCGCATCTTCGCCGGCGGCGTGCCATGGGTGTGGAACGACTCGATCGTCTTCAGCCCCCACGCCTGGCCCTTCTTGCGCTCTTCTTCAGTCCACGTGACCGTTTGCCAGTCGGGCGCGAGGATCAGCCGCGCGCCGGCGTTGGCGACCTCGACGCGGTTCCCGGCCGGCTCATAGACATAAAGAAAGAATGTCTGCTGGATCGCGTGCTTGTGCGGGCCGGTCTCGATGTGCACGCCGTTCTCGAGAAAGATGTCGGCGGCCTGCAGGATGTGCTCGCGCTGGTCCACGGCATAGGTGACGTGATGGAAGCGCCCGCGCGTGCCGGTGGCGTCGCGCGTGTAGGCGACGTCATACGACTTGTTGTTGACCGTGAACCAGCAGCCGCCGACCGAGCCGTCGTTGAGCACGATCTGCTCGGTGACGCGGCTGCCGAGCGCCTTCGGCATGAAATCGCGGATCGCGCCGACGTCGAGCGCGAGCAGGTTGAAGTGATCGAGCCGCCGCGTCGCGACCCCGCGCGCCGGAAAGCGCTGCGGCTGGTTCTTCAGCGCAGGCTTCTGATCCGCCGGCGCCTCGTAGCGGCGCGTCTCGTAGTAGATCTCGAAAACGTGGTCGTCCGGATCGCGAAACTGGTAGGCCGGGCCGTGCCCGAGGTCGCCGTCGCTCCAGCCGATGCCGCACCCCATCGCTTCGATCGCCTTGACGCGCCGCTGCAGCGCCTGCGCGCTCGACGCGCGATAGCCGACATGGCGCATCCCGGTGGTGTTCGACGCCGTCAGCTTCAGCGTGTGGAATTCGTAGTCGTCATAGGCGCGCAGGTAAACGCTGTCGCCCTCGCGGCCGCTTTCGGTCAGGCCGAACACATTGACGAAGAAATTGAGGCTGGCCTCGGGCTTGTCGGTGAGAAGCTCGACATGGCCGAGATGGGCGACGTCGTAGATCGGTTCGGGGGTCATGGGGTGGCTCGGGCCTCAGATGTTGCGGGGTGGAAGCGCGCAGCATAGCGCATTGGATGAGCGCGCACAGCCAGTCCCAGCGGTCACTGCGAGCGACAGCAACTCTAATCCTCATGGTGAGGAGCATCGCGAAGCGATGCGTCTCGAACCACGAGGCCCGGGCGCGTCGTCTAAACGAAGTCTGGGGCCTGCATCCTTCGAGACGCCCTCCTTCGCTCTGCGAGCTTCGGAGGGCTCCTCAGGATGAGGAGAAATGCTGAAAGCTGCTTCGCTCGCGATGAGGGAGTGCCAGTCGTCCGCAAATGCGTGCTGGGCGCCGCCGAGGACTTCGCGGATGAAGCTCAGGAACGCCGCCTCGACATGGGCGCGCGCGAGATCGTCGAGCGGCAGTTCCAGCGCCTTGTGGTCGGCGCCGTCGAAGTGGATCAGGAGTTGCAGGCCCTCGGCCTCGATCACGCAGGCGGCCCGTGTCGCGCAACTTGAAGGTCAGCGTGCCGCTCGGCTCGATGCCGGTTTCCGAGGCGATCAGAAAGGCGATGCCGTTCGCCTCGCCCGGCAGGCGGCGCATGATGCGCGTCTGCTGGATGCGAAAGCCGTGCGGGCCGAGCTCGATATTCGCGGCGGCCACCACCTGCTCGATCAGCTGGCGCGTCTCGGTGTCGAATTTTCGCGACAGCCGGTGCAGCTCCTGCCAGTGGCGCTGGCGCGGCAGCAGGGTGTCGGGCGGGCTGATGCCGGTGTCGCGGTCGCGCTCGGCGCGCGCATGCGCCACCGCCCGCACCGACTGGCGAAAATCCCCAGACTTCAGGCCTTCGGATTTGGACGCGTCCGTCATCGATTCATCGGCCTGCGCGGTCATGCCGGATTTGCGCAGCACACTCACATCCAACGGACGAACCCCATGGCGTTGCCCGTGCCGGCCGACGAACGATAGCACGGGACGTAATCGACCACATCCATCGCCAGCCCTGCGTCATGCGCGATGGCGCCGACCGGAATCCAGTTCTTGAACTCCGACGTGCCGGACTGCAGGAACGTCTCCGGCATGGTGGTCATGCCCTTGACGTCGCCCTTCTTGAGGAAGGCGAGGAACTTCTGGTCGAGATCCTCGTCGACCACGAAATGCGACAGACCGCCCGAGGCGATCACTGCGACGCGAAGATCCTTCGGGAAGCTTTCGATCGCATCCTTCAGCGCGAGGCCAAAACGGTGGCAGCGCTGCGCCGTCGGCTGGTTCGGCGGATAGAAGGTGTTGATCATGACCGGCACGATGCGGCACCGGCTTGTCCTTCATGATCTGCCGCAGGATGAAGCCGAACGCGTGCGGCAGCGAGTCCCGCGACCATTCGAGCCCGTCGCTCGGCAGCGTCTTCGAGGTGCCGACGTCGAACTCCTTCTCCATCATTGTCTCGATGATGTGGCGGCCGAGATCCGGCGCGCACGGATAGTGCGTCTCCTTCTCCGGGCGATGGGCGAAGGTCGCGAGCGAGGAGCCCGGCGGCATCTTCGCCATCTGCGCTTCGGTCGGCGGGCGATTGGTGACGCTCTCGCCCCAGTAGATCGAGAACGCCGGCATGTTCTTGTCGCAGAAAACCTCCTGCTGGTCGTTGCCGACGATCACCACCACGTCGGGATTGACCTTCTCGAAGGTGGCGGCCATCGCCTCGAGCGCCTTGCGGCAGCGGGCATAGCGCGCCTGGCGCTCGGCGAGCTCGGATTTCTGGTCGAGCTTCTCGGCCGAGCGCAGCGTCTCCAGCGCGTCGAACTTGTAGGGCGTGCCGCGGAACCAGAGCGCCGGATTGGCGCGATCGGCTTTCACGCGCTCGCCCCACTGCTCCGGCGGAGTTGACAGCAGCGGCCCATGCGACGTGGCCATGCCCAATACGATCTTCGCCATTGTCGTTTCCCTTTTATTCAGAGACGTCTTTCACCTCTCCCCGCTTGCGGGGAGAGGGAGCAGGCTGCGCTCGTCGCCAATTACTCCGCCGCGACCGCGTAGACCGGGCGCACGACCTCCTGCAGCTTCGCCGCATAGGCCTCGCGCCAGTCAGTGGTCGCCACCACGCACTCGCCTGAGCGGGCGCGCAGGAACACTTCCGGATTGTCGACCGCCGGCGGCACCGTGCCTTTCTCGCGCAGCGCGCGGGCGGCGTGCACGAGGCGGCGGCGCGTGCGGGCGATCATCTGGTCGCTCGGTGCCAGATGCTCGAAGTCGTGGTCGGTGATCGGGCCCATGCTCTCGGTCACCGCCTGGTCCTGCATGTGGATGTGGGTGATGCCGGAATAGATGGTGCCGTTGCGCTGCGCCTCGCGATCGATGAAGTAGTTGTTGCGGTCGTTCGCCTTGGGGCGGAAGCGGCCGTACCACTCATTCTCATTGGGCAGCATGTCGAGCTGCGGCATCGCGCCGGGAATCGGCTTGCCGTCCTTCAATGACGACGTGGCGCGCGACATCTTCGTCCAGTTCAGCGTCACCGACATGGTGTGGTGATCGTCCATCGGCACCCAGGCGCGCGCGGAGACGCGATCGATGATGCTGCCCTGCGGCACCTGCGCCCAGAACGGGAAGCCGAACTGCGCAAAACGCCAGTAGATGCGCTCATCCTCGGTCGGCCGATAGGCGGCATACATCGTGCCCCATTCGGTATCGGCCACGTGATATTCCGGCGAGCGGCAGGCGACCTGATACTTCAGCATGCTGTCTTCCGGCACCTGGTCGGCCGTGACGCTGCCGATATGCAGGAAGCTGAAGTGCGAGGTGTCGATGTCGCCTTCCAGCGCCTGCATCCAGTTGCATTCGCGCAGCACGAACTGCGCGCTGACCTCTGCCTCCTGCAGCATCGTCGCCTCGATCATCGGCATCGGCGGCGCTTCCGCGCGCGCGCCCATGTAGACCCAGATCAAGCCGCCGCGCTCGTTGACCTTGTAGGCCTTCGCCTTGACCTTGTCCTCGAAGCGCTGCGCCGGCGCGACGTTCGGCATCTCGAGGCAGTTGCCGTCCACGTCGAACTTCCAGCCGTGATAGATGCAGCGCAGCCCACCCGGCTCGTTGCGGCCGAGGAACAGCGAGGCGCAGCGGTGCGGACAGCGATGATCCATCACGCCGACGCGGCCGGTGGTCTCGTCGCGGAACGCGATCAGCTTCTCGCCGAGCAGCATCAGCTTCAGCGGCTCGCCGCCGGCGACCACCTCGCTCGATTTGGCGGCGGGGATCCAATACTGGCGCATCAGGTCGCCCATGACCGTGCCGGGGCCGACCCGTGTCAGTTCGTCGCTCTCGATTGCTGAGGCCATTGTTGCGCGCTCCCCGAATGAAGTGAGGGCGTCCGCCCTCTGCGTTTCTGAAATGCCGGTCTGTGCCTGGTCGCTTGGGCGCGCTCGACAGCGCGCTATAAAATGGAATATAATTCCGTTTTATGAACGCTGTCAATTTGACGCGAGAGAATGGCAGGTGACTGAAATCTGAATATCATTCCGTTTTTTGCGCGAGACGCCGTGCGAGACTTTTCGCGTCTCCTCAAGGACTTGCGCGATGAACGGACGGATCGAGGCCATCGCCGGCATGACGGCGGAGGCGCGATGCTGAACCGCACGCCCTCCCCTTCGCTCACCGATCCGGCGACCGCTGCCGATGACACCATCGACATGCGGCTGACCGCCATCATTTACGGCGGCGACGGCACCAACCTGTTCGAGTTCAGGACGCTCGACGGACAGCGACGTGCCGCCGTTCTCCGCCGGCGCGCACGTGGACGTGAACCTGCCGAACGGCACCATCCGCCAATATTCGATCGCGAGCTCGCAGTCCGACCGCACGCGCTATCTGCTCGGCGTGAAACTCGAGGAGAACGGCCGCGGCGGCTCGCGCTTCCTGCACGAGCAGGTGCGCGTCGGCAGCGTTTTGAAGATCGGCCTGCCGCGCAACAACTTCCCGCTGAACGAGAATGCCGCGTCATCGGTCTTCATCGCCGGCGGCATCGGCATCACGCCGATCCTCTGCATGATCGACCGGCTGACAGACACTCGGCCGCGATTTCAAGCTGCACTACGCGGTGCGCGTGCGCACCGAGGCGCTGCTGGCGCAGATCGACGAAGCCGGACGAGCGCATCTCCCTGCACGTCGACGGCGAACAGGATGGACGGCTGCTCGACATCGCGGCGATCGTCGCTGCCGCTGCGCCCGACGCGGAACTCTATTGCTGCGGCCCGGCACCGATGCTGGCTGCGTTCGAGGCCGCGTGCGCCAGCCGCCCGCCAGCAGCGCGTGCATCTGGAACGCTTCAGCGCGCCGGACAATGTTGCGGCGACCGGCGGCGCCTACACCGTCGAGCTTGCGAAATCGAAGCGCAGCATCACGCGTGCAGCCGGGCCAGACGCTGCTGCAGGCGCTGCAGGATGCGGGACTGAAGATAAAGGTCTCGTGCGAGCAAGGCATCTGCGGCACCTGCGAGACACGCGTGATCGCAGGCTTGCCCGATCATCGCGACATGATCCTGTCCGACGAGGAGAAGGCGTCGAACGAGACGATGATGGTCTGCTGCTCGGGCAGCCTCAGTCCGACGCTGGTGCTGGACCTGTGAGCCCTTCAGCGACGAACGCTGTAAGGCGCGGACATGGTGCCGAGCTCGCTGCGCACGCGGACGGCGAGGTCGATCAGTTTCGGACCGAGCCGCGTGAGCTTTTCGGTGGTTTGCACCGGCGACGAGCCGCCGCAGTTGAAAGCCATCATCGCGCCGGACGCCTCGTAGAAGAACGGAACACCCAGCATGTTGGTGTTCGGGCTGAGCGTGCCGACACCGAGATAAAAGCCGCGGGTGTGAACCTGCGCCGTCGCATCGTCGATCTTCGCTGCGATCGCGCGCCACTCTTCCGGCGACGACGCCTGGAACAGCTGTCGCGACACGTCTTCGCGCTGCTCCGCGGTCATGCCGCCGATGCAGGCGAGGCCGATCGCGCTGAGATGGATCGGCACGCTGAGGCCCACGCGCTGCCGGCCGCTCATCGGCTCGCCGAGCGCGACTTTCGACATAGACCATGCGCAGGCCGTCCTGGATCGCGAGACCGACATTGACCTGGCCTTCGCGCGCAAGCTCGAGCATCGCCGGCCGCGCCACCGCCGGCACCGGCATGTTGCCGAGATAGGAATGGCACAGCCCGAGCACGCTCGGCGCAAGCTCGTATTTGCCGATCTCGCCGCGGTACTGCAGGTAGCCGAGCTCCAGCAGTGTCTGCGTCAGGCGCGAGACGGTCGCCTTCGCAAGGCCGGTGCGTTCGGCGAGCGTGGCATTGCCGAGCGGCGGATCGCCGATCTCGAAGGCGCGCAGGATCAACAGGCCGCGCCCCAGCGCCGACTCCTGATGGATCTCCTGGCGCTGTGCATCAAGTCCCGGACGCCGCGACAGCGTGCTCGACGGCTTCTCTTGCCGGGGTCGTCCAACCAAAATCAGGCTCCTCGCCGCGGGATGGACGCGACGCAAGCGCGCCGGTCCGTTTTGTCGATTCTTATAGGGACAAGAGCATGAACAAGCCAGTGCCCGGCGAACCTCCAAACAGGCACGGTCGCTGGAATCGTTAAAGTCGAAAGCGGCCTTCTGCAGGGCTCCGGTGACGACGTCATCGCGTTCAAGGGAATCCCCTACGCAGCGCCGCCGACAGGCGACCTGCGCTGGCGGCCGCCGCAGCCGCCCGCGGCCTGGAGCGGCACGCGATCCGCGCAAACCTTCGGCGCCGACGCGCCACAGGCGCCGACTCCGCGCACGCGCGCCGCGCGAATGGACGAAGACTGCCTGACGCTCAACGTCTGGACGCCGGCGCGAAGGACGAACGAGAAACTGCCGGTGATGGTCTGGCTCTATGGCGGCAGCTTTGTCGCCGGCAGTTCGTCCGATCCCCGCTGCGATGGCGAGAGCTTTGCCCGCAAGGGCGTCGTGCTGGTGACGATCAACTATCGCGTCGGCGTGCTGGGTTTCCTGGCGCATCCTGCGCTTACGGCAGAATCGGAACATCGCAGCTCGGGCAACTACGGCATGCTCGACGTGTTGGCTGCGCTCGGCTGGGTCAAGCGCAACATCGAAGCGTTTGGCGGCGATCCGCAGCGCGTGACATTGTTCGGTGTCTCCGCCGGCGGCGCATTGATTTCTCTGCTCCTGACCTCGCCGCTCGCGCGCGGGCTTTTCCAGCAGACGATCCAGCAAAGCCCTGGCGCGTTTCGCCCGCTTGCAAGTTTACAGGATGCGGAAACCGCCGGACTGAAGCTCGGTACTGACATCGAGGCGCTTCGACGTCTGTCGAGCGAGGAGATCCTCGCAAAAACGCCGCTGCTCGTGCCGAAGCAGCGCGGCCTGACGACGCCGCGCGTGCTGCGCCCGATCCGCGACGGCTGGGTGATCCGCAGCGACGAACGCGAAGCCTACGGCAGAGGCGACATCCTGGCGCTGCCCTCGATCGTCGGCACCAACGCCGACGAAGGCAGCAAGCTGACCGCAGCCTGGGATATCACCAGCCGCGACGCGCTCGACAAGCTGATCGAGGAAAGCTTCGGCGCCTCCGCGCCGCGGGCGCGCGAGCTCTACGTTGGCGACGGCGCGCAAGACGCGCGCGCAGATCGTCGCCGCGATGTTCGCCGACACGCAGTTCAACGACGGCGCGCGCGGCGTTGCGCGCGGCCTCGTCGCCAAGGGCGCACCGGTCTATCGCTACCTCTTGCTGCGCCAGCGCCCGGGCTGCGGCCCGCCCAACCACGGCGAGGACGTCCCGTATGTCTTCGCCTCGCTCGCGGCGGCGGCAAAACTCGATGCCGCGCCCTACGACGCCGCCGACGAACGGCTGGCGGAAACCATCCAGGATGCGTGGGTGCGGTTCGCCGCAACCGGCAATCCGAACGGCGGCAATCTGCCGCACTGGCCGGCGAGCGACAGCGAGGAGCGCTATCTCGAACTCGATGAGCCGATCGGCGTCGGCCGGGGCTGGCGCAAGCCGCAACTGGATTTTCTCGACGACTACTTCTCGCGACAACCGGACGGATGACAACGGTCACCGCCGCTCGTCAACGACAATGAAAAAAGCAGAGAGGAAACGTCCATGAAGACTTGGGGTGTCAAGACTTGGAGTCTCATCGCAACAGCCGCTCTGGCGCTGATCGCAACGCCTGCACCCGCCTCCGATGACTACCCGAACCGCACGATCACCATGATCGTTCCGTTCTCGCCGGGCAGCGCCGCCGACAACAGCATGCGGCCGTTCACGCGCGTGCTGTCGCAAAAGCTCGGCCAGACCGTGGTGATCGACAACAAGCCCGGCGCCGGCGGCATCCTCGGCATGGAGATCGGCGCCGCCGCCAAGCCCGACGGCTACACGCTGATCTTCGGCTCGTCCGGGCCGATGGCGACGTTTTCATCACTCTACAAGAAGCTCTCCTACGATCCGGCGAAATCGTTCACCGCCATCCGTGCCGGCGCATCGAACCCTTATGTGATGGTGTTCAATCCGGCCAAGCCGTACAAGACGCTGGCCGAGTTCATCGACCACGCGAAGAAGCATCCGAACACGATCAACTACGGATCGGTGGGCAACGGCTCCAGCGGCCATCTCGGCGGCGAGCTGCTGCAGCAGCTGACCGGCATCAAGATGACGCACGTGCCATATAAAGTCAGCGCCGCGCTGATGTCCGACCTGCTGTCGGGCGTGCTCGACGTCGGCTTCGAATTTCCGAGCGGCGTGAAGGCGAACATCGAAGCCGGAAAGCTGCTTCCGGTGGCGATGGCGAGCGACGCGCGGATGAAGAACTTTCCGAACGTGCCGACGTTCGCCGAGCTCGGCTATCCGGACATGAAGATCGCCGCCTGGTCGTCGTTCCTGGTGCCGGCCGGCACGCCGGCGCCGATCGTCGAGAAGCTGGACGCTGCGATCGCCGAGACGCTGAGGGACCCGGTCATGACCGAGTACTACGCGATCGGCGACTCGGTCGTGCTCGACATCAACCACAAGCAGTTCCCGACATTCCTGGCCGGAGAGACTGCGCGGCTGAAGGTGCTGGTGGAGCGGTCGGGCGCGACGGCGGATTAGAACGAATTGCGGCTACGTCAGCCTTTCTCCTCATCCTGAGGAGCGGCGAAGCCGCGTCTCGAAGGATGCAGGCCCGTGCGCTGGATCCGCCGAAGCGCCCGGGCCTCGCGGTTCGAGACGCGTCGCACCACAAGTCGGCTATAGCCGACTTGTGCATTTAATTGTGTCGATCTCGGGTAAACCCGAGATCGATGCGACGCTCCTCACCGTGAGGGTCTGATGTGGCGGCTTGTCGCTTGCAGCGGTGCTACACCCTCCCCGCCTCCCCGCTCCGGTCCCGCGCCGGGCGCTGGCGCTCGCCGGTGAAGGAGGCGTGGATGTGCTGGTGTTTGCGGTCCGGCACGGTGACGAACACCTCGCCGTCGTCCAGGCGCACCTCGACCTTGCGCAGGCGCAGCCTCTTCGTGGTCACGTGCTCGCCGGTGGAAATGTCGAACTCCATGCCGTGCCACGGACAGATCACGTTGTGCTGCGTCTTCGAGAAGCTGCGCGCGAGATTGACATTATCTTGCGCCACGTCGTCCACCGTGCGCGGCAGCATCAGGCCCTGACAGGCGGGACCGCCGAGATGCGGGCAGATGTTCTCGAACGCGGTGAATTTACCCTGGAACTTGAACACGCCGATCTCGATGCCGCCGATCTCGACCACCTTGCGCCCCGGATCGGCAAAGCTTTCCGCACGGCCCACGCTCACTTCAGTCATGACAGCCCTCCAAATCCGATTCAGCGCGCGCGCCGGTACCACATCGACAGATCGAACGGATTGAGATCGACGACCCGGATCATCTCGCTGGCGACAACGACGACCTCGGTCGGCGACACCTCGCGCTCACTCAGGGGCGGCGGCAGCTCCCGCCGCAAATCCGCGCGCGCCGCATAAAGCTTCACCGCGGCCGTCATGACGGCCTCGAGCGCCGCATCCGAGATCGAGGCATGGTCTTCGCTTGTGAGCGCCTGCCGGGCGGCGGCGGCAAACGCCATCGCCGAAGCTTCCGGAGACATCACTGCCGTGTCCTGTGCAGGCATCGGATCAGCTCACAAGATTGCCGCGCGAAGCCAGCACGTCTTCGGCACGGGGCCGCACGCGCTTGACCGGCAGGTTGAACAGTTTTGCCGCGTTCAGCCCCAGGATGTTGCGCTTGGCCTGGTCGTTCAGGAACGGCAGCGTGGTGATGGCGCTCGGCGGGTCGAAATCCCAGTGCGGCCAATCGGATGCGAACAACAGCTGCGTTTCCGCATTGATGGTTTCCATCGTCGCCTGCAGGATCTGCATGTTGGAGCGTTCGAGCGGCTGGCTGGTGAAGTACATCTCGCGGATGTATTCGCTCGGCAGCCGCTTCAGGCCCGGCGCCTCGCTCGGCCGCATCAAGACCTCATGATCGAGCCGCTGCATGAGATAGGGAATCCAGGCAAGCCCGCCCTCGACCCACATCAGTTTGAGTTTTGGAAAGCGGTCCGGCAGGCCGTTGAACAGCCAGTTGGTCAGGTGGATCAGGTTGTAGTGCGAGAACGACAGCGCATGCATGGCGCCGAACCGGTTCAGCTGCGCGAACGAGGGGTCGGTCCAGTTGTAGGCGGTGTGGAAGACCAGCGGCTTTCCGGTCGCCTCGACCGCGCGATAGAGCTTCATGTACTGCGGATGGTAGACCGGATTGTTTCGTACGCCACTGACGGTGAAGCCGATAACGCCTGGAAGGTGCGCGTATTTTTCGACCAGCTGGACGCACAGCTCCGGCGACTGGAACGGCAGATAGAGCAGGCACAAAAGCCGCGGCTCGTCCGGGATGATGCGTTCGACGATCCAGCGGTTGAATGCGTTCGAGACATGGTACTCCACGTCGGACATCGGATGCATGCCGAGCAGCAGCATGCCGCTCGGGAAAACGACCTGATAGTCGATGCCCATGGCATCCATCGAGCGGCGCATGTTCTGCGCGAAGGTGTGGCCGGCGTCGGGATCGACCTCCTCGAGGTTGTTCTGCTGATGCGGAATGCGGCCGCTGACGGCCTGGAACGAGGTGCCGGATCCGACATTCAGCAGCGCGTTGCCGTTCTTGGCCCCCTGCATCATGCCTTCGGCCATCTGCTTCAGCATATCGTTCTCGATATACGTGCAGATTTCGCCCCAGAACCGGCTCTCGCTGACATGGGCGTCGATGTCGACGATGACTTCATAGTCGTCGTAGGAACGCGCCTGCTTGGTCGCGTGCGCGAGATAGTCGCGGGTGTCGGTGCGGGTGGTGATTTCGGCGAGTTCGCGGGCCGGCGGCAACGTCCGTTCGAGCATCTCCTTGAGCCTCCCCATTCTTGATTCCGATCGAGCCGTGCTGGCGGGACGCTCGATCAAGGAACAGGCGGAAGGATGAGCGCGAACGGAACGGCTGTCCAATACCGTTTTGGACGGCAGCTGATACGAAAACGGAATGACCCAGCCGCGACCGCGCGACCGCGATATTATGTCAATGCGGCTCGGCGACCGTCTTCGCGGTCGCAATAAGGTTCTCGACCAGACGCGTCGGTGCGTTGCCGTTCCACACCAGGCTCATATCGACGATCGGGATCGTCTCCACCAGCGGCACGAAGGCGACGCCGTTGGTCGGCAAATCCTGCAACGAGCGCGGCACCAGGCTCACCGCAATTCCGGATGCGACCACCGACAGCAGCGTTGCGATCGACAGCGCTTCATGACGGAAACGCGGACGGACCTTTGCTTTCACAAAGGCTTCCAGAATGGCGTTGTAGTAACGCGGGAAGGCTTGAGCCGAAGGGACCACGAAGGTTTGCCCGGCCAGATCCTCCAGCTGCAGAAGAGCGGACTTTGCGAGCGGGTGAGTGCTTGGAAGCGCGACGAAGCAGCGTTCCGAGCGAAGCAGCATAGCCTGCAACGGTTCTGCACTCTGCGCGATCCGGATCACCGCGGCGTCGATCCGGCCGTTGCGCAGCTCCTGGACCGCACCGGCCGTGTTGAATTCCTTCAAGGATACTTCCACTTCCGGCCACTTCTCGCGAAAGCGCGCGAGCAACTGTGGAAGCACCTCATAGAATGCCGAAGGCAGATAGCCGATCGTCAGCTGGCCGCTCTCGCCGGCTTCCGCCTGCCGCGCCGCCTGCTGCACCCGGTCGGCCTGCTCGACCAGCCGGTAGGCTTCACGCAAGGCCGCTTCGCCGCCCTTGGTCAGCCGGACGCCGCTCCTGGAGCGCTCGAACAATGCGACACCGATGGCGCTTTCCAGCGCCTGGATCTGCTTGCTGAGCGGAGGCTGCGACATGCCGAGCCGACGCGCCGCGCGGCCGAAATTCAGCTCTTCGGCCACCGCAATGAAGGAACGGACATGGCGCAATTCCATCCGTTCAATCTATTGCGTTTGTTTTGCGAAGGGAAAGCGGGCGGGACATTCATTATCCCATCGGTTCGGGCTGCCTGCCGGCACAAACACCCGGGCCAAGGCATGCGTTGCTGCATTGCAAATAGGGCGGGCAACGAGGCGGCGCACAGCACGGTTGTCGCCACGTCAATGGTCAAGGCGCCGTGATCGGCTACTGTTGGTGCAAGACACAATAAGATTCCGGATGGATACGCCGAGCTCACCAGACATGAACGCGCCAATTCGCACCGATGCCATCACCGGGCTGAAACTCTTCAACACCCGCGCAGCCATTGCCACCGACAAGATCAGAGGCAAGGGCTATTCCGCCATCGACGACCAGGCGCTGAAGGAGCTGCCGCCGCCGCCGCCAGGCGCCCGCTTCAATGCCGAGGAACAGGCAAAGTATCGCGCGTTCAAGGAGGCGCGGCGGGGTGCGGCCGACTACATGACGATGGAGGGCGAGTTCGCGCGCTATCTCGACGACGTCTATTCGGCGCCGCCGGTCGAGCGCGAGCCGCTGACCGACGATTGCGAGGTGCTGGTGGTCGGCGCGGGTTTTGCGGGGCTGCTGCTATGGTGGAAGCTGCGCGACGCCGGCATCCAGGACGTGCGCTTTTGTGAGAAGGGTGGCGACGTCGGCGGCACCTGGTACTGGAACCGCTATCCCGGCATCGCCTGCGACGTCGAAGCCTACAGCTACCTGCCGCTGCTCGAGGAGATGGGCTACTTCCCGAGCATGAAGTTCGCCTCCGGCTTCGAGATCCTCGAATACAGCCAGGCGATGGCGGAGAAATCCGGGTTCTACGAGCGCTGCCTGTTTCACACCACGGTGGAACGGACCGAGTGGGACGAAGCAACCGCGCGGTGGACGGTGTTCACCAATCGCGGCGATGCGATGCGCGCGCGCTTCGTCGTGCTCGCGAACGGCATCCTGACGACGCCGAAACTCGCCCGCATCGACGGCATGCAGAGCTTCAAGGGCGAGTCGTTCCACACCTCGCGCTGGGATTACAACATCGACCTGAAGGACAAGCGCGTCGGCATCATCGGCACCGGCGCCACCGCGGTGCAGGTGATCCCGGAAATCGCCAAGGTGGTGAAGGAGCTTTGCGTCTTCCAGCGCACGCCCTCCACCATCGACGTGCGCGACCAGCGCGCGACGAAACCGGAAGAGATCGCGGAATGGTCGCGAACGCCCAACTGGGCGAAGGCACGGCGCGAACGGCTGGCGATGATCTCGGCGGGGCGCACCGCGCTGCAGGCGAATGACGACTTCCTCGCGGGCCGGGTCGACGTCTTCAAACCGCAAAAGAAGCACGACCGCGAACTCTCTCCGGACGAGTTGCTGCAAAAGCAGCTCGACACGAATTTCCGCATCATGGAGCAGATCCGCGCGCGGGTGGACGCGATCGTCAAGGATCCGAAGACGGCGGCGGCGCTGAAGCCTTATTATCCGTATGGCTGCAAGCGGCCGACCTTCCACGACGAATTCCTGCCGACGTTCAATCTGCCGCACGTGACGCTGGTCGACACCGCGCCGAACGGCGTCGGCAGCATCAACGAGCGCGGCGTGGTGCATGACGGCAAGGAGTATCCGCTGGACGTGCTGATCTACGCGACCGGCTTTCAGTGGATGGCGACGTCGACGTTCAACATGATCAAGGGACGCGGCGGCCGCACGCTGCGCGACAAGTGGAGTGAGGAAGGCACAAAGACCTTCCTCGGCCTGCACAGCCACGGCTTCCCGAACCTGTTCATCGTGTCCGGGCCGCAGGGCGGCGGCGGCCAGTTCAACTTCACGCGAACCATCAACTCGCACACCGACTATGTCGTGTGGATGCTCAAGACCATGCGCGAACGCGGCGCGACCATCGTCGACACCAAGCGTGAGCCGGAAATCGCCTACGCGAAGCACTGCAAGGAGGCGGACATCCGCACCTCGGCGTTCCGCGACTGTCTGTCCTATTATAATGGCGAGGGCGACGCGGAGCCCGGCAGCCTCGCCTACTACGGCGGCCCGGACCAATGGCACAAGCTGAGGAACGCGGCGCAGGCGTCGATGGACGCGTATGTGTTCGAGACGGGGCGGGGCTAAAACTCAATGAGTCGGTCATGCCCGGCCTTGTGCCGGGCATCCACGTCCTTGCGGCACTTTCAGCGACAAGACGTGGATGGCCGGGACAAGCCCGGCCATGACGGGTGGAGAGGCAGCATCCCGCAGCAGCGCAATCCATGTGGAAACCGCTCTAACATCGGGCGCCAGATGTGAAAGTCGCGCTACGGTACATCCCCCCTCAGAACGTCGGCGGCGTGCAGGCGCTGATCACCTCGCACGGCTTTCCGCCGACGCAGCGGAAGCGGTGCGGCCGGCGGCTCTCGAAATAGTACGCGTCGCCCGGGCCGAGGATGCGCCGCTCGCCTTCGACGGTGACTTCAAGGCGGCCGCTGATGACGATGCCGCCTTCCTCGCCGTCATGCACGAGCGGAACGCGGCCCGTGTCGCTGCCCGGCCCGTAGCGCTCCTTCAGGATCTGCAGGGCACGGCCGAACAGATTGTCGCCGACCTGACGAAAGGAGATCGCCCCCTTGCCGATCTCGGTCAGTTCGTCAGCGAGGTAGAACGCCTTGCGCGCCCGGTCCGGCTCCAGCGCGAAGAACTCCGCCATTCCCATCGGCACACCGTCGAGAATGCGCTTGAGCGCACCGACCGATGGATTCAACTGGTTCAACTCGATCAACGAGATCGTCGAGTTGGTCACCCCGGAGCGCTTGGCAAGTTCACGCTGCGACAGCTTCTGGCGGGTCCGGACGAACCGCAGCCGCGCGCCGATGTCGATACTCATCCCCGCTCCGGTGTTTCAGGTGTTTCGGATCGAACAAATATCGTTCAATCGATCCAATAAAATCAAGACCATAGCGGGCCCAAGAAAAGGACTTGTTGGCCCTTCGCGGGCATGTGCGTGTCGGACGTGCTGAGCTCAATCACCAACCGCGGACAGGTCATGACGATCCACAACATCCCGAACACCTTGACGCTCGATGCCCACTGGATGCCGTTCACGGCCAATCGGCAGTTCAAGGCGGCCCCGCGGCTGCTCGCCTCAGCCGAAGGCGTGCACTACACCACCGTCGACGGCCGCAAGGTGCTCGACGGCTCGGCCGGGCTGTGGTGCGTCAATGCCGGGCACGGTCGGGCGCAGATCGCCGCCGCAGTGGAGCGGCAACTGATGACGCTCGACTATGCGCCGTCGTTCCAGATGGGCCATCCGATCGCGTTCGACTTCGCCGAGAAACTTGCGGCGATTGCGCCGACCGGCCTCGATCGCATCTTCTTCACCAATTCCGGCTCCGAGTCGGTCGATACCGCGCTCAAGATCGCGCTCGCCTACCATCGCGCCGCGGGCCAGTCGACCCGCACGCGCCTGATCGGCCGCGAGCGCGGCTATCACGGCGTCGGCTTCGGCGGCATGTCGGTCGGCGGCATCGTCAGCAATCGCCGGGCGTTCGCGACGCATCTGCCGGGCGTCGACCATATCCGACACACCCACGACCTCGCGCGCAACGCTTTCTCCAAGGGTCAGCCGGCGCACGGCGCCGAACTCGCCGACGACCTGGAGCGCCTGGTCGAACTGCACGGCGCCGACACCATCGCGGCGGTGATCGTCGAGCCGGTCGCGGGCTCCACCGGCGTATTGGTGCCGCCGCAGGGCTATCTGCAGCGCCTGCGCGCGCTGTGCGACAAGCACGGCATCCTGTTGATCTTCGACGAGGTGATCACCGGTTTCGGCCGCCTCGGCACGCCGTTTGCCGCAAACTTTTTCGGCGTCACGCCTGACCTGATGACGACGGCCAAGGGCATCACCAACGGGACGATCCCGATGGGTGCCGTGTTCGCAAGCCGCAAGATCCATGACGCGCTGATGACCGGGCCGGGAAACCAGATCGAGCTGTTCCACGGCTACACCTACTCCGCGCATCCGGTCGCCTGCGCGGCCGGCCTCGCCACGCTGGACATCTACCAGAGCGAGGGACTGCTCACGCGCGCGCGCCGCGCTTGCCGGCCATTGGCAGGAGGCGATGCACGCGTTGCGGGCGATGCCGAACGTGATCGACATCCGCACCATCGGGCTCATGGCCGGCATCGAGCTTTCGTCGCGGCCGCAAGCCGCAGGCGCCCGCGCCTATGACGTCATGGTCGATTGCTTCAACAGCGGCCTGGTGCTCCGCATCACCGGCGACACCATCGCCTTCTCGCCCCCGCTGATCATCGAGCCGGCCCAGATCGACGAGATGGTGACCATCCTCGGCAATGCCCTCAAGCGAGTGGCGTGATCCTTGCTCTGCGGTGCAGCGGGTGAGATTTCGATCGCGGACGTCAGCCGCAGAAGGGCATGAATCGTGAAGGTGCTGGTTCTCGGCGCCGGGGTCATCGGCGTGACCTCGGCCTACTATCTTGCAAAGAGCGGGCACGAGGTCACGGTCGTCGACCGTCAGGGCGAACCCGCGCTCGAGACCAGCTTCGCGAACGCAGGCGAAGTCTCCCCCGGCTATGCCTCGCCGTGGGCGGGTCCGGGCGTGCCGATCAAGGCCATCAAGTGGCTGTTGATGAAACATGGCCCGCTGGTGATCCGCCCGACACTCGATCCGTCGATGTGGGCGTGGCTCATCAAGATGCTGCGCAACTGCACGTCGGCGCGCTATGCGATCAACAAGAGCCGGATGATCCCGCTCGCCGAGTACAGCCGCGACGCCTTGCGGACGCTGCGCGCGGACACCGGCATCCGCTACGATGAACGCAGCCTCGGCACGCTCCAGCTCTTCCGCACGCAGGCTCAGCTCGACGGCGCGGCAGACGATATCGCGGTGCTGAAGCAGTATGGCGTGCCTTACGAGCTTCTCGATCGTGAAGGCTGCATCGCGGCAGAACCCGCGCTCGCCGCCGTGCGGGAGAAGTTCGTGGGCGGGCTCCGCCTGCCGCAGGACGAAACCGGCGACTGCCACATGTTTACCCAGGCGCTTGCCGCGCAGCGCCGCAAAACTCGGCGTGCAGTTCCAGCTTGGCGCGACGATCGAGCGGATCATCGCGAATGGCGCGCGCATCGACGGCGTCGCCACCAGCGCAGGCGTGTTGCACGCCGACGCCTATGTGGTCGCGCTCGGCAGCTGGTCACCGCGCCTGCTGAAGGAACTCGGCATCGCCATTCCCGTCTATCCGGTGAAGGGCTATTCGATCACGATCCCCGTCGCCGATCCGAATGCTGCGCCGGTGTCGACCGTGATGGACGAGAGCTACAAGGTGGCGATCACGCGGCTGGGCGACCGCATCCGTGTCGGCGGCACCGCCGAGGTGTCCGGCTATTCGAACCGGCTCTACGCCGCGCGCAAAGACACGCTCGATCATTCGGTGAGCGATCTGTTTCCGCACGGCGGCAGGCTTGGCGAGGCGACGTTCTGGTGCGGCTTGAGGCCGATGACACCCGACGGTCCACCGATCATCGGCGCAACCGGGTACGCCAACCTTCACCTCAACACCGGCCACGGCACGCTGGGCTGGACCATGGCGTGCGGCTCCGCGCGCGTGCTGGCCGATCTGTTGTCAGGGCGCAAGCCGGAGATCGAGACAGCCGATCTGTCGATGCACCGCTACAAGGAACGCTTCGGCTAGTTGCACGCGTGCGCCGCCTCCAGCGTCACGGTGAGGGAGCAAGACCGACCGGCGATCCCTGAGCCATGCGCCGCGATCGCGAGATCGGAGCAAGAGGAGGTGCGACGCCGGGCGCCAACGCCAAGATGGGCTGCCACGTCGCATTCCATCGCGTCAGGGTCGCCCCGTTAGCGTCGAAGACCAGATCGAGGAAGGCCAGAGACAGCTCCGCCGTTGCAGCCTTCACTTTCGGGTTGAGAACCGGACCGCCTGTCATTTGGCGATCGGTGAACATGCTGTGCGACCCGCCTTGAAAAACGGCAAGCAGCTTGCGCGGTGTGGCGATGGCATTGAAGACAGTGAGCCGGTCGGCAGCGGGCGAGTAGTATCCGGGAATTTGGATGACGTCGTCGGTCGCGGTCACGTGCAAGGTCGGAATGGTGATCTTGTTCAGCACCGAAGCAAGATCCGCCTCGCCGTAGAACGGCGGCGCAGAGATCACGATCGCTGCCGCGAAGCGCGGGTCACGGGCCTCGACCCACTGCCCGTCACGCATCACACGCGCGCCGACAGCAAGAAGGGCCGTGTTTGCTCCATACGAATGGCCGGCGGCCACAATACGTCGACGGTCGATCTGAGCGCCGTAAGGACCGGTGCCGCTCGACAGCACGCGGTCCAGGGCGAAGCGCACATCGTGGGCCCGCGCAAGCGCCTCACTCTCATGCGCTGCGCGCTGCAAGCGTTCGACGACGGCAAACGGATTGCCGGCCCAGAGCGACCTGTCGCTGCCCACATGCTGAACATGCAGACTGGCGATACCGCGCGCAGCCCAATACCGGCCCAGGTAACTGTATCCCTGGCGCGAGCCGCCCATGCCATGGGAGAACACAATAAGCGGCACGCGCGACGCAGGCGCGATGTTCGCAGGCCAGTGCAGGCGAACTGGTACGGGCCGCGACCGCGTGGCGTCGATCCAGTCGAAATCGATGACGCGAGAAGCGGGCTCGGCGACCTGCGCCAGCGCGGGCTGGACCGGGACGGCTGTCGCGACGACGGCAGCGAGCAGCATGGCGCTGACGCGCCGCCGCGTCATGTTGGCGGGCACGTCTTCCCCCGCGGCACTTGCAGGAGCGGATCGAACACGCCGTGAGGGACTATCGCCGCCCGCCCTGCTTTGCATACGGATACCTTCTCAAATACAATTCGCACTGGGTGCAAATCTTTTATTACACTGAGTGTAATTTTGCAAGAGAATAAGATCGTGCCAGAAGCGGCCATGGAGAATTCGCCGCTCAAGGAGGAAGGCCTGCGCGAACGCAAGCGGCGCGAAACGCTGCGTCGCATCGCCGAGCAGGGCCTGAAACTGTTTCTGACCAAAGGCTACGAGGCGACGACGCTTGACGAGATCGCGGAGGCGGCCGGGATCTCGCGACGGACGTTCTTCTACTACTTCAAGTCCAAAGAAGACATTCTGATGGCGTGGCAGGGCGGCGGCTTCACCGAAACCGTCCAGGCCGCCGTGCTTGAACAATCGACGAAGCAGTCGCCGCTCGACGCCGTGAAGAACGCCCTGCTGGAGCTGACGTCCCGCTTTCAGGCCGACCCCAAGCAAGCCAAGGCGCTCGACAGCCTGATGTGCTCGACCAAGTCGCTTCGCGTAAGACACCAGGCGAAGTACGTCGAGGAGGAGCAAGCCGTGTTCGAGGCGCTCTGCCAAATGTGGCCGCAGCCAAAGCGGCAGCCTGCGCTCCGCATTGTCGCCATGATGTCGATTGGTGCATTTCGTCTCGCGATCGACGGCTGGATCCGCGACGAAGGCAGGCGTCCCCTCCCCGCATACCTCAAAGAGGCGTTCGCCAACCTGAAGTCTGAGATTTAGAGCGTCTCAGGTCAGGACGCAGCGGACACGCAGTTCACCCACAGCACGACGGCCTTCTGCGCGTCCGACGGATTGCTGAAGCGATGCGGGCGCCGGCTGGCAAAGCGAAAGCTGTCGCCGGTCTTGAGCGTCCAGGTTTCCGCATCCACGGTCAGCGTCATTTCGCCTTCGAGCACGAGGCCGGCTTCCTCGCCGTCATGCGTATAAAGTTCGTCGCCCGTGCTGCCGCCCGGCTCCATCTGCACGAGGAAGAGATTGAGCCGGCCGTCGGAGCCTGCGGGACTCAGCAGCTGTTTCGAAATACCCGTGCGCCAGAGTTTCAGTTCGGCACGCTCGCGCTCGCGCGTGACGACGCCGTCCGACGCGCCGCCCTCGCCCGCGTTGGCGCCGAACAGTCCCGCGATGCCGACGCCGAGCGTGTCGGCGAGCGTCGCAAGCACGCGGAGCGAAGGCGATGAAAGACCGCGCTCGATCTGGCTGATGAAGCCGATCGACAATCCGGTCTGCGCGCCGACGGTCTCGAGCGACAGGCCGCGCGTGCGGCGCAGGTCGCGGAGCCGTTGCCCGACCTCGACATCCATCGCTGGCGCCGCCGGCGCTGCTGCCGCCATCTTGCCTATCCGCCTACCACCGCTCACTCGGCTCATTTCCTTCATGTACGTGAAAATTGCTTGATTCCATTCCGGTGATGTGATCACAATTTCACGATTATGAAAACAGCCCAGGCTGCGGATCTAACGGTCACGGGCCCCAGCGGGCTGGCGTCAAAACCTGGGAGATGATGCGATGCGCCTGAAACATCTCGTTTTCGCAGCCGCCGCTGTGCTTGCGGTCGCCACAACTCCGACGTCGGCGCAGCAGGTGCTGAAAGTGGGCTCGACGCCGACCGGCGTGCCCTTCACGTTCCTCGACACCAAGACCAACAGCATCCAGGGCGTGATGGTCGACCTCATCACCGAGGTCGGCAAGGACGCGGGCTTCTCGGTCCAGATCGAGCCCATGCAGTTCTCGACCCTGATCGCCTCGCTCACGTCGAGCAAGATCGACCTCATCTCGGCGGCGATGTTCATCACCGCGGCGCGCAAGGAGGTGATCGATTTCTCCGACCCGGTCTACACCTACGGCGAAGGCCTCCTGGTGCCGAAGGCCGACAAGACGGATTATGCAAAGCCTGAGGATTTGAAAGGTCAGGTGGTCGGCGCGCAGGTCGGCACCGCTTTCGTCGACGCGCTGAAGAAGATGAACGTGTTCAGCGAGGTGAAAGTCTACGACACCATTCCGGATATCCTGCGCGACGTGAACGCCGGCCGGCTCAAGGCCGGCTTCGCCGACTATCCGATCCTCGCCTATAACCTGAAGCAGGGCAGCTTCGCGGACGTACGCCTGGTCGAATCCTACAAGCCCACCGTCGTCGGCTCGGTCGGCATCGGCGTGCGCAAGAACGACCCGGAGCTGCTCAAGAAGATCAACGCGTCGCTCGCAAAACTCAAGGCGAACGGCACGGTCGACAAGATTCTCGACAAGTGGGGCCTGAAAGCGCCAAGGCGCCTGACGCACCGATGCAAAGCTTTCTGCGCGACGCCACGGAATTCCTGCCGATCCTGCTGCAGGGCGTCGCGCTGACGATCATCGTCACGGTCGGCTCGCTGATCCTCTCGACCCTGCTGGGACTGATCTGGGCATTGATGCGTGTTTCGGGCGTGCGGGCGCTCGCAGGGCTGAGCGCGGGCCTGATCAACGTGATCCGCGGCATCCCGATCATCGTGCTGCTGTTCTATCTCTACTTCGTGATGCCGGACCTCGGCGTTTCCCTGACCGCGCTGCAAGCGGCGATCCTCGGGCTCGGCATCGCCTATTCGGCCTACCAGGCCGAAAACTTCCGCGCCGGCATCGAGGCAATCGACAAGGGCCAGATCGAAGCCGCGCAGGCGATCGGCATGGGCTGGTGGCTCACCATGCGCCGCGTGGTGCTGCCGCAGGCCGTGCGCATCGTGCTGCCGCCCTACGGCAACATCATGATCATGCTTCTGAAGGATTCCTCGCAAGCCTCGACGATCACGGTCGCCGAGCTCGCACTGCAGGGAAAACTGATCGCCTCCTCGACGTTCAAGAACACCAGCGTGTTCACGCTGGTCGCGATCATGTATCTGACCATGAGCATCCCGCTGATCCTGCTGGTCCGCCACTTCGAGAAGAAGGCGAACCAGCGGTGATCGAGCTGACCGACGTCCACAAGAGTTTTGGGCATGTCGAAGTGCTGAAAGGCATTTCGGCATCGGTCGAGAAAGGCGAGGTCGTCTGCATCATCGGCCCGTCGGGCTCGGGCAAGTCGACGATCCTGCGCTGCATCAACGGGCTCGAAAGCTACGACGCCGGAGAAATCACGGTCGAGGGAGCCCGCGTCGACCGCAATTCGCCATCGATCGTCGCGGTCCGCACCCAGGTGTCGATGGTGTTCCAGCGCTTCAACCTGTTTCCGCACCGCACCGCGCTCGAGAACGTCATCGAAGGTCCGATCTACGTGAAGAAGGAGCCGCCGCGACCAGGCGATCGCGCGCGGCAAGGCGCTGCTCGCCCAAGTGGGGCTTGCGGAAAAGGCCGACGTCCATCCGCCGCAATTGTCCGGCGGCCAGCAGCAGCGCGTGGCCATCGCCCGCGCGCTGGCGATGCAGCCGAAGGCGATCCTGTTCGACGAGCCGACCTCGGCGCTCGACCCGGAACTGGTCGGCGAGGTGCTTCGGTGATGCGCAAGCTCGCCGACGACGGCATGACGATGGTGGTGGTGACGCACGAGATGGGTTTTGCCAAGGACGTTGCCGACCGCGTCCTGTTCATCGATGGCGGCATCATCGTCGAGCAGGGCCCGGCGCGGGCCGTGCTCAATGACCCGCAGCATGCCCGCACGCAGGATTTTCTCCACCGCGTGCTGCACCCGATGTGACTGGACCGCACCATGCCGACCGACAATCCGCGCGCGCTGCCGCCGAGCCTCTATGCCGACACCGCTGTTCCGCCGGTGGCGACACCTCCGCTTGAGAGCGACAAGACCGTATCGGTCGCGATCATCGGCGGCGGATTTGCGGGTCTTTCGACGGCGCTGCACCTGGCCGAGCGCGGTGTCGATACAGTCGTGCTCGAGGCGCGCGAGCCCGGATGGGGCGCATCAGGCAACAACGGCGGCCAGGTGAATCCGGGCCTCAAGCTCACGCCCGACGAAATCGAGGACGAGTTCGGCGCTGATCTCGGCCGGCGCATGCTCTCGTTTTCCTACGGCGCGCCGACCTTCGCGTTCGATCTGATCCGCCGCTACCAGATTCCCTGCGAGGCCCGTCAGAACGGCACGCTGCGCGTCGCCTATCAGACGAGCAGCGCGAAGGACGTCGAAGGCCTCGTCGAGCAATGCGAGAAGCGCGGCATGCCGGTCTCGCTGCTCGACCGCGCGCGCTTGCGCGAGATGACCGGAACGGACCGCTATGTCAGCGGC
This sequence comes from uncultured Alphaproteobacteria bacterium, assembly GCA_963757845.1. Classification (GTDB taxonomy): domain Bacteria; phylum Pseudomonadota; class Alphaproteobacteria; order Rhizobiales; family Xanthobacteraceae; genus P52-10. Next base: position 42,656 of record CAVWTB010000071.1, read on the forward strand.
CTCATTGACCGGCGCGGCGGCGACCTGCACCCGTTGAGCTATGCCCGCGGCCTTGCGCGCGCGGCGATCGGCGCAGGCGTCGCGGTCCATGGCGAGACGCCGGCCCTCAAGCTCGATCGGGAAGGATCGCACTGGCGCATCGAGACGCCGCGCGCGGTCGTGCGCGCCGAAAAAATCCTGATCGCCACCAACGGCTTTGCCGACGATCTCTGGCCCGACCTGCGCCGCACCATCGTGCCGGTGTTCAGCTCGATCGCCGCGACCGCGCCCCTGCCCGATCGCGTGGTAAAAGACATCATGCCGACGCGCTCGGTGCTCTACGAGAGCGGCCACATCACGGTCTACTACCGTGTCGATCAGAACAACCGCCTGCTGATGGGCGGACGCGGTCCGATGCACTGGATCCGCGACCCTTCCGAGATCAGCTATCTCACCGCTATGCCGAGCGA
>CAVWTB010000072.1:0-46136 GCA_963757845.1 uncultured Alphaproteobacteria bacterium
TTCGACGCCGTGATCGCCTGCGGGTCGAGCAGGCAGTGCAGGATCGCCGGCTTGCCTGAGGCGAGCGCGCGCTCGAACGCCGGCTGAAACTCTTCCGTCGTCTCGACCCGCTCGCCGTGGCCGCCATAGGCGCGCGCGAGCGCGGCGAAGTCCGGGTTCTTCAGATCCGTCGCCGACACGCGGTGCGGATAGTTGTTCTCCTGATGCATGCGGATGGTGCCGTACATGCCGTTGTCGATGACGACGACGATGAACGGAATGCCGTACTGCGCCGCGGTGCCGAACTCCTGGCCGTTCATCTGGAAGCAGCCGTCGCCGGCAAAGGCGACGACGACCTTGTCCGGCTGCTGCCGCTTCGCCATCACCGCCGCCGGCACGCCATAGCCCATCGAGCCCGAGGTCGGCGCAAGCTGCGTGCCGTACTGCTCTGAAGCGGAAGTAGCGGTGGATCCAGCCGGCATAGTTGCCGGCGCCGTTGCAGATGATGGCGTCCGCCGGCAGGTGGTCGCGCAGCCAGCACATCACCTCGCCATACTGGAAGCGTCCGGGCAGCTTTCGCGGATTGTCGGACCAGGCGAGATAGTCCGCATGCGCGGTGGCCGCCTCCTCCGCATTGCCGCGCCCGCCGACGTCGAGCGCCGCAAGCTTTGAGGCAAACGCGATCGGGCTCGCCTGAATGGCCAGCGTCGGCTGATAGACGCGGCCGAGCTCTTCGGCGCCCGGATGCACATGCACGAGCTTCTGCTTCGGCACGGCACGTCGATCAGCGTGTAGGCCGACGACGGCACTTCCGACATGCGCCCGCCGACCAGCAGCAGCAGGTCGGCCTCCTTGATGCGCGCGGCGAGCTTTGGATTGGGACCGATGCCGAGGTCGCCGGCGAAGTTCGGATGATCGGCGGGAAACAGCTGCGCCCGGCGGAACGAGGCCGCGACCGGAATGCCGGCCCGCGCGGCAAAGTCGGCGACCGACTTGCACGCCTGCGCATTCCAGCGCGAGCCGCCGACGATCATGAACGGCTTCTTCGCCGCCTTCACCATCTCGCCGAGCGCCTTCATGTCGGCTTCCGACGGCGCGGTGTCCGCAGGCTCGACGCGCGGCGCGTCGGTGACGTCCGCCATCTCGGTCAGGATGTCCTCCGGCAGCGAGACCACCACCGGCCCCGGCCTGCCCTGCATCGCGACGCGGAAGGCGCGCGCGACCAGCTCCGGAATGCGCTCGGCGCTGTCGATCTCCACCACCCATTTGGCGATCGAGCCGAACACCGCCTTGTAGTCGAGCTCCTGAAACGCCTCGCGCTCGCGCATGCCGCGCTCGACCTGGCCGACGAACATGATCATCGGCGTGGAATCCTGCGCTGCGATATGAATGCCGTGGGCGCCGTTCGTCGAGCCCGGGCCGCGGGTGACGAAGCAGACGCCGGGACGGCCGGTCAGCTTGCCATAGGCCTCGGCCATGATCGCCGCGCCGCCTTCCTGGCGGCAGACCAGCACGTCGATCGACGCATCATGCAGTGCATCAAGCACGGCAAGGAAGCTTTCGCCCGGCACGCAGGTCAGCCGCTCCACACCCTGAAGCTGAAGCTGGTCGACCAGAATGCGGCCGCCGCTGCGGGAATTGCCTTGAGCTCTCACGATTTTCACTCCCTTGACTGCGCTCGTCGCGCGAAACACGTTCTATCTATTGTAACAAGCTGCGAAGCGCCAGCGATGGCTGACGGTCCGCTAACGCCCGTTTTCCGTGCAGGAAGCGACGGTTAGCTACTTGACCTCATTGTCCATGTTAATGCATGGCTGGATAGCTATCGGATTTCGCCAAGCGACGTTCCGGCAAGAATAACTGCGAAAAACTCGCACAAAAAGACGCAACGGGAGGTACTGGTACGTGACTTATCCGATCATCAAGCTTGCATCGATCGCGCTCGCCGGGGCCGCGGTTATGGCGGCGCCTGCGTTTGCGCAGGTGAAGCTGCCGCCGACGATGACCATGACGGCCTACGACACCGGCACCGCCGGATTCAACATCACCGTCGCCATCGGCAAGATGATGAAGGACAAGTACGGCACCGACGTGCGCGTGCTGCCGGCCGGCAACGACGTGGCGCGGCTGCAGCCGCTGCGCACCGGCCGCGCGATCGACTTCGGGCATGGGCTCGGGCGTCTATTTCGCGCAGGAAGGCGTGTTCGAGTTCGGCACCAAGGAATGGGGCCCGCAGGCCGTGCAGATCACGCTGACGACGGTGGATTGCAACGCCGGCAGCCTCGGCGTCGCCGCCGACACCGGCGTGAAGTCGATGGCGGACCTGAAGGGCAAGCGCGTCGGCTTCGTGGTCGGCTCGCCTGCGCTGAACCAGAACACGCTCGGCGTGCTGGCCTTTGCCAACCTGACCGAGAAGGACGTCAAGGTCGTCGAGTTCGCCAGCTACGGCGCGATGTGGAAGGGCCTCGTCAACAACGACGTCGACGCCGCCTACGGCACCACCATCACCGGCCCGGCCAAGGAAGTGGAAATCCTCGCCGCGCGGCATCGTCTGGCCGCCGACCCCGCATGACGACAAGGCCGGCTGGGCGCGCCTGCAGAAGGTGACGCCGTTCATCAACCCGCACATGGCGACCTGCGGCGCGGCGGCATCTCCAAGGACAAGCCGATCCAGCTCTCGAACTATCCGTATCCGATCTACACGGTCTACGCCAACCAGAAGGAAAACGACGTCTACATGCTGACCAAGGCGATGATCGAGGGCTACGACGCCTACAAGGACGCGCGCCCCGGGCGCGACCGGCATGGCGGCGAAGCTGCAGACCAAGAACTGGTCGGTGCCGGTGCACAAGGGCGCGGTGAAGGCGCTGAAGGAAGCCGGCGCCTGGAGCGACGACCAGGAGAAGCACAACAACAACCTGTTCAAGCGGCAGGAGACGCTGATCGCCGCGTGGGCGGACTTCACCAAGGCCAGCCCGCCGTCGGATCCGAAGGAGTTCGCCGAGGCCTGGATGAAGGCGCGCGCCGCCGCGCTGGCGAAGGCGGGCATGGCAAGCGGCTTCTGATCCCAAGCCGCTGCTGACCGGAGGAGTAACCCGGAGTATTCATGTCGACAGTCTCTTCTTCCGATCCCGGCGTAGCGGATGCTCCCAAGAAAGTCGTGTTCGACGACCCGCACGCCACTGCGGCGGGCCTGAACGAGGCCGAAGTCACCCGCGTCCGCACACTGAAGGGTTTTTGGCGCTGGACGCTGATCGTCGCCACCGCGCTGACGATCTTCCTCTGCATCAACCAGCAGTTCTCGCTGCGCTTCTTCATCGGCTACACGCAGCTCAATACCGAATATTTCTACCTGCTGATCGCGTTGATGCTGCCGTTTACGTTCCTGATTTTCCCGGCGACCAACACCGCGCCGCTCGATCGCATTCCCTGGTACGACCTGGCGCTGTTTGCGATCACCTTCGCCGCATCGATCTACCTGATGCAGTTCATCCGCGCGGCCGCGTCGAATGGCTGGGAGTTCGGCGGCGCGCCGCAGGGCGTGATCATTGCCGGCGGGATCATGTGGGTCGTGCTGATGGAGGCGCTGCGGCGCACCGGCGGCTGGAGCCTGCTGCTCAGCGTGCTGCCCTTCACCGTCTATCCGCTGTTTGCCGACGCAAAATGGCTCGGGCCGTTCCGGGGCACCGAGTCGACGCTCGATCTGGCCATCTCCTATCACGTGCTCTCCGGCGAGAGCCTGCTCGGCATCCCGGTTCAGGCGTTCGCCGACACGGTGATCGGCTTCCTCGTGTTCGGCACGGCGCTGATGATGACCGGCGCGGGGAAATTCTTCATCAATATTTCGTTCGCGGCTTGCGGCACGTTCCGCGGCGGCGCGGCGAAGGTCTGCATCTTCGCCTCCGGCCTGCTCGGCATGATGTCGGGTTCGATCATCTCCAACGTGCTGACCGCCGGCACGATGACGATCCCGACCATGAAGAAGACCGGCTTCCGCGCGTCCTACGCCGCGGCGATCGAGGCCTGCGCGTCGACCGGCGCCGTGCTGGCGCCGCCGGTGATGGGCGCGACCGCTTTCGTGATCGCCCAGTTCCTGAACATCAGCTACGCGGAAGTCGCGGCCGCCGCGATCATTCCGGCGTTTCTCTACTATGCCGGCCTGTTCATGCAGGTCGACTCCTACGCCGCGCGGCACAATCTCAAGGGATTGAAGCGGTCCGAGCTGCCGCGCGTGTGGGATACCGATCAAGGAAGGCTGGTACTACGTCTTCGTGATCGCGCTGCTGATCGTGATGCTGCTCTACTTCAAGCGCGAGAGCCACGCGCCGTTCTATGCGACCGCGCTGCTGCTGGTGCTGAACCAGATCTTCTCCAAGGACACGCGCTGGACGTTTGTCGACCATCGCCAAGTTCTTCGAGGTCAACGGTCGCACCTTCGTCGAGCTGGTCGGCATCCTCGCCGGCTGCGGTCTGCTGATCGGCGCGTTCTCGATGACCGGCGTGGTCTCGAGCCTCGCCAATGATCTGCTGCGGATCGCCGGCGACAACGCCTTCCTGCTGTTGCTGATGTGCGCCATCACCTCGCTGATCCTCGGCCTCGGCCTGACGACCACGGCCTGCTACATCTTCCTGGCGATCCTGATCGCGCCCGCGCTGGAAAAGGCCGGCCTCAACAAGATGGCCGTGCACATGTTCATCTTCTATTGGGGCATGCTGTCGTCGATCACGCCGCCTGTCGCCATCGCCTCGTTTGCGGCCGCCGGCATAGCCGGCTCGCCGGCGATGAAGACGGGGTGGGAAGTCGATGTGGGTCGGCAGCATCATCTACTTCATCCCGTTCTTCTTCGTGATGAATCCGGCGTTGGTGCTGCAAGGCAATTACTTCGAGGCGCTGGGCCTGATGGCGCTGGCCGGCATCGGCACCTTGTTCATCTGCGGCGGCATCCAGGGCTATCAGGCATTCGTCGGCGACTTGCGGAAAGCGGGGGCGCTGGAATGGCCCATTCGTATCCTGCTGGTGATCGGTGGCTTCGTGATCGCCACCCCCGGCGGCGGCATCAATCCCCTGTCGCAGTTGCAGATTACCTCGCTCGGCGTTGCGATCCTGCTGCCGACGATCCTGCTGGCGCTCACGCTGGCGCGCCGTCCTGGCGCGCCGACGGTTCCAGCCTGAGGCGATCGCCGCTAGTCAGGTGACCGCCAAGTGTACTTTCCCGTCCGGACTGCGTGCATCAGCCTGCCCGCGGCCCGGACAAATTGTTTGGAGCAACGATGTCGACGAATTCTCACTCGGGAAGCTCAGCGGCGCAGCCCGAGAAGATCGTTGTCACGGATCCTCACGTTGAAGACACCGGCTTAAGCGAGTCCGAAGTCACCCGCATCCGGACGCTGCAGGGGTTTTGGCGCTGGGCGCTGATCATCCTGACGCTGGCGACGATCCTGCTCTGCATGAATCAGCAGTTCGCCTGGCGCTTCTTCATCGGCTACACGCAGCTCAACACGGAGTATTTCTATCTCCTGATCGCGCTGATGCTGCCCTTCACCTTCCTGATCTTTCCGGGCTGGTCGAAGGCGCCGCTCGATCGCATTCCCTGGTACGACATCGCGCTGTTCGTCATCACGTTCGGCATCGCCATCTACCTGATGGCGCACATCCGCGCCGCGGCGGCAAACGGCTGGGAGTTCGGTGGCGCGCCGAAGGGCGTGATCTATGCCGGTCTCGTCATGTGGGCTGTCTTGATGGAAGCGCTTCGCCGCTCCGGCGGCTGGAGCCTGCTGCTCAGCGTCTTTCCGTTCACCGTCTATCCGCTGTTTGCCGACGAGAAATGGCTCGGGCCTTTCCGGGGCACGCAATCCGATCTCGATATCGTCACGTCCTATCACGTGCTCTCGGGCGAGAGCCTGCTCGGCATCCCGCTGCAGGCCTTCGCCGATACGGTGATCGGCTTCCTCGTCTTCGGCACCGCGCTGATGATGACGGGCGCGGGAAAGTTTTTCATCAACATTGCCTTCGCCTTGTGCGGCACCTTCCGCGGCGGCGCCGCCAAGGTCTGCGTGTTTGCCAGCGGGCTGCTCGGCACCGTCGGCGGCAGCATCGTCTCCAACGTGCTGACCGCCGGCACGATGACGATCCCGACCATGAAGCGGACCGGCTTCACGGCCTCCTATTCCGGCGCGATCGAGGCCTGTGCTTCGACCGGCGCCGTGCTCGCGCCGCCGGTGCTGGGCGCGACCGCGTTCGTGATGGCGCAGTTCATGAACGTCAGCTACGCCGAAGTCGCGCTCGCCGCGACGCTGCCCTCGGTCCTGTATTACGTCGGCTTGTACATGCAGGTCGATGCGTACGCCGCGCGCAACAAGCTGAAGGGCCTCAGCGCGCGGAGCTGCCGCGCCTGTCGGGACGCCTTCAAGGAAGGCTGGTACTACCTGTTCGTGATCGTGATCCTGGTGGTCATGCTGCTCCACTTCAAGCGCGAGAGCCACGCCCCGTTCTACGCCACCGCCCTGCTCGTCATCCTGCATCAGTGGTCAGGACCCGCGCCCTGGAAGCGCGGCAACACCGCCGTGCTGGTGTTCTCGATCCTCGCGACCGCGCTGATGTTCTGGTACGACGTCAACAACGCCGTGCTGTGGGGCATGTGCATCCTTGCGGGGCTGAACGAATTCTTCCCCGGCAAGAACTGGGGCGGACAGCGCTGGCTGACCTTCCTCGAACTGAATGGCAAGACCTTCGTCGAGCTGACCGCCATCCTCGCCGGCTGCGGCCTGCTGATCGGCGCGTTCTCGGTCACCGGCGTTATCTCCAGCCTCGCCAATGATCTGTTGCGCATCGCCGGCGGCGACGCGTTCCTCCTGCTGATCATGTGCGCCGTGACGAGCCTGATCCTCGGGCTCGGTCTGACGGCAACCTCCTGCTACATCTTCCTCGCCATTCTGGTGGCGCCGGCGCTGGAGAAGCTCGGCCTCAACAAGATGGCGGTGCACATGTTCATCTTCTACTGGGGCATGCTGTCGGCGATCACACCGCCGGTCGCGATCGCATCATTTGCGGCTGCGGGCATAGCCGGCGCGCCGGCGATGAAGACCGGCTGGCAGAGTATGTGGGTCGGCAGCATCATCTACTTCATCCCGTTCTTCTTCGTGCTCAATCCCGCATTGCTGCTGCAGGGCGACAACCCCTGGCCGGAGGCGCTGGCACTGACCGCGCTGCAGTGCTTCGCGCTCTCGTTCATATGCGGCGGCATCCAGGGATATCAGGCCTATGTCGGCGACCTGCGCGGCGCCGGAGGGCTGGAATGGCCGATACGCATCCTGCTGGTCGTCGGCGGCTTCATCCTCGCCACGCCCGGCGGCGGCATCGTGCCGATTTCGCAGACGCAGATCATGATGCTCGGCTTCGGCGATCCTGGTGCCGACTGTGGCCATTGCGCTCATGCTGATCCGCCGCAACGGCGCACGCGAGGCGGTGACGTAGCCATGGCCGTGCAATGTAGCCCGGATGGCATAGGCGGCCTTCCGGCCGCCGTTCTTAAGAACGCCGATGCTTCGCATCGGCTATGGCGTAATCCGGGGCTGACTTCGCGGCGGAAATCCCGGATTTCGCTTCGCTCCATCCGGGCTACACCACCGGACGGCGTCAGGCTTCCCGGTACCAATCCTTGAGGTTGCCGATGTTGGTGTCCCAGCCGCTGAGATCGACTTTCATTTTGTTGGAGACGCCGGCGACGACTGGGCGATAGACCAGCGGGAGCACCGCGTGATCGCCGCATGCGAGATCGTTCATGCGGATGAACATCGCCGCGCGCTTGACCGGATCGAGTTCGCCGTCCGCCTCCTTGTAAAGCTTGTCGTACTCGGGGTGAGTCCAGCGGGTGATGTTGCGGCCCTGCCACTTGTTCTCCTTCGTGGAGAGCTCCTCGGTCAGGAACTGAGCCATCAATCTCGTCGGGTCGGGCTGCCCCATTCCGGTGTTGTACATCTGAATGTCGCAGTAGAACTTCGTGTAGGTGTCCGGGTTGGCGACGTCGGCCGAGAAGAACACCGATGAGGTGACCGCCTTCAGCTCGAGCTCGATGCCCGCCTTCTGACAGGCCTGCTTGACGATCGCCTGGGTCTTCTGCCGCGGCGTGTTGGTCGACGTCTGAAAAACGAATTTCAGCTTCTTGCCGTCCTTCGCGCGGATGCCGTCCGCACCTTTCTTCCAGCCGGCGGCCTCGAGGACTTCATTGGCCTTGTCGACGTTGAATTCCCATTTGTGGGTCTTGGAGCGGAAGCGTTCGGGATTGTTGAGGAAGTTTCCGGTGGCGACGCCGCCGCGTCCGTAGATGTGCTCCTGCACCGAGGCCCGGTCGATCAGCATACCGATCGCCTGGCGCACCGCCTTGTCGCTCAGGAGCGGATGCTTCGTCTTGGCGCTGGACCGCTCGCCGTCGACCTCGGTCCACGGGTCGGTGCTGTTCAGCTGGATGTGCTCGATGCTGCCGCTTTGCGTGATGATGACCCGGCCCTTGCCGCCCTTCTCCAGCCGCACGCAGAATCTCGTCCTCGACCTGCAGGTTCCAGGCAAAGTCGTACTCGCCTGTCTGGATGACGGCGCGGGCGGCAGACACGGCATCGCCGCCGCCCTTCATCTCGATGGTGTCGAAATGCGGACGGTTCTCGATGTGATAGTTGGTGTTGATCTCGCCGCGGAGCATGTCGCCCGGCTTGAAGTCGACGAACTTGTAGGGGCCGGTGCCGACCGGCTTCAGGTTGGCCGGTGCGTCGCGCGATTTTGCACCGATATAGTCCGCGAACAGATGCTTCGGGATCAGCATGCCGCGCGAGCCGACGAAGGCATCCGCCCAGAACGGCGTCGGCTTGTCGAACAGGACCTTGACCGTGAAGTCGTCGACCTTCTCGACCTTGAGGTCCTTGTAGGTGCCGAACGTCACGCACGCGGACGCCGGATCGGATCGCATACTGCCAGTTGAAGACGACATCGTCGGCGGTGAACGGCTTGCCGTCGTGCCACGTCACGCCGCGCTTGAGCTTCCAGGTGACCGACTTGCCGTCGGCGGCAAGCCCGCCGTTCTCGCGGCTCGGAATTTCCGCGGCAAGCACGGGCAAGAGATCACCGTCAGGATCCCAGCGCGCAAGCGGTTCGTGGAAGATGCGTGAGGCGTCCTGCTCCTTGGTCCCGGTCGCGAAATGCGGATTGAGCAATGTCGGGCCTTGCCACCAGAGCACCTTGAGCGCTCCGCCGCCGCCACGCCTGGTCGGCTTGTACTGGAACTTCTCTTCGTCGCCGCCGCGGCCGGCAAACCCGAGAAGGCCAGCATCTGGGCCGCCATCGGCGCCGTCAGTCCAAGCGCGACCATTTGCTGCACGAACGACCGCCGCGAGAGCTTGCCGTCCTTCACCTCCGCGATGAGACCACGCAGTGCCTTCTCGTCCATGGAAATCCCCCGCGCAAGATGGCTGTCTGTCGTCGCGATCTGCCATGCAACAGCCGGGCCAAACCCAGGCAAAGCAGAGCAGGTTCGCGGCGCGGTCAACGCTACGCCGCCAGTTGCGTCTCGACCAGCCGGATCCAGTACGACGTCCCGTAAACGATCGCCTCGTCGTTGAAGTTGTAGGCCGGGTGATGCAGGCCGGCCGAGTCGCCGTTGCCGATGAAGATGAAGGCGCCGGGCTTCTCCTCCAGCATGAAGGCGAAATCCTCGGCGCCCAGCATCGGCGCGCGCGTTTGCATTGACGTTGGCCTCGCCTGCCACTTCCGACGCCACGCGCGCGGCGATATCGGTCTGCGCGGCGTGGTTGACCAGCACCGGATAGCCGGTGCGGTAATCGAGGTTGATCTTCGCCCCGGTCATCGCGGCGACGCCGTCGACGACCTCCTTCACCCGCTTGGCGACCAGCTCGCGCACCTTCGGATTCAGCGTGCGGACGGTGCCGTTGAGCGTTGCCGTGTGCGGGATGACGTTGCTTGCGTCGCCGGCGTGGAACATGCTCATCGAGACCACCGCCGCCTCCAGCGGATCGACGCTGCGCGAGACGATCGACTGCAGCGCGACCACGAGCTGCGCGCCGACCAGCACCGGATCGATGGTGTTATGCGGCCACGCGGCGTGGCCGCCGACGCCTTCGATGGTGATGTTGACGCGGTTGCCCGACGCCATGTACGCACCCGGCCGGATCGCGAACTTGCCGACGTCGAGCCCCGGCGAGCTGTGCATGCCGTAGACCTGGTCGATCGCGAAGCGGTCCATCAGCCCGTCCTCCATCATCGCCTTCGCGCCGGCGCCGCCCTCCTCGGCCGGCTGAAAGATCACCGCCACGTCGCCGGCAAAATTCCGCGTCTCGGCAAGGTAGCGCGCCGCGCCGAGCAGCATCGCCGTGTGGCCGTCATGGCCGCAGGCGTGCATCACGCCGGGGTTCTTCGATGCATAGGGAACGCCGGTCGCTTCCATGATCGGCAGCGCATCCATGTCGGCGCGCAGGCCGAGCGTCCTGACCTCCTGCCCTTCGGCTACGGGCTTGCGCCCCTTGATCAGGCCGACCACGCCGGTGCGGCCCATGCCGGTGATGACCTCGTCGCAGCCGAATTCCTTCAGCCGCTCGGCGACGAGACGCTGCGGTGCGATGCACCTCGTAGAGAAGCTCCGGATGCTCATGGATATCCTGCCGCCACGCAGCGATATCGGCCTGCAGATCGGCGACGCGATTGACGATGGGCATTGAACTGACCTCTTGAGTTACCTGATTAGTCGTGGCCCGGCATGCAGCGAAGCGCAATCCGGCGTCGCTAATCGCTAGCCTAGGTCCCGGCATTGCGCTTCGCTGCCTATGCCGGGCACAGCCGATGCGGCTTCACGCCGCGAGTTGCGTCTCGACGAGACGGATCCAGTACGACGTGCCGTAAAGGATCGCCTCGTCATTAAAATTGTAGGCCGGGTGATGCAGACCTGCGGAATCGCCGTTGCCGATGAAGATGAAGGCGCCGGGCTTCGCTTCCAGCATGTAGGCGAAATCTTCCGCGCCCATGATCGGCGGCGGGGTCTTATCGACATTGCCGTCACCGACGATCTCCGAGGCGACGCGCGCCGCGATATCGGTCTGCGCCGCATGATTGACCAGCACCGGGTAGCCGCGCTCGTAGTCCAGCGTGATCTTCGTTCCGGTCAGCGCCGCAACGCCGTCGCAAACCTCGTTCATCCGCTTCTCGATCAGGTCGCGCACCTTCGGCTTCAGCGTGCGCACGGTGCCTTCGAGCGCGCCGTCTGCGGGATGATGTTCAGCGCGGTGCCGGCGTGGAACATGCAGATCGAGATCACCGCGGATTCCAGCGGATCGACGCTGCGCGAGACGATCGACTGCAGCGCCACCACAAGCTGCGCGCCGGTCAGCACCGGGTCGATGCGACTTGTGCGGACGCGCGGCGTGGCCGCCGAGGCCTTCGATGGAGATGCGGATCTCGTCCATCGACGCCATGTACGCGCCCGGCCGGATCGCGAACTTGCCGAGCGCAAGCCCCGGCGAGTTGTGCATGCCGTAGACCTGGTCGATGGCGAAGCGGTCCATCAGCCCGTCGTCGATCATGGCCTTGGCGCCGGCGCCGCCCTCCTCGGCCGGCTGGAAAATGATGGCGACTTCGCCGGCAAAATTGCGCGTCTCGGCCAGATAGCGCGCGGCGCCGAGCAGCATTGCCGTATGGCCGTCGTGACCGCAGGCGTGCATCGCGCCCGGGTTCTTCGAGGCGTAGGGAACGCCGGTGATTTCATTCAGCGGCAGCGCGTCCATGTCGGCGCGCAGGCCCAGCGTCCTGACCTCCTGCCCGTCGGCGGCCTTGCGGCCCTTGATGAGGCCGACCACGCCGGTGCGCCCCATGCCGGTAATCACCTCGTCGCAGCCGAATTCTTTCAGGCGCTCGGCCACGAACGCCGCCGTCCGGTGCACCTCATAGAGGAGCTCCGGATGGGCATGCAGGTCCTGCCGCCAGGCAGCGATATCGGCCTGCAGGTCGGCGACGCGATTAACGATGGGCATGAACGGAACCTCTTGGAGGGCTGCGGCCATGGGCGCAGCCGCAAATCAAGGGGCCAGTTCACCATCAAGTTGCGGCCAAGGGAAGAGCCATAAGGCCGCGCGAACAGGCAGCAATCTGCCTCTTATTTGTTGCATGCGCGCGCGCTCTCTCACCCGCTCCTCCAGGGGAGGTGGAAGCGATAGCTCTAACGCCTTGGTCCCCTACCCCTTATTCTCCCGCTCCTGGTCGCGCTGGTAGCGCTCCATCGCCACCTGCACCATCGGCATGCGTTTCACGCCCGCATCCCGTGGGTTGGGCAGCGCATAGCCGGGATCCAGCTGGCCCATGCGGCGGGTGACGTAGGTGGAATGCGCGGACATGATGTGCGCCGTGAAACCTTGCGCATCGAGCGCCTGGTTGATCGCAAGCTTCGTCATGCGCATGTCGAACGGATCATTGGCGGCGACGTCGGCGGCATAGGCGAGCGTCTCCTCCATCAGTTTTTCGCGCGGCACCACGCGGTTGACGAGGCCCATCTCCTTCGCCTGCTGCGCGTCGATGAACTTGCTCTGGAACAGGAACTCCTTCGCCTTGCGGTGATGGATGTCATAGGGAATCGAGAAGTACTGGAACGCGGAACCGAGAAACAGCGCATCGTCCGCGGCGAAGATGATGTCGGCGGTGGACGCGACCATCCAGCCACCGAAGATGCAATAGCCGTGCACGGCGCAGATCACCGGCTTTGCGACGTTGCGCCAGCGCAGGTGCATGTCCACGTAGAGCCGCCACGAGCGCTCGAAGATGCCGCGGGTGCCCTCTTCGAGCGGATAGTCCTTGCGGTGCTCCATCTCCTCCGGCGTGCCGAGGTCGTGCCCGGCCGACCAGTTCTTGCCTTCGCCCGACAGCACGATGACGCGCACGTCGAGGTCCGCACCTGCGCGATCGATGGCGTGATCCAGCTCTTCCAGCAGGATCGTGCTCTGCACGTTGGCGTGCGCCGGCCGATTGAGGGTGATGCGCGCGATCCTGTCGGCGACCTCGTATTTCACGTGCCGGTAGTCAGAAGGTTGCGTCGCGTATTTGATGTGCTGATAGCCGGTCATGGTGCTGGTTCCTTGCGATGATCGCTACGCGGCTGGGAATGTTGCAGGTCACGCCCTCGGCCTCGAGCTCATCGAACTCCTGCGCTGTGAGGCCCGCAAGCTCGACCAGGACTTTTCGCGTGTCGGCGCCAAGACAGGGCGACGCCCGGTGCTGACCGCCGGGCGTCAGGCTCAAGCGGAACGGCAGCGTCATGTAGCCGTGCGTGCCGGCGTCGGGGTGGGTGAGCGTCACGAATGCCTTGCGCGCTGCAAGGTAGGGGCTTTCGATGACATCCTTCGGCGGGTTCACCGGCGCGGAGCGGATGCCAGCGGCCTGCAGCCGATCGGCGATCGCGTGCCTTGTCGTGCTGCCGCGTCCACGCGCGAGATCGGCTCGCGCAACAGATCCTGGTTCTGCCAGCGCGCGTCGAACGCCGCGAAGCGCGGATCGCTCGCAAGCTCTGCCCTGCCCATGATCTCGCAAAGCTTGCGCCACTCGTCGTCGGTGCCGACGGCGATGGTCACCCACTCGTCGGCGCCCTCGGCTTGATAGGCATCATGCGGCGCAGCCCAGCGCACACGGTTGCCGTGCAGTTCCGGGTCTTCCTTCGCTGCGATCGCGTAGAGCAGTTCCTCGCCGATGAACTGCATCGACGCCTCGACCTGCGACAGCTCGATGTACTGCCCCTCGCCCGTCTTCTGCCGGTGCATCAGCGCGGTCATCACCGCGGCTGCGCCGTTATAGCCGCCCATGGGGTCCGGATAGACCTGCCCCGTGGTCGTCGGCGCGCCGCCGGCGTAGCCGATCATCGCGCACATGCCGGCCGCCATCTCCATGGTCGCGCCGTTCGCGGCGGCCTTCGACAGCGGACCCGAGTTGCCGAAGCCCGGCATCTCGACGACGATGATGTCGGGCTTGATCTTCTTCAGCGCCTCGTAGCCGACGCCCATGCGATTGAGCGTGCCGGCGGTGAAGTTGGCGATGACCACGTCGGCGGTCGCAGCCAGCCGATGCATCGCGGCGAGCCCTTTCGGGTGCTTGATGTCGAGCGACAGCCCAAGCTTGTTGTGGTTCTGCGAATTGAACAGCGCCGAGCGATTGTAAGGCCGCTCGCCCGCCTTGCCGTCTGGAAATCGCTTGGCCTGAAACACGGCGTTGTGCATGCGCCAGGTGTCGGGGCGCGAGGCGGACTTCGACCTTGACGACCTCGGCGCCGAGGAAGGCAAGGATGCGGCCGGTCATCGGCCCGGCCCAGGCCGTGGTGAAGTCGAGCACACGCAGGCCCGCGAGGGGTCCGCGCGGAAGCGCGCGCGTTGCCGCGCCTGCGGCTTCCCGCACTTTCGCGATCGGCTTCGGATCGTGCTCGCCGAGTCGTCGGCGCGCCCCTGGTGATGCGCCGCGGCGTGCGGCTCAAGCGAAACGGCGCGCCAAGGATCGGCCGCGGTCCCGCGGCCGTCTCGACGCTCTCCCAGTAGTTTCGCTCGATCAGGTGCGGCGTGCCGTTCCAGAGCTGCATCGGCGTGTAGGCCTTTGCCGCGGCGACGCGCTCCTTCAGCAGACGATCGAGCAGCTCGTCGCCGGTCATCTCGCGCACGCGATCCTGCACGCACGCCACCAGCGCCGCCCAGTTGTCCTGCCGCTCCTTGCCCTTGGCGAAGCGCGGATCCTGCTCCAGCTCGCTGATGTTCGCTGCCTTGCAGAAGCCGCCCCACACGTGCAGATGCACCCAGATGCTGACCCAGCCGTCGGAGCACTTCACCACCATGAACGGCGAGCGCCGTTCGCCGCGCGGGTCCTGCATCCTGCTGTAGGCATATTCGACCGTCGCCGGCGGCGCCATCGACGACGTGTTCATCGCCACGTCGAGCGCGATCTGCTGCCCCTGCCCGATCGTCTTGCGCGCAAAGAGCGCGGCGAGCACCGAGATGTAGAGCGCCGACACCTGTCGCGTACTGCGCGCGATGGCCGACGCCATAGAGCGGCTCGCGACCGCCGGAGCCGTTGACATACATCATGCCGGACAGCGCCTGAAAGATCATCTCGCTGCCGCGCCAATGCCTGAACGGCCCGTCATCGCCGAAGTCGGACACCAGCGCGACCACCGCCTGCGGATTGGCCTGCTTGCAGCGCATCGCGATCGGCATCGAGGCCGACGACGATGGCATCGGCGGATTTCGCAAGCTCGAGCAGCTGCGCGCGGCCTTCCGCGTTCGCAAGGTCGATCGGCAGCGACTGCTTGCCGAGATTGAGATGGAAGAACAGCAGCGAGCCGAGGCCGTCCCGAACCGGATCGAACGGCGGCAGGTGTCGGATTGCCGATCCTGATGGCGGCTCGACGAGGATCACCTCCGCGCCAAAATCGGCCATCATCCGGCAGCCGAATTGACCGGCGATGCTCTCGCTCAGGTCGAGGATGCGAAGACCCGACAGCGCACCGCTCAACCGCCCCTCCCGTTGCGTTTCTTGCGATCATTCTAGGTGAGGAGCCAAGAGCGTCAATGTCGCGATCGGAACGACAGTTGTTCACGCTTGGTGCTTCTGCACCACGCAGAAGGTGTTGCCGTCGGGATCGGCCAGCACGATGTAGTCCGCGCCCGGCGGATAGCGCCACTCGACCTTTTGCGCGCCAAGCTTGAGCAGACGCTCGATCTCGGCAATGGCATTGTCGGCATAGAGATCGAGATGATGGCGCTGGTGGTCCTCGGCCTTCGAAGTCACGACAGTGATGGCGAGTTGCGGGCCGGCACCGCTCTGCGGGACCAGGATCGCCCAGTCCGGAGACGGATCACGGAGCGGCTTGTAGTTCAACGCCGCGGACCAGAATGCGATGGCGCGAGGAACGTCGCGAACACCCCACACGATCGACCCGATCCTCAGCATGGCGTTTCCCTCCCAAACCGCGCTGACGGCCGACGCCGCCGGAACGACGACGAGTGTAACGGTATGGCTCGCAGCCCGTTCCTGCGGTCGCCAAACCTCCGGTTTCAGGCTATGATGCGCCTGACGCGCATGCCGCGAAACGGAACGATCTCAAAGCTTTAGGAACCGGAACAACGCCATGATGAACATCGCCGCAAAAGGCGCCGCCAAGGAACACGCCGACGGAAAGATCCTCTCGAGCGTGTCCGACGGCATCGGCATCCTGACGTTCAACAATCCGGAAAAGCGCAACGCCATGTCGATCGAGATGTGGGAGGGCGCGGCCGAAGCGCTGACGGCGTTCCGCGACGATCCGGAGGTGCGCGTGGTGGTGCTGGTCGGCGCCGGCGGCAAGGCGTTCGTCTCGGGCGCAGACATCAGCCAGTTCGAGAAGAACCGGAGCAACGCGGCAGCATCGGAAGAATACAACAAGCGCAGCGGCAAGCCGCGCGAGATGCTCGCCAAGGGCTATCCGAAGCCGACGATCTCTTGCATCCAGGGTTTCTGCATGGGCGGCGGTCTGGCGCTGGCGATGTCGACCGACATGCGCATCGCCTCCGAAGGCAGCCAGTTCGGCATTCCGGCTGCGAAACTCGGTATCGCCTACGGCTACGACGGGCTGACGCACCTCACCCAGCTGGTCGGCCCGTCGCGCGCGCGGCTCCTCATGTTCACCGGCGCGCGGATCGACGCCGAGGAGGCCTACAACATCGGCCTGATCGACCGCCTCGTTCCTGAAGGCGAGATCTGGACTGCGACCATCGAGATCGCCAAGCAGATCGCCGAGAACGCGCCGCTCGCCATTGCCGCGGCAAAGATCACCATTGCCGAGATCCTGAAAGATCCCGCAAAGCGCGACATGCAGGCGATCAAGGACATCGGCACAAAGTGCATGGACAGCGAGGACTTCAAGGAAGGCCGCACCGCGTTCATGGCCAAGCGCAAGCCGCAGTTCAAGGGGCGGTAGACCGTCTCAAGGCCCCGCATTGCTATTCTCCGTCATGGCCGGCTTTATGCCGGCCATCCACGTCTTTGACGTGTTGCAAGACGTGGATGCCCGGCATAAAGCCGGGCATGACGCTGAATAGTTGGCAGCCTTCTCCCACATGACAGATACCGCCTCCCCGGTCCGCATTTTTGTCGACGCCGACGCCTGTCCGGTGAAGGACGAGATTTACAGGGTCGCCGCCCGGCATGGCGTGCCGGTGACGGTCGTGGCCGGAGGTTTCATTCGCGTGCCGCAGGACCCGCTGATCGAGCGCGTGGCGGCCGGCGCCGGCATGGATGCGGCCGACAACTGGATTGCGGAGCGCGCGAACGCTTCGTCCATCGTCATCACCGCCGACATTCCGCTCGCAAGCCGCTGCGTGAAAGTCGGCGCCGCGGTGATCGCGCCCAACGGACGCGCGTTCACGGAAGAGTCCATCGGCATGACGCTCGCCGTGCGCAACCTCATGCACGACCTGCGCTCGAGCGGCGAGGTGACCGGTGGCCCTGCCCCGTTCAAACCGTCGGACCGATCTGCCTTTCTGTCGGCACTCGATCAGGCGATCCGTCGCAAGCAACGCGCGCTGCAGGGCTGACCATGGCCCCGCCGCTGATCCAGCTTAAGGAGATCGCGCTGACGTTCGGTGGCACGCCGCTGCTGACCTCTGCAGAGCTGAGCCTGTCGCCCGGCGAACGCGTCTGCCTGGTCGGCCGCAACGGTTCCGGCAAATCGACGCTGTTGAAGATCGCGGCGGGGCTGGTGGAACAGGATCGCGGCACGCGCTTCATCGAGCCTGGCGCCACCGTGCGCTACCTGCCGCAGGAGCCGGATTTCGGCGACGCGCGGACCACGCTCGCCTATGTCGAAGGCGGCCTCGGGCCGGCCGACGACCGCCACACCGCGCGCTATCTGCTGGAGCAGCTCGGCCTGACCGGTGAAGAAGACCCGGCGCATCTCTCCGGCGGCGAGGCGCGCCGGGCGGCGCTGGCGCGGGTGCTGGCGCCCTCGCCCGACATTCTGCTGCTCGACGAGCCGACCAATCATCTGGACCTGCCGACCATCGAATGGCTGGAGCAGGAGCTCGCCGGCCGCAGCTCGGCGCTTGTCCTCATCAGCCATGATCGGCGGTTTCTCTCAAATCTCTCACGCGCAACCGTCTGGCTCGACCGCGGTGAGACCCGCCGCATCGAACGCGGCTTTGACGGAGTTCGAGGCCTGGCGCGACGAGGTGCTCGCGGAGGAAGAGCGCGACCAGCACAAGCTCGACCGCAAGATCGTCGCCGAAGAGCACTGGCTGCGCTACGGCGTCTCCGGCCGGCGCAAGCGCAACGTCAAGCGGCTCGCCAATCTGCAGGGGCTGCGCGAGGCCCGGCGGACCTATAAGGGCGCCGCGGGCAAGGCCAACCTCAACGCCGCGGAAGCGGAAAAATCCGGCTCGATGGTGCTGGAAGCAAAAGGCCTCGGCATCGCCTTCGACGGACGCCCGATCGTCAGCGACTTCTCCACCCGCATCCAGCGCGGCGACCGCATCGGCATCGTCGGCCCGAACGGCAGCGGCAAGACCACGCTGGTGAGCCTGCTGACCGGCGCGCTGCCGCCGGATTCCGGCACGTTGCGGCTCGGCGTCAACCTCGAGATGGCGACGCTCGACCAGCATCGCGAAAGCCTCGACGGCGAAACGACGCTGGCCGACGCGCTCACCGGCGGCCGTGGCGATCAGGTGATGATCGGCGACAGGCCGAAGCATGTCGTCAGCTACATGCAGGATTTCCTGTTCCAGAAAGAGCAGATGCGCACCCCTCTGCGCGTGCTCTCGGGCGGCGAGCGCGGCCGGCTGATGCTGGCGCGCGCCTTGGCGAAATCATCGAACGTGCTGGTGCTGGACGAGCCGACCAACGACCTCGACCTGGAAACGCTGGACGTTCTGGAAGAGATGCTCGGCGACTATCAGGGCACGGTGCTTTTGATCAGCCACGACCGTGACTTCCTCGATCGCGTGGTCAGCGCGCGTGATCGTGCCGGAAGGCGACGGCAAATGGGTCGAGTACGCCGGCGGTTACAGCGACATGCTGAAGCAGCGCGGCAACGACATCACGCGGCCGGTAGCGAAGAACGGCCGAAAGAGCGAAGCGGCCAAGGGCAAGGCCGAAGAAATTTCATCTGCGCCGTCAGTGCAACCGCAAGCGGCGAAACGAAAGCTCAGTTTTAACGAGAAGCACGCGCTGGAGACGCTGCCGAAGACGATTGCGAAGCTGCACGCGGAGATCGCCGCGCACCAGAAGCTGCTGGACGACCCGCAGCTGTTTGCGAAGGACCGGAAGAAATTCGAGGCCGCCTCGACGGCGATGGCCGCCGCGCATGAGAAGCTGCATCAGGCCGAAGAGCGCTGGTTGGAGCTCGAGATGCTGCGCGAGGAGCTCGAGGGGAGTTGAGGCGTCATTCCGGGCTCAGTTCGTAGCCCGGATGAAGCGAAGCGTAATCCGGGAATCGCAGATCGCTGGAGTCAGCCCCGGATTCGCTTCGCTTCATCCGGCTACGACGCTGTCTCCATCCACCTCACCGCCCCCTTCCCCGCGGCGACCCCCGTCGCAAAACACGCCTGCAGCAGGTAGCCGCCGGTCGGCGCTTCCCAGTCGAGCATTTCGCCGGCGGCGAACGTGCCGGGCATTTGCCGCAGCATGAAATTGTCGTCGAGCGCGGCGAAGGAGATGCCACCTGCTGACGAAATCGCCCGCTCGATCGGCGCAACGCCGGTGATGCGGATGGGCAGATGGTTGACGCGTTCAGCAAGCTCATGCGCCGGCAGCGCCGCAAGGATCTCTCCGGACGCAATCGATGCCTCCTGCAGCAGGCCGATCGCCACCGGCGACAGGTTCAGCGCCTTGCGCAGCCAGGTCGAGACAGACTGTTTCCCACGCGGCTTAGCGAGGCGCGTCGCGATATCGTCGACATTGCTGTCAGGGCGCAACGCCACATGCAGCGTCGCCTCGCCCTCCTTCAGCACCGCATCACGCAGCGGCGCGGAGATCGCGTAGATCGCGCCGCCTTCGATGCCGGCCGACGTGACGGTCGCTTCACCGCGCACCGTCCGGCCGGCAAACGCGAGCGCGATGCCTTTCAGGGGTTGCCCTTCGAAACGCGTGCGAAACGTCTCCGACCAGCCGACACGAAAGCCGCAGTTGGCCGGCTTCAAAGCCTCAACCGCAACGCCGCGTTTCTCAAGCTGATCCACCCACAGTCCGTTCGAGCCGAGGCTCGGCCAGCTCGCGCCGCCAAGTGCGAGGATGGTGATGTCCGGCCGCACGCTGACCTCGCCCTCGGATGATGAGAAGCGAAGGCTCTCGTCCTGCCAGCCGTCCCAGCGATGCCGCAGCTTGAACGTCACGCCGGAGGCGGCGAGCCTGCGCAGCCAGGCGCGCAGCAGCGGCGAGGCCTTCATCGCCTTCGGAAACACGCGGCCGCTGCTGCCGACGAACGTCTCCTGCCCGAGCGCTTCCGCCCAGCTGCGCAAGGCATCCGGTGGAAAAGCCTTGATCGCCGCGTGCAGCGTCGGTGGCGCGATCGCCATAGCGTGACAGAAACGTGTCGAGCGGCTCGCTATGGGTCAGATTGAGCCCGCCGCGCCCGGCCAGCAGAAACTTTCGCCCGACCGACGGCATCTGCTCGTACACGGTCACGGCAACGCCCGCGTCGCGAAGCACTTCCGCCGCCATCAGTCCGGCCGGCCCTGCGCCGATGACTGCGGCGGTTCGATGGGACGTCTGCTCTGTCATCGCTTGCTTTGGTTTTCACCGGTCTGTTAGCCTTGACGCAGATAAGAGACGACAGGGAAACGCACAACAACAAACGAGGGTCCCATGGCCGACTATCTCCGCCTCCGTCAGATTTGCCTCGCCGCACCGCGCTTGAAGCCCGTGGTCGCCGATCTCGAAGAGATTTTCGGCATCCGCGTCTGCTACCGCGACGGCAATGTCGCCAAATATGGCCTCGAGAACGCGCTGTTCATGGTCGGCACCAATTTCCTCGAGATCGTCGCTCCGACGCAGGAGAACACGGCGGGCGGACGCTTCATCGAGCGCACGAAGGGCCATGGCGGCTACATGGCGATCTTCCAGGCAAACGACGTCCGCCGCCGCCAGAAACATGCGGAAGCCATGGGCGTGCGCGTCGCGCATGTGATCGACCGCGACACCTACCAGAATGTGCAGTTGCATCCGCGCGACTGCCGCGCCGCCTTCATCGAGTTCGGCCATTCCGCCGGCGGCGACGACCGCATGGGCACCTGGTCGCCCGGCGGCGACAACTGGAAGGACTTCGTCAAGACCGACACGACCAAACGCATGCTCGGCATCGAGATCGAAAGCCCGCAGCCGGACGACATCGCCGCGCACTGGTCGAAGATCACCGAGACGCCGCTGACGCGCGACAAGGGCGATCCGCTGCTGACCTTCGAGGACGGGACGATCCGTTTCGTCAAGGGTGAGACGGAGTGTCTCGGCGCAGTTCTGGTCGAGGTCGCCGACGTCGCCAAAACCCTGTCGCGGGCGGTCAACTGCGGCTACCGCGTCGAGGGCAACTCGTTTCACCTCGGCGGCGTGTATTTCCGCGTGAGAGCTTAGAGACCCACTCGCAACGCCTTCTAGCTTGGCCGTGCGCCACTGCCGATGATCGCGGGCATCGGCACGGCCAGTTCGTCATTGGCCCTTTGAACCGAGCCAGATAGTCAGCAATGTAGGCGCGAACGCCCGCCGCAGAAGCGCCAGTTTGCGCCGCAAGCACTGCGCGCGCGCGGACGGTGCCGCTGAGGATGGATTCGATGTATTGGTCCGCGTTTGCCACGTACCAGTCCTGGTCGAGGGATTGCGCGGTAACGTCGGCGAAGCCTGCTTCGGTCAGCCCCGCCTGCATGCGTTCCGGCGTTCCAAACTGGAAGAAATCGGGTCCGTGCGGCAGACCAATATCCAGACTGCCGCGAGCGCGAACTGCCTCATAGATAAGAGTAAAGCCGGCGCCGGACTGCATCCCACACGCTCATTGCCGCTCGGCCACCGGGGCGCAGGACGCGCAACATTTCACTTAGTGCCGCCGCAGGCACCGGCAAATGCATCAGCCCGTAGCCGCAGACGACGGCATCGAAGCTGTTCGCCGCAAACGGCAGGGCCTGTGCATCGCCTTGCAGAAACCTGCCATCGAGGACCAGTTGCGGGCCAGTTCGACCGCTGCTGCCGAAAAATCGAGCCCGGTCGGCTGTGCGCCGCGCGCCAATGCGCCTGCCGCCAGCAGGCCGGGACCACAACAGACATCAAGGACCTTCATGCCGCGAGTGACGCCGGCAGCATCCAGCAGGGGCCCCACAGTTTGACGTGCGACGGCCCCGAAGGCTGAATGATATCCGCTTATATTCTCATCCCAACCTGCCAGCTCGAAAGCAGCGAATTGCGTTGGATTTTGAGATTGCTCGATGGGCACGGCTTATACTCCACCCGTTTGAACGGCAGAGGACGCCATGAAATCTTACCGGCTCGAACCGGCCCCGTCTCGCCGAAAGTAGCTGGCGCTAACGGGAGCCAGGCGCCGCGGCCAGCCGCCAAACTGGGGTCCGACCTGCGTCCGGCGCACATTGGCAAGCGCTTGGCTTGTCTCTAAATTCCGCCCACCTTGACGCCATAAGCCGGGAGCGAAACCATGACTGCCAGCATCGTTGGATGGGCCCACACCCCGTTCGGCAAGTTCGATAACGAGACCGTCGAAAGCCTTGTCGTGCGCGCGGCCAGCGAAGCCATGGCGGATGCGGGCCTGCAGGCGGCCGATATCGACGAGATCGTGCTGGGCCACTTCAACGCCGGTTTTTCGCCGCAGGATTTCACGGCCTCGCTGGTGCTGCAGGCCGATCCGGGCCTGCGCTTCAAGCCGACGACGCGCGTGGAGAACGCCTGCGCCACCGGCTCTGCCGCCGTGCACCAGGGAGTGAAGTCAATCGCGGCCGGCGCCGCAAAAACCGTGCTGGTGGTCGGCGTCGAGCAGATGACCCGGACGCCCGGACCCGAGATCGGCAAGAACCTGCTGCGCGCCTCCTACCTGCCGGAAGACGGCGAGACGCCCGCAGGCTTCGCCGGCGTGTTCGGCAAGATCGCGACCGGCTACTTCCAGCGCTATGGCGATCAGTCCGACGCGCTGGCGATGATCGCGGCGAAGAACCACAAGAACGGCGTCGTCAACCCCTACGCGCAGATGCGCAAGGATTTCGGCTACGAGTTCTGCCGCGCCGAGGGCGAGAAGAACCCGTTCGTCGCCGGCCCCTTGAAGCGCACCGACTGCTCGCTGGTCTCCGACGGCGCGGCCGCGCTGATCCTCACCGACTGCGAGATCGCGAAGTCGATGGACAAGGCGATCAACATCCGCGCCACCGCGCATGCGCAGGATTTCCTGCCGATGTCGAAGCGCGACATCCTCGACTTCGAAGGCTGCGCAGTCGCCTGGCAGCGCGCGCTGCAGGCGGCGGGCATCAAGCTTTCCGACCTCTCCTTCGTCGAGACCCACGACTGCTTCACCATCGCCGAACTGATCGAGTACGAAGCCATGGGCCTGACGCCGAAGGGCCAGGGCGCCCGCGCGATCAAGGAAGGCTGGACGCAGAAGGACGGCAAGCTGCCGATCAATCCGTCGGGCGGGTTGAAGGCGAAAGGTCACCCGATCGGCGCAACCGGCGTCTCCATGCATGTGATGACGGCGATGCAGCTCGCAGGACAAGCGCCGGAAGGCATGCAGATCAAGGACGCGAAACTCGGCGGCATCTTCAACATGGGCGGCGCCGCGGTCGCCAACTACGTCTCGATCCTCGAGCCGGCGAAGTGACGCCGTAGGCGTCATTGCGAGGAGCAAAGCGACGAAGCAATCCAGCTAACAAGCACCGAGTGCATGGCTCTGGATTGCTTCGCTTCGCTCGCAATGACGTATTGATTCCGCAACCAGACTTAAAACAAAGGGAAACACCAGGAATGGGACCGCTTCAGGGCGTCAAGATCATCGACATGACGTCCGTGTTGATGGGGCCTTACGCCACGCAGATGCTCGGCGACTACGGCGCCGACGTCATCAAGGTGGAGAGCGCCGGAGGGCGACATCACCCGCCTGATCGGACCTGCACGCGATGGCGACATGGGGCCGTTGTTCCTCAACTGCAATCGCATCAAAGCGCTCGATCGTGCTCGACCTGAAGAAGCCGGCCGGCCGCGACGCCTTGCTGAAACTCGCCGCGACGCGCCGACGTGCTGGTCTACAACGTGCGTCCGCAGGCGATGGCGCGGCTTGAAACTCGGCTACGACGACGTCGCGGCCGTCAACCCGCGCCTCGTCTATGCCGGCCTCTTCGGTTTCGGCCAGGACGGCCCGTACGCGGCAAAGCCCGCCTATGACGACCTGCTGCAGGGCAGCTCCGGCCTGTCGCATCTGATCGCGCGGGCGAATGACGGAGCGCCGCGCTACGTGCCCACCGCGCTCGCCGACCGCGTCGTCGGCCTCACCGCGGTCGGCGCGATCCTTGCCAGCATCGTGCACCGCGACCGCACCGGCAAAGGCCAGCGCGTCGACGTGCCGATGTTCGAGACCATGGCGAGCTTCGTGCTCGGCGACCATCTCGGCGGCCTCACCTACGATCCGCCGCTGGACCAGGGCGGCTATCGCGCGCCACCTCGCGAAGGACCGCCGCCCCTACGCGACGGCCGACGGCTTCATCAGCGTCATCGTCTACAACGACAAGCAGTGGAAGAACTTCTTCGACGCGATCGAACGCGACGACCTGCGCAACGACCCGCGCTTTGCCACCTTCCACGGCCGGCTTGCCAACATCGATCACGTCTATGGCGAGCTCGGCCGCATCATCAAGACGCGCACCACCGCCGAGTGGCTGGACTTCTTCGTCAAGGCCGACATCCCGGTGATGCCGGTGCACAGCCTGACCAGCATCCTCGACGATCCGCACCTGAAGGCGGTCGACTTCTTCCAGGCGGTCGAGCATCCGACCGAGGGGCAAGATCCGCAGCATGCGGCCCTCGCGCCAGCTGGTCGGATACGCCGGTCGAGACGCCGCGGCTCGCGCCGCGCCGCAGCGAGCATGCGGTCGAGATCCTGAAAGAGGCGGGATACAGCGACGGCGAGATCGCCGCTCTCCTCCGCGACGGCGTGACGAAAACTGAGCGACAGGAAGACATCTGACATGACAAAGACGGCCCGAGGCTGAGCATGGATTTCGCGCTGACCGACAATCAGGAATCGATCCGCGACGCAGTCGCCACGCTCTGCCGCGACTTCGACGACGCCTACTGGCTGAACAAGGACCGCGAAGGCGGCTTCCCGTTCGAGTTCCACAAGGCGATGGCGGACGCCGGCTGGCTCGGCGTCTGCATTCCGGAGGAGTACGGCGGCTCCGGCCTCGGCATCACCGAGGCCGCGATCATCATGCGGACGATCTCGGAGTCCGGCGCCGGCATGTCCGGCGCCTCCTCGATCCACATGAACATCTTTGGCCTCAATCCGGTCGTCGTGTTCGGCAACGACGAGCAGCGCAAGCGCATGCTGCCGCCGATGGCGGAAGGCAAGCAGAAGTCCTGCTTCGCGGTCACCGAGCCGAACACCGGCCTGAACACGACGCAGCTGAAACTGCGCGCCGAGCGCAAGGGCGACCGCTACGTCGTCAACGGCCAGAAGGTGTGGATCTCCACGGCGCAGGTCGCCGACAAGATGCTGCTGCTGGCGCGCACCACGCCGCTGGAGGAGATCAAGAACCCGACCAACGGCCTCAGCCTGTTCTACACCGACTTCGACCGCAAGCGCGTGCATACGCGCGAGATCGAGAAGATGGGCCGGAAGGCGGTGGACTTCGAACGAGCTGTTCTTCGAGAATTTCGAGATCCCGGTGGAAGACCGCATCGGCGAGGAAGGCCGCGGCTTCGAATACATCCTGCACGGCATGAACCCGGAGCGCATCCTGATCGCCGCCGAAGCGGTCGGCCTCGGCATGGTCGCGCTGAAGCGCGCCACCGAGTATGCGAAGACCCGCATCGTCTTCAACCGCCAGATCGGCAAGAACCAGGCGATCCAGCATCCGCTGGCAAAGAACTGGATGGAGCTCGAGGCCGCCTGGCTGATGACCATGTCGGCCGTCCTGGCAGTACGACAACAACATGTCGTGCGGCGCCGCCGCCAACTCGGCGAAATACCTTGCGGCCGAGGCCGGCTTCCACGCCTGCGAGCAGGCGGTGATGACCCATGGCGGCTTCGGCTACGCGCGCGAGTTTCATGTGGAGCGCTATCTGCGCGAAAGCCTGATCCCGCGCATCGCGCCGATCAGCCCGCAGCTGATCCTGAGTTTTGTGGCCGAGAAAGTGCTCGGCCTGCCGAAATCGTATTGAGTTAGGAGGAGACCATGCCGGGGCTTTATTTCGAGGAATTCGAGGTCGGCCAGGAATTCCACCATGCGTTCAGCCGCACGGTGACGGAAATGGACAACACCATGTTCAGCCTGCTGACCATGAACCCGCAGCCGCTGCACATCGACGCGCACTTCTCCGAGAACACCGAGTTCGGCCAGCGGCTGTTCAACTCGATGTACACGCTCGGCATCATGATCGGCATGACCGTCTATGACACGACGCTCGGCACCACGATCGGCAACCTCGGCATGACCGAGGTGAAGTTTCCAAAGCCGGTGTTCCACGGCGACACGCTGAAGGCGCACACCAAGGTCATCGCCAAGCGCGAGAGCAAGTCGCGGCCCAATCAGGGCATCGTCGAGTTCGAGCACACCGCCACCAACCAGCGCGGCGAAGTGGTGGCGATCTGCCGCCGCTCCGGGCCTGATGCACTGCAAGCCGAAGGCATAAAGACAGATGCGCTCGTTCCTGTTCGTTCCCGGCGACAGCACCCGCAAATTCGAAAGCGCGTGCAAGACCGCAGCCGACTGCCTGATCCTCGACCTGGAAGATTCCGTCGCGCCCGACCAGAAGGCCGGCGCGCGCGGCATCGTGCTCGGCATGCTGAAGGCGCGCAACGATCGGCAGAAGATCTACATCCGCGTCAACGCGCTCGACACCGGGCTGACGCTTGCCGACCTCGCCGCCGTCGTGCCGGGCAAGCCGGACGGCATCATCCTGCCGAAATGCGAGGGCGGCGCCGACATCGACAAGCTGTCGCTCTATCTCGACGCGTTCGAGATCGCGAACGGCATCGAGCCCGGTTTCATCCGCATCCTTCCGGTTGCGACCGAGACCGCGATGGCGGTGCTGAAGCTCGACACGTTCGCCGGCTGCAGCAAGCGCCTGTGGGGCCTGACCTGGGGCGGCGAGGATCTCTCCGCCGCACTCGGCGCCACGCGCAACCGCACCGACGGAAAATTCCACAGCCCTTACCTGCTGGCGCGCGATCTCTGCCTGATCGGCGCGGTGGCGGCGGGCGTCGTGCCGATCGACACGATCTATGCCGACATCGACAATCTCGAAGGCTTGAGGGAAGAAGCCATCGCCGCGCGGCGCGACGGTTTTCTCGGCAAGATGGTGATCCATCCAAAGCACATCGACGTCGTCAACGCGGCCTTCACGCCCTCCGACGGAAGAAGTCGCGCACGCGAAGAAGATCGTCGAGGCGTTTGCGGCGAACCCGACCGCCGGCGTCGTGCGCGTCGACGGCAAGATGGTCGACAAGCCCCACCTGCGCGCCGCGCAGAAGGTGCTGGGGCTGGCGTAGGCTCACCCGTCATTCCGGGGCGCCATCCGCGAAGGACGGCGCGCTTCGCGTCGCACTTCGACGCGCCCCGGAATGACCGGGGCATTTCCCATCCGCCTCCCGTCCGCTAACATCGCCCCAACCACAAAAACCGGGAGGACCTCATGGCCAAGTACGTCTATGTCGGCGCGGCCGGCGCGCCTGCGACCGGATCGGGACCGAAGATGCAGGGCGCCTATCGGCTCGATGCCGCATCCGGCCAATGGGAGCAGATGGCGGGCGGCCTGCCGGCCAACATCGAGGTCCGCTCCATCACCATCCAGCAGGGTGCGCCGAACATCGTCTATCTCGGCAGCGGCGACGGCGTCTGGCGCAGCGACGATTCCGGCGCCACGTGGAGGCACCTGCCCCTGCCCGGCAAGGACAAGGTGGTCTGGTCGATCCTGATCCACCCGAAGAACCCGGACGTGCTGCTGGTCGGCACGGAAGTGACGACCGTCTACCGCAGCGAAAACGGCGGCAAGAGCTTTGCCGAACTGAAGGTCCCCGCCCCCGGCGGCGTCGTGAAGATGAACTTCCCGACCCGCGTGCTGCGCATTGCGGTGGCGCCGCAGAACCCGGACGAAATCTACGTGGCGCTGGAGGTCGGCGGCATGGTGCGCAGCCTCGACGGCGGCAAGACCTGGGACGACTGCAACCCGAACCTGCTCGCCTTCACCGAGCAGCCGAAGTACCGCAGCAAGATCGGCAGCGACACCGAGACCGAAGGCATGATGGATTCGCACGCGCTGGCGGTCTCGCGGCGCGCAGCCGGGCGTGGTGTTCCTCGCCAACCGCATGGGACTGTTCCGCAGCCAGGATCGCGCAAAAACATGGAAGGACATGGAGGTCGGCCGCTTCTCGCCGCTGACCTATGCGCGCGACGTGCAGATCTCGCCGCACGATCCGAACACGATGTTTGCGGCGCTGAGCGTTGCCGCGGTCTCCGACGCCGGCTCGCTCTATCGCAGCGACGATCATGGCGAGACCTGGAAGCGGTTCGACCACGGCGTGTCGATCGGCTCCACGCTGATGACGATCTCGCCCAGCCGCTCCGATCCGAAGCGGCTCTACTGCGCGGCGCGGCGCGGCCAGGTGTTCGGCACCGAGGACGGCGGCGCGAGCTGGAAGGCCTATCAGCTTCCCGACGGCGCGCAGGGCATCTACTCGCTCGCTACGGCCTGAGGACGAATGCGCGGACGTTCAAGCGAAGCCGCTCGACGGCGATTTCGACTACATCGTCGTCGGCGCCGGCACCGCCGGCTGCATTCTTGCCAATCGCCTCTCGGCCGATCCGAGCAAGCGCGTGCTGCTGCTGGAGGCCGGCGGCAAGGACAACTGGATCTGGTTTCACATTCCGGTCGGCTACCTGTTCGCGATCGGCAATCCGCGCTCGGACTGGATGTTCAAGACCGAAGCCGAAGCCGGCCTGAACGGGCGCGCCCTCGCCTACCCGCGCGGCAAGGTGATCGGCGGCTCGTCGGCGATCAACGCCATGATCTCGATGCGCGGACAGGCGGCCGACTACGACCACTGGCGGCAGCTGGGTCTCACCGGCTGGGGCTGGGACGACGTGCGGCCCGTGCTTCAAGCGGCTGGAGGATCATTTCCTCGGCGACACCGAGCACCACGGCGCCGGCGGCGGCTGGCGCATCGAGGAGCCGCGGCTGTCGTGGGAAATCCTCGACGCCGTCGGCGAAGCCGCGCGCGAGATGGGCATCCAGAAACTTGCCGACTTCAACACCGGCGACAACGAGGGTTTCAGCTACTTCCATGTCAACCAGAAGCGCGGCCGGCGCTGGTCGGCGGCGCGCGGCTTTCTCAAACCCGCGCTGGACCGGCCCAACCTGAAGCTGCTGATCAACGTGCTCGCCGACAGGCTGATCATCGAAGGCGGCCGCGCCAAGGGCATCCGCTTCCTGCTCGACAACGAGCCGTTCGAAGCGCGCGCGAAGGGCGAGGTCATTCTCGCCGCCGGCTCGATCGGCTCGACGCAGATCCTGCAGCGCTCCGGCATCGGCCCGCACGAGTGGCTCTCGCGCTCGGCATCGACGTCAAGCTCGACCGCCAGGGCGTCGGCCGCAACCTGCAGGACCATCTGCAGCAGCGCGCGATCTTCAAGGTGTCCGGCGTGCGCACGCTGAACGAGACCTATCACAACCTGTTCCGCCGCGGCCTGATGGGCCTCGACTACCTGTTCCGCCGGCGCGGGCCCCTGACCATGGCGCCGTCGCAGCTCGGCATCTTCACCCGCTCCGATCCGATGCAGGAGCGCGCCAACATCCAGTTCCACATCCAGCCGCTGTCGCTCGACAAGTTCGGCGATCCGCTGCACACGCTTCCCGGCGATTACGGCCAGCGCCTGCAATCTGCGCCCGACCTCGCGCGGCACGATCCGCCTGCGCAGCGCGGCGCTCACCGACGCGCCGATCATCGCGCCGAACTATCTGGCGACGCCGGAAGACAGACAGGTCGCCGCCAACGCCATCCGCGTCACGCGCAAGCTGATGAAGCAGCAGGCGCTGGCGAAATACCGGCCCGAGGAGTTTCTGCCCGGCCCATCGGTCGGCGACGACGATGCATCGCTGGCGAAAGCCGCAGGCGACATCGGCACGACGATCTTTCACCCCGTCGGCACCGCGAAGATGGGGGCTGCGACCGATCCGATGGCCGTCGTCGACGAGCGGCTGCGGCTGCACGGCATCGGCGGCCTGCGCGTTGTCGATGCCTCGGTGATGCCGACGATCACGTCGGGCAACACCAATACGCCGACGGCGATGATCGCCGAAAAAGGCTCGGCGATGATCATCGAGGATGCGAAGTGACGCGTCGTCCCCGCGAACGCGGGGACCCATACGCCGTGACGTTCATTTTGCGTGAGGCGAGCGTTGCCTTCAGTCATTTGCTCGGAGGGTATGGGTCCCCGCGTTCGCGAGGACGACCCGTGATTTTCTGAAGCGCCCTGCCCCCTCACCTTGCCTTGAAGTTCGGCTCCCGCCGCGCGTTCATCGCCGCGACGCCTTCCTTGTAGTCGTCGGTGGCGCGCAGCCAGGTCTGCTCGAAGAATTCGCGCTCGGTGGCCGCGGCAAACTCGCGCTCGAGGTCGCGCCGCAGCGTGACGCGCGTCGCCTGCACCGCGAGCGGCGCCGAGCGGGCGATCTCCTCGGCCATCTCGTAGAGCCGTGTCGCGCACCTTGTCGAGCGGCACCAGGCGATCGATCAGGCCGATCTTGAACGCTTCGTCGCCGTCGATGCGCTCGCCGGTGTAGAGCAGCCATGACGCCTTCTGCGCGCCGACGATCCGCTGCAGCGTGTGGGTGGTGCCGAAGCCCGGGTGATAGCCCTGCCGCGCGAAATTGGCGCTGAAGCGCGCCTCGGAGCAGCCGACGCGGAAGTCGGCGACGAGCGCCAGGCCGCATCCTGCGCCGACCGCAGCGCCCTGCACGGCAGCGACGAACGGCTTCTTCGT
This sequence comes from uncultured Alphaproteobacteria bacterium, assembly GCA_963757845.1. Taxonomy (GTDB): domain Bacteria; phylum Pseudomonadota; class Alphaproteobacteria; order Rhizobiales; family Xanthobacteraceae; genus P52-10. Next base: position 31,204 of record CAVWTB010000072.1, read on the forward strand.
GCGCACCAGGCGGTTGGCCTCGTGATAGAGGTGCTTGCCCGTCTGCGCCGGCTTGCCGGCGGCCTCGTTCGCCAGCCGCTGGCCGAGATTGGCGCCGGCGCAAAAATGCTTGCCGGCCGAGCACAGCACGATGGCGCGGACGTTGTCGTCGCGATCGAACTCCTCGAAGGCGCCGGCGACCTCGCCGATCAGCTCCATGTCGAGAAAATTGTTCGGCGGGCGGTTGAGCTCGACCGTTCCCACGTGACCATTCTTGCTGACGTTGATGTCGGCCATTTTTCCGCGCTCCCTCAATCCTTGCGCGGCATAAAACCGGGGCCGTATGCGCAGGTCAATCGTCCCGCATGCAGGCCCGGTGCGCGCGAACAGCGTTCCATATTGCAGAACGTAGCCGTCATGACGACGAAAAACAGCCGGCGGATTGCTCCGCCGGCCGCTTCATCGCGCAGGCGCATTTTGCGCGAGCGCGATACTTCCCGTTGATGGCTTAGACGTCCAGCACCGCGACGATCTTCAGCGTCCGCGGCTCAACGATGATGATCTCATCGTTGTAGACGAAGTAGCGATAGCCCTTCCACCGCGGGTGGATCCTGACGATCGTCGCCGGCACCTCAACCACGCGGACGCTGGACGGCACCACCGTGCCGACGTTGACCGCGAAGTTGATGTTGGTCGCGCGCGGCGCGCTCGAGGTCAGCACCTCCTGACGGATCGTCGTGCGCTGCTCGGTGGTCAGGTTGACCGCGCCGGACGTCGCTGCGCCGACGGTCGAGCCGGACTTCGCGCCGTCCTTATCCTGGCTCATCTGCGACTTGCTGTCGGTCGAGGGCGACTGGGCCGCCTTGGGCGCGTCCTTGCTCATGTCCTTACCCTGGGCCTGGGACTTCTGGGTATCCTTACCCATCTCCTTGCCCTGAGCCTGTGACTTCTGAGCATCCTTGTCCGACTCCTTGCCCTGGGCCCGGTCCGACTTCATGTCGTCCTTGGATAGTGAATCCTTGGACATCGAGTCCTTGCTCATCGACGGGCTGTCTGCGTCGACGAACCGGCAGGAGGCGATTCCTGCTGGCGCTGCATCGTGTTGCCGGACGGCGCGCCCGCGCCTCCGGTGCCGCCGCCGACGTGCCCTGGGCCAGCGCGAAGCTCGAAATGCCGAGCAGCGCTGCGGCCGAAACCGCGGTGAGAATTTTCGTCGTTTTCATGCGTCATCCCTTTTGGTGATTGCGATGCCCCTAGGGGACTTCACTTGGCGCCTAACGCCACAGGGATGCCGGCGTTCCGCTGCGATTACGCCATCACAGCAATATCGCTCGAGCGTCGGATTTCCGTTGCAGAGATGAATTTGTGTTCAGCCCGGGCGCGCTTCAGGAACAAACGGCAATGCGTTTCCGTCGTCATTCCAAAGGTTGGAACAGTGCGCCTTCGCATCTGCGAACGGCTTGCCGAACACAGGCCCCAACATGGGCAAAACATAGGGCCCATGAATTTCCGCCACGGCCAACGGCCTTGACGTCGTCATTGCATGTGGAACAACAGCGGCAAGAGACCTTCAATCATCCACAGCAGCCAAAAGGGAGAACACCCATGCACCTCAAGGGCAAATCCGCGATCGTCACCGGCGCAGGGCGCGGCATCGGCCGCGACGTCGCGCTACTGCTCGCCAAGGAAGGCGCAAGCGTCATCGTCAACGATCCGGGCGTCGGCCGCGGCGGCGAAGCCACCACCGAGCGTCCGGCCGACGACGTCGTCGCGGAGATCAAGGCGGCCGGCGGCAAGGCCCAGGCGAACTACGACTCGGTCGCCGATTATCAGAAGGCCGGCGCGATGGTGCGCCGCTGCGTCGAGGACTACGGCAAGATCGACATTCTCGTGAACGTCGCCGGCATGCTGCGCGAGAAGATGATCTGGAACATGTCGGAAGACGATTTCGATGCGGTCGTCAACGTGCACCTGAAAGGTCACTGGAACATGTCGCATCACGCGATCAAGTACATGCGCCAGGCGGGCTACGGCCGCATCATCAATTTCTCCTCCGACGCCTTCAAGGGCTCGGTCGGCCAGTGCAACTACTCCGCGGCGAAGGCCGGCATCATCGGGCTGACCCGCTCGATCGCCAAGGAGTGCGCCAAATTCGGCATCACGGCGAACGCGATCTGCCCCGCCGCCGACACGCGCATGATGATGAACGACGCGGTGATCGCCAGCCAGAAGCGCAAGCTCGAGGCCGGCCTGATCTCGCAGGATCAGTATGACCGCTTCTTCTCCGGCCGCGGCCCTGAGCACGTCGCCCCGCTGATCGCCTATCTCGCGCTCGACCAGGCCGACTACATCAACGGCCACCTCTTCCATGTCGAGAAGGGCCGCATCAACACCTATATGTTCGGCGACGACTACAAGGCGCTGTTCAACGACGGCTCGGTGTTCACCATCGACGAATTGATCGAGCGCATCCCGAGCACCATCATGGTCGGCGTCACGCAGGTCGTGCCGCCGGTGAAGATGCAGGACGCGGTCAAGGCCGGCGAGATGAAGAAGGCCAGCTGACGGCGTCCACCCCGTTATGACAAACAACGGCAGGCTGATAGCCTGCCGTTTTTCTTGAGGCCAAAACAAACTCTGCGGGAGGACTTCGATGGCAACCCACACGGCCTTCATCACCGGCGCCGGCAAGAACATCGGCCGCGCCTGCGCGCTCGAACTTGCGGGCCGCGGCTACAACGTCGTCATCAACGGCCGCGCCGACAAGGCCGCCTGCGATGCGGTTGCCAAGGAGGCGCAGAGCAAGGGCGTGAAGGCCCATGTCATCATGGCCGACGTCGGCCTTGTGGCGGAGGCCAAGCGCGCCGCCAAGGAGGCGCTTGCCACCTTCGGCACCATCGACGTGCTGGTCGCCAACGCGGCGATCCGGCCCGACAAGCCGTTCCTGGAAAATACCGAGGAGGACTGGCGACGGGTGATGGGCACCAATCTCGAGAGCTCGATCTTCCTGTCGCAGGCGTTTCTCCCGGGCATGATCGCGCAAAAATGGGGCCGCATCGTCGTGATGACCGGCCGCAACGCCATGCGCGGCTATCCCGGTCACGTGACGACATCGGTCGCCAAGCATGGCCTGTGGGGTCTGACCAAGACGCTTGTCGCGCGAGTTCGGCCCGCAGGGCGTCACCGTCAACGCGATCTCGCCCGGCGTGATCGACACGAGCGAACGATCCGGCCTTCGTCGCGCGCGCGCAAAAGGTCGCGCAAACGGAAATCCCGGTGCGGCGGATCGGCAAGCCCGAAGAGATCGCCGCCATGTGCGGCCTGCTCTGCTCGGACGAAGGCGGCTTCGTCAACGGCCAGATGATCGGCGTCAACGGCGGCATCGATACGTGAGGTGAGCACGGCGTACGCGCTCCCTCTCCCCGCTTGCGGGGAGAGGGTCGGGGTGAGGGGGCTGATGCCCGTCCGCGAGTCCGGTGACGCGACCGACGCCGTGCCATGCCCCTCACCCGCGCCGCTTTGCGGCGCGACCTCTCCCCGCATTGCGGGGAGAGGTTAAGGCACTCACTCCGGAAACGGGTTCTTCTCGCCCGCCGGCAGCGCCACCTGCGCGGTGTTCAGCACCATCGACACCAGCACGTAGTAGCCGCTGATGCCGAGGATCTCGACCACGCCTTTTTCGCCGAACGTCTCGACGCCCTTCTTGTAGGTCGCATCGCTCACGCGCTTGGTGTCGTGCAGCTCGGTGCAGATGTCGTACACCACCGCCTCGTCCGGCTTCATGCTGGCCGGCCGCTTGCCGACGCGGATGGCCTCGATGATGTCGTCGGCCAGGCCGCCCTTCTGCGCCATCGGCGCATGCGCGTACCATTCGTACTGCGCCTTCCAGTTATAGGCCGTGATCAGGATCGCCATCTCCGACAGCCGGGGCGGCAGCGACGAGCCAAAACGGCAGAACTCGCCTAGCACGGCCGCGTGGCCGCACAGCTCGGGGCTGCGCAGCAGCGCCGGAAACGGCCCGCGCACGCCGGCGCGCTTGCCCGCCGTCACCGCCTGGACGGCGCGGCGCTGCGCCTCGGTCAGCTGGTCTTCGGGGATCATCGGCAGGCGGGTCATGGGCGTCTCCACAGCGTTTTGAGCGGCTTATGACGGCCTGCATACGCAATCGTTCCGTCCTGCGAAAGAGCCCGCGGCGCATGCAGTTCCGCCAGACCGGAAAGGAGTTGAGGCGGGGCAGCGTTTTCTGCATCTTGCGCCGCAAATCGGGTCCGCCTCACGGACCGGGAGACAAAAATGACCGCCCACGCCAGACAGTCCTCCGACGCGATCGCGCCGGATACGACGGGACAGAACTTCTTCCGCGCCGACCAGTCGCTGCAGGACCTGTTGCAGATCCACCTGCCCGAAAAGGTGTGGCGCCACATCGAGCCGCATCTGGACCGGCTCGGCGCGCTCGCCGGCGACCATCTCGACAATTGCGCGCGGCTGGCCGACCGGCACACGCCGATCCTGCATCAGCGCGACCGTTTCGGCCGCGACGTGCAATGGGTCGAATACCACCCCGCCTATCGGGAGCTGGAGCGCGTAGCCTTCGGCGAGTTCGGCATCCACGCGATGTCGCACCGGAAAGGCATTCTCGGCTGGCCGGACACCTATCCTGCCGCCGCAAAACACGCCTTCACCTATCTGTTCAACCAGGCCGAGTTCGGGCTCGGCTGCCCGATCAACGTCACCGACGGCGGCGCGATGCTGCTGTCGCGCTTCGGCGACAAGGCGTCTGCAGGACAAATACCTCGACGGCCTGACGCAGACCGACATGACGCTGCTGACGCAGGGCGCGCAGTTCATGACCGAGAAGGAAGGCGGCTCCGACGTCGGCAGCCTGACGACGGTCGCCAAGCGCGAAGGCGACCACTGGCGGCTCTACGGCGAAAAATGGTTCTGCTCGAATGCCGATGCCGGCGTCGCCATGCTGCTGGCGCGGCCCGAAGGCGCACAGTCCGGCACGCGCGGCGTCGGCCTGTTCCTGATGCCGCGCAAGCTCGACGACGGCTCGCCGAACCACTACCGGATCGTGCGGCTGAAGGACAAGCTCGGCACCCGCTCGATGGCGTCGGGCGAGATCAAGTTCGACGGCGCCATCGCCTACGCGGTCGGCTCGCTCGAGCGCGGCTTCCTGCAGATGGCCGAGATGGTGAACTGGTCGCGGCTGTCGAACGGCGTGAAGTCGACCGCGCTGATGCGCCGCGCGCTGCATGATGCGCTGACGGTGGCGCGCGGGCGCGTCGTGTTCGGCAAGCGCATCATCGACCTGCCGCTGGCGAAACGGCAGCTGCTCAAGATCATGCTGCCGGTCGAACAGGCGCTGTCGCTCTGCTTCCAGACCGCGACCGCGCTGGATCGCGCCGAGCGCGAGGGCAGCCAGGAGGCGGCGACGCTGCTGCGCATCCTGACGCCGGTGCTGAAATTCCGCTCGACCCGCGATGCGCGCAAGGTTTGCGGCGATGCGCTCGAGATGCGCGGCGGCATCGGCTATGTCGAGGAGTTCGCCTCCGCGCGGCTGTTGCGCGACGCGCATCTGGGCTCGATCTGGGAAGGCACCGGCAACATCATCGCGCTCGACGCGATCACCCGCGCCATCGGCCGCCACCACGCCGAAGGCGCGCTCGCCGCCGACCTGCATGCGCGGCTGCAGGAAACCCCGTCGCTGCCGCAAGCTTATCGCGACAGGCTGAAAGGCTTCGTCGACCGCGCGATCGCGTTCTCGCAGAACGTCGCCGCCAAAGCCGACAACGAAGCCGACGCGCGCCGCGCCACCAGCATGCTCTATCACACGGCCAGCGCCGTGGTGCTGGCCTGGGAAGGCGAGCAGGTGCTGGCGAAGCGCGGCGACGCGCGGCGCTTCCTGCTGTCGAAGCTGGTGGTCGATCACCATCTCGCCGCGCGCGACCCGTTCGCGGCGGAGGCCGGCTCAGGCGAAGGCGCGATCGCGGACATGCTGCTGGGCGATGCGCCGGTGGCGAAGGAGAAGGCGGTGGCGGCGCTGTTGGCGTAAACGTCATTCCAGGCTCTCGCTTCGCGGCCGCGGAATGACCACTAGGGCCACGCCGGCAGCGTCGTCGTCGTGCCGCCGTTGCTCTTCGTCCAGCCGGTCATGTCGATGACGAACATCCGCTCCGGCTCGACCAGCTCATGCGACGCGCCGTCGGGCCGAGCGTCCATTCGAGGTAGCCGGGTCGTGGAAAACTGCCGCGGCGCGCCAGCGGATGCTTGACGTCGACCATGGCGGTGGCCGGCGCCCAGACGATGTCCATGCCGCGGTGGCGGACCTTGCGGTAGACGTGCTTGTGCCCGCAGGCGATCACCTTGACGCCCGCATTCGCGCAGGCGTCGAGGAATTTCGCGCGTGCCTTGATCGGGATGTAGGACGTGGGATTTGCGGGCGAGAGATGATCGCGCTCGAACGGCGGCATGTGGATGAACACCATCGCATGCAGCGCGCCACGCGTCGCCAGCGCGTGCTGCAGAAACTCGCCCTGCTCGCTCTCCTCCGGCAGGTTCGACCCCATCAGCGCCGTATCGAGGCCGATCAGCCGCCAGTGCGGCACATCGCAGGTCCACCACTGCTCGCCGACGTGCTGCCGCCACGCCTGGATGCGCTCGCGATTGATGGGCTGGTTGAGACGGGAAAAATCCGGCGCCTCGCCGATGTCGTGGTTGCCCGGAATGGCCCGCCACGGCAGCCCGAGCGCGGCGATCTCCTCGGCCGCATAGGCAAGATCGAGCGGCGCGGCCGGGCCGTTGAACGAGATGTCGCCGCCGTGGATCAGCATGTCCGGCGGCGACGCCGCCATCACCTGGCGAAACGCCGACCAGTTCACGTCGAAATAGCCGTGCGTGCGCGACAGGTGCGTATCGCTGACGTGGACCAGGCGAAAGTGCGATCCGCCGCCGTTAGTCGAATGCGAGATTGTCATTCCGAAGGTCCATGAAATAGAACGTGTAGGGCCGCCAGGCGATGCTGCGCTTCAGCGCATAGAACTCCGCCGGCTGATAGAGCACCGTGCCCGGCGCCTCGTCCTCCCACGCATCCAGCATCGGCTTGAACAGCGCCTTGCGTTTTGCAGGATCGGTCTCGGCCTCGAGCGCACGGCCCGCCGCGTTGAAAGCCGCGACGCTGCGAAACGCGCCCGCCTTCTGGAAGAACGAGTCCGGCCCCCAGGAAATCCAGAGCGCGCCGAGCGGATCGGGCAGCCGCGTGGAGTTGGAGTTGTTGCCGATCTGCGCGCCTTCGGCGCGCATCTGCGTGAAATTCTCGACCACCTGCAGCCGCGCGTTGATGCCGACCGCCTTCCACATCTCGACCAGCACCTGCGCCGCGCGCAGCGCGTTGGTGTAGTAGTTCGGCATGGTGCGGTAGACGATCTCCTCGCCGCGATAGCCGGCCGCCTTCAACAGACGCTTCGCCTCGTCGGGATCGTAGCGAAGGCTGCGGCCTTCGAGGAACATCTGGCCGTATTCGGGATAGTTGTGCCCGCTCGGCACAACGGCGGAGCCGTCCCAGAGCGTATCGACCAGCAGCTTGCGGTCGATCGCAAGGCCGAGCGCCTGCCGCACGCGCTTGTCGCCCATCTGCGGCCCCCGCTCATCGAACGTCAGCACGTGCACGTTCGCGAGCACGACGCTGCGAACGTCGATCCCTGCGCTCTTCTTCAGCACGCCGACCTGGTCCGGCGGGATGTTCGTGATCATATCGACGTCGCCCGCCTGCAGCGCCGCGACCCGCGACGCGAGCTCCGGCATCTGGCGGAACTCGACGCTTTCCGCATTCGGCCGGCCCATCCAGTACTGGTCGAAGGCATCGAGCACGATCTTCTGGTCGCGCTGGTGCGAACGAAATTTGTACGGGCCGGTGCCGACCGGCTCGCGCGAAAAGCCGTCGAAGCCGCGCTCTTCGTAGGCGCGCTTGTTGACGATCCAGCTGCACCAGGACGCCAGGCGCTGCTCGAGCAGCACGTCCGGCACTTTGGTGCGGAAGCGCACCGTCAGCGGCGCGGGCGAATCCACCGACGCCAGCGTCGCGAAATACGAGCGCGCTTCCGGCATCAGCGGCTTTTCGCCGAACATGCGCGGCGACGTAAAGGTGTAGACGACGTCCTCGGCGGTCAGGCGATCGCCGTTGTGGAACAGCACGTCGTCGCGCAGCTTCAGGACAAGCTCGTCCGGCCCGTTGCGCGTCCAGGACATCAGCCAGGTGCGGCTTCAGTCCCGACGCCGCCGCCATCGGCGAGCCGAGGAAATCGCGGCGGATCAGCGTGTCGAACATCGAATAGGTCACGCGCGTGCCGACGTTGGACAGTTCGCGCGCCGGCTCCAGCGTCGGCGGCACTTCGGCGACCGCGATGCGGAGCGCGGGCCGCGCCTTCGCCTGCGAATAAGCCTTCGGTGCGAATGCGAGAGCCGCCCCACCCGCCAAAACGCCACGGCGCGATATGGTCATGCCCAACTCCTGTTGTTCGAAGGGTTCACTTCAAGGTCGGATCGAGCTGGTCGCGCAGCCAGTCGCCGATCACCGAGATGGCCAGCGTCGTCAGCACGATCGTCGCGGCGGGGCACAGCATGATCCAGGGCGCGCGCGTCAGGTATTCGCGGCCGTAGCCGACCATGTTGCCGAGGCTCGGTCATCGGCGGCTGCACGCCGAGGCCGAGGAACGACAGGCCGGACTCCAGCAGGATCACTTCCGGAAACACCAGCGTCATCGAGACGATCAGCGTGGAGGCGATGTTCGGCAGGATGTGCGTGAAGTAGACGCGCGGCGGTCTGGCGCCCAGCTGGCGGATCGCGGCCGCATAGCCTTGCGCGTTCGCCGAAATGGCAAGGCCGCGCGAGATGCGCGCATAGCGCTCCCAGCCGAACAGGCCCATCAGCCCGATCAGCAGCGGCAGCGAGTTGCCGAAGAACGCCAGCACCGACAGGGCCAGGATCAGGAACGGCATGCTGGCCTGGAAGTCCGCCAGCATCAGCACGATCTGCTCGACCCAGCGGCGGAAATGCGCGGCGAGAAATCCGAGCGTCGTGCCGACCGTTGCCGAGATGATGGTCGCGCCGAAGGCGATCAACAGCGAGATCCGGATCGAGAACACCAGCCGCGACAGCACGTCGCGCCCGAGTTCGTCGGTGCCGAGCCAGTGGCCCGGCGTTCAGCGGCGGCGCCAGGCGGTTTCGGAGGTCCAGCTTCGTGAAGCCGTAAGGCGCGATGAATTCGGAAAAGCACGCCAGCACCAGCATCACCGCGATCCAGCCCAGCGCAATGACGACGCTCGACCGGCAGCGCCGGCCAGCGCCATTTGCGCGGACGCACCTCGGCGTTGCTGATGACGACCTGGGTCATGCGGAGCCCGTCCGCGTCCGCAGCCTCGGATCGAGGAAGCCGTAGAGGAAGTCGACGATCAGGTTGGACGTGACCATCGTCAGCGCGACCAGCAGCAGGATGCACTGGACGACCGCGAGGTCGCGATTGGCGACGGCGACGACCAGCAGCCGTCCGACGCCCGGCCAGGAGAACACGCTTTCGACCACGACGGCGCCGGCGATCAGCGTGCCGACCATGAAGCCGACGATGGTCACCGTCGGAATGGCGGCGTTCGGCAGCGCGTGGTTGGTCACCACCGCGCGCCAGGGCACGCCCTTGGCGGACGCGGTGCGAATGTAGTGCTGGCCGAGCATTTCCAGCATGGCGCTGCGCGTGAACCGGGCGAGCACGGCCGCGCCGCCGACGCCGAGCGTGAAGATCGGCAGGATGGCGTGGCGCCAGGTGTCCTGGCCGCCGGACGGCAGCCAGCCGAGCTGGACGGCGAAGACCAGCACCAGCAGCAGCGCCAGCACGAAGCTCGGCACGGTGAAGCCGGCGACGGCCGCGATCATCACCGCCCGGTCGATCGCCGAGCCGCGATGCAGCGCCGCATAGATGCCGGCGGGAATGCCGATGCCGACCTTGATCAGCAGCGCCGGCAGCGTCAGCGCCAGCGTCGCCGGAATGCGCTCGGCGACGAGCATGATCGCCGGCCGGCCGTCGCGCATGGAGCGGCCGAGCTCGCCTTGGGCGATCGCGCCGAAATAGTCGAAATACTGCATCCAGATCGGCTCATCGAGGCCCCACGCCTTGCGGAAGGCCGCGATCACCTCCGGCGGCGCTTCCGGCCCCATGATCATCAGCGCCGGATCGCCGGACAGCCGCAGCACCACGAAGGCGAACGTGACGACAAGCACGATCGTCAGCAGCGCGCGGCCGATGCCAAGCGCAAAAAAGCGCAGCATCAGGCGGCGCTCCTTCCCGCCTGCGCCGTCCGTATAGAGGTGGCAGGCGACGGTGCGCGTCGCATTCGGCTGCGAGACGGCCGGCTGTTCGACGCGGCATCTTGGCAGCGCGCTGGCGCAGCGCGGATGAAAGGCGCAGCCCGACGGACGATTGGCGGGGTTGGGCGGATCGCCCTGCAGGACGATGCGGCCGGTGCTGCGGCGGCCGGGCGCGGGCGATGCGGACACCAGCGCGCGCGTATAGGGGTGCAGCGGCGTCGCAAACAGATCGTCGGCCGAGCCGGTTTCGACGATCCGGCCGAGATACATCACCGCGACGCGGCGGCTGACCTGGCGCACGACGCGCAGGTCGTGGCTGATGAACAGCATGGTCAGCCCGAGCCGGCTTTGCAGGTCGCACAGCAGGTTGACGACCTGCGCCTGGATCGAGACGTCGAGCGCGCTGACCGGCTCGTCGCAGACGAGGAAGTCCGGCCGCGTGGCGAGCGCCCGCGCCAGCACCGCGCGCTGGCGCTGCCCGCCGGACAGTTCGCCCGGATAGCGGCGGCCGTGATCGGCCGACAGATCCACCGAGCGCAGCAGCTCGACCGCCACCTGGTCGCGCTCGGCGCGCTCGCCGACGTCGTGAATGTCCAGCGGCTCGCGCACCTGCTCGAGAATGGTCAGCCGCCGGTCGAGCGCGCCGAGCGGATCCTGATAGATCATCTGCGCGCGCGCGCGTAGGGCCCGCCAGGCTCCGTGCCGATCGCCGGCAGAGCCGCGCCGTCGAATTTCGCCTCGCCCGCATCCGCGGTCTCGAGGCCGAGCACGAGGCGTCCGGTGGTCGATTTGCCGGAACCGGATTCGCCGACGAGCCCCAGCGTTTCGCCCTTGGCGATCTCGAACGACACGTCGTCGACGGCGCGGACATTGGAGACGCGGCCGAAGAGGCCACGCCGCGTGACGTAGATTTTCTGCAAGCCCGCGCCTGAACCAGCGGCTCGGTCATTCGGCCGCCTGCCCGGGCTGAAATTTGTGCTGCGCCGCGACGACATGGCAGGCCACGTCGCGACGCCGTCGATCGGCACCAGCGGCGGCGGTGCGACCTTGCACATGGCGGCAGCGCGATGCATCGCGGCGCGAACGCGCAGCCGGCCGGCATGTCGCGCGGATCGGGAACCGTTCCGCCGATCGCGGTCAGGCGCCGGCGCTCGCCGTCGAGCGGCGGCAGCGCGCCGATCAACCCGTTCGCGTAAGGATGGCGCGGATCGTCGAACAGCTCGCCCGCCGGCGCATTCTCCACCACCCGGCCCGCATACATGACGGCCACGCGGTCGCAGTTTTCGGAGACGACGCCGAGATCGTGGCTGATCAGCACCATCGCCATGCCGGTCTCGCTGCGGATCCGCGCCAGCAACTCGAGAATCTGCGCCTGGATCGTCACGTCGAGCGCGGTCGTCGGCTCATCGGCGATCAGGAGATCGGGATTTCCGGCCAGCGCCATGGCGATCATGATGCGCTGGTTCTGTCCGCCGGAGAATTCATGCGGATAGGCCGACAGCCGCCGCTCGGCGTCGGGAATGCCGACCAGATCAAGCAGCCGCTTGCATTCGGCCTGCAGCGAGCGGCCCGAGAGGCCGCGATGCAGCGCCAGCGCTTCGGACAGCTGGCGGCGGATGGTGAGAACCGGATTCAGCGCGCTGGCCGGGTCCTGGAAGATCATCGCGATGCGGCGGCCGCGCACGGTGTCGAGCACGCTCGCCGGGGCGCCGAGGATGTCCTTGCCGTCGAGGGTCACCCTGCCCGCGACCTTGCCGTGCCCGGCAGCAGGCCGAGCGCGGCAAGCCAGGTGACGGACTTGCCGGAACCGGACTCGCCGACGAGGCCCAGCGCCTCGCCCTTGCCGACCGTGAAGTCGACGCCGTGGAGAACGCGCGTCTCCCCGAACGAGACCGTCAGGTTCTCGATCGCAAGCAGCGGCGGCATGGTCAGGCTCCGTAGTTGCCGGGGCGGAAATCCATGGCGAAGGCCGGCGACGCCTTCCACTTGATGGCCTTCGGCTTCGCCGTGAACGTCGCGTTCTGGTGCAGCACGGTGTAGGCCGGGTCTTCGCGCTCGGCGATCTCGAGCATCCGGCGGAAGGCCTTCCGGCGCGCGTCCCGATCGGTCGAGGTTTCGAGGAACTCCGAGAGCTGGTTCAGCTCGGCGTTGGTCCACTCGCCGACCTGCTGCTGCTGGCCCTGCGGACCATGCTGGGCGACCAGCGACGAGACCGGATCGTTGTAGGCGGCGGAATTCGACCAGTCGCGCACGGCGCGCGCGTCGTTGCGCTCCAAGATCTGCGTCCAGTTTTCCTTGGTCTCGATCTGGACGTTCAGCCCGACGCGACTTCCACATCTCGACCAGGACCTGCGCCGTCGCGACCTGGTTGGTGTAGTAGTTGTTCAGCAGCCGATACGGGATCGGATCGCCCTTGTAGTTGGCCTGCTTGAGCAGATCCTGCGCGAGCTTCGGATTGAATTCCGGCACGTTCCAGTCGGCCTGGAACATGTCCGCGTAGAACTCCCACTGCAGGCCTTTCGGCACGCGGGTGCGGCCTGCCCACAGGCTGTCGACGATCGCCTGGCGATCGATGGCATGGGTGAACGCCCGGCGCACCAGCGGATTTGCCAGCTGCGCGTGGTTCTTGTCGAACACGGTCAGGCGATGGTTGGAGATGGTGCCGCCCTGCACCTCGAATGCGGCGTTCTTCTCGATCGACGCGATCTGGTCCGGCGGGATGTCGCAGGCGAACTGGTATTCGCCGGACAGCAGCCCGTTGATGCGGCTCGCCACTTCCGGCACCTCGACGAAGCGGATGCGCTTCAGCGGCGGCCGGCCGCCCCAATACTCGTCATGCGCCTCCAGCGTCAGCGACACGTCGGGGCGCAACTCGACGACCTTGTAGGGACCGGTCGTGACCGGCTTGCGCGCCCAGTCGAGATAGCTCGCCGCTTCGTCCCATGCGCGGCGGCTGGTGATGTTGGAGCCGTAGCGCGACAGACGTCCCTCGAGCGTGACGTCCGGCGTCGCGTTGTAGAAACGCACCGTGTATTTATCGACGGCATCGACGCGCAACAGGTCCGGCCACATGCGGCGTGCGACGGCCGGAACTTCCGGCGGCAGTTCCTTGCCCGCGCGCGGCGTCGGAATCTGCTCGAACGCCTTGATCGTCGAGCGGTTCTTGGCCTCGGTCGCGCCGAACATGCGCTCGCGGCCGAAGCTGAACAGCGACGTCCTCGGCCGTCATCTCGTCGCCATTGTGGAATTTGACGCCCTGGCGAAGCTTCAGCTCGACCGTCTGCTCATCGATCCGCTTCCATTCGGTCGCAAGGCCCGGGACGGCCTCCAGGTTGCCGCGCCAGTTCCGCGAGATCAGGCCTTCCCAGAGCGACGAGAAGAAGATGCGCTCGCCGACATTCGACTGCTCGCGCAGCACGTCCAGCACGTTCGAGTTGGTCACCTTCTGAACCGCGATGGTGATCGACGGGCGGTTGTCGGCCTGGCCGATGGCAAAGCGGGGAAGGATCAAGCGTGCCGGCTGAGGCTGCGCCCATCTGCAGAACATGGCGGCGGGAATGTCCAGTCATCGTTGTTGTCCTGTTGCCTGTTCCGATTCAGTTGATCAACGAGAGACGTGCGCGCGTCGCACGGCTACTCGGCGACGCCAAGCTCGGTCAGATACTTCGCGCCGGCGGCACCGCGCGTGGTCGCGCAACTCGAGGATCAGGCGCGGATTCGACCTGAGCCGGCCGAGCGCGCGGAAGATCGCGGCCCAGCGCATGGTGCCATCGCCCGGCGCCCAATGCCGGTCGGCATAGCCGTCGGTATCCTGAAGATGCACGTGGGTGAGCATGTCGCCCGCGGCATCGACGTAGTAGTCGACCGGCGGCGCGCCGGTTGAAATGTGCGCGTAGAGGGCATGCCCGGTGTCGATCGAGACGCGGACATTCTTGCTGTTCAGTGCTTTCGCCAGATGCACCCGCTCATGCGGGTCCTTGTCCTCGATGTTCTCGATGACGAGCTCGCAGCCGATCTGCTCGGCGCGGCGGATCACGTCGACAAGGTCGCCTGCACCCGCTCGATCACGGCCTCGCGATTGCCGGGATAGAGATCGAGATTGTTGTGGTCCCAGGTCGTGATAGGGCGAATGGATGACCATCTGGGTGGCGCCGACGGTTTCGGCGGCTTCGAGCCCCTGCAGCAGACGCGTCCGGACGGCGTGGCGAACCAGCGGATCGTGGCTGTCGATCTTGAAGCCCCAGAACGGTCCGTGGATGCCGAGCCGCCCCTCGAAACCGTCGAGCTGCCGCTTGACCCTGTCGGCGACGCTGCGCCAGTCGCCATCGAGCACCTCGGCGCGGAAGAAATCCTGCAGCTCCAGGTCGCGCTGACGCGACAGCAACCACTCCCGATGGGCAGGCAGCGAATTGATCGACAACGCCGCTCCAAGAACTGGTTTCGGCTTGGCGGACATGGCGACTCCGGCGCGTTGCGTTGCCCGAGTGCTAGCGAGGCGACATGACGGCGATGTGAAACCGGCCGTAACCAGCGACGTTTCCTGAGGAATAGCGCGGATATGCTCCTCGACGAGGCGAGTTGGCGAAGGAAACGGCAG
>CAVWTB010000073.1:0-424933 GCA_963757845.1 uncultured Alphaproteobacteria bacterium
TGAAAGCTTCGACAAGGCCAGGGCTGGCTGTTCGATGGCATGGCGGCGGCCTTCGGCCGCGGCGCCGCACGGCTCGCCGTCTCGGCGGGGACCGTCGCTGCTGCGGCACAGGACCGGAAAAGGTCGCGCGCGCGAACGCGCGCGCTCGCCGCCTATCGCCCGGCGCTGGAACTGATCGTCGACTTCGACATCAACTGGACATCGCCCTTCGCCACGCCGGCCTGGGCGAAAGCGGTGTTTCCGGACGCCGGAAGACGACGCGGTCGCGACGTTTCTGGACGCGATCTTTGCCGCCTCGCGGATCGACGGGCCTGACCCAGTCGCCGCATGGGACGCCACAACGGGGGCTGCAGCGCCGCACCGACTTTCTGAACGAGGAGCGTTCGCTGCGCTGCGTTTCAGGGCCCGGGCACCGATCTACCGTTGGTCTCGCCGACGACCACTGGTGGGAGGGCGGCGCTCCGGCGAAGAACGGCGTCACCTGCAATCCCAACATCCCGACCGAGGAGGTGTTCACCACGCCGCACAAGGATCGCGTCGAGGCTCGTGCGCAGCAACCAAGCCACTCTCGTACCAGGGCACGCTGATTGAGGACATCGCCGTGCGTTCGAGGGCGGCCGCATCGTCGAGGCCAGGCGCGCACAGGTGCGGACGTGCTGACAAGGTGCTGGAGACCGACGAGGGCGCGAGGCGGCTTGGCGAGGTGGCGTGGTGCCGCATTCCTCGCCGATCTCGCAGAGCGGCCTGCTGTTCCTAAACACGCTGTTCGACGAAAACGCCGCGAGCCACATCGCGCTCGGCCAGGCCTACAGCAAGTGCATCCGCGACGGCGGCACGCTCACGCCGGAGCGAGCTCGCCGGCGAAGGGCGCCAACAACAGCCTGATCCACATCGACTGGATGATCGGCTCCGACAAGATCGACGTGGACGGCGTCGCGGCGAACGGCAGCGCCGAGCCGCTGATGCGCAGCGGCGAGTGGGTCTGACGGCCTTCGGCGAGGCAAAATCGACGCTGCTTGTGGGCCTATTTCGAAGGCTTCCAGATTGGCCGGCGCATCAGCCTTGTGACGGAGGATGGCGATCGCAAGTCGCCATCCTTATGTGTGCAGCTACCAGGTCGGGGTGCGTGCCCATGAGATCGAGAGCGCTCTTCCTTGTGGTCGTCGCGGGATTGATGCTCCCGCCGTGCGCTGCCCAGGCCGGCATGAGCGTGCGATCCATCGACCCCGAACGCTGCACCGACACCAAGTCCTATGGCTCGGCTATTACCGGTTAACCATGACGTTCGTCCGCCGGTATGTCGAGGATCTGGGCGCGACATTGCTGCAGCCCGGTCAGGACCTACGATAGATGTGCTGAATATCGATGTTCCCGGCACGTCACGATCGCGCGCAGGGGCCGCGATCTTGCGCGTCATGCGAGATTCACGCCACCGTCGTTCAGGTTTCCGATATGCTGAAGCAGAAGGGCCGCCGCCGCGAAGCGAGAGGAGACGGTGACCAACATGAACTATCAGGCCGTTGGATTCGCAAGCGAACGCTTCGGCTACGAGAAGGCGTTGATGCGTGATTTCTTCAGGCGACGCTTTGACAGCGCACGGCTGCAGGCCACGCGCACGCGTTGATGTCAGGCGGCGTTGCCGATCTAAAATCGTTACAAAAGCCGCGACGTCTTGCGAGGCATTCGAAGCGCGGATGAGGTCGTACTCGATTGGCGGGCCGACAGGATCGCCCTGGATCGGGGCGTGCTCACTGCTTGGATATGCAGCATGCCCGAGACCGTCAAATCCGATTGCCAGGTTTTCGACATGAATGTCGGCGTGGAGCTTGCCGAGCAGATGATGGCGAGCTTCAGTCGAACGCTGGAACGATCACGCCTTTCGCCGATCCAGGCCATGTCGATGATGGCGGAAGTGCTCGGCGACATCTATCGCCAGGTGTGCGAGCATCTGAACGGCGGCTGCGAATGCGGTTGGCGCCCGGATTCGGCGCACGATATCGAAGTGCTGCAGAAGGCGTTCACGGGGGGCTGTCTCGCTGCGCGCCGGCAGACGCTCCAGTTCATGCCGACCGTCGGCCACGCGTAGTACTCGTCAGGCTTCGGGCTGCCACCGTCGCCGAAGACCATTTCGCCGAGGCGCAACGCGTCCAGCACACGCTGCAACGTTTCGTTCGTCCGGAAGAGATCGCCGCGGGTCTAGTGTTCTCGCAGAGCCCTGCCGCATCGTTCGTCACCGACACGGTGCCGATGTTGACGGCGGCTTCGGCGCCTGACGGCGCCCCGGAATCTCAAGGTCGTTGGACTCCGGGCTAGACGGACTCTCGATTCCGGAATGACGTCAAGGACACCGACATGATCGAACGCGGACCCTTCGCGCGCTCGGCGGCGCCGACCACGGCTGGCTCAAGGCCCACCACCACTTCTCGTTCGCCAGCTACCACGACCCGGACAGCATGGGCTGGGGCCCGATCCGGGTGTGGAACGACGACGAGATCGCGCCGAAGTCCGGCTTCCCGCCGCACCCGCACGCCGACATGGAGATCGTCACCTACGTCCGCGAAGGGCGCGATCACCCACCAGGACAGCCTGGGCAACAAGGGCCGCACCGAGGCGGGCGACGTGCAGGTGATGAGCGCCGGCAGCGGCATCCGCCACGCCGAGTACAACCTCGAGCCGCGAGACCACGACGCTGTTCCAGATCTGGATCGAGCCCGACCGGCCGCGGCGGCAAGCCCAGCTGGGGCGCCAAGCCCTTCCCCAAGGGCGACCGCGCCGGCAAGTTCGTGACCCTGGCCAGCGGCTTCCCCGGCGACGACGACGGCGCTGCCGATCCGCACCAACGGCGCGCGTCGCCGGCGCGACCCTGAAGGCCGGCGAGACCACCGAGTACGTGCTCGGCAAGGACCGCCACGCCTATCTGGTGCCGGCCGATCGGCGCGGTCGAGGTCAACGGCGTGCGCCTGAACGCCCGCGACGGCGCGGCCGTGAAGGACGAGGAGGTGCTGAAGGTCACGGCCCTGGAAGACGCCGAAGTCGTGCTGGTCGACGCGGCCTAGCACCAGCTTCATCGCGGAGGACGCGGTCTTCGCGGTCTCGTGCGCGATCGGCCTGCGTTATCGGCTGGTTAACCAGGCGCGGTCATTGCTGGCGGGATGGACAGTCCCTCTAGCCTGCGCTCGCAAGGCGGAAGCCAGCCTTCGCCTCGCGGACTGGCCAAGCGCCGCGCGCCCGCGCGCTGTTTCGCGAGCTGAGCGACGAGTATAAGCGTCGGGCACGTGGAGAATTGGCGAATGAGCTGATCGACAGGCGGAAGCAGCGCCTGCGCTCGTGCCGGTGGCGCCGCTGCTCGCGGATATGCCGATTGTGACGGACACGCCGGCCACGGCGGATCTACCGGTTCGCCGCAGACGCCCCGCCGACCGCGGTGTCGCGGCCGTCCCGTGCGGCAGAGAGCGATCAGTTCATCACCAGTCTCAAGGCGCACCGCGAAGAGACCTTGCGAGAGCGATCGACCGTCATTCCGGGGCGCGTCGGTGGACGCGCGCAGCGTGACCACGGCGCGAGAGCCCGAATCCATGGCCCCTGTTCCGATTGGTGAGCATTAAGTCCGTACGCTGTCGCCCGATGCAGTGCGTGTGGCAACCCCTCACCCAGCATCATTCGCGATGCCAACGGCCCTCTCCCGCAAGGGGCGAGGCGCGCGCCAGGAGTGCCGGCGCTCTGTCCGCGCTGCCTCACCCTCGCTCACGCAAATCTTGGCATCACCTTGGTCCAGAACGCCTCGGTCGATTTCATCAGCGTTTTGTGCGGCACCAGCGCGTTGTAGGTGTAGCAGAACAGCCAGTCGACCGGCTGCCGCTTCATGTTGACTTCCAGCGCGCGCGTCACCGTGTCGATGGTGCCGACCAGGGCGTAGCCGTAGATCGATCAATTCCTTCGCGCTCGGAAACTTCTTCGTCACCGGATCCATCGAGCCTTTGCGGAAGCCGAACGGCTCGAACCAGGCCTTGCCGGAGAAGCGCCGCGAATCCTCCCAGAGCTTCATGGCCTCTTCGTCGGTGTCGCAGATGATCACGTCGCGCAGCAGCCCCGTGCCTTGCCCGCGCGGCCGCTTCGAGACCTCGGCATAGAGATCGTAGAGCGGCGCCTCATAGCGCTCGTGCATCGGCGGCAGGATCGCGGTGACGCCCTCGGTCGCCGCCCAGCGGATGCTGTTCGGTCGACGACGCGAACGGCAGGAACACCGGCGGATAAGGTTTCTGCAGCGGCTTCGGCACCACGCCGACCGCGGTCAGCATGCCGTTCTCGACGCCCTTGCCGTACTTCACCGTGGTCTCGAGATCCCAGGGCGTCGCGCCGGCCGGCACCTTCCAGAAGTTGCCGTCGAAGGTCAGCATCTCCTCGGTCCAGCACTTCTTGATGATCTGCCAGTTCTCCTCAAAGGCCTCGCGGTTCGCCTGGTCGATCTCGTCGTGCTGATGCGGCAGCGTGCCGGAGACGCCGTGCGTCTGCTGCGCCATCACGTCGACCCAGCGCCGCTGGTAGCCGCGCGCAAATCCTGCGCAGGCG
Organism: uncultured Alphaproteobacteria bacterium; assembly: GCA_963757845.1. Taxonomy (GTDB): domain Bacteria; phylum Pseudomonadota; class Alphaproteobacteria; order Rhizobiales; family Xanthobacteraceae; genus P52-10. The sequence goes on from CAVWTB010000073.1 coordinate 4,570, forward strand.
CGGCCGTTCGTCATGTGGTCGAGCATGGCGATGTCTTCGGCGACGCGGATCGGGTTCGCCGCCGGCAGCACGATGCCGAGCTGGCCGACGCGGATGCGTTTCGTCTGCATCGCAAAATAGAGATCGAGCAGCACCGGGATTGTTGGAAAGCTCGAAGCCCTCGATATGAAAATGATGCTCCGTGAAGCTCACGGAATCGTAGCCGAGATCGTCGGCGAGCTTCACGAGCTCGGTCAGCTCCTTCAGCATCTTCTGGTAGAGCTCGGGCCGCGTTGCCGCCATGCCGGCCTCGATGTCGGCGCGCGAGCCGACACTGGGCAGGCAGAAGATCGAGGCTTTCATGCGCTGGTTTCCTCCCGGTTTTGTTATCACGCGAGAGTAGCCGACCTTTGGCGGATTGGCATTTCAGATTTGCGATCCTACGGTCAGCCATGCGACATTGGCGCGTTTACGAAGGCGTCCTGTCTTTCCCAAGAACATCCGGGTGAAAATCATGCGTGAGATCGGTCATTTCATTGGCGGCAAGCAGGTCAAGGGCACCGGCCGCACAGCGGATGTGTTCAATCCCGACACCGGCGAAGTCCGCGCGAAGGTGGCGCTGGCCTCGAAAGCCGACGTCGAGCAGGCGATCGCGAATGCGCAAGCCGCGCAGCCGGAATGGGCCGCCACCAACCCGCAGCGCCGTGCGCGCGTGATGTTCAAGTTCCTCGAGCTGGTCGCCAAGGAAAACGACTCGCTCGCGGCGATGCTGTCGTCCGAGCACGGCAAGACCATCCCCGACGCCAAGGGCGACATCCAGCGCGGCGTCGAGGTGGTCGAGTTCGCCTGCGGCATCCCGCACCTGTTGAAGGGCGAGTTCACCGAAGGCGCAGGCCCCGCCATCGACCTCTACTCGATGCGCCAGCCGCTCGGCGTCGTCGCCGGCATCACCCCGTTCAACTTCCCGGCGATGATCCCGATGTGGAAGTTCGCGCCGGCCATCGCCTGCGGCAACGCGTTCATCCTGAAGCCGTCCGAGCGCGATCCGTCCGTGCCGATGCGGCTGGCTGAGCTGATGCTGGAGGCCGGCCTGCCGCCGGGCATCCTCAACGTCGTCAACGGCGACAAGGAAGCGGTCGACACGCTCCTGATCGACCCGCGCGTCAAGGCGATCGGCTTCGTCGGCTCGACGGCGATCGCGTCGTACATCTATTCGACCGGCTGCGCGCATGGAAAACGCGTGCAGTGCTTTGGCGGCGCCAAGAACCACATGATCGTCATGCCGGATGCCGACATGGATCAGGCGGTCGATGCGCTGGTCGGCGCCGGCTACGGCTCGGCGGGCGAGCGCTGCATGGCGATCTCGGTGGCCGTGCCCGTCGGCAAGGCGACCGCCGACAAGCTGGTGGAAAAACTGATCCCGCGCGTGGAGGGACTGAAGGTCGGCCTCTCGACCGACACCAGCGCCGACTACGGGCCGATGGTGACGCGCGAGGCGGTCCAGCGGGCAAAGAACTACGTCGACATCGGCCTCAAGGAAGGCGCCAAGCTGAGGGTCGACGGCCGCGGCTTCAAGATGCAGGGCTATGAGAACGGCTTCTTCATGGGCGGCTGCCTGTTCGACGAGGTGACGCCGGACATGCGCATCTACAAGGAGGAGATTTTCGGCCCGGTCCTGTCGGTCGTCCGGGCGAAAAACTACGAGGAAGCGGTGCGGCTGCCGTCCGAGCACGAATACGGCAACGGCGTCTCGATCTTCACCCGCGACGGCGACACCGCGCGCGACTTCACCAACCGCGTGCAGGTCGGCATGGTCGGCGTGAACTTTGCGATCCCCGTGCCGCTCGCCTACCACACCTTCGGCGGCTGGAAGGCGTCCGGCTTCGGCGACCTCAACCAGCACGGCCCGGACTCGGTCCGCTTCTACACCAAGACCAAGACCGTCACCTCGCGCTGGCCCTCCGGCACCAAGGACGGCGCGGAGTTCACGATCCCGACGATGCGGTAGTGCTCGTCATTCCGAGGCGCGCGCGAAACGCGTCGAACCCGAAATCTCGCATGTGATGGGCTCCGAGTTCAGACGAGCTCCGAATTCCGGATCGCCGTGCTGCGCACGGCGTCCGGAATGCAGCGGACCGTCAGTCAGACGATGTCGGTCGGGTGCCGCAACATGGAGTCGGCTCGCCACCGGACTGCTGGCACTTCGGTCCTTGGCAAGCTGCTCGATCAGGCCGTCAGCGTCCGCCAGGCGCGTGCGAAGGTCGATCGAGGGCGTCCGCGGCAACGATCCGTACTTTAGGCGATTTGTCCCGCATCAGCGTCCTGATCAATTCGGCCTGCGGAAACGCGTGCGCAGTATCTCGCAAATCCAGCTTGATGACGCGTCGGCGCAGGCCGTAGATCTTGTCGATCCAGTATCCATTCATAGCCTGCCGGCAAGGTCGCCTTGCCGGTCAGCAAGCACTGGTACGCGACGGCTCTCACCGCCGGCTGAGTCGCGTCCGCCTGCGAGCTCGCGGAAGATGCTCATCGATGTTCGGATAGCGCAAGGCATGACGAAGGCAAGTCGCGAGCGGTCCGGTTGGACGCTCGAGAAACTGCACAGCCAGTGCGGCAATGATGTCCTGGCGCGCGTAAAAGTCGTCGAGCACGTGCAGTTCGTCGGTCCAGCGGCCCCAAACAAGCGGGCGTTCCAGAAGGTAGAGCGCGCCGGGCACCGCGATGTCGATGGCGCGTGAGCGCAAGCACGCGCCCGGCACAGCGCTCTCGCCGCCTAACGCACAGGGCGCGACCCAATCGTTCAGCCGCCAGTCAAGAGCGGCGAAGAAGAACGGCGATGCGGGCGGCTTTGACGATTGCGTCGAGCGCAGCCTCGCGAACGTAGCCGTCGGAGTGAAAGATGAGGAGCCAGGCGTAGTCGGGATTCTTGCCGAGCAGCGCTTCGCGGAGTCAACGGCTTGCGAAAGAGCCGGAGCCAGCGAGGTCTCGATCTGCGGCCTCGACCAAGCCAGATTGGGCGCTCGCCGCAATCTCGCGGCTGGCGCGGACGATCAGGTTTGGCAGGCAGAGCGGAAAGGCTGGCGAGGACGTCGTCGAGCTCGCGGTCGTGGCGGTCCGTAGTCGAGCCTTGTCGCCGAGGGCCTCCAGCTTTGACGGACAAGTCGTGTGCGGCAGCACCGAGCGAGCGCGCAGACGCTTGTGTCGGGCGACATTGTTCCAGACTTCCAGGCAATGACGATCAGGCCGCATTCGCCTTCGCGTCATCCACGATGGTCATGAGCGTCGCCGCATCCGTCACCGTGCGGATCAGCATCGGCTCGTTGCGGCCGCGGATCGACACTTCGGTCGAGGGCAGGGCGTCGTCCGGAAGCCCCGCTCGCTCGCGCACTTCGTCGGAGAAGATCACTTCGCAGTTGTGCGCCTTGGTCATGTCCTGCAGCCGCGCGGTGACGTTCACCGGATCGCCGAGCGCGGTGAACACGATGTGCCCCGGCGAGCCGATGTCGCCGATGATGACCTCGCCGCCGTGAATGCCGATGCCGAAGCGCAGCGGCTCCTTCAGGTCGCCGCGCAGGAATTCGTTGAGCTCGGCGATGTTCTGGGCGATGCGGCCGGCGGCCATGATGGCCTGGCGGCACGCGGTCGCGGGATCGGTCTTCAGGCCGAACAGCGCCAGCTGGCCGTCGCCGACGAACTGGTTCGGCTCGCCGCCGCTCGCCACCACCGCCTGCGAGACCGCGGCGAGGAAGCGGTTGATGATGAACACGGTGTCGAACGGCAGCCGCGTCTCCGCAAGTTTGGTCGAGCCGCGCATGTCGACGAACATGCTGACGAGGTAGCGCTCCTGCCCGTTGCGCGCGGGGATGCCGGATCGCATCAGCGACATGCTCGTCTGCGGCGGAAAGATCCGGAAGAACGACAGGTCGCGCATCGGCCGCAACTGACAGGCGAGGCGGATGGCGGGATTGTCGCCCGCGCCGACGCGCTCCAGCACGAAGGCTTCGCGCCGCGACGGTTCGGGCAGCAGGCTGCAGTCGCCGATGATGCGGATGCGGCAGGTGGAGCAGCGCGCGCGGCCGCCGCAGACGCTCGCATGCGGCACGTTGTGCAGCAGGCTCGCTTCCAGGATCGTCAGATCCTTCGGCACGCGGACGGTCTTGCCTTCGCCATAGGAGAGGCGGATCAGCCCCGCACGGCGCTCGCGCAGAGCCCGCACGCCGCGCGCGGCCAGCACCAGCACGAGCAGACCGGCATAGCCGATCAGGAAGCCTTGCGTGATCCGGTCAAGCGAAACGCGATGCTCACGCGTGCCGACATGTTTGACCGAGAGCGTTTCCGCGCGCCATTGCTCCGACTGGTAAAGCTGCCGAGCGGTTTTTGTGCCCTGAAAGATGCCGAGCGCCGCCGCGGCCGGCAGCAGCACGGCAAGCGCGAGCAGCACCGGCGCGATGCGCCGGAACCATGGCCGCAGCCGAAACCAGAAATAGAGGCCGATGCAGCCATGTGTCCATGCCACGATCAGCACCAGGAACTGGAGCGGTAGCATGTACGGACGCGACATGGTGTAGAAGGCAAGCAGCTGCGAGTAGTATTTCTCGTTGCCGAACAGGTCATGGGCCAGCCGCACATCGGCGACGTGGGCGATGATCAGCACCGGGATGCTCAGGCCCAGCACGAGCTGCGTGCCTTCGATCGCGCCATAGCGAAACTGCCGGCGCTCATAGAGCATCCAGATGCCGAGCGCCGTGTGCACGAGCGCTGCGAGATAGAAGATCGCCTTGCCCGGCTTCTCGCCCCAGATCCTGTGATGGGTGTTCAGCGCCTCTTCCATCGCGTCCAGCGAGATGTTGCCCATCGCATGGTTGAGGAAATGGCTGATGAGGAAGGCGAACAGGATGATGCCGGTGATCAGCCGCAACTGGCGCACGCCGACCAGGCCACGCAGCAGCGTGGCGAAATTCGCGCGCTGGATCGTCGCTGCGGTGTCCGTCATGAAGCGGTCATGCCCTGTGGTGATGGAACTCTAGCATCATTTTTGGGGAGCAGGACAACCATGAGGCCTGCGACGCTCGCCAGCACCGCCCAATAGATGTAGCGAAATTCGCTCGCCACGCCGAGCGGCAGGTAGCTCAGCACGTAGAGCGCGCCAGAGCCGCAGACGCCGAGCACGAAGGCGCCCTCCGCCGTCATGCGGCGCCGCCAGCCGAGCGCGCACAGCAACAGGCAGGCGGCGAACCATGTGCCCATGCGAAACAGCGGCGTCGGCTGCAGTGCGTCATGAAGTCGCTTGAACGTCATGAACGCCGGGCGGTCCTCGAAGATGGTGTTCGGCGGATGATCGATGTCGGTGGTCCACATGCCGAGATGGGAGCCGAACAGGAACGTCTTGAAGAAGGTGAGGCGGTGCTGGATATAGGCGGGAGGATGTTTGACGACCGCGTCAAGCCAGGCGCGCGACAGCGCCGGCGTGCCGAACAGTTTTTGCTCGTGCTCGACCTTCGCCATCACGAACTTGCAGTCGCCGTTCCAGTAGACGTTCCAGATCGGACGGGTCGTAGCAGCGGCCGCGCAGCGCCTCCATTTCGCTCGGCCGACCAGGTTACGGGAAACTGGTTCTCGCCCGAAAAATAGGTGGTGCCGCCGAGATCGAACACGACGATGGAATGCAGCGGATGCTGCCGGGTGGCATTGAGCGCGCCGTAATAGACCAGCTGCACGATCGCGTAGAGCGCGATCATGAGCGGCACGAACAGCAGCGCTGTTCGCTTCCACGAAAACTCGCGCGGCCAGAGGATGTAGATGATCAGCAGCGGCGCCGCGGCAAGTGCGTTCGGCCGGATCAGCACGCCAAACACGATCAGCGCGCAGGCGACGGCCTGGATCATCACCGGCCGTTTCACCTGACCGATTGCCGCAAACACCATGGCCACGGCGAACAGCCAGCGGCTGCCATCAGCACGTCGCGCCAGATCACGCCGACGAAGGCGAACAGCGGCGGCGTCAGCGCGATCAGCGGCAGCGCAAGGCCGAGCACGAGCGACCGACGCGCCAGCGCACGTGCGAGCGTGACGATGCCGCACCAATAGAGCCCGGCGATCAGGAGAAACATGCTGGCCGAGCCGGGTGCGATCGGATCGATCGTCCGCCACAGCCAGGTCATGACCGGCGACTGCCAGTCGCCGTAGAATCCCTTGAGGCTGTCCAGGTGCACGTACCGCGCATCGTAGTTCATGATGCCCGGATAGAAGAGATAAAGGGTCAGCAGGAATCCCGCGCTGGCAAGCAGCACGGGCAGGATCAGTCGCCAACGCCGGCGCCGTCGTTCGGCGCTGTCAGGCGAGCCGGGCATAGATGTCACCAGAATTTGCCTCATGAGGGAGCGCACCAAGCCACTGCTTCAGCATCGCGGCGTCGATCCAATCGCGATGCACGAAAGTCTGGCTCTCACCGAGCGCTGCATTGAAGCGCGCATAGCCGAGCGCTTCGCAGCGCGCGATCGCTGCGAGCGCCACGTCGCGCTGGATGGTCGTGAACTCGAACGACAGCGCCGCGCACCGTCTGTGACAGACCGGCCAGCGCCTCGGCTTCGAAACCTTCGACGTCGATCTTGATGAAGGACGGCACACCGTATCGTGCGATCAGCGCGTCGAGCGTGGTTGCGGCGACGCTGACCGATTTCGTCCAGCGCTGCTCGCGCCAGCCGTCGGTATCTTCCGCTGCGCGGACGAACTCCTTCGAGGCGGTGGAGACCGTGGGGTTGTCGACATTGATCATCAATTCGACCGAGCCTGCCTCGCGCGCAATCGCCGCCTGCTCGATCGTCACCTGCCGGTCGAAGGCGAACAGCAGGCGAAGCGACGCGCGCCAGCGCCGGCTGCGGCTCGAGCGCGACCACGCGTGCGCCGAGGCGGCGGAAGCAGGCGACGCGGTCGCCCACATGCGCGCCGATGTCGAAGGCGAGGTCGCCGGGCTGGATGAATTGGCGGTAGAGCGCGTCCATCGCCGCATTGCGCGGCCGGCCTCCATAATAGATGCGCATCGACCGCAGCACGCCGCGCGCGGTGCGGAGGGCCTCGATCATGGCCGCTGCGAGCCTTGCGCGGCTTCGACCGCCGGCAATGCGAGCGCACGCAGAGACGCCGGCGGCGCGGTCTCTTCCGGCAGGCGGCCGATGCCGAGGCGCGTCAGCAGGCGGCCGGTCGCGGGCAGCGCCGTGATCACGGCAAGCGGGATCGACAGCGCAAGACCTGCGGCAAGAAACAGCGCGTAGGGAAGTGCGGCGGGATGTGTCGCGGCCAGCACCGCCAGCGCGCCAACACCCAGCAGCGTATGCGGCCAGAACGCGCGAAAAGCCTGCGCGAGCGAGACCGTATGGTCGTCGCGCACCTGGCCCGCCCATTCGATCGGGCGGCCGAACGGCAGGCTCACGATCAAAAGCGCATGGCCGAACCACATGACCTGCGACAAGAGGATGAAGAAGATCGTTTCCGTCACGACGCTCACACCGAAGCGCAGCGTGCCGCCAAACGTGTTGCGCGCGTCGGCGTGCATCAGGATGTTGGCGACGGTCGCGATCTTTGGCGCAAACCACATGGTGAGAACCGCGGCGAACACCGCTATGCCGGCGTCGGCGCGGATGAAGTTGCCCGGCGTATCGGTGAAAGCCAGCGCCAGCGTGCCGATGATCAACAGCCCAATCCAGCCGGGCGAGCCGAGGAACATCAGGATCGCGAACAGCAGCTGGCAGCGGCTGACGAACTTCAGCCCGGGAAGCCTGAGGAAGCGCCAGTACTGCAGGTTGCCGCGGCACCAGCGCAGATCGCGGCCGATGAACTCGGTCAGGCTCGGCGGGTTCTCCTCCCAGCTCTCGTGCTCCTCCGGCACCACCCGCACGTCAAAACCGCCGCGCCGCATCAGCACCGCCTCGATCTGGTCGTGGCTGAGGATCTGCTCTTCGCCCGGCTTCGGCAGCGGCAGCTGCGCGTGCTCGAGGAACGGTTTCAGCCGCAGCAGCGCGTTGTGACCCCAGTAGGGCCCGCAGTCGCCCTGCCACCAGGCGCTGCCCAGCGTGTAGGAGCGCATGCCGAGCCGCATGCCGAACTGGAAGATGCGGGTGAAGGCCGAGGTGGACGGCAGGCCGACGACGAGGCTCTGCAGGATGCCGAGCCGCTCATCGCCTTGCGCGATGCGCACCAGCCGCAGGATCGCATCCGCCGACATGAAACTGTCGGCGTCGAGCACCAGCGCGAAATCGTGCTCGCCGCCCCAGCGCGCGCAGAACTCGCCGATGTTGCCGGCCTTGTAGCCGGTGTTGACCTCGCGCCGGCGGTAGATCAGCGGCAACTGGTCGCGCCATTGCGCGGCGAGCGCCGCGAACGCGCGTCTCCTCCGTCGTGGCAATGGACGCATCGTTCGTGTCGCTCAGCACATAGACGCGAAAGCTGCTTGCGTTGCCGGCCGCGGCGAGGCCTGCCATCATCGCCTGCAGGTTGCGCACCAGCCGTTCCGGGTTTTCGTTGCGGATGCAGAGCAGGATCGCCGTCGATGCGGTGATCGGCGTGTCGTCGCGCAACGTCCGCGGCGCAGGGGATCGTCGTCCGCAAGGGATCTGCGGCAAAGCGGGCGATCAGGAAGCCGATCGCCGCATTCCAGAACCCAACTGCCATCCAGGGCAGCGTCAGCGCGAAACACAGCAGCAGCAGCGCATCGACGAGGGTGAACCCGCCGGGCGAGAGGGCGACCGCGGTTAACCACAACATGCCGATGATGGTCGCGCAGACCAGTGCTGCCAAAGAGCGCCCGGCGTGCGCCGATCCCTTCCCGGACACGGCCGGTTATTGCTATATCCGCAGGCGAACGTTCGAGCACGCTTGTCCGGTCCGATGGGCGTTGAAAACGGGGTTCAGGTTCAGCCACGTATAGCGGCCAGTCCGTCCAAAAGTCCAATCCGGTGGGTCAAGTTGAGTAGCCAGGCGAAAGAAGTCGCGCGCAGTCTCTGGTACGTGGAGCCGGGGCGCGCGGAAATTCGCGAGGAAGCGCTGCCGCAGCCCGCAGCCGGCGAAATGCGCGTCCGCACCCTGCACAGCGCGATCAGCCGCGGCACGGAGTCGCTGGTGCAGGCCGGGCGTGTTCCGCCAAGCGAATATGAACGGATGCGTGCGCCGGCGATGGAAGGCTCATTTCCGTTCCCGGTGAAATATGGCTACGCGGCGGTCGGTCGCGTCGAAGCGGGCGAGCTTGCGGGCAAAACCGTGTTCGCGCTGCATCCGCATCAATGCGCCTTCAATGTGGCAGCCGGCGCGGCAGTGCCGCTGCCCGAAGGCGTGACGCCGCAGCGCGCCGTGCTCGCGGCCAACATGGAGACCGCGCTGAACGCGGTGTGGGACGCAGGCGCAGGCCCGGCGGATCGCATCACGGTGGTCGGCGCCGGCGTCGTCGGCGCGCTGGTCAGCTATCTTTGCGGCAGGCTTGCGGGCACTGACGTCACGTTGATCGACATCGATCCGTCGCGCGCCGCTGTCGCGAGCGCGCTTGGTGTTGCGTTCGCTCAGCCGCCAAAAGCGCCGCGCGATTGCGATGTGGTGTTTCACACCAGCGGCAATGCGCAGGGGCTCGCGAGCGCGATCGATCTTGCGGGCGACGAAGGCGATGATCGTCGAAATGAGCTGGTACGGCTCCGGCACCGTCGGGCTGGCGCTCGGCGGCGCGTTTCACAGCCGCCGGCTGAAACTGATCTCGAGCCAGGTGGGACAGGTCGCGCCGTCGCGCCGGCCGCGCTGGACGCACCGCCGCCGCCTCGCTGCCGCGCTTTCGCTGCTCGCCGATCCAAAACTCGACGCGCTGCTGGCTCCCGCGATCGCCTTCGACGACCTGCCGGCCGAATTGCCGCGCATCCTGAAACCCGGCAGCGGCGTGCTCTGCCAGATCGTCAACTACGAGTAAGAGAGGGACTAAGTGTTTGCAGTCGAGGTTCGCGATCACATCATGGTCGCCCATTCATTCCGCGGCGAGGTGTTTGGCCCGGCGCAGGCGCTGCACGGCGCCACGTTCGTGATCGACGCGGCGTTCATCGCCGACACCCTCGACGATAACGGCATCGTCGTCGACATCGGCCTTGCGCACGAGGTGCTGAAGGAGATCGTCAAGTCGCTGAACTACCGCAACCTCGACGAGGTGCCGGAATTCAAGGGCAAGAACACCACCACCGAGTTCCTGACCAAGCATGTGTACGACCGGCTTGCGGACGCCGCGAGGAAGGATAAGCTCGGCCGGCCGGCTCGGCGAATTGAAGGCGATCCGCGTGACGCTGTCCGAATCGCATGTGGCGCGCGCGTGGTACGAGGCGCCGCTGTCGTGAAGCGCGCGGCGTTCGCGGTTCCGGGCGACCTCGACACGCCGACCGGCGGCTACGCCTATGACAAGCGCATCATTGCCGAGCTTGCGCGCGCTCGGCTGGCAGATCGACGTGATCGATCTCGGCAGCGCGTTTCCAGATCCGGACGCGGCGACGCGCGCGGCCGCGCTGGCAAAACTTCAGGCGACGGCGGAAGGGCAGCCGATCGTGCTCGATGGCCTCGCCTTCGGGGTGATGGCGGAGGAGGCGGCGAAGTTGCGCGAGAGAAATCCGCTGGTCGCGCTGGTGCATCACCCGCTTGCGCTGGAGACCGGTCTCGACGCGGCGACGGCGGAGGCGCTGCGCGCAAGCGAGCGGGCGGCGCTCGCGTGCACGCAGGCTGTGGTCGTCACCAGCGCATCGACGGCGGAAATTCTGTGCCGTGATTACGGCGTGGCCGCGCGAGTGCATTGCCGTCATTCGGCCAGGCGTCGATGTCCCGGCGCTCAGGCCGCGGTCTCAAACCGGCAATGGCGTGGTGAATCTCCTGAGCGTCGGATCGATCACACCGCGCAAGGGTTATGACCTGCTGATCGAGGTGCTCGGCAGCCTGAAGGAGCTGCCCTGGCGTCTCACCATCGCCGGCGACACCACGCGCAACGCATCGGCGTTCGCGCGGCTTCAGGCCGATCTTGCGCGCCTGAAGCTGCAGGATCAGGTCGTCATCACGGGCGCTGTGAACGAAGCCCGTCTCGGACAGCTCTACGCCAATTCAGATGTGTTCGTGCTGGCGTCGCTGTTCGAAGGCTACGGCATGGTGTTCGGCGAGGCGGTTGCGCATGGCCTGCCGATCGTCGCGACCGCCGTCGGCGCCGCGCAGGAGATCGTGCCGCCCGACGCCGGTATGCTCGTTGCGCCGGGTGATGCAAGCGCATTGCGTGATGCGCTGCGCCACGTCATCGTGGAGAGCGATGCGCGCAACGGAGATGGCGCAAGCCGCACGCGAGGCGTCCGCGCGCTTGCCGCAGTGGCGGCAGTCTGCGATTGCGTTCGCGCAGGTGCTGGAGGCTCTCCCATGAGCGGCTTCTCGTCCGAGTGGCTGGCGCTGCGCGAACCGCTCGACCTGCGAGCGCGTAACCGCGACGTGCTCGACGCCGTCGCTGCGGCGTTCCGCGGCCGGGAGGCGCTGTCGATCGTCGATCTCGGCAGCGGCACGGGATCAACCGTGCGGGCGCTGAGTGCTCAGCTGCCGACATCGCAAACCTGGCGGCTGGTCGACAACGATTCCATCCTGCTGGCGGAAGCCTTTGCGATGGCGCGGCCGGACAGCGTGACAGTCGAAACGCAGCAGTTCGATCTGAACGACGACGTCGGGCCGCTGTTGGAAGGCGCCGATCTGGTCACCTCGTCCGCATTGATCGACCTTGTCTCGGAGCCTTGGCTCGCCAACCTTGCCGCCGCCGCCGCTGCGCGGTCGCTTCCGGTCTACATCGCGCTGACTTATGACGGCCGCGCTGAACTGAAAGGTGCCGATCCGCTCGACCAGCGGATCATGGCGGCGGTCAATGCCCACCAGCTTGGCAACAAGGGTTTTGGCCCGGCGCTCGGTCCGCGTGCGGCGGATTTCGCAATGCGGATGTTTCGCACGTTCGGCTATGCGGTCGTGCAGGGCAAATCCGACTGGGTCGCGGGCGCTCTGGACAACGACTTTCAGGTCGAGCTGCTCGCCGGCTGGCGTCAGGCGGCGGAGGACATGGGCGAAATTCCGCGCAACGCCCTCGAAGATTGGTTCACGCGCCGCTGCGAGGCGGCAAGGGCCGGCAAATTGACGCTTTCCGTCGGCCACGTGGATTTCTTTGCACAACCCTTGAAACGATAGGCGTCCGTATTTCCGGGCGGTTTGCCCGGTATAAGCTCGACCGACGCCGAATCGCGGGGAGAGGCACGGGGAGATTCATATGTCACAGCCGCCCAGACGACCAAGAACGACAACCGATGCTCGCAGCGCCGCCGAGGCGGCGTTCAAGGCGGTGACCGCGCCGCGTGTCGAAGCGCCGGTGAAGAAGGCCGCGATCCCCAGCGTCAAGGAGCAGGTGACGCTGCGGATCGATCAGGACGTGCTGGAGTATTTCCAGGAGAGCGGGCCCGGCTGGCAGGACAGGATCAACGACGCGCTGCGGAAAGCCGCGGGAAAATAGCCTTCCGCTTCAACGCCGCGGGACGGCACAGCTGTTCGCCTGGCGAGCGCTGCGCAACTGGTCATTGCAGCCATCCCCTCGGTGCCGTTGCGGCGGGCCCTAATCTGACGCAAATGAGTGGGACGGGTGTGGGCAACGCGCCCGGGAGATCAGGAGCCAAAACGGCCCAATGTCAGATAAGCCCATGTCAAACAATGTTGCGCAGTTCAGGGAAGTGTTCTCCCGCTATCCGGCCGGCGTCGTCATCGTCACCACGCGCGCTTCCGACGGAACTGCCAAGGGTTTCACGGCCAGCTCCTTCACCTCGGTTTCCGCCAACCCGCCGCTGGTGCTGGCGTGCCTCAATCTCACCGCCGAGTGCTATCCGACGTTCAAGTCCGCCGACAAGTTCGCCATCAGCATCCTGCGTCCGCATCATCAGGAGCTCGCGGAGCTGTTCGCGCGGCGCGGCGCGGAAAAATTCATCGACGGCCATTTCATCGATTCGCACCACGGCCTGCCGGTGGTGAAGGACGCGCTGGCGACGCTGATCTGCAGGAAGCAGGATCATTTCCCGGGCGGCGACCACGTCATCATCGTCGGCGAAGTCACGCAAAGCCTGCTCGGCGATCCCGGCCACGGCATGGTGCACTACCAGCGGAAGTTCTGGGGCGTCGGGCGCGTCGCAGTAGGCTCGGCACGCTCCGTCGTCGTCCTCGCGAAAGCGGGGACCGATAGCCATCCGACTCGCTTGTTGAATGTTGCGCCTGCTGTCCGGAAGGCAATCGGCGCTTGCCGTCTCATTGGTGACACGCGCGTATGGGTCCCTCGCTTTCGCGGGGACGACGGCTTTGAATCCTACTCTTCCCCCTCGGCCATCAGCGCCGCATTGCCGCCGGCGGCGGCCGTGTTCACCGTAATCGTCTGCTCCGTCGCAAAGCGCGGCAGATAGTGCGGGCCGCCGGCCTTCGGTCCCGTGCCCGACAGACCGTGGCCGCCGAACGGCTGCACGCCGACCACCGCGCCGATCATGTTGCGGTTGACGTAGACGTTGCCGACCGCGAGCCTGGCCGTGATCTCCTCCACCGTCTCGTCGATGCGCGAGTGGATGCCGAGCGTCAGCCCGTAGCCGGAGCGGGCGATCTCTTCGATCACGCCCGCAAGCTGGCTCGCCGGATAGCGGACGACATGCAGGACCGGTCCAAAGACTTCCTCGGTCAGCTCGGTCGCACGCTTGAGCTCGAAGATATGCGGCGCGACAAAATTGCCCGTGGCCGGCGTCGTGCCCGCGTAATGCACGCGCGCTGTGGTCTTCATCCGCGCGATATGCGCCTCCAGCCGCTCTTTTGCATCCAGGTCGATCACCGGGCCGACGTGGCTTGCGATGTCGCGCGGATCGCCGACCACGAGCTCGCGCGCGCTGCCGGCAATCATCTCGATCATGCGGTCGGCCACGTCCTCCTGCACCAGCAGCAGCCGCAGGGCCGAGCAGCGCTGGCCGGCGGAGCGGAAGGCGGAGGTGCAGACGTCGTCGGCGACTTGCTCGGGTAGCGCGGTGGCGTCGACGACCATGGTGTTGATGCCGCCGGTCTCGGCGATCAGCGGCACGATCGGGCCGTTCTTCGCCGCGAGCGTGCGGTTGATTTTTTGTGCGACATCGGTCGAGCCGGTGAACACAACGCCGGCGATGTCCGCATGCGCGACCAGCGCCGCACCGATCTCGCCGTCGCCTGGAACGAGATGCAGCGCGGATTGATCGATGCCCGCGTCAAGCAGCAGCCTGACCGCTTCGCTTGCGATCAGCGGCGTCTGCTCGGCAGGCTTTGCGACCACCGCATTGCCGGCCATCAGCGCCGCCGCAATTTGCCCTGAGAAAATCGCCAGCGGGAAATTCCACGGCGAGATCGCAACGATCACGCCGCGCCCGCGCAGCCGCAGCGCATTGCTCTCGCCGGTAGGTCCCGGCAGCGGCTGGTCGGCGCCGAACAGCTTTCGCCCCTCGGCGGCATAGTAGCGGCAGAAATCGATCGCCTCGCGCACTTCCGACAGGGCGTCGTCGAGCGTCTTGCCGCCCTCGCGCTGCAGCAGCGCGATGAAACGCGCCTTTCGCTGGTCGAGCAGTTCGGCCGCGCGGTCGAGCGCATGCGCGCGGTCGGCGGCGGGTTTTGCGCTCCAGGCCGCAAAGCCGGCCAGTGCCGCGCGAACGGCGGCTTCCGCCTGCTCGTGCGTGGCTTCGGTGACGGTGCCGACAACCGTCGTCCTGTCGTTCGGGCTGATCACGTCGCGTGATGGTCCCTTGAGCATCTTGCCGTCGACCAGCGGCGCTGCCAGGGCCTTCCCGGTTTCGGCCGCAACATCCGCCAGCAGCCTCGTGAGCGCCGCGCGCTCGCCGAATTCGACGCCTTTCGAGTTCAGCCGCTGCGGCTGAAAGAGATCGCGCGGCAGCGGCAGTTTCGGATGGTGCGCCTTTTCGGCTGAGCCGATCATGTCGGCCGGACGCCGCAACAATCGCTCCACCGGCACCGACGAATCCGCGGCGATCGCCACGAACGACGAGTTCGCGCCGTTCTCCAGCAGCCGCCGCACCAGGTAGGCGAGCAGGTCGCGATGGCTGCCGACCGGCGCATAGGTGCGGCACGGCAGCTGTGGATGATCCTCGCGCAACTGCTCATAGAGCGCGTCGCCCATGCCGTGCAGCCGCTGGAATTCGTAACCGTCGTGGCCTGCAAGCTCGATGATCGTCGCCACCGTCAGCGCATTGTGGGTGGCGAACTGCGGGAAAATGCGCTCGCGCAATGACAGCAATTGCCGTGCACAGGCGACATAGTTCAAATCGGTCATCGCCTTGCGGGTGAACACCGGATAGCCGTCGAGCCCGCGCTCCTGCGCGCGCTTGATCTCGGTGTCCCAGTAGGCGCCCTTGACGAGGCGGATCATCAGCCGCCGGTTCAGGCTGCGTGCGAGATCGTCGGCGTAGGCGATCACCGCGCCGGCGCGCTTCTGATAACCCTGCACGGCAAGGCCAAAACCGTCCCAGCCGGCGAGCGAGGCGTCGGCGAGCGCCGCAGCGATCACGTCGAGCGACAGTTCCAGCCGGTCGGCTTCCTCGGCATCGACGGTCAGGTTGAGGTCAAAGCTCTTTGCCTGCTGCGCCAGCGCGATCAGCTGCGGCACCAGCTCCTTCATCACGCGCGCGCCGCTCGTCGCTTCGTAGCGCGGATGCAGCGCCGACAGTTTCACCGAAATGCCGGGACGGTCGGGCAGGGGACGGTTGCCGGCGGTGCGGCCGATCGCATCGATCGCGGTCGTGTAGGCGTCGAAGTAGCGTTTGGCGTCGCGAGCCGTGCGCGCGCCTTCGCCGAGCATGTCGAACGAATAGCGCTCGGCATGGGCGTCGCCGGATTGCGCGCGCGCGAGCGCCGCCTCTATTGTTTCGCCGAGCACGAAGTGGTTGCCCATCAGCCGCATCGCCTGGCGCGTCGCGATGCGCACTGCCGGCAGACCGATCCGCTTCACCAGCTTGCCGATCGTCCCCTGCGGCGTCTCGCCGGGCTGGATCACCGCGGCCGACAAGCCGAGCGCCCAGGCGGAGGCGTTCACCGCAAGCGCGCTCGATTTCGTCTGGTGATGGGCGAAGTCGCCCTGCTCGAGCTTGTCCTCGATGAAGCGCTCGGCGGTCGCCGCGTCCGGCACCCGCAGCAATGCCTCGGCCAGCACCATCAGCGCCAGCCCCTCCTTGGTGGAGAGCGCGAACTCGCGCAGCATGTCCTCGACGCCGCCCACTCCGCCGTGCTCGGCGCGGATGGCTGTGATCAGCCGTCGCGCCGTGCGGTCGATGCGCGCCTCGCTGGCCGAGGGAAGGCGCGCGGTCGCGAGCAGCGGCGCGGCAAGGGCGCTGTCATCGGGTGCGTAAGGGGCGCTGAACGGGGGAGAGCTGAACGGGGAAGACATGGATGGGTTGATGCTCGATGCATGTAAGGAATAACGTCGAAATCGCCGTATTTCGATAGTTATTTTGGTAGAGATACCATATTTTGTATGGCATATGTGTCGTTATGTCATTGGATAATTTGGACAAAACCGACCGGCGCATCCTCGGCATCCTGCAATCCGACGGGCGCATCGCCAACGTCGAGCTGGCGGAGCGGATCGGGCTGTCGCCTGCGTCGGCCGGCGAGCGGCTGAAGCGGCTGCAACGCGACGGGTTCATCGAAGGCTACAGCGCGAGGCTCAATCCGCATCAGCTTGGATTGGGCTTGCTGGTGTTCGTCGAGGTGCTGCTCGACAAGACCACGCCTGACGTGTTCGAGCGGTTCGCGAAGGCGGTGCGAAGCGCGCCGGAAGTTCTCGAATGCCACATGGTGGCCGGCGGCTTCGACTATCTGGTCAAGACGCGCGTCGCCGACATGGCCGCGTATCGGCGATTCCTCGGCGACGTGCTGCTGGCGCTGCCGGGCGTGCGCGAGACGCGCACCTATGCCGCCATGGAAGAAGTCAAACGCGACGCGCCGCTGCCGATTTATGCGAGTTCGCGGCAATCCTCGATGTCGTCCCCGCGAAAGCGGGGACCCATACCCTCCGAGCCAGTGAAGGTCACGGGCGGTCGTCAACTCGCAAGCGACACGGCGTATGGGTCCCCGCCTTCGCGGGGACGACACTGGAGTGACTTACCCCCGCAGCAGCGGCGGCAGCACCTTCTTCGTCCAGCCCGTCGCCTCTTCGTAGGCGTTGGCCAGCTGCATCACGGAGTGCTCGGCGTGCATCGGGCCTACGATCTGCATGCCCATCGGCAGGCCGGCCGCGTTGAAGCCACCGGGCGTGCCGAGCGACGGGCAGCCGGACATGGTGATCGGGATCACCACCTGCATCCAGCGGTGATAGGTGTCCATCTTCTTGCCCGCGATTTCCTGCGGCCAGTGCGTCTCGACCGGGAACGGGAACACCGACGCGCTCGGCAGCGTCAGGTAGTCGTAGCGCTGGAACAGCCGGCGGACTTCCTTGTACCAGGCGTTGCGGACGTCGGAGGCCGCCGTGATGTCGTAGGCCGAGAGCTTGTAGCCTTCCTCGACCTCCCACTGCGCTTCCGGCTTCATCAGCGCGCGTTTTGCCGGATCGTCGTAGTGCGCGCGCAGTCTTGAGCCCGCCATCCAGGCGCGCAGCACCAGCCAGGCCTTCCACACCGTTTCGGCGTCGAAGTCCGGCTTCGCCTCCTCGACGATGCATCCCATGCCTTCCAGCGTGCGCAGCGCGTCGCGGCAGAGCTCGCGCACGCCTGCCTCCATCGGCAGGTTGCCGAACTCGCCGAGCCAGCCGATGCGCTTGCCCTTCACGTCGCACTTCAGCGACGGGACCTTGTAGGAATGCGGGTTCTCGATCGACAGCGGCACGCGGTCGTCGTAGCCCGCCTGCACCGACAGCAGCATCTGCAGGTCTTCCACCGTGCGCGCCATCGGTCCCTTGACGCTGAGCCCGGTCAGGAAAACGTCCTCGTGGTGATGCGGCACGCGTCCGTAGGAGGTGCGGAAGCCGAGCACGTTGTTGAAGGCGGCCGGATTGCGCAGCGAGCCGCCGTGGTCGCTGCCGTCGGCGACCGGCAGCATGCGCAGCGCCAGCGCCACCGCCGCGCCGCCGCTCGAGCCGCCCGACGTCTTGCTCTGGTCGTAGGCATTGCGCGTCATCCCGAACACCGGGTTGTAGCTCTGCGAGCCGAGGCCGAATTCCGGCACGTTGGTCTTGCCGATGATGATCGCGCCGGCGTTGCGCATGCGCTCGACGAACAGCGCGTCATCGGTCCGCGATCGTGTCCTTGTTGATCGGCGAGCCTTGCGTGAAGGGGATGCCCTTGGCCGCGGCAAGATCCTTGATCGCCTGCGGCATGCCATGCAGCGGGCCCAAATCCTCGCCGCGCTTGAGCTGCTCGTCGCGCAGGGTGGCTTCTGCGATCAGCTCTTTCCGGTCGCGCATGCTGATGATGGCGTTGACCGTCGGATTGAGGCGATCGATGTGATCGAGATACGCGTTCATCACCTCGACGCAGGAGAGCTGTTTTGCCCGCAGCGCGCGCCCCAGCGGCAGCGCGTCCATCATCACGATGTCGGAAACGGCGGGTTCGGTTTTGCGGGCGGCTTGGGGAGGGGTCATTGCGTGCTCCTTTTGCGTTGAGTTGAGCACAGCGCCGCGGCTTGCGCTACCGTCATTGCGAGCGAAGCGAAGCAATCCAGCCGCGCGCCGGCAGGCGCGCAAACAGAAACGCCGCGGTTGCCGCGACTGCAGCGTTTTTTATGGCGCGCTTCGCGCGCGCTGGATTGCTTCGTCGCCATAGGCGAGCGAAGCGACGCCGTTCTTCGAACGGCTATGCCTCGCAATGACGGGAGAGGCCTACGTCTTCCCCTTGTACGGCGCGAACCAGCCGAGGCCGTCCAGCGTCGTGGTGCGCGGGCGATACTCGCCGGCGACATAACCGTCGAACCCGAGCCGGTCGAGCTCGGCGAACAGATAGGGAAAATTCAGTTCCTCGCCGTCCGGCTCGTTGCGGGAGGGGACGCTGGCGATCTGCACATGGCGGGTGATCGGCATCAGCCGCCGCAGCGCCATCACCACGTCGCCGTGGATGATCTGCCGGTGATAGATGTCGAACTGCAGCCAGACGTTCGGCAGCGCCAGCTCGCGGATCACCTGCTTCGGCGAGGTCGAAGTCGCGAAGGAAGAAGCCGGGAATGTCGCGGTTGTTGATCGGCTCGAGCATCACCTCGACGCCGTCGGCGCCGAGCGTCTCCGCCGCGAACGCAACCGACCTCTTGTAGGCGGCAAGCGCCCGCGGATCGTTGCGCTCGGCAAGGCCCGCGACCAGGTGAAAACGTTTGACGCCGGTCTCGCGCGCGTAAGTGCGCGCCGTCAGCACCGCCTGTTGCAGTTCCGTGAAGCGGTCCGGCAGCGCGGCAAGGCCGCGGTCGCCGGCGGCGCTGTTGCCGGAGGCCATGTTGAACAGCGCCGGCGTCAGCTTGTTGCGCTTGAGCCGCTCGGCGATCACGTCCGGCGGAAGCTCATAGGGAAACAGCACCTCCACCGCCGTGAAGCCGGCCTCGGCTGCGGCGTCGAAGCGGTCGATCAGCGGCCATTCCTGGAACATCCAGTTCAGGTTTGCGGCAAAGCGGGGCATGGGGGCTCCATTACATCGTCATTGCGAGCGAAGCGAAGCAATCCAGCGCGCGCGAAGCGCGCAAACAAAAAGCGCGGAGTTCGCGCACGTCCGCGCTTTATTATTGGCGCGCCTTTCGGCGCGCGCTGGATTGCTTCGCTTCGCTCGCAATGACGCGGAGAGACTAACTCGACGATTTCGCGCGCGTAAACTGCACTGCCGTGGCGGCCACCGCAAGGCTTGCGCCGAGCACGACGAAGACGCTGGCGACGCCCATGGCGGCGGCGAGGAGGCCTGCGAAGAACGGAACGATCACCTGCCCAGCCGCGTGCCGGTCGTGCGCAGCGAGTTGGCGGTGCCGCGCACCTCGCTCGAGACCAGCGCGAGCAGGCTGGAGATCGCCGTGGTCACGCAGATGCCGAGCGCCCCGCCGAGGATGGCGATCGCCACGTACATCAGCGGCAGCGAGATCGGCGCGGCCAGCGCGCCGAACGCCAGCGCGCCGGCGATGGTGCTTGTCACCATCAGCCGCGTGCTGCCGAGCATCATGCTGAGCTTTGAGAAAAACAGCCGCGAGAACACCGCCGCAAAGGCGCGCACGGCCAGCAGCGAGCCGATCACGTCGACGGCGATGCTGCGCTCGGTGCCCATCAGCGGCAGGTACACCACGATCAGGTCCTGGGCGACCACCGACACCACGCTGACGGAAAAGACGACGAGAAAACCCGGGCTCTGGATGATGTCGCGCACCGGCATCGGCTTTGCACCATCCGCATGCGGTGCGGGCCTGTGGCCGGAGCGCAGAAACAGGCTGCTGATGAAGGCGAGGATTGCGGTCGCAAAGCCAATCCAGAACAGCGGTTCCGTCGGCGGGATCGCGGCCGAGCCGCCGACCCAGCCGACCACCGCAGGCCCCGCGCCCTGGCCGATCGCGGTTGCGACCATGTAGTTGCCGAGCATCCGCTCCATCACGCCGGGACCCGGCTGCTGCGCGCACAGCACCTGCATGCCGATGCTCAGGAGCAGGTGGCCGATGCCGAGCACCGCCGTGAAGAACAGGAGCGGATAGATCGACGGGAAGCAAGGCGATGCCGAGGCACGCGACGACCAGCAGGGCGGTGCCGGCCCAGACCATCTTCAGGTCATTGCCGCGATCGATCGCGCGGCCGACTTTCAGTGCGAAGAAGACAGGCAGGATGGCGAAGGCCGCAGTCAGGATGCCGATCCATGCCGCCGACAGGCCGAGCTCGATGGCGCGGTAGGAGGTGGTGACCCGGACGATCGAGATGACCGACAGCTCGAAGAACGCGGTGGCCATCATGGGAACGACGAAGCGGTAGTTCATCAAATGCGGCGCCGTTCCTTTTTATGCGTTCGTCTCGCCCATGGTGACGGGATTCGAGGTGAAAGCAACACGCGCTGCCGCATGAGGGCGGCGCGTGGGAGGAAGGGCACGTGGAGGTGCTCTAACTTGCGACACCGCTCATAGCGCGGCACACGCATGCAGCCCTTCCGCTTGCGGGAGAGGGCATGCGAGGCTAACGCTAGTCGCCGGGTCAGAGGTAGCCGCACGGCCTGCATGCTTCGGGAACGCCCTCGCCCCGCATCATTCGATTGATGCCCACTGCTCTCTCCCGCAAGGGGAGATGGGCACATTAGGGACGCTTCGCATCTCTCCCCGCTCTTGCGGGGAGAGGTAAGTCATCACGCCACCGCTCTCGCCTCGCGCATCGCAAACGATCTCCGCGTCGCTGAAACCATATTCGCGCAGCACCTCGTCGGTGTGCTCACCCACGCCGGGTGCGGGTCCCGGCGCGGTTTTCGGGGCGCCTTCGACCTGGAAGGGGCTGGAGACGATCTCGGCCTTGCCGTCTGCCGTCGGCACGATCGCTTCAGCATCGCGCATCTGCGGGTCGTGCAGCGCTTCGTCGATGGTGCCGACGAATCCAAACGTAATGCCGGCCGCGTCCAGGACTTTCCGCAAGTACGCGAGGTCGAACCGCGCGAACAGCTCGTCCAGCTCCGCCATCAGCGCCCGCACGTTGGTGCGGCGGGCATCCGCTGTGGCGAAGCGCGGATCGTCGGCGAGCTCGGGCCGGCCGAGCGTCGTGACCAGGACCGGATACTGCTTCACGTCATTGACCATCGCCAGGTTGAACCAGCGGTTGTCGCGCGTGCGGTACATGTTGGTGGTGGCGGTGAGCGATTCCGAGCGCGGCGGACGCGGCGGGATGGTCGCGCCGGTGAGTCGCGCCTGCACCAGGAACGCGTTCGACCACAGCCCGTTCGCGAGCAGCGACGACGACACCAGCCCGCCCTTGCCGGTCGCCTGCCGGCGATAGAGGGCGGTGACGATCGCTGCATAAAGCGCGATGCTGCAAGGATGATCGCCCATGCCGGCGACCGAGCGCGCCGGCGGCGCAGCCGAATCGGCGCGCACCTGGTCCATCAAGCCGGAGCGCGCCCAGTAGGCGGTGGCATCGAAGCCGGTCTTGTCGGCTTCCTCGCCCTTTTCGCCATACGCGGTGAACGACGCATAGATCAGCCGCGGATTGCGAACGCCCAGATCCTCATAAGCCACCTTCATGCGACGGCGCACCGGCAGCGGCAGGTTGGTGATGAACACGTCGGCCTGGTCGACCAGGCGGTGCAGCACGCCAAGGCCTTGCGGCGACTTCAGGTCGAGCGCAATGCCGCGCTTGTTGCGCGCGCAATGCATCCATCCGTAGTCCACATTGCTCTTCGGCGTGCCCGGGTTCGCATGCAGCTTGCGATAGGCATCGCCTTCGCCGGGCGGCTCGATCTTGATGACGTCGGCGCCGAAGTCCGACAGCACCGTGGCGGCGGCCGGCGCCGCGATGAAGCTCGCACAGTCGATCACCTTCAGTCCTGCAAAAAGCTGATCGGCCATGCCCGGCTTCCTTTCTTTTCTTGCGCTCTTACGACACCCTGACACGAAGGGATCGTCGTCGTCCCCGCGAAAGCGGGGACCCATACCCTCCGAATGCGTGATTGAAGGCAATCTTCGCTTCCCGCAACATACTGTCACGGCGTATGGGTCCCCGCCTTCGCGGGGACGACGCTGAATGTTTGGCGTTGAGCTTACCAACTCAATCCTCGCTCCTCTAGGCGACCGCCCTCGCGTTACGCAGCTTCCTGATCTCGGCGTCATTATATCCGTGCTCGCGCAGGATCTCGTTGGTGTGCTGGCCGATCGCGGGAGCGGCGCCCGGCGGGCACTTGGTCTCGCCGTCGATGTTGAACGGGCTCGAGATGGTCTCGCCCGATCCGTCGGCGAACGGAACGATCGCGCCGGCGTGGCGCGCCTGGTCGTCGTTGACCAGGTCGTCCAGCATGTTGACGATGCCGAAGGTGATGCCGGCGGCGTCGAGGATCTTGCGCCATTCCTCCAGCGTCTTTTCCGCGAACACCCTGTCGTAGATCTCGATCAGCTCCGGCGAGTTCTTCTGCCGGTCCGTCTGCACGGCGTATTTCTCCGTAAGGTGCGAAGCCCGATCGCGTGCATGAACGGCGCATATTGCCGCGCCTCGTTGACCATCGACAGGATGAACCAGCGTCCGTCCTTGCAGCGGTAGGAGTTGCTGAGCGGATTCAGCACGTGCGTGCGCTTCGGCCGCGGCGGAAACTCCGCGCCGATCAGTCGCGCCTGCACGAGGTAGCTGTTCGACCACAGGCCGTTGGCGACCAGCGACGAGTCGACATGGCCGCCGCGGCCGGTTTTCTCGCGCCGCCAGAGCGCGGTCATGATCGCGCCGATACAGCGCCACGGCGCTCGGATGATCGCCCATGCCGGGCGCGGAGCGCGCGGGTACCGCGTCCGCGTCGGGCCGCACCATGTCCATCAGCCCCGAGCGCGCCCAGTAGGCGGTGGAGTCGAAGCCGGTCTTCTCGGCCTCCGGCCCTGTCTCGCCATAGGCCGTGAACGACGCATAGATCAGCCGCGGGTTGAGGTGCGCGATATCCTCGTAAGCCGTGCGAAGCTTGCGCCGCACCGGGAACGGCATGTTGGTGATGAAGATGTCGGCCTTCTCCACCAGCCGGCTCAGCACCTCGTGGCCGCGCTCGGATTTCAGGTCGAGCGCGAGGCCGCGCTTGTTGCGGTTGTCGAGGATCCAGGCGTAGTCGCGGTTCACCCGCGGCGAGCCGGGCCGCGTGTGCAGGGTGCGATAAAGGTCACCTTCGCCGGTCGGCTCGATCTTGATCACGTCGGCGCCGAAGTCGGCGAGGATCGTCGCTGCCGCCGGCGCCGCGATGAAGCTCGCGCAATCGATCACTCTCAGTCCGGCAAAAAGCCCTTCGGCCATTGGTCCTGGTTCCCTGCTCAAAAGAAGAACCCGGAATTGAATTCCGGGTCTATCGTCATTCTAACTCCCTCCCCGGAAAGGAGGAGGGTCGGGGAGGGGGTCAAGCTGACTCTTGAAAGACCCCCACCCGGATTGCTTGCGCCATCCGACCCCCCTTTCAGGGGGAGGTAATTCAGCGCTGGTTGGTGAAGATGATCGTGCCGGACGCGCCGAACATGCCGCCGACGCCGTGGCAGACCGAGATCTTCGCGTTCGGCACCTGCGCTGCTGCCGTGCCGCGCATCTGCCGCACGCTCTCCTGCAGCGCGTACATGCCGTACATGCCCGAGTGCATGTAGGAGAGGCCGCCGCCGTTGGTGTTCAGCGGCAGCTTGCCGCCGGGCCGCGTGTTGCCGTCGGCGATGAACTTGCCGGTTTCCTCATGCGGCATGAAGCCGAGGTCGCCGAGCCCGTAGAGCGGCAGGTGCGCGAAGGCGTCGTAGATCATCAGGTGATCGACGTCCTTGTGCGCGATGCCGGCTTCCTGGAACGCCAGCGGGCCCGCCACCTTGAACGCCCGCGAGGAGTTGAAGGTCTCCATCTGGCTGACCATCGGCGTTTCCACGCTCTCGCCGGTGCCGAGGACGTAGACCGGCTTGGTCTTGAAGTCCTTGGCGCGATCGGCGCTGGTCAGGATCAGCGCGCCGCCGCCGTCGGTGACGAGGCAGCACTGCAGGATGCGGAACGGATAGGCGATCATGCGCGAGTTGAGCACGTCGTCGACCGTGATCGGGTCCTTCATGGTCGCGCGCGGGTTCTTCGCCGCCCATTCGCGCTGCACGACGGACACCATCGCCAACTGTTCCTGGGTGATGCCGTGCGTCTTCAGGTAGCGCAGCACGGGGATCGTGAACATGCTGGGCGGGCCGGCCACGCCGAACGGCATCTCGAACTGGCCGTTGAGACTGTCGGCGCCGACCGAACGCGGCGGGCGGCCGATGTTCGATTTGCCGCTTTCCGCATGTGTAATGAGAACCGTCTTGCACAGACCGGCCTCGATCGCTGCCGCCGCATGGCGGACATGCAGCATGAACGAGCAGCCGCCGACCGAGGTGTTGTCCACCCATGTCGGCTTGATGCCGAGATAATGACAGACCTGCTGCGGCTGCTCGACCGCGGTCGCGAACCCGTCGATGTCCTTGATGGTCAGTCCCGCATCGGCGATCGCATTCAGCGCCGCGTCCGCATGCAGCTGGATCTGCGACACGTCGGGAATGACGCCGAGCTTGGTGGTTTCGGCCGCGCCAACGACGGCCACCTGATTTCTACGCATTGCGGTCAGCCCTTCGCCGGAACGAACAGGGGAAGCGTGACCTTGTCGTCAAGCTTCTCGAATTTGACCTGCACCTTCATGTCGAGCTGCAGCGCTTCGGGTGTCTGCGGGCAATCGACGATGTTGGTCATCATGCGCGGGCCTTCCTCGAGCTCGACCACGGCGATCGAGTAGGGCGGCGTGAAGCCGGGCACCGGACGGTGATGGATGACGTAGCTGTAGAGAAAGCCCTTGCCGCTGGCCTTGAACACCGTGACTTCGCGATGACCGCACTCGGGACAGAAAGGCCGCGGCGGGAAATAGGCCTTCGAGCACTTGTTGCAACGCTGCAGGCGCAACTCGCCGGCCTGCGTGCCGTCCCAGAAGTGCTTGGTCTCGGGCGTCGGTTTCGGACGCGCGCGTTGCGGTTCAGCCATTGAGGCGGTCTCCCCCTTCTTGGTGTTGCTTGAGGGCCTTGCCGGCCCGGGCCTTGTCCTTGTTAGTGGAATTATCCGCTCAGGCAAAGCGGCGGTCCAGCGGAACGGCCTGCCTCTGGCGCAGGTACGCATGCGCGGACTTCATCTCTTAAATCGCGCTTTTCTTTCGTTCGCGCGGTAGCTCGGTTGCGGCGATCGGCTCGGCTTCGCCTGAAATCGCCGCAACCTCGTTCTCGTCGATCGGAACGTTCGCCGGCGCGCCGTGCATCTGGTCGGCCTTTCGCAGTTCCGGAAAGTAGAACGCGATCGCCGCGACCACGGCGAGCGTGCCGAAGCCGCCGACGACCGGAGCCAGTGCTGCGCCCAACAGGCTCGCCATCACGCCGGCCTCGAAACTGCCGAGCTGGTTCGACGCGCCGATGAACACCGAGTTGACGGCGCTGACGCGGCCGCGCATGGCGTCGGGCGTCGTCATCTGGATCATGGTCTGGCGGATCACCACGCCCACCATATCGGCGCCGCCGATCACGATCAGCGCGGCGAGCGAGAGCAGGAAATTGGTCGAGAGGCCGAACGCGATGGTCGCCAGGCCGAAGACGGCCACCGACCAGAGCATGGTCCGCCCGGCATGGCGACTGATCGGCAAATGCGTCAGCGCGATGCCGACCAGCAGCGCGCCGAAGGTAGGGCCGGAGCGCAGGATGCCGAGCCCGGCGGGGCCGACATGCAGGATGTCCTGCGCGAAGATCGGCAGCAGCGCGGTGACGCCGCCGAGCAGCACGGCGAACAGGTCAAGCGACATCGCGCCGAGGATCAACTGATTGTGCCGCACATAGCGGAAGCCCGCGACGGCCTTCTGCCAGGCCGAGCCTTTGTCGTTCTGCGCGACCATAGGCGGCGCCTTCACCGTCATGATCAGCAGTGCAGCGATGACCGGCAAGGCGATCAACAACAGGAAGATCTCTTGCGCAATGAGCGCATAGAGCAGGCCGCCGACCGCAGGGCCGACCATGGAAGCGAACTGCATCGAGGAGGACGAGAAGGCGATGGCCTGCGGAAACTGCTCGCGCGGGACAATCGTTGGCAGCAGCGATGCCGTCGACGGCATCGAGAACGAGCGTGCGCCGGCAATGAGCATCGCCATCAGGTAGATCGGCAGCGTCTGCGTCGGCAGATAGTGCACACAGAGATAGAGGCCCAGCGCGCCGATCGCCTGCATGGTCTGTGACAGCATCACCACCTTGCGGCGGTCGTAGTGGTCGGCGGCGTAGCCGGCCAGCGTCAGCAGCGGGATCGCGGGGGCGAATTGCGCGAGCCCGATCAGGCCGAGGCTGAGCGCGCTTCCGGTCTGCGCATAGACGTACCAGCCGAGCGCGACCGCCTGCACCTGCATCGACAGCACGATGCACATCCGCGTGGCAACGAAACGGAGCAGGTTGGGCTGCGCGTAGACCGCGGTCGATTTCATCTTGCCTGGAGCGCGTTCCCTTGAGCCCTGCGGACGAAGTTGTTTTTCTCTTTTCGCAATGTCCTGCTTGTACGCCTGCGCCGCAAGTGAGTTTTCGTTCAGAATGCCTGCAATGCATGAGCAACGGTGCCTATCGCTTCAAACCTTTGCGATCATGTGCCGGACAACGGCACTGCAACAGGTGCCGATCAGATGGCAGGGGAACGGCATGAGCGAGAGCGCGAGCAACGTCGTGCGAGTGGAAGATCACGGCGCGGTTCGCGTCATCAGCATGAACCGTCCGGACAAGCTGAACGCGCTCAACACCGAGTTGCTCGTCGCCTTGCGCGACGCGCTTGCCGCCGCCGATCAGGACGACAGCGTCCGTGCGCTGGTGCTGACCGGCGAGGGCAGGGGATTTTCCGCCGGCGCCGACCTGAGCGAGTTCCGCGGCGAGCAGACGGCGGAGACGCTGAAGCGCAACGCGCTGCGATCCAGCCTGATGTCCGGCCTGCAGGTGACGCTGCGCACCTTGTCGAAGCCCATCGTCGCTGCCGTGCATGGCGCTGCGATCGGCGGCGGCGCAGCGTTTGCGATCTGCTGCGACATGGTCGTTGTCGGCACCAATCTGAAATTCGGCTATCCGGAATTGAAGCATCACCTGACGCCGACCGGCGTCACCACCAGCCTGCTCAAGCAGGTCGGACCGAAGGCCGCGTTCGAGATGATCAGCCTGGGCGCGACGTTCAATGCCGACGACGTCATGCGCCTCGGCCTCGCCAATCGCGCGGTCGCGCCGGACGCCGTGCTGCCGACGGCGATCGAGATCGCAACGGCATGGTGCGAGAGCGATCCGGTTCAGCTCGCCGCGACCAAGAACATGTTCTACCGGATGCTGGAGCTGAGTTTCGAAGAGGGGACTCGCGCTGGGCAAGGATGTTTCGACGGCGATGCGGGCAAGGGCTGCGGCGGGGAAGTGAAGCTCCGTTGTTCTGGCACGGCGCGCGTAAATGCGCCCTCTCCCCTTGCGGGAGAGGGCATGTTGGAATCAGTCCGGAGTGATGATGGGTGAGGGGTCGCCCCAAGTACTGAGTCCGTGCCGTGCGGCGACCCCTCACCCAACAGCATACGGGGTTAGCGCTCTGCATGCCCTCTCCCGCAAGGGGAGAGGGCGCAATCACGTGTGCCGAACGGCGTCACTACTCCGTCGCAAATCTCCGCCACACGCCGTCCGCCACCAGCTTGTTCACCTCCGCGATCACCGTTCGCCGCAGCTCGTTCGGCAGCTTGTGTGCGCGGCGTTCGCGCAGCGTCGCTACCGCCACCGTGGACACCAGCGCCGGCCGCTCGATCACGCGCACCTTCAGTTCGCCGCGCATGAACTCCTCGTGCACGGCGGCGTAGGCGAGGATGGTGCAGCCGAGGCCGTTCTTCACCATCGCCTTCGCCAGCGTCACGCTGTCGACCTCCAGCCGCACGCGCAACCGCACGCCGTGCTGGATCGCCGCCTGCTCGGCGATGCGGCGATTGTTGTGCGGCAGTCCCGGCATGATCAGCGGCATGTCGGCGAGGTCGCGGATGCGGCAGGTGCCGATCGGCGGCTTGCCGCGCCGCGGCCGCACCGGACCGTCGGGCGGTTCGACCACCACCATGTGCTCGTGCATGATGACTTCTGAAGTCCAGCGCGTCCATCGGCGGCGGATTGTAGAGCACGGCGACGTCGAGCCGGCCGTCGAGCAGCCACTCCTGCAACAGGTTGCTGATGCCGTCGCGCACATGCAGCGCCACCTGCGGCCATTCGCGCTGGAACGTGCGCACGATCGGCGAGACCAGCAGCAGTCCCGCGGATGGCGTCAGGCCGAGCGAAACGTGCCCCGAGACCGCGTTGGCGTTCTCGCGGACCTCATCGCCGGTGTTGCGCAGCAGGTGGATCATCTGCTCGGCGCGTTCGAGCAGGATCGAACCTGCGCCGGTTAGCCGCACACCACGTCCGTGCCGCACCAACAGGTCGACCCCGAGCTCCTGTTCGAGCTTGCGGATCTGCCGGCTCAGCGCCGGCTGGGCGACACGCAGCTCCTTGGCGGCCAGGCTGAAGCTTCCAGCGGTCGCGACCTGCGCGAAATAGCGGATTTCCCGGAAGTCCATTCGCTGCTCCTATGCCGTTTCGGCATAGCAAGCCATTGCACAAAGGTTTTTGTCAATCGCATGCGGCGTGGCTGATATAGCCACCTCAATCGCCGGCGCTGCAACGAACCGGCTCTAGAAGGGAGATTTCGAAGATGCTGAAGCTGTCGCGTTTCGCGTGGCTTGGTCTCGTCGCGGTGCTGCTGCCGACGGCGGCTTTCGCCCAGGACTTCCCCAACGCGGCCGATCAAGCTGATCGTTCCGTTCCCGGCGGGCGGGCCTGCGGACACGATCGCGCGCATCTATGCCGAGCGCATGCAGGCGATTCTCGGCCAGCCGGTGATCGTCGAAACCGCAGTGGCGCGGGCGGCATCACCGGCGTCGATGCGGTCGCGAAGGCGGAGCCGAACGGCTACACGATCGGCATCTCCAGTCCCGGCGCGCTGGCGATCAATCCGAGCGTGCAGACCAACATGCCCTACAATGTGCAGAAGGATCTGAAGCCGATCAGTCTGGTGGTGCGGGTGCCGGAGATCCTGGTGGTCGCGCCGAACGTGAAGGCCTCGACGGTCGAGGAACTGCTGGCGCTCAGCAAGGCGCAGGATATCAATTTTGCCTCCACCGGCGCGGGCAGCATGCCGCATCTTGCCGCCGAGCTGTTCAAGCTGAAGTCCGGCGTGAAGTCGCAGCATGTGCCCTATCGCGGCGCGGCGCCTGCGGTGAACGATCTGCTCGGCAGCCAGGTGCAGTGGATGTTCGCCGACATCCCGGTGCTGCTGCCGCATGTGAAGGCCGGCACCTTCAAGGCGCTCGGCATCGGCTCGACCAAGCGCTCGCCGGCGCTGCCTGACCTGAAGACGTTTGCGGAGCAGGGCCTGCCCGGAGGTGCTCGCCGACAACTGGTACGGGCTGATCGCGCCGGTCGCGCACGCCGCCGGACATCATCGCCAAGCTCAACAAGGTGGCGAACGAGGCGGCGAAGTCGAAGGACGTGATCGACAAGCTCGCCGTGCAGGGTGTCGACGCCGAAGGCTCGACGCCGGAGGTGTTTGCGAAGATGATCGAGGACGAGACCAAGAAGTGGGGCGACGTGATCCGCGCCACCGGCATCAAGCTCGATCAATAGGGAACCAAATGGCAAGCTGGCATCAAGGAGCGGTCAAGCTCCGTTACACTGTCGATGGAACGACGGGACCAAGCCTCGTGCTGCTGCACGAGCTCGGCGGCAGCATGGACAGCTGGGACGGCGTCGTCCCGGCGTTCGAGAAGGACTTTCGCGTGCTGCGCTACGACCTGCGCGGCGCGGGCCAGTCGGAAGTGCCGCCTGCCGAATATACGGTCGAGAACGGGCACTTCGTCGATCTGCTGGAGCTGCTGAAGGTCACCGGCCTTAAAGCCGCCATATCACTTCGTTGGCGCAGCGGCGGGTTCGCTGATCGCGATGACGTTTGCGCTGAAATATCCGGAGCAGACGGCGTCGGTCACACTGATGGCGGCAGCGCTCGGCATGAGCGATCCGGTGCGCAAGCAGGCGTTTCGCGATCGCTCGAAGCTGGCGATGGAGAAGGGCATGGCGGTGGTGACCGATGCCGCGCTGTCGAACTCCTATCCGGAGACCGTGCGTCACGACAAGGCGCGGTTCGAGCGCTTCCGCGAGACCATGCTGAACTCCGATCCGCGCGGCTGGGCCTATTGCAACTATGCGCTGGTGAACTCGAACCTCGAAGAGCGCTTAAGCGAACTGAGGGTGCCGGTGCAGTTCCTCGCCGGCAAGCATGATGCGCTGCGGACGCCGGCGCTCGTCAAGGAGCTCGCGGATCAGGTGAAGGGCGCGCGCTTCGAGGAGATCGAAAGCGGTCACTTCATGCATGTGCAGACGCCGGCGCTGGTCGCCGGCAAGCTGCGGTCCTGGATCGACGCGCACGCGGCCGCCGGAGCGAAGTGAGTGGCGGGACGTCTGCAGGGCAAGATCGCGCTGATCGTCGGCGCGGGATGCGTCGGGCCGGGCTGGGGCAACGGCCGCGCCGCGTGCGTGCTGTTCGCGCAGGAAGGCGCGAAGATCTTCGCGGTCGACCGCGACATGGCGCCGATGGAGGAGACCGTCGCGCGGGTGAAGGAGGCCGGCGGCGAGATCGCCACGCATCTGTGCGACGTGACGCAGCAGTCGTCCGTCGCCGCGATGGTGAAGGCCTGCAAGGACAACTACGGCCGCATCGACGTGCTGGTGAACAATGTCGGCGGCTCCGCGCCCGGCGGGCCGGTGGAGATGGCCGAAGAGGCGTGGGACGCGCAGATCGACCTCAACCTGAAGAGCATCTTCCTCACCTGCAAGCACGTCATTCCGGTGATGGAGGCGCAGGGCGGCGGCTCGATCATCAACACGGCGTCTGCCTCCGGCATCCGCTGGACCGGCGCTGCGCAGGTGGCCTATGCGGCCTCAAAGGCCGGCGTGATCCAGTTCTCGAAGGTCGTCGCCGTGCAGTACGCGCCAAAACATATCCGCGTGAACACGATCGTCCCGGGCCAACTGCACACGCCGATGGTCGAGATGCGTCTCGCCAAAACCCGCGCCGGCGGCGACGTGGAGAAACTGCTCGCGCAACGCCAGGCGCGCATCCCGCTCGGCTTCATGGGCGACGGCCGCGACACCGCCAACGCCGCGCTGTATCTGGCGTCGGACGAATCGCGCTGGGTCACCGGCACCGAGATCGTGCTGGACGGCGGCATGAGCGCAAGGTGTGATTAGCGCACTGCCAACCTCCCGGGTGCCGAACCCATGCCCACCCAGCCGATCCCGAGGCTCATGACCGAGCGGCTCATCCTCCGCGCGCCGGTCGCCGACGACTTCCCAGCCTACGCGCGGCTTCTCGCCTCACCGCGCTCGGGGGGCATCGGCGGACCCTACGCCCTTCGGGCAGCGTGGGGGTTGTTCTGCCATGAAGTCGCAGGGTGGGCGCTGTTCGGGCACGGTGCGCTGATGATCGATCTTCGCGCCACGGGCGATTGTGTCGGGCAGGTCGGCATCAGCCATGGGCCGCGATACCCGGAGAAGGAGCTCGGCTGGCTCGTCTACGAGGGGCACGAAGGGCGAGGCTACGCGACGGAGGCGGCGGCGGCGTTGCGGGACTGGGCCGCTCGGACCCTCGGCCTCGACCGTCTTGTCAGCTACATCGATCCAGAGAATATCCGGTCGATCGCAGTGGCCGAGCGCCTTGGCGCTGCCCTCGACCCAGGCGCCCCGAAGCAGGATCCTGGTGACTTGGTCTATCGCCACAGAGCCGGCATGACGCCCCCCTGAACATCGGCACTGGCGGTATCACGTGGCTGCTGCACGACCGCGGCATAGGCGAGATCAGATGGAAGGGTGAGTTCATCTTCATCGGCGAGGCCCTGGTCGACGAATTGATTGGCATCGCCGAACTCGAGACCGGCGACCGTGTTGTGCGCTTCAGCGACATGGATATCGGTCTCAACGCCGCGGTCTGTTCACCGGTTCGCTCCACCTCGGGAGGGGCTCGGCGACCCGGATGGGCAGACCGCTAGACCCAAACTGTCGGGAATCATGCTGGTCAAAGTGTCGACAATCATTCCGGTTGAACCCGGCAGATGTCCAGGAAAAATCGCTCGTGTAAGAATTACAAAGCACGCGGCGACGGGAGAATCTGTCTCAGTGCTTCTCACGATCGTCCGAGCAAGCGGCGCCCCCCACCCCCGACCCCTCCCCGCCACTCGGCTTCGCTCGTACGCCGGGCGGAGGGAGGGGAGCGCTGGCGCCCCGGAATGACGGTGGAAATCACATCGCGTTGAAATCGCAGGTTTTCTTCGGATTTAATTCACACCCATTCACATGTTCTCGTTTTGTTCTTGACTCTCTTTGCCTAGGATAATTATCGTCAGCGCCATCCCGCTCCGGTAAGGGGCGCGTCGCGATCGTCTTCGAAACGCGGAGCGGGATGCGGATGGCCGCCACGATGCCGGACCCTGGACGCAGTGAGGATCGCTGATCCTTAGAAAACGGACGGGGACAGACGCCGGCAAGACGGGCGGACGGTCCAAGTGCATGTCCGGGCGACAGCTCGCACGAACGGGGGCGCGTCGGCGCCAGTGACAACCCCTGGGACATGCAGCAAGCCGCAAAGTCCATCCGCGTGCGGAACGCAGGCGAAGATCTGCTTCCGACGGCCCGGTTCAGCTCAACGATCTTCGGCGTTGGGCTGGGCCACTGCCCGTGTGCCGCGAAAGCGGCATGCGGGCTGCCCGCATGCCAAACCATGCGGGCGCCGCGGGCGCGGTGAAACGCCCTGTCGTTCCGCACGCCCCTTCGGGGGAGATGAAGGGACAGGAAAACCGGCAAGCCCCGAGGCCGGACGAAACACGGGGCGATGATGCATGCTCCCGTAGCCCGGATGAAGCGTCAGGCGATATCCGGGATCTGAGTCGCAAGTCAGCTCCCGCATATCGCTCCGCTCCATCCGGGCGACCGAAGATGCACGTTGGGCTGTTTGACAATTGAACATCTGAACAGAGCTCGCTCGCGAAGCGCCTCGGCGTCATTGCGAGGAGCGAAGCGACGACGAGCAATCCAGCGCGCGCGAAGCGCGCCAAGAAAAAAGCGCAGCAGCCGCGGCAATCTCAGCGTTTATTTTGCGCGCCTGCCGGCGCGCAGCTGGATTGCTTCGCCTTCGCTCGCAATGACGAAGGGCGTAGCGCCCCTTCGTCTGGCACGAACCTCACTGCATCACCGCCTTCGCACTCACATGGCGCAGCTTGTCCGGATTGCGCACCACGTAGATCGCCGTGATCCTTCCGTCGTCGATCTCGAACGCCATGGTGTGCATGACCTCGCCGTCCTGCACCACGACCAGACCAGGCAGGCCGTCGACCGTCGTTTCGCGAACCTGCATCGGCGCCAGTGCTTCCGGCCTTCTGCGCGACACTCGCAAAGAAGCGCGCGACGTTGAGGTCGCCGTAGATCGGATTGAGCGCTGCGAGGCGCTTGCCGCCGCCGTCGGAGTAAAGAATGACGTCCTTCGCCAGCAGCGCCTGCAGCGGGCCGACCTCGCCGCTGCGCGAGGCGTTGAAGAAGGCCTTGGCAATATCGGCGCCTTGCTGGTGCGACACCGGAAAGCGCGGTTTTGCCGCGCGCACATGCTCGCGGGCGCGGCTGGCGAGCTGGCGGCAGGCCGCGACGTCGCGATCGATCGTCTGCGCGACCTCGTCGAAATCCTGGCCGAACACGTCGTGCAGCAGGAACGCCGCGCGCTCCAGAGGCGACAGGCGCTCCAGCGCCATCATCAGCGTCAGCGTGATGTCGTCGGCTTCCTCGGTCTCGTTCGGCTCGATCATCGGTTCAGGCACCCACGGGCCGATATAGGTCTCGCGCTTGACGCGCGCGGATTTCAGCTGATCGAGGCAGAGCCGCGTCACCGTCTTCGACAGGAACGCCTTGCGCATCGGTCACCGCGGCGCGGTCCGTGCCGTGCCAGCGCAGATAAGCGTCCTGCACGATGTCCTCGGCTTCCGCGACCGAGCCCAGCATGCGGTAGGCGATGCGGGTCAGTCGCGGACGCAAAGGCGCAAACGTCGCTGCGGCGTCGTCAGGCTGCTGCCGCATGCTTCGAAGTCTTCGGGATGGACGTAACGGAGGCTGATCGCCATCCTGTTCCAGGCATTGATCGTGCCGATCAGCATGGTCAGGTCGACGATCTCCTTCGGTGAGAAGTGCGCCTTGACCGCCTCGTACGCCTGGTCCGGCGCATGGGTCTCTGCGATCAGCGTCAGTGCGTCGGTCCACTCCAGTGCGGCACGCTCGCGCGGCGTGTAGAGGCGGGACTCGTGCCACGCGTCCAAAAGGTACAGCCGCGCTTCGGTCTCGCCTTGAGCGCGCGCATCCTTCGAATGCATGTGCAGGCAGTAGGCACAGCCGTTGATCTGCGAGGCGCGCATCTTCACGAGGTGAATCAGGCTGTGCTCGAGCCCGCAGGTTTTCAGATAATCCTCCATCGCCACCATCGGCTTGATGGCGTCCGGAGCGGTTGTGTAGGGATTGATGCGAGTTTGCATCGTTTTTCTCCTTGATGTGGTGCGGCCTTGATGGCCGCCGTCTGACCCAAAGACGAGTGTTGGTCCTCCAATGTGACGTGGGAAGGAATTTTTTTCCGTCCCATTCGCATACCTGCCTCGTGCAGCGGCGCCACCTCCACCCCGCGCGACCGACGCCGTCGTGGCCGGTCGCGGAGGTGGAACGTCAGCACTGGGCCGTCAGGCGGCTACGGCGCTCTTCGTTTTCATCGGATGCACCGCGCGGAAGCCGACCTGGAATCTGTTCCACGCATTGATGGCGTTGATCATCAGCGTCAGCTCGACCATCTCCTCTTCGGTGAAGCTCGCTCGGAGCGC
Source organism: uncultured Alphaproteobacteria bacterium (assembly GCA_963757845.1). Classification (GTDB taxonomy): domain Bacteria; phylum Pseudomonadota; class Alphaproteobacteria; order Rhizobiales; family Xanthobacteraceae; genus P52-10. The sequence continues at coordinate 40,220 of CAVWTB010000073.1, forward strand.
GTCATAGACATCGTCGGGCGCGCCTTTCTCGGCGAGCCGTGTCAGCGTCTCGGTCCAGGCCAGCGCCGCGCGCTCGCGCTCGGTGTAGAGCGGCGATTCCCGCCAGGCGTCGAGCAGGTAGATGCGCTCCTCGGTCTCGCCCGCCGCGCGGGCGTCGCGGGTGTGCATGTGCAGGCAGAAGGCGCAGGCGTTGATCTGCGAGGCGCGGATCTTCACCAGTTCCTGCAGGCTCTTCTCGAGGCCGGAATTGTTGACGTGGTTCTGCAGGTCCAGTCATCGCCTTGAGGACGCCGGGCGCCACCTTCCAGGGTTCAAGTCTCGGTTTCATGTCGGTTCTCCTTAAAAATCCGGCCGCTTTGGCCGTGTGCTCCCAAGACGAGCGAGCATGGGCTGCGTGTGACATCGGGAACAAATTTTTTCCGATCGCGCATGGACGGCATGATCAAGCGTCATTTGCGGGCCGGTTCCGGCGCAGTTAAGGTCCTTTCACAACAACATGATAGCCCGCAACGGGCTCATCGGGAGGATCCGGCGCTCATGACCTCGGTCATCTCTGGCGGCATCGACTGCGACCTGCATCCGGCGCTGCCTGGGCTGCAAAGCCTCCTGCCTTATTTGAGCGACTACTGGGCCGACCAGGTCACCAATCGCGGCATGGTCGATCTGGTCTCGGCCTCCTATCCGCTGAATTCGCCGATCACCGCGCGGCCCGACTGGCGGCCGCAAGCCGGCAAGGCGGGATCGGTGCTTTCAGACCTCACCAGGCACGCGCTCGATCCGTACGGCACGAAGTTCGGCATCTGCAATCCGCTCTATGGCGTGCAGATGGTGTTCTCCGAGGACATGGCGACGGCGTTCTGTTCGGCGCTGAACGACTGGCTGGCGAAAGAGTGGCTGGACAAGGACGCGCGGCTGCGCGGCTCGATCGTCATTCCGGTGCAGAGCACGGAAAAATCCGTGGCCGAGATCGAGCGCTGCGCGAAGGACAAGCGGTTCGTGCAGGTGCTGATGCTGGTCTGCAACGACAACCCGCTCGGCCGCCGCGTCTACTGGCCGATCTACGAGGCCTGCGAGCGGCATGGCCTCGCGCTCGGCGTGCACGCGGGCAGCAACTATCACAACGCGCCGACATCCGTCGGCTGGGGCTCGTACCACACCGAGGACTATGTCGGCCAAAGCCAGGCCTTCCAGACCCAGCTCACCAGCCTGATCGTCGAAGGGGTGTTCGCGAAATACCCGAACCTGAAGGTGGTGATGCTGGAATCGGGCTTCACCTGGCTGCCCACCTATCTCTGGCGGCTGCACAAGTTCTGGCGCGGCGTGCGGATGGAAACGCCGTGGGTGGACCGCGCGCCGCAGGAAATTGTGCGCAGCAACGTGCGGTTTTCGCTGCAGCCGGTCGATGCGCCTCCGGACCCTGCGATGCTGAACCGCGTTATTGAGCATATGCAGTCGGACGAATTGCTTCTATTCTCAACCGATTATCCGCATTGGCAATTCGACGGCGAACACGTGCTGCCGGAAGGGATTTCTTCGGATCTCGTGAAGCAAGATCATGATCGACAATCCGCTTGCGACCTACCCGCGTCTGCAAGCCTGATGGAGACCGCGCCATGAATGTGCAGTTCCGACCCGACGCGCAGAAGAGCTCCGAAACGGTCGTCAAGCAGGCCATCGCCGACTGCGATATCCATCCGCAGCGCAAGGACCCGAAGGGCCTCTATCCCTATCTCGAGCAGCGCTGGCGCGATCACCTCGATGCCTACGGCGCGCTGGTCTATCAGGGCATGGTGGTCGGCCCGCTCTATCCGAAGGGCCAGCCGAACGCGTCGCGCCGCGATGCGGTGCCGCCGGAAGGCGGCGTGCAGGGCTCGTCGCTGAAATTCATGCAGCAGCAGCACCTCGATCCGAACAACGTCACGCTCGGCATCCTGTGCCCGCTCTCGCTGCAGGGTTTCCGCAACCTCGATCTCGCCGCAGCACTCGCGCGCGCGACCAACGACTGGCAGGTCGCCGAGTGGTCGGGCCAGGACAAGCGGCTGCGCGCGTCGGTGGTCGTCGCGAACGAGGACGGCGAAGGTTCTGCGAAGGAAATCCGAAAGCGCGCAGGTGACAAGAATTTCGCGCAGGTGCTGCTGATGAGCCGCAACACCGAGCCGCTCGGTCAGCGCCGCTACTGGCCGATCTATCAGGCCGCGGAAGAGGCGGGGCTGCCGATCGGCATCCATGCCTTCGGCAACAGCGGCCATCCGATCACGCCGGGCGGCTGGCCGAGCTACTACATCGAGGAGATGGTCGGCCACTCGCAGTGCCAGCAGTCGGCGCTGGCGAGCATGGTGCTGGAGGGCGTGTTCGAGCGCTTCCCGAAGCTGAAGGTGATCTCGATCGAGGCCGGCTTCGGCTGGGCGCCGTCGCTCGCCTGGCGGCTCGACAAGCATTTCGACCGGCTGCGCAGCGAGCTGCCGTTCCTGAAGAGGAAGCCGTCGGAATACCTGCGCGAGCATGTGTGGTGGTCGACGCAGCCGATGGAAGAGCCGGACTCGAAGGAGCATCTGCTCGACGTGATCGACTGGATCGGCTGGGACAAGCTGATGTTCGCGACCGACTATCCGCACTGGGACTATGACGAGCCGTCGCGCGTGCTGCCCGCCGGCGTCTCCAAGGAAAACCGCGAGGCGTTCTATCCTCGACAACGCGCGAAAAGTGTTCGGTATCGCTGCATGACGCGTCACGTGATTGCCCCGGTGGACGAGTTGCCGCCGGGTTCGCGAAAATTCCTCACCATCGGCGAACGTCCGATCGCGATCTTCAACATCAAGGGCGAGTTCTTCGGCCTGTTGAACCGCTGCCCGCATCAGGGCGCGGCGCTGTGCGAAGGGCCGTTGATCGGGCTTGCGGAATCGGACGTGCCGGGCGAGGTCCGATACACGCGGCGCGGCGAAATCCTGCGCTGCCCGTGGCACGGCTGGGAGTTCGACATCCGCACCGGGCAGTCCTATTGCGACCCGAAGAAATTTCGCGTGCGCGCCTATGACGTCAACGTCGAGGCGGGCGCGGCCGTGGTGAAGGGGCCGTACGTGGCCGAGACGCTCGCCGTGTCGGTCGAGAACGACTACGTGGTGGTGGATTTGTAAGGCGCTGCCGAATCGGACTGCGTCATGCCCGGGCTTGTCCCGGGCATCCACGTCTTACAGAATAAAATGCGAACAAGACGTGGATGCCGGGACGAGCCCGGCCATGACGACGACGGGCCGGCGTCATGCTGCAGGAAATCACCGACTTTCACGACGAAGGCAAAGAGCTGCGCGGCCTGCTCGAAACGCTGAACGAGTCCGACTGGCAGAAGCAGACGCTGTTCAAGGACTGGACCGTCAACGACGTGGTGCTGCACCTGCATTGCAGCGACATCTCGGCCGCCGCCTCGGTGCGCGATGCGGCCGAATACGAGAAGCTGCGGGCCGAGATCGCCGAACGCCGCAAGGGCGGCAAGTCGATGATCGCGGAATCGCGCGAGCGCTTTCCCGACCTGAAGGGCAAGGCGCTGCTGACGCGCTGGTGGGATCAACTCGAGACGCTGTGCGAACTGCTTGCGGCGAAGGATCCGTCGGCACGGCTGGCGTGGGCCGGTCCCGGCATGGGCGTGCGGATGTTCACCACCGCGCGGCAGATGGAGACCTGGGCGCACGGCCAGGAAGTCTACGACGTGATGGGCAGGGATCGCGTCTTTCACGATCGGCTGAAGAACATCGCGGTGATCGGCGTGAAGACGTTCGGCTGGACCTTCACCAACCGCAAGCTGCCGGTGCCGGCGGATGTGCCTTACGTGCGCGTCACCGGGCCGTCCGGCGAAGTCTGGGAATGGAACGATCCGGCGAGCGGCACGTCGGTCGAAGGCGATGCGGTGGAGTTCTGTCAGGTGGTGGCGCAGACCCGCAACATCGCCGACACGAAGCTCGTGGTGAAAGGCGAGACCGCGCAGCGCTGGATGGCGATCGCGCAATGTTTTGCCGGCCCGCCGAACGATCCGCCGGCCAAGGGCACGCGCTTCAAGGCGAAGTGAGGAGGGAGCAGGAGTAGGCAGTAGGCAGTAGAAACCTTCTCTCTCCCTATTCCCTACTGCCTACTCCCTACTGCCGCCGCCTCGCTCAGGCGGCGTCGACGCGGCGAAAGCCGTTCCACATCGCGGTCGCAGCGCCCGACGTCAGCACCTTGAGCAGGCGTTCGTCCTGGAAGTTGCCGTTCAGCGAGAGCCGCGGCAGTGCCGTCATGTGATCGGCATTCTCCGCAAACAGCATGCCGGGCCGGGTGGTCACGGCGGTCTTGAAGCCGAGCTTGCGCACGAGCGCGAAGTCGCGCGCGGCCGCGGCGTCCTTGTCGCCATAGGGGAAGGCGAAGTGCGCCACCGGGCGATCGAGCTTTGCTTCGATGTTGCCGCGGCTGCCGGCGATCTCGCGCTCGGCGGCATCGGAGGTGCATTTGGCGATGTTGCAGTGGCTGAGCGTATGCGCGCCGATCGTGACCAGCGGATCGGCGGCGAAGGTCTGGAGTTCGCTCCACGACATGCAGAGCTCGCCGGCGATGACGGAATCGTCCAGGCCGTGGCGGCGGCAGAGATCGCTGACGGTGCGATTGACGTCGACGTCCGAGGGCATGCCGCGCAGGCAGGCCGTGCATGGTCGCGAACGCTTCGCGCTTGGCCGGTGCGTCGCGGCAGTCGAGCCGGCGTCGAAACGCCGTCGATCGGCGCCTCCAGCACGTCGGCCCTGGCGATCAGCCGTTCCAGCGCCAGCCACCAGATCCGGCCGGTTGCGGAGGCGAAATCGCTGGCCACATAGACGGTGAAGGGCGCCGCGAACTCGCGCATCAGCGGCAGGGCGAAATCGCGGTTGTCGCGGTAGCCGTCGTCGAAGGTGAAGCAGGCGAAGCGGCGGGCGAAGTCGCGCTCGCGCAGCCGCCGGTGCATTTCGTCGAGGGTGACGATGTCGATGTCGAACTCGCGGACGTGCTCGAGCGTCGCGCGCAGGAAGTCCGGCGTGATTTCGAGATGTCCGTTCGGCTGGAATGCGTCGTTACGTGCAGGGCGCACATGGTGCAGCATGAAGATGGTGCCGACGCCTGCGAACAAGGGTCGCAGCAGGTGGTGGGCACCGCTGAAATAGAGTGCTTCGAGCCCGGCGCGGAAGATGCTGCTGCGTAGCTGGCTCATGGTCTCGACGGCGGATTTCGAGCGCGGGAACGGTCCCGCGCGTTATCGCCCCAAATGCCAGAAAGCGTTGAAGAAACGGTTAGCTATTGCCCTAAATCGGGGAGGTTTCAGTAACCGTTCATTTGCAATTTGACACCCTCCGGCGGGTTTGTTTTGTGGTGGAGTGGCGTCGTCAGGGATCTTTATGCGCACAGTGCTGAGAGTGGTTCGCAAATGGTGGCCAGGGTTAATACCTTTGGCCCTCCTTTGGGGGCTTGCGGCGTGGTTCAACACCGTTCCGTTCGAAACCGATCTTGCGTGCCGGACCGCGCTTTCGCTGCGCGAAACCATCCTCGACAAGACCCGCGTTGAGGCCGCCGGCCGCGACCTGACCATCTCGGCCGATGCTTTCTCCGAGGACGGACGGCGCAGCTCGATCGCCATCGCCGAAGCCGTGCCCGGCGTGCGGCTGGTGCGCGATCAGACCCGCATCATCGACGAAGCAAAGCCGTTCGTCTGGTCGGCGGAACGGAACGTTTCGCGCCTCACGCTTTCGGGCAACGTCGGATTGCCGGCGGTCCGGACGCGGCTGCTCGAGGCCGCGCGCGGCATCGCCGGCGGCGTCGAGGTCGCCGACCAGATGGCGTTCGCGCGCGGCGTGCCGCAGCGCTTCGAGGCGGCGGCGCTGCTGCTGCTCGAGCAGCTCGGCCGGCTGCGCGACGGCAAGGTCGCGATCTCCGACACGTCGGTGCGCCTGAGCGGCATCGCGCGCGATCTCGGCGGGCGCGAGGCGATCGCTGCCGCGCTCAGGAACCTGCCCGAAGGTTTTACGGTCGCCGAGAATGCGGTGAGCGCGCCGCCTTACGTGTTTCAGGTCAACAAGGATCCGGTCGCCGCCACGCTGACGCTCAACGGCTACGTTCCGGACAATGCCGCGCACGCGGCGCTGATCGAGGCCGCGAAGCGGAAATTCCTGAACGAGAAGATCGTCGACAACCTGAAGGCCAGCGTCGGCGCGCCGAACGGATTTGCCAATGCGGCCGCAGCCGCGCTCGGTGCGCTCTCGCGGCTGTCGACCGGATCGCTGATGATATCGGATCGCGAGGTGAAGCTTTCGGGCGACGCGCTCTATGAGGTCGCGGCCGAGGAGATTCGCGGCGGGCTCGGCGGCGAATTGCCGCAAGGATGGCGCGTCAACACCGAGGTCTCGGTGCGGCCGCCGGCAAGCGCGGTGGATGCGACCGTCTGCCAGCAGCTTTTTTCCGAACTGCTGGCGATCGGCAGGATCCGCTTCCTCTCGGGCCAGGCCAACATCGACACCGACTCGCGCGGGCTGATGGATCGGCTGGTCGAGATCGCGCTGCGTTGTCCGACGTCGAGCCTCGAGATCAGCGGCCACACCGACACCGACGGCGAGGAGGAGGCGAACATGCGCCTGTCGGAGCGGCGGGCGCAGGCCGTGCTCGACTACATGGTGCGTGCGGGCTTGCCGGCCGATCGGTTGCAGGCGGTCGGCTACGGCCAGAGCCAGCCGCTTGCCTCCAACGACACCGCCGAAGGCAAGGCGCAAAATCGCCGCATCGAATTCACCGTGAGGTAGCATGCTGGTTCTTGCGGAATTCCACTGGGGCTGGCTCCTGGCGGCGGCTGTCGTCGGGCTGCTGATGGGCTGGGTCGGCGTCGTCCAGCGCGGCGGCGGCCTGTCGAAACGCGGCCTGCAGTGGACTGCGCGTCATTCTCGCGCTGGCGGCGGCGAGCGCGTTCGCCAGGGTCGGTCCCGGGCCGGTTCGGCTACTGGCTCGATCTTGGGCTGATCATGTTCGCCCTCTATTTCCTGGGCTGCGCGGTCGGCGCCTGGTTGCGCGAACTGCTGGTTGCAGATCACCGCTCGCTGCCGCGACCTTAAAACTGCTCCGCCATGCGAACGTCTCGCATTCTGAGCGGTTAACAGCGGAAATGTCAGGGACGGTACCTTTTACGCGTGGGCGGTCGCTTCGATATGAGCGGTAGGCAGGTGCCCGCTTTGAAGGCAGCGTCCGCGGCGGAAGGCCTCGTTTTCCCGAGTCAAGCCGTCCGAAGTGGCTGTGCAGCGGCCTGTTGCCGCCCTCGCAGAGATTTGAGCATTCTGCTAGGAACCGACGAGCGATCGTGGCTTGAGAACGACTAGTGCAGGGTGGATTGGCCGAGCATGTCCGGCACGCGGAGTACTGAATTGCCGATGCAGGACAAGGTCCACAGGACGATCGCGTTTCTTCGCGAGAAGCAGGTCTTCCACAAGCTCGGCGTCCTGATCAGCCTGACCATCATCGGCGTCGCCTGCTACGTGCTCTACCACATGCTGCGCGGGCTCGATTTCGACGAGCTGATCACGGCGCTGCAAGCAAAGCCGTCGCAATCGATCGTGCTGGCGATGCTGTTCGTCGCCGCCGGCTACTTCACGCTGACCTTCTACGATCTGTTCGCGCTGCATACGATCGGCCGCTACGACGTGCCGTACCGCATCGCCGCGCTCGCCGGCTTCACCAGCTATTCGATCGGACACAATGTCGGCGCCAGCGCGCTCACCGGCGGCGCCGTGCGCTATCGCGTGTATTCGGCATGGGGCCTGAATGCGGTCGACGTCGCAAAAATCTGCTTCGTCGCCGGCCTCACGTTCTGGCTCGGCAATGCCGCGGTGCTGGGGCTTGGCATCAGCTATCATCCGGAGGCGGCCGCCGAGATCGATCGCCTGCCCATATGGCTCAACCAGGTCGCGGCCTTCATCATTCTCGTCGGGCTCGCGGGCTATGTCGCCTGGGTGTGGATCCGCCCGCGCGTCGTCGGCCGCGGCCAGTGGACCGTGACGCTGCCGGGCGGCCCGCTGACGCTGCATGCAGATCGCCATCGGCATCGTCGATCTCGGCTTCTGCGCGCTCGCCATGTACATGCTGGTGCCCGACACGCCGCACACCGATTTCGTGACGATCGCGGTGATCTTCGTCTCGGCAACGCTGCTCGGATTCGCCAGTCACTCGCCCGGCGGGCTCGGCGTGTTCGATGCGGCGATGCTGGTCGGGCTCTGGCAGTTCGACAAAGAGGAACTGCTGGCGGGCATGCTGCTGTTCCGCGTGCTCTACTATATCACGCCGTTCGTGCTCTCGCTCTTGATCCTGGGCGTGCGCGAGATCGTGCTCGGCGGCCGGGCCGTGGCGCCTGCCATTGTCGCACAACCGTCACATGCGCCGCCGGCGGCCAGCGATGTCATCGCCGGAAGCCTTGACGAAGACGACGAGACACGGTCTGTGATGCGGGAGGAACGCCGCGCCTGAGTCAAGTGCGGCAAGATCTCTTGCCGGAGGGCCGCTGGTGGCTGCGAATGCATCTTCCCTGTCGGCGCCGTGGTCCGACCGCATCAAGCGCGCGGGGATCATTCTGCTCGTCACCGCGCTCGTGCTCGGCGGTCTCGTCATCCTGACCGATCTCACGCTTGCGCGCGCCATCTTCGCTTTCGTCTGCATCGCAGCCGCAGCGCTCGTTCCATGGCAATTGCATGACAGCGCGAACACGCGGGACATCGAGCCGCGCGCCGATCCGGTGGACGCCGCGGTCGTCCGCTCATTGATGGCGGGCCTGCCCGATCCGTCCGTGTTGCTCGATCGCGCCGGACGCGTGCTGCACTTCAATCCGGCTGCTGAGGAACTGGCGCCGGCGCTCCGGCGCGGTGAGCTCGCCCAGTCGGCGCTGCGCTCGCCGGAGATCATCGCCACGCTCCGCCAGGCGATCGCCACCAACCGGCCGCAGCGCGCGAACTATGTCGAGCGGGTGCCGATCGACCGCTGGATGGAGCTGGTGGTGACGCCGATCCCGGTTCCGACCTCGTTCGGCGGCGCGCGACACCTGCATGCTGATGACGTTCCACGACCAGACGCCGCTGCGGCGGGTGGAGGAAATGCGCGTCGATTTCGTCGCCAATGCCAGCCACGAGCTGCGCACGCCGCTCGCGGCGCTGTCCGGCTTCATCGACACGCTGCAGGGACCGGCGAAGGAAGATGCCGGCGGCGCGCGAGCGCTTCCTCGGCATCATGCGCGCGCAGGCAACCCGCATGGCGCGGCTGATCGACGATCTGCTGTCGCTGTCGCGCATCGAGCTCAGCGCGCATGTGCGGCCGAACGATCCCGTCGATCTGACGTCGCTGCTGCGCCAGGTCGTCGACGGGCTCGAGTCGCTCGCGCAGCGAGCGCGGCGTGGCGATTGCGGTGGACATTCCGGAGCATGCGGTGATCGTGCCGGGCGATCGCGACGAGCTGCTGCGGCTGTTCGAAAACCTGATCGAGAACGGGCTGAAATATGGCGCGTCGGGCGCCAAGGTCGACGTCGCGCTGACGGACATGTCGGCCTCCGAGGCGCTCAACGAGGTGCGGGTGACGGTCAAGGATTACGGCCCGGGCATCGCGCCGGAGCACCTGCCGCGCCTGACCGAGCGCTTCTATCGCGTCGACGTCGGCGACAGCCGCGCCCAGGGTGGAACCGGCCTTGGACTGTCGCTGGTGAAGCACATCCTGAACCGCCATCGCGGCCGGCTGATGATCGAAAGCGTTCCCGACAAGGGCGCGACGTTCACCGCCATTCTCCCCAGGTCTGCGTCGCCGGATATTCGTTAATCCATTTATTTTCAACGGCTTAGCGCTGTCATCTGACTGTCATCAAACTCTCATAAATCCATGACGGGCGCGATCTAGACGGAGCGGGCCGCTGGGAGCGTTAACGACCTCTTAAGGCGTCGGAACCCGACAGCGACACCGAGCACGCAGATCGTGGGCAACACGGCGCCCGACCGGCGCGTTGTCATCGCAACGGCGATGAACGCGCTTCAACGATGGAGAGAGCCAGTGAATTTCCTCAAAACAACCCTCGCCGCCGGCCTTGTCGCCGCGACGGCGTTCAGCGCGCAGGCCGCCGACATCACGGGCGCTGGCGCGACCTTCCCGTTCCCGATCTATTCGAAGTGGGCGGACGCCTACAAGAAAGAGACCGGCAACGGATTGAACTATCAGTCGATCGGCTCGGGCGCGGGCATCAAGCAGATCCAGGCCAAGACCGTCACGTTCGGCGCGACCGATGCGCCGCTGAAGGCCGAGCAGCTCGAGAAGGACGGCCTCGTGCAGTGGCCGCAGGTGATGGGCGCGATCGTGCCGGTCGTGAACGTCGAAGGCGTGAAGCCCGGCGAACTCGTGCTCAACGGCGAAACCCTCGCCAACATCTATCTCGGCAAGATCACCAAGTGGGACGACGCCGCGATCAAGAAGCTCAATCCGTCGGTGACGCTGCCGTCGACCAGCATCGCGGTCGTCCGCCGCTCGGACGGCTCGGGCACCACGTTCGTGTTCACCGACTACCTGTCGAAGGTGAGCGAAGAGTGGAAGTCGAAGGTTGGCTCCAACACGGCGGTCGAATGGCCGGTCGGCGTCGGCGCCAAGGGCAACGAAGGCGTTGCCGGCAACGTCGGGCAGACCAAGAATTCGATCGGCTATGTCGAATACGCCTATGCGAAGCAGAACAAGCTGACCTACGTCGGGCTCACCAACAAGGCCGGCAAGACCGTTCAGCCGACCATCGCGGCGTTCCAGGCCGCAGCGGCGAATGCCGATTGGGCCAAGGCGCCGGGCTACTACATCATCCTGTCCGATCAGGCTGGTGATCAGTCCTGGCCGATCACGGCCGCGACCTTCATCCTCATGCACAAGCAGCCGGCCGACAAGGCGGCCGCGGCCGAGGCCATCAAGTTCTTCTCCTGGGCGTTCGAGAAGGGCGACAAGATGGCTGAAGATCTCGACTACATCCCGATGCCGGACTCGGTCGTCAATCTGATCAAGAAGACCTGGAGCGCCGACATCAAGAGCTGATCGCTCTTGGGTGCTTTAACAGTTCCGGAGGAGAGGCTCGTTCCTCTCCTCCGGCCACCGTCGCGGCGGACGAATGAGACCGCGGGAGTTGCAGGCATGCTGCGGGAATGTAAGTGTGGGGGATCGTGTGGCTGACATGGCTGTCCAAGGGGGAGCATTGGAAGCGTCGGGGCCCTTTGACCGCGCTCGCGCGCTCGGCGCGTTCAAGCTCAGCGACAACGTTTTCTATTGGGCGACACGGCTCGCCGCGCTCTCGGTCCTCGGCATTCTCGGCGGCATCATTCTCTCGTTGATCGTCGGCGCGTGGCCGGCGATGCAGGCCTTCGGCTTCGAGTTCCTTTGGACGCAACGCTGGGCGCCATCCGCGTCACCGCAGCCGGTGCTCGGCGCGCTGGGTCCCGTCTACGGCACCCTGGTCACGTCGTTCATTGCCATGCTGATCGCGGTTCCGGTCGGCCTCGGCATTGCGATCTTCCTGACCGAAATCTGCCCGCAGTGGCTACGCCGGCCGATCGCCATCGCCGTCGAGCTGCTCGCCGGCATTCCGTCGATCATCTACGGCATGTGGGGCTTCTTCGTGCTGGGGCCGTTCCTGGCCAACACCTTCCAGCCGTTCATGATCAGCATCTTCGACGGCGTGCCGGTGCTGGGCGCGATCTTCGCGGGTCCCCCGTCCTATCTGAGCCTGTTCAACGCCGCGCTGATCCTGGCGATCATGGTGCTGCCGTTCATTACCGCGGTCTCGAAGGACGTGTTCGACACGGTCCCGCCGGTGCTGAAGGAGGCCGCCTATGGTGTCGGCTGCACGACCTGGGAGGTCGTTCGCAACGTGGTGATCCCCTATACGCGCGTCGGCGTGATCGGCGGCGTGATGCTGGCGCTCGGCCGCGCGCTCGGCGAAACGATGGCGGTGACCTTCATCATCGGCAACTCGTTCCGTATCTCCTCGTCGATCTTCGCGCCCGGAACGACGATTTCCGCGGCCATCGCCAGCGAGTTCGCCGAAAGCGACGGGTTGCATCAATCGGGGCTGATCCTGCTCGGCCTGCTGTTGTTCATCCTGACGTTCCTCGTGCTCGCTGCAGCGCGGCTGATGCTGATGCGCCTCGAAACCAAGGCGGGGAAGTGACGCCATGACGACGATTACCGACACCGCGCCGGCCATCAACCCGATCTATTCGAGGCGCCGTCGTACGGACATCATCGTGCGCGGGCTTTGCGTCGGCGCTGCGCTGTTCGGCGTCACCTGGCTGGCGCTGATCCTGTTCACCCTGTTCTGGAACGGCCTGACCGGACTGAACGCGCAGATCTTCACCGAGATGACGCCGCCGCCCGGTTCGACCACCGGCGGTCTGCTCAACGCCATCGTCGGATCGCTGATCATGACGCTGATTGGCGTCGGCATCGGCGCGCCGCTCGGCATGCTCGCCGGCACCTTCATGGCCGAGTACGGTCGCCACGATAAGCTCACCTCGGTGGTGCGCTTCATCAACGACATCCTGCTCAGCGCGCCGTCGATCATCATTGGCCTGTTCATCTACGGGGCGGTCGTGGTGCCGATGGGCCGCTTCTCGGCGATCGCCGGCGCGCTGGCGCTGGCCGTGATCGTCATTCCCGTGGTGGTGCGGACCACCGAGGACATGCTGCTGCTGGTGCCCAATCCGCTGCGCGAGGCGGCCTCGGCGCTCGGCCTGCCGCGCTCGCTGGTGATCCGCCGGATCGCCTATCGGGCCGCCCGGGCCGGCATCATCACCGGCGTGCTGCTGGCCACCGCACGCGTCGCCGGCGAAACCGCGCCGCTGCTGTTTACCGCGCTCAGCAATCAGTTCTGGAGCCTCGATCTCACCAGCACGATGGCGAACCTGCCGGTCACCATCAACAACTTCGTGCAGAGCCCCTACGAATACTGGAAGCAGCTCGCCTGGGCCGGCGCGCTGCTCATCACGCTTGCAGTTCTGACCCTGAATATCGGCGCGCGCATCCTTGGCGCCGAGAGGACGAGTAAATGAACAACCTCAACGTTTCCGTCGAGCTTCCGACACGCTCCGCCGTCGATGGCGGCGATCCCGGCCGGCTCCGCCGAAGATCACGGTCCGCGACCTGAACTTCTACTACGGTCAGAGCAAGGCGCTGAAGAACATCAACCTGACGCTCGGCACCAACCGCGTCACGGCGTTCATCGGTCCGTCGGGCTGCGGCAAGTCGACGCTGCTGCGCGTCTTCAACCGCATGTACGACCTATATCCAGGTCAGCGCGCGGAAGGGCAGGTGCTGCTCGACAAGTCCAACATCCTCGATCCGAAGCTCGATCTGAACCTGCTGCGGGCGCGCGTCGGCATGGTGTTCCAGAAGCCGACGCCGTTCCCGATGACGATCTACGAGAACATCGCCTTCGGTGTCCGGCTGTACGAAAAGATCTCGAAGTCGGAGATGGACGATCGCGTCGAGAAGGCGCTGCGCGGCGGCGCGCTGTGGGAAGAGGTGAAGGACAAGCTCAATGCGAGCGGGCTCAGCCTGTCCGGCGGCCAGCAGCAGCGGCTCTGCATCGCGCGCACCGTCGCGGTGCGGCCGGAGGTCATCCTGTTCGACGAGCCGTGCTCGGCGCTCGATCCGATCTCGACGGCGAAGATCGAGGAGCTGATCAGCGAGCTCAAGGAGGACTACACGATCGCCATCGTCACGCATAACATGCAGCAGGCGGCGCGCGTGTCGGACGAGACCGCGTTCATGTACCTCGGCGAGTTGGTCGAGTTCGACTCCACGAGCAAGATTTTCACCTCGCCGTCAGACCGGCGCACGCAGGACTACATCACGGGCCGGTTCGGCTGATCCGCGCTTCGGGAGAAAGTAGCGCAATGGCTTCAGAACACACTGCAAAAGCATTCGACGTCGATCTGCAGGAGCTGTCACGTCTGGTCGCCGAGATGGGCGGCCTGGCGGAACGGCAGATCGTCGATTCCGTCGACGCGTTGGTGCGCCGCGACGTCGCGCTCGGCCGGCAGGTCGTTGCGCTCGACGTCGAGATCGACAAGCTGCAGCACCAGATCGAGGAACGCGCGGTGCTGACCATCGCCCGGCGCCAGCCGATGGCGGTCGATCTGCGCGAGATCGTCAGCTCGTTGCGCGTCGCCACCGATCTCGAGCGGATCGGCGACCTCGCCAAGAACATCGGCAAGCGCGTCGGCCAGCTCGACGGCGACTTCAATCCGATGAAGCTGATCCGCGGCCTGCAACACATGACGACGCTGGTGCAGTCGCAGGTCAAGTCGGTGCTCGACGCCTATGCCGCGCACGATCTTCCCGCGGCGATGAACGTGTGGAAGGGCGACGAAGAGGTCGACGCGATCTGTACCTCGTTGTTCCGCGAGCTGCTCACCTACATGATGGAGGATCCGCGCAACATCTCGTTCTGTATCCACCTGATGTTCTGCGCCAAGAACATCGAGCGTATCGGCGATCACGCGACCAACATCGCCGAGACGGTGTTCTACATGATCGAGGGGCAGCAGATTCAAAGTCCGCGTCCCGCGCGGCGAGCCGTCGAACTTCGCTTCGGTCGCGCCCGGAAACTGAACAAGGCCTCAGGAGAACCATGAACGCACGAATTCTGGTTGTCGAAGACGAAGAAGCGCTGACCACGCTCTTGCGCTACAATCTCGATGCGGAAGGCTACGAGGTCGAGACCGTCGGACGCGGCGACGAAGCCGATACGCGGTTGAAGGAACGGGTGCCCGATCTGGTGGTGCTGGACTGGATGCTGCCCGGCCTCTCCGGCATCGAGCTGTGCCGGCGCTTGAGGGCGCGCCCCGAGACGCGGCAACTGCCGATCATCATGCTGACGGCGCGCGGCGAGGAGAGCGAGCGCGTGCGCGGGCTCGCCACCGGCGCCGACGACTACATCGTCAAGCCGTTCTCGGTGCCGGAGCTGCTCGCCCGCGTGCGCGGCCTGCTGCGGCGCGCCTCGCCGGAGCGGATGGCGAACGTGCTGTCATGGGGCGATCTCGAGCTCGACCGCGAGAAGCGTCGGGTGTCGCGCGCCGGCGAGCCGATCGAGCTCGGCCCGACCGAATACCGCCTGCTGGAGTTTTTCCTCGAGCACCCGGGACGCGTGTTCAGCCGCGAGCAGCTGCTCGACAGCGTCTGGGGCCGCGACATCTATATCGATGAGCGCACCGTCGACGTGCACATCGGCCGCCTGCGCAAACTGCTGAACTCGGGACGCGCGATCGATCCGATCCGCACCGTGCGCGGCGCCGGCTACGCGCTGGATGACCGCTTCGGCAAGGTCGAGCAGTCGTAGGCCTTCACCAGTCTATCGCAAGCGCAAGAGCTATCTCCGTGTCATGGCCGGGCTTGTCCCGGCCATCCACGTCTTTACAGCGCCGCGATGCCCTAAAGACGTGGATGCCCGGCACAAGGCCGGGCATGACGAAGATTAGAACGGCTGAGTCTGACTGAGCGAGTGCGGTTCAAGCCGCGCTACTCACCGCTTCTGCGGCGAGCGCCTGCGGTCCGTCGCCGGCTGGTAGGCGATGCGCGAGTGGTGGGCGCAGTAGGGAAGGCTCGCGAGCGACTTGCCGCCGCAGAAGAAGAAGTCGGGGCTGCCCGGATCGCCGACCGGCCAGTGGCAGGTGTCCTCGGTCAGTTCCAGAAGCGTCTTGCGCTGGCTCATCGGCACGACGTTGTCGAAGGGGATCGGATCGACCTCGACCTCCATCTCGAAGGCATGGGCGAGCGCCGTGTTGCCGCGCGACACCGGACGCGAGATGCGCATCATGTGCTGGGCCGGACGCGTCTTGCGCGGACGCGGAACCGATGAGGAGGGGCTCTTCGCGCGGCCGGAGAGACCGAGCCGGTGCACCTTGCCGATGACGGCGTTGCGGGTCACGTTGCCGAGTTCCGCTGCGATCTGGCTTGCTGAAAGTCCTGCCTCCCAGAGCTTCTTCAGTTGCTCTACGCGATCGTCGGACCAGGTAATCACTGTCATCGCCTTGCTTCCTTGTTCATCGCGTTAACCGCTTGGAAAGCGGTCGCGACTTGCAAATCTCCGGCTCTCCTTTGCCGGTCCCGGGCCGCTGAATCCTTCCTCCCTCGCCGGAATCGTTACAAACGAACCCGGACGTTACGCCTGAATAAGACGACTAGAGGGGTCAGAACCGCTGCACGAGATGTCGTGTCTGATGAGCCAAACGCTACAATATGGCGTGACTCGCGCGCAAGAGTCCGAGGCTGTGAATTCCCACATGATCTGTGAAGAAACCAGCAAAATAGGCTTTTTCTGCGACTCCGTGGTGTTCGCGTACGCTCGCGCGGGGTGGAAACCACGCTCTCGAGCAGTCATCGCCAAGCAAAAACAGCGGTATTCGCTGCACCTGCGAGGCCGATGCTGCTGTTGACAGATACCGGCCCGCCAATAGAATGTTCCTGTTCGTGCCGCCTTGGAAAGGCGGCACTTTTATTTCGGGCCCACGCAACGCCTTGCGCAATCGATGCGCTGAGAGCGCCGCGCCCCTGAATTCAACGCAAGAAGCCAGAGAATCCAGAGCAGGTCGCCATGAGCCAGATTTCCCAGTCTCATCTGCTTCCCGTCTTCGCCAGAGCCGATGTCGCGTTCGAGCGCGGCGAGGGCGTCTGGCTGATCGCCACCACCGGCGAGCGCTATCTCGATTTCGGCTCGGGCGTTGCGGTGAACGGCCTCGGTCACTGCCATCCGCATCTCGTCAAGGCGATGACCGAGCAGCTCAGCAAGGTCTGGCACGTCTCCAATCTCTACAAGATGCCGGACGGCGAGCGGCTCGCCGACAGGCTGTGCAAGGCGAGCTTCGCCGACGTCGCGTTCTTCGCAAACTCCGGCGCGGAAGCTGTCGAGTGCGCGATCAAGATGGCGCGCAAATACCAGCACGCCAGCGGCAAGGCCGAGCGCTATCGCATCATCACCTTCGAAGGCGCGTTCCACGGCCGTACGCTTGCGACCATCGCCGCCGGCGGCCAGCAGAAATATCTCGAAGGGTTCGGCCCGCCGGTCGAGGGCTTCGACCAGGTCGCGCTCGGCGACCTCGATGCGGTGAAGAAGGCGATCGGCCCGCAGACCGCGGCGATCATGATCGAGCCCGTGCAGGGCGAGGGCGGCGTGCGCGCAGTCGGCGCCGCAGTTCCTCAAAGCCTTGCGCGAATTGTGCGACCAGCACGGCCTGCTGTTGATCTTCGACGAGGTGCAGTGCGGCATGGGCCGCACCGGCGAGATCTTTGCCTACAAGCGCACCGGCGTGACGCCCGACATCATGCCGCTGGCGAAGGCGCTCGGCGGCGGCTTCCCGATCGGCGCCTGCCTTGCCACCACCGAGGCAGCCAAGGGCATGACCGCCGGCACGCACGGCTCGACCTTCGGCGGCAACCCGCTCGCCATGGCCGCGGGCAATGCCGTGCTCGATGTGATGCTGGCGCCGGGATTCATGGAGCACGTGCAGCGCATCTCGCTGTTGTTGAAGCAGAAGCTGGCCGGCATCTGCGACCGCTATCCGGACATCGCCAGCGAAGTGCGCGGCGAGGGGCTGCTGGTGGGCATCAAGGCGGTGATCCCGGCCGGCGACCTGTCGAATGCGCTGCGCGACGAGAAGCTCCTGACGGTTGCCGCCGGCGAGAACGTCGTGCGCATGCTGCCGCCGCTGATCGTCAACGAGGCGGAGATCGACGAGGCTGTGCAGCGGATCGAGCGCGCCTGCGCGAAGCTGAGCAGTGCAGCGAAGCGGGGAGCGGCCTGAGTGAGTAGACCGCTTCGCCATTTCCTGGACATCAGCGCGCTGCCGACAAGCGACCTGCGCACGATGCTCGACGTCGGAACGACCTTGAAGCAGAAGCGCAAGTCGGCGAACGGCGCCACCGGCTATCGGCCGCTCGAAGGCAAGACGCTCGCCATGATCTTCGAGAAGCCGTCGACGCGCACGCGCGTCTCGTTCGACGTCGGCATGCGCCAGCTCGGCGGCGAGGCGATCATGCTGACCGGCGCCGAGATGCAGCTCGGGCGCGGCGAGACCATCGCCGACACCGCACGCGTGCTGTCGCGCTACGTCGATGCCATCATGATCCGCATCCTCAGCCATGACGCGCTGCTGGAACTCGCCCAGCATGCGACGGTTCCGGTGATCAACGGCCTGACGCGCCAGTCGCATCCCTGCCAGGTGATGGCGGACGTGATGACGTTCGAGGAGCACCGCGGGTCGATCAAGGGCCGCACGGTGGCCTGGAGCGGCGACGACAACAACGTGCTCGCCTCCTGGGTGCATGCGGCGCAGCGCTTCGAGTTCCAGCTCAACGTCGCGACCCCGCCGGAACTTTCGCCGAAGAAGCCGCTGAAGGACTGGATCAAGCTCAACAACGCGCCGGTCGAGCTGCACACCGATCCGGAAAAGATGGTGCGCGACGCCGATTGCGTGGTCACCGACACCTGGGTGTCGATGGGCGACAAGGATGGCGAGAACCGCCACAATCTGCTCAAGCGCTATCAGGTCAACGGCCAGCTCATGTCGCTTGCGAAACCGGATGCGCTGTTCATGCATTGCCTTCCGGCGCATCGCGGCGACGAGGTGACCGACGAGGTGATCGACGGGCCGCAGTCGGTGGTGTTCGACGAAGCCGAAAACCGCCTGCATGCGCAGAAGGGTATTCTGGCCTGGTGCCTTAACGCAGCGATGCCGTAATGGCGGATGAACGATCTGTCCGAGCGCCGTCCGCCGTTCCGGTGCACGACGCGCTACTTCCGTTCGAGGTGGCCTCGCTCGATCTGCGCGGCCGGCTGATCAAGCTCGGCCCGGCGCTGGACGAGATCCTTGCCAAGCACGCCTACCCGCCGCAGGTCTCGAAACTGCTCGGCGAGGCGATCATGCTGGCGACGCTGCTCGGCTCGTCGCTGAAGTTCGAGGGCCGCTTCATCCTGCAGACCCAGACCGACGGTCCGGTCTCGATGATCGTCGTCAATTTCACCGCGCCGGATGCCTTGCGCGCCTATGCGCGGTTCGATGCAAGCCGGCTCAAGGTGGGCCAATCGTCGGCCGAATTGCTCGGCCGCGGCCATCTCGCCATGACCATCGATCAGGGCGCGGACATGAGCCGCTATCAGGGGCTGGTCGCGCTCCATGGCGGCGACCTGGAGGACGCCGCGCACGAGTATTTCCTGCGCTCCGAGCAGATCCCGACGCGCGTGCGGCTCGCGGTCGGCGAGGAGCTGCGCGGGTCCGGCAGCCCGCGGCATCGCTGGCGCGCCGGCGGCCTGCTGCTGCAGTTCCTGCCGAAGTCGCCGGAGCGTGCGCGCCAGGCCGACCTTCATCCGGGCGATGCGCCGGAAGGCACGTCGCTGCATAGCGTCAGCGAGGACGACGCGTGGGTCGAAGGCCAGTCGCTGATGCAGACGGTGGAGGACGTGGAGCTGATCGATCCCGACCTGTCGGGCGAGCGGCTGCTGTTTCGCCTGTTCCACGAACGCGGCGTGCGGGTGTTTGCAACGCAGCCGGTGCGGGCAAAATGCTCGTGCTCGCGGCACGCGGTCTCAGCGATGCTGGCGCGCTTCACGCAACAGGACCGCGCCGACATGATCGAGAACGGCAAGGTGGTGGTCACCTGCGAGTTCTGCTCGTCGGTCTACGAATTCACGCCGGAAGAGGCGGGGGCGGTTTAGACTGTCATTGCGAGGAGCGCAGCGACGAAGCAATCCAGCGCGCGCGAAGCGCGCCAACTAAAAGCGTAGCAGCTGCCGCAATCTCAGCGTTTTTTTGCGCGCCTGCCGGCGCGCGGCTGGATTGCTTCGCCATAGGCGAGCGTAGCGACGCCGTTCTTCGAACGGCTATGGCTCGCAATGACGGCTTCGCCGTCAATTCAACGTCCGTCCGCCGCCCGGGCTGTCGAGCGAGAACGTCGGGATCTCGATCTCGAAGCGCTCGCCGCGATCGGTGACCATCTGGTAGCGGCCGGTCATGAAGCCGGACGGCGTCTGCAGCGGAACGCCGCTGGTATATTCGAACGTCTCGCCGGGGCCGAGCGTCGGCTGCTCGCCGACCACGCCTTCGCCCTTCACCACCTGCTCCCGTCCCGAGCCGTCGGTGATGATCCAGTGGCGCGTCTTCAGCTGGACCGTCTCGGTTCCACGATTGACGATGAGGATGCGGTAGGCCCAGAAGTAGTAGTGCTTCTCGGACGACGACCGGTCGGGCATGAAGCTCGGCTCGACATTGACCTCGATCGCGCGTGTGACGGCCTTGTACATTCGTTCGCTATCCTGCAGTTACGCCGCATTATAGCCGACAATATCATGTGAACGAAGCGCTGTGGCTGGCCGCCGTGCCGCTGAACTTTCGGTGATCCGAAGCGGCGCGAATCTGTCATGCCGCAATGGATCGCGATAGAATTTTGAGAAATCGGTTTGGGTTCCTGCCATGACGGTTACCGCCGCCGACGACACCATTCCGCTGCAAGAGGCCCTGACGGTTGCGCCGCCGGTCGGCGAGCGCGAGCTGCGGCTCGATCTGTTTCGCGGGCTGGCGCTGTGGCTGATCTTCATCGACCACCTGCCGGCGAACGTTCTGACGTTGTTCACGCTGCGCAACTACGGCTTCAGCGACGCGACCGAGATCTTCATCTTCATTTCCGGCTACACTGCGGCCTTCGTGTACGGCCGCGCCATGCAGGACCGCGGCTTCGTCGTCGCCAGCGCCCGCATCGTCAAGCGCGCCTGGCAGATCTACGTGGCGCACATCTTCCTGTTCACGATCTACCTGGCGGAGATCTCCTGGATCGCGACGCGCTTTCAGAATCCGCTCTACGCCGAGGAAATGAACATCCTCGATTTCCTGAAATCGCCCGACGTGACGATCATACAGGCGCTGCTGTTGCGCTTCCGCCCGACCAATATGGACGTACTGCCGCTCTACATCGTGCTGATGGTGTCCTTTCCGCCGGTGCTGTGGCTGTTGCGCAGGAAGGCCGATCTGGCGCTGGCGCTGTCGGTGGCGCTCTATGCGGTGACATGGGAATTCGAGCTGGCGCTGCCGTCCTATCCGAGCGGCTCATGGTTCTTTAACCCCTACGCGTGGCAGCTCCTGTTCGTGTTCGGCGCGTGGTGCGCGCTCGGCGGCGCGGAGCGCATGTCGCGCATCCTCCATTCGAGGATCACGGTTGGTCTCGCGATCGCCTATCTGCTGTTTGCCTTCGGCGTCACGCTGACCTGGCACTTCCCGAAGTACGATTTCCTGGTGCCGGCCGCGGTGCAACGCTGGATGTACCCGATCAGCAAGACCGATCTGGACGTGTTAAGATTTGCTCACTTTCTTGCGCTGGCGGCCCTGACTGTTTATTTCATCCCCAAGGGCTGGCCGGGGCTGAAATCGGCTTGGCTGTGGCCGATGATCCTGTGCGGCCAGCATTCGCTGGAAATCTTCTGCTTCAGCATCTTCCTGGCATTTGCCGGTTCGTTCGCCATCAATGGAATTGGGCGGCAGCGCCTGGATACATTTCGTTATCAGTGTTGCCGGAATCGTCCTGATGTGCGCCGCCGCATGGCTGCTGGCATGGTATAAGGGAGTGGCCGAGAAGAGCGGCTCGCGCGCTGCGAGCGGGGCTTCCGGAGGAGTGTCATGAAGGGCATCCTCAGTGCGGTCGTCGTCGCCGGCCTTTTGGCCGTGGCGCCCGCCTGCGCGCAGGACGCCGGCAGCGCGCCTGCGCAGGCCGAGCAGAAGACCTGCGAGGTGCCGGCCGACCTGCTCGCGTCCGGCGACAGCCACGCTCGATAAAGTTGCGGCCGCAGTCAAGGACAACAAGAAGCTCGATGTGCTGGTGGTCGGCTCCGGCTCTTCGAGCCATTGCGAGCGCCGACGGCGCGACGGTGGCATATCCGGCGCGCCTCGAAGCGTACCTGCGCGAGCGGCTGCCCAATGTCGCGGTGACGGTGACGACCAACCTGCAGCCGAAGCGGAGCGCGGAAGAGGTGGCGGAGGCGCTGCCGGCGATTGTGAGCGAACGGAAGCCGGATCTGGTGATCTGGCAGACGGGAACGGTCGACGCCATTCGCGCGATCCATCCGGACGATTTCCGCAATGCAGTCGACGAAGGTATAACCGCCGTGAAGCATGCGGGCGCGGACGCCGTGCTGATGAACCTGCAATACAGCCCGCGTATCGAAACCATGCTGCCCACGACGCCGTATCTGGACAATATTCGCGCCGTGGCGCAGCAGCAGGATGTTCCCTTGTTCGACCGCTATTCGATCATGCAGAACTGGAACGAGACCGGCGTATTCGACCTGTCGAATTCGTCGCGCAGCTTTCGCGCTCGCCAAGAGCGTGCACGATTGTCTCGGACGCGCACTGGCGAACCTTGTGGTGGCTGCGGCCAAGCTCGATGTGACGGAGCCCAAGGTCCAGCATTGATGTCGCAATTCATTTCAAACCGGGGCGCAGCCCTTGTGCTGGCGCTGTCGCTTGCGGCGATCGCCGCTGCCGCATGCCGCAACGGCACAGCAGGCGCAGCCGAACATCGCGGCGGTAAATCCGCAGGCGCCAAAATCGCTCGGCGAGCGCGCGGGCGATGCGGCCGAAAAGCTCGACGACCTCGTCAGGCGCGCCGCCGACATCTTCAAGCGGGTGCCGTGCTCGAACAAGGGCGTCTACCTCGACGGCTCGCTGCCGCATGTCGCAAGGAAGCTCGCGAACAACGAGGCGGTGACGATCGTCGCGTTCGGATCGTCGTCGACTGTCGGGCTACGGCGCGACGTCGCCGATCTTCTCCTATCCCTACCGGCTCGCCGACCAGCTGCGGCGGAAGTATCCTTCGGCCGACATCACCGTGCTCAACCGCGGCGTCGGCGGCGAGGACGCGGTGCAGATGATGCAGCGGATGCAGGTCGCGGTGCTGGACGCGAAGCCCGATCTCGTCATCTGGCAGGTCGGCACCAACACCGTCATCAAGGGTGACGATGCGGCCGTTGCGCAGGCCGAGGCGCTGATCAATGACGGCATCGACCGGCTGAAGGCGACGGGTGCGGATATCGTCTTGATCGATCCGCAATACGCGCCGGCGACCGCAGGCAAGGATACGCAGGAAAAGACCAGCAAGATGGTCAATCTGCTCGGCAACATCGCGCAGACGCGACAGGTTGCGCGCTTCCCGCGCTTTGCCGTGATGCGCAAGTGGCACGATGATCAGAAGTCGTTCGACCAGTTCGTCATCGGCGACGGCCTGCACATGAGCGACTGGGGCTACGCCTGCTTCGCGCAGCTGCTCGGCGACACCATCATCGACAGCGTCCAGCGCGTTCAGGCCGGCACAGCGGTGCCGGCCGACGTGATGATGTATCGGCCGTTGTAGTTGCTCGCAGTCGTTCCAGCGTCCGCTCAGACCCTCATGGTGAGGAGCGATCGCGCGGCGACGCGTCTCGAACCACGAGGCCCGGGCATTTCCCGGCGCATGCACCGGGCCGCATCCTTCGAGACGCCCGGCTACGCTCTCCGAGCTACGCAGGGCTCCTCAGGATGAGCGAGTCTCAGGTTGTGCCGCGTGGTCATGCTGCAATGACGAGGCTCACGCCTTCTCCAGCGCCGCGTAAAGATCCTCGATCAGATCGTCCGCGTGCTCCAGCCCTGCGGAGAAGCGGATCATGCCCTCGGTGATGCCGAGCTCGGCGCGCGCCTCCGCGGTCAGGCGCTGGTGCGTCGTCGTGGTCGGGTGGGTGACGAGGCTCTTCGCGTCGCCGAGGTTGTTGGAGATGCGCGTCACCTTCAGCCCGTTCAGCACGCGGAACGCGGCCGCGCGCTCGCCCTTCACCTCGAACGCCACCAGCGACGAGCCCGCGCGCATCTGCTTCTTGATGGTCGCGGCCTGCGGATGGTCGCTGCGGCCCGGATAGATCAGCTTCGAGATCTTCGGATGCTTCGCCAGCGCCTCGGCGACCTTCGCCGCGTTCTCGGTCTGCTGGCGCACGCGCACGCCGAGCGTCTCGAGGCCCTTCAGCAGCACCCACGCGTTGAACGGCGACA
Organism: uncultured Alphaproteobacteria bacterium; assembly: GCA_963757845.1. Classification (GTDB taxonomy): domain Bacteria; phylum Pseudomonadota; class Alphaproteobacteria; order Rhizobiales; family Xanthobacteraceae; genus P52-10. Next base: position 64,307 of record CAVWTB010000073.1, read on the forward strand.
TCGAAGGGCCGGTCTGGCGCAGGAAGTTGTGGATGTGCTCCTGGATGAAATCGTTGCTCGACAGGATCACGCCGCCGAGGCAGCGGCCCTGGCCGTCGATGTGCTTGGTCGCCGAATAAACCACCACGTCGGCGCCGAGCTCAGCGGGCTCTGCCAGATCGGCGTCGCGAACACGTTGTCGACGATCAGCCGCGCGCCGCCCTTGTGCGCGATCTTCGCGATCTCGGTGATGTCGAGCACCTCGAGCGTCGGATTGGTCGGGCTTTCCAGGAACAGCGTCTTGGTGTTCGGCCGCATCGCCTTCTGCCACTGGTCGAGGTCGAGGCCGTCGACCAGCGTCGAGGTGATGCCGTAGCGCGGCAACAGATCCTCGACCACGAAGCGGCAGGAGCCGAACATCGCCTTCGCCGCCACCACGTGGTCGCCGGCGCGCAAGGGGGCGAGGATCGCCGTGGTGACCGCCGCCATGCCGGTCGCGGTCGCGCGCGCGGCTTCGGCGCCTTCGAGCTCGATCATGCGCTGCTCGAACATCGCCACCGTCGGGTTGGCGAAGCGCGAGTAGATGTAGCCCGGATCGGTGTTGGCGAAGCGCGCCGCGCACTGCTCGGCGGTGTCGTAGACATAGCCCTGCGTCAGGAACAGCGCCTCGGACGTCTCGCCGAATTGCGAGCGCAGCGTGCCGCCGTGCACGAGCCGGGTTTCGGGACGATAGTGACGCGTGCCTGCCGGAGCGGCGGTGCGGGACTCGGACAAAGTGACCTCCTTCGTTGGCCGTTTGGCCAATAAAAAACCGGCCTCGGAATTACTCCGACAGGCCGGGATCACTCGTGTCCCCGGCCTGTTTAGCGACTTATTTAACGTGGCTGCAAGCCGGCCGGCTCAAATCACCACGGGATAAGTCATGGTCTTAATTGGTGACGCCCTTTCCGTCAAGGCGGCCATCGGATAAGCCGGAAAGTGCCTATAATATGCGGACTTTGTAGCCTTGCAGGATGACGACGTGCCGTTCTTGGTGCCGCCAGACGCCAGAGGAATTCTGCCCGACCGCATGATCGCGGCGATGGCGGATGCCGGCCATATCCTGCCCGCCTATCCCTTCATCGAGAGCCAGATCCAGCCGGCGAGCCTCGATCTGCGGCTCGGCGACGTCGCCTTTCGCGTGCGCGCGAGCTTCCTGCCCGGTCCCGGCGCCACCGTCGCCGACCGCATCGAGGACCTGAAGCTGCACGAGATCAGCCTTGCCGACGGCGCGGTGCTGGAGACGAACTGCGTCTACATCGTGCCGCTGATCGAAAGCCTGGCGCTGCCGGCGAGCGTCGCCGCCGCCGCCAATCCGAAGAGCTCCACCGGCCGCCTCGACGTGTTCACCCGCGTGATCACCGACGGCACGCGCCGCTTCGACATGATCGATCCGGGCTATCACGGTCCGCTCTATGCCGAGATCTGCACCGAAGACGTTTCCGGTGCTGCTGCGCGAAGGCTCGCGGCTGTCGCAGATCCGCTTCCGCCAGGGCGAGGCCGCGCTCGACGGCGCGGCGCTCGCGCGGCTGCATGCGCAGGAGCGGCTGGTCGATAGCGATGAGGCGGACCTGTCGAACGGCCTTGCGCTCAGCGTCGATCTGTCCGGCAAAGGCTCGAACGGTTTCGTCGGCTACCGCGCCAAGCGCCACGCCGCCGTCGTCGATGTCGACCGCCGCGCGGGCTACGCGGTCGACGAGTTCTGGGAGCCGATCAAGGCGCGCGAGGACAAGAGCCTGATCCTCGATCCGGGCGAGTTCTACATCCTCGCGTCGAAGGAAGCGGTGCAGGTGCCGCCGGATTTCGCCGCCGAGATGGTGCCGTTCGATCCGCTGGTCGGCGAATTCCGCGTGCACTATGCGGGCTTCTTCGATCCGGGCTTCGGCTATGCCGGCGCCGGCGGGCAGGGCTCGCGCGCGGTGCTGGAAGTGCGCTCGCGCGAGGTGCCGTTCATCCTCGAGCACGGCCAGATCGTCGGCCGCCTGGTCTACGAGCGGATGATCTCAAAGCCCGACGCACTCTACGGCCAGCGCATCGGCTCCAACTACCAGGCGCAGGGCCTGAAGCTGTCGAAGCATTTCAGGACGTAGCGCGTCACACCGCCTTCAACCCTCATGGTGAGGAGTTCTGCGTAGCTCGAAGAGCGAAGCAGGGCGTCTCGAGCTCAGGCCCGGGCGCTCACCGCGACGGCTGCGGGGCCTGCATCCTTCGAGACGCTCTGCTTCGCTCTTCGAGCTTCGCCGAGCTCCTCAGGATGAGGGTAAAAGCGGCGTACTTTGCTTGCGCGCGAAGCGAAGCCCGTAGCCCGCATGAGCGTAGCGATATGCGGGACGGCCGTTCCGGATGTCGCTACGCTCATCCGGGCTACGGGTATCGCAGTCAAATCGCCTCGTACACCGCCGTCTCGAAATCCTGAAACAGCTTCAGCGACTTCACGTCGCAGAACGGCAGGATCTGCGTCGCGTAGACGCCGGCGATCTTCTTCACCGGATCGATCCAGTAATACGAGTTCATCAGTCCCGCCCACGCCATCGATCCGGCCGAACGCCCCGTCGCCAGCGGCTTCGGGTTGATCAGGAAGGTCAGGCCCCACTTCATGCCGTCGATGAAGTCGACCGGGTTGGTCAGCGACGGCGCGACCGCCGGCAGCCGCCGCACGTTCACATCGCCCATGGCGTTCTGCGACATCAGCGCGACGGTCTCGGGCTTCAGCACGCGCACGCCGTCGAGCGTCCCCTTGTTCAGGATCATCCGCGCGAACTTCGCGTAGTCCCGCACGGTGGAAAAAAGCCCGCCGCCACCGCCGTCGAACTCCGGAGCCTGCGGCGGCTCGCGCGTGAACGGCGCGAGGTTGCCGTCCTTGCTTGCGCCCATAGAGCTGCGCCAGCCGCGCGCGCTGGCTGTCGTTGATGCGGAAAGCCCGTGTCGGTCATGCCGAGCGGATCGAACAGGTTTCGCTGCATGTAGTCGGCGAGCTTCAGCCCGGAGACCTGCTCGACAGCCAGCCCCGCCCAGTCGATGCTGATGCTGTACTCCCACTGCTCGCCGGGATCGAACAGCAGCGGAATGTCCAGCGACGCGAGCAGGCCGGAGCTGAGCGCCGGTACGTGCCGGCTTTGGTCTTGTACTCGGCGATCGTCGCGTTCCAGATGTCGTAGGTATGGCCGGACGTGTGCGTCAGCAGATGCCGCAGCGTGATCGGCCGCTTCGGCGCGCGCAGCTTCGGCTTGCCGTCCGCGTCGTAGCCTTCGAACACCATCGCCTCGCCGAGTTTTGGCAACAGCTTTGCGATCGGCGCATCGAGTTCGAGCTTGCCTTGCTCGACCAGCTGCATCGCGCAGGCGCCGGTGATCGCCTTGGTCATCGAGGCGATACGCACCACCGTGTCCGGCGCCATCGCCGCGCCGCTGTCGAGGTCGCGCTTGCCGGCCGCGCCCTCGAACGCCACGCCGTCCGGCGTCGCCACCGCCACGGCCACGCCCGGCACGTCGCCGGCGTCGGTCGCGCGCTGCAAAAGGTCGGAGATTTTCGCGAAGCCGGACATGGTTCCCCCGCAAGATGCCCGGCGCTTCGTTCACGAGCCCGGCTCGGGGATCAGCCTAATGCATGATCCCGAAAGTGGGAACCGGTTTTCGGAATGGATCATGCACGACAGACAAGGCGCTGGCGGCCGCGCAACCATCACGGCGATGTGAAGAGGAGAACGTGCGTTTCAGCAGGTCCGGATGCCCGGAAAGGCCTTGCGGCCCTCCTTGACCGGATTCGACGGCGTCGCGCGCGCCAGGCTCACCTGCGTCACCGAGGCATCGCTGAGCTGGACGCTCGGATATTTCTCGCGCGCAAAGCCCCGCGCCGTGTCCCAGCACAGCTCATTGGCGCTGGCATTGCGCAGCCGGTCCCACGCATCCTCGGCGGCGGCCGCGGACGAGACGGCGAGCAGGGTGGTCACGAGAATGACGGCGGCTCTCATACCGCTATAAACACCCCGCAGACCGCTAATGTTCCCGAAACTTCGTGAGCCAAATTGCGCCTTAACGCGGCGCAAATTTGTATCGAAATGTACAGCTTGGCGCGCCTTTCATGATCGTCTGCGTCGCGCGTGAGCGTGACGTCGCCGCCGCTCGCGGCGGCAATGTCGAAATCGGTCTCGCAGACCAGCAGCGCGCCGAGCTCCGGCTCGCCGAGCGCACGGAAGAACGCAGCGAAGGCGCAACTCGTGATGTCGAACTCGAGCGCTTCCTTGTCCTTGCGCAGCAGGTCGACCGACACGTCCTTCTCGGTCATCTCTCCCATGGCCGTGTGCATGGCCGCCCACTTGCGCCGTGGACTGCCGTCGACGCTGTCGCCGACCGCGGCGAACAGTTGCTTCGACCAGTCGCGCAAGCGCCTGCCTGACGATGGCGTCGGCCTTCTCCTTGCCGAGCTCGGCCCGCAGCGCGCGCAGCACGGGCACCAGCACCTGGGCCTGAATGCGCGTCTTGTCGAGCAGCGACAGTCTTGGATCGACCAGATAGTCGTCGAGTACGTTCATTGTTGTTTCCTCCGACGAGAGGGCAATTTTACACCATCGGCGATGCCTGAGGCAGCGCGTGAAGCATGGCACTTGCCCGATCGGTGTGGAGCTTGATAGGTTGCGCCGGTTGGCGGGCGTAGTTCAATGGTAGAACGGCAGCTTCCCAAGCTGCATACGAGGGTTCGATTCCCTTCGCCCGCTCCAAGACCCCTTATTTCATTGGGTTTGTGCATAGGGCACGTGTTTGGAAACGGCTGCATTTCTAGCTTGTTGTTGATGAGCCCGTTCATTGAAGTCATTGTGATTTTCGGCCCCTAGCAACACGATTTCGGAGCCAAATTGGTGCCAGAAATCAGAATCTTGACAAAAGTCCTATCCCCAATCGTGGTGCTGTGCGTTGCTTGCTGAAACCCAGCGCTGGGTTACTATGATGGGGTAAGGGAAAAACGCATAAGACACTCGCCTTTCACTTCTCATGAAGCATTCAACTTTGCTCAGCTACCCTCGTAAAGGTCTTAGCGTGGTACGACAACGAAATGGCGACATGCACACGCTCATTGAGCACGTCCTCGAGGTAGCTAAAAGACTTTGAACATGAAAATTTATTTCGCTGCTGATCACGCTGGATTTGAACTCAAAAATACTCTCCTTGCATTTGTGCGTGATGAGCTCGGTCACGAAGTGGAGGATTGTGGAGCGCTCGTGAACGACCCAGGGGATGATTATCCGGAAATAATCGCATGTGCAGCCAAGAAACTTTCCACGGATACGACACAAGGACTTGATAGCCGTGCCATCGTGATAGGCGCCTCCGGCCAGGGAGAAGCTATCGTCGCAAATCGCTTTAAGGGCGTGCGCTGCGCACTCTACTATGGGAAACCAAGTCGCGAGCAGACCGATATGAGCGGCAAGCAGCTGAGCATGCTCGCTTCGACTCGCGAACACAACAACGCAAATGCGCTCTCGCTCGGTGCCCGATTTCTTGCGCCAGATGAAGCAAAAGAAGCACTTGCCGAGTGGCTTGCACAGGCATTTTCCGGCGAAGAGAGGCATCAAAGACGCATAGAGAAGACCGATACGCAATCCTAACGCGGCCTTCCACATCGACGGCCAGCATGGCATGACGGACATTCACCTCGCCGCCCATGACGGCGATCTTCTTTGAACGCGAGCGCGCTATGTCCCGGAAACTGGTGCTGATTGTCGCTGCACTGCTGTTGTCTTGTGCGGCCGTTTTTGCTGTCCTTGTTTTCGCTGGAGGTCTCGGAAACCCGGTCCTCTGGGCGCAACGCCAACTGACAATCCTGAGCGTCAGGGGCGGGCCCGAGATTGTGCTCGAAGTCGACGCCGTGCGGGGTCGAGCGTATGAGCTGCTGCGCCGGGACGTCGTCAGCCTGCTCCGTAGTGCGCGCTTGACCTTCAACACGCGCCTGACCGACGCGGGTGTCGAGATCGTGGCTCAGCCGGAAGTTCGTCAGACCGTGATGAGCGAGCTTCGGAGCCAGTTCGGGTCGACGGACATTGTCGACATCAAGCTGGCAGACGATGGTGCGGTTCGCATCAGCTTCACCGATGCAGAGCTCGCGGAACGGACGGTCCGGGCAGCCGAGCAATCGCGGGAATTGATCATGGCCCGGCTCTCCGATCTCGGCATGAGGGTTGTCGTCACTGTTCAACCGCGGCAACCCGGCGGCCGACTCCTGGTTCAGATGGCGCGAACTGATGACCCGAAGCGGTTGATCGCATTTGCGACGAAGCCAGGCGAGCTTGGATTTCGTTTGATCGATGACACCATGACCCCGCAGAAGGCATTGGCATCGACTCCGCCGCCGAATGCCGACATTCTGTATGGTCGACCGGAAAGCGGCAGGCTGCCGTATGTCGTTGAAAGGCGTGTCATCGTGTCGGGCGGCGACCTGACCGATGCGCAGCCCGGCTTTGACCAGCGAACCAATGAACCGATCGTGACGTTCCGCTTCGGCATCGCTGGCGCGCGCAAATTCGCGCAGGTGACCGGTGAATACGTGGGGCGCGCAATGGCCATCGTTGTCGATGGCGAAGTGCTGTCGGCTCTGGTGATCCGCGAGCCGATCCTCGGCGGATCGGGGCAGATATCAGGAGATTTCACCGTGCAATCTGCGAACGATCTTGCGGCCGTGCTGCGCTACGGTGAGCTGCCGGCCCGACTCAAGGTCATCGAAGAACGACCGGCGAAGCCCGATAGGTGAACTGTCGCGGGAAAGGTGAACCGCGTCGGTGTTGTCTAAGGCGATAACGCCGGTCGCATGTCGAACGTTTGGCTGGATCTCGCGCGTCGCGAGATCCAGCTCTTGCGCTTTCTTGGACATGGCTGATGAAATCCAACCGATGCGCGCGACCCGCGGCGCTCCATCGCGCTCCGCGCTTGGGTTGTTCCAGACATTTACGCCTTTGCGGCATTCTCAGCGGAGAAGACGTGGATGGCCGGGACAAGCCCGGCCATGATTAAAACGGGAGAGCTCAGCTGTTGCATCCTCGGCTTGCTGAGGAAAGCTCTTCCTCACTCCACCGGAATATTCGCCTTCTCGACGATCGCCTTCATCTTCTTGCTCTCGCTGATCAAGAACTCCGTCAGCTTTTCGCCCGGCATCGGCGGCAGGATGGTCGAGCCGGTGTCCTCGTAGTACTTGATCGTGGCGGGCTCCTTCATCACCTCGGCGAAGGCGGCGATGAATTTGTCGGCGACGGGTTGCGGCACGCCTTTCGGCATCACCACGGTGGACCAGGGATTGAACACGATCTCCGGATAGCCGAGTTCGACCGTGGTCGGCACGTCGGGCAGGCTCGGCAGGCGCTTGGTGCCGCTCACCGCCAGTGCGCGCAGCTTGCCGGCGTCGATCAGCGGCTTCATGACGATCGAGAAATCCCACATGAAGTCGATGGTGCCGGACAGAATGTCGGCGAGCGCCGCAGGCGTCGCCTTGTAGGGGATGTGCACGACGTCGGTCTTCGTGCCCATCGCGAACAATTCGCCGGTGAGATGCTGCGCTGCCGCGGTGCCGATCGAGGAGAAGTTGAGCTTGCCGGGATTCTTCTTCGCGTGCTCGACGAACTCGGCGAATGTCTTGTACGGCTTGTCCGCTGCGATCACCATCACCAGCGGCGACGCGGCCATGCCGTAGAGCGGCGTGAAGGATTTGACCGGATCATACGACATGGTCTTGCGCGTCGCCGGGATCGTCGACATCGGTCCAGACGATGCATAGAGCACGGTGTAGCCGTCGGGCTTTGCGTTCGCGACGTATTCTGATCCGACGATGCCGCCGGCGCCCGGCTTGTTCTCGACGATGACGGGCTGCCCCAGCCGCTCGCCGAGGCTCTTCGCTGTGAAGCGCGCGGCGCTGTCGGTGACGCCGCCCGGCGCGAACGGCACGATCCAGGTGATCGGTCGGTTCGGATAATCCTGCTGCGCAGTGGCGGATGTGGAGATGCTGAGTGCGACGAGTGCCGCGGCGGCAAAGCTTCGCGAGAGGTTCATTGAAATGCCCCTGTTCTTGTTCTTGGATCACGGGTGCACTTTAGGGCGGCCGTCGCTAAATCAATCGAGCCCCGGTTGCGATCCGCCTGGACCGATCAGGCCGCGGGCGATGGATTGCTGCCGGCCGGTCGCGGAGTATTATCGGCTGACTCCGGTGGTCGTCTTTTCCGGTGCGGTCTGGGTCACCTTTGCTTGCGGGACGTCCTTGCCTCCTGCATCCTTGTCGACAGGAAACAGCATGTAGAGTGCGGCCAGCGCCGCAATCCCCAGCACCGCGAACGCCGTGATGATTGCACCGCTGCCCCGATCGGTCTCGAAGTCCCGGTCTGCCATGTGCGTCTCCATGTCCATCGGAAAAACGCAATTGCAGCGTTGCGGTTCCGCTCTGCTGGTACCGCGCGTGCGGTCGGCGCCAGCCGGTGCGAGCTCTTTCTGAATCGCTGAAAGTCCACAAGGATCAAGCAGGAGCAGCCGATGACGATCTATAGCGGTCCGGTGTTCGACATGGCGGCGCAGCAATTCGGTGTCATCGCCGACTATCTCGAAATCCCGATCGATCAGCGCGACCGGCTGCTGCTGCCGAAACGCTCGGTCACCGATCTCCTGTCCGATCCGCCGCGACGACGGCTCGATCGCGGTGTTCGAAGGCTATCGCGTGCAGCATCACCTCACGCTCGGGCCGACCAAGGGCGGCACCCGCTTCGCGCCGAATGTCGATCTCGAAGAGGTCGCGGCGCTGGCGATCTGGATGAGCTGGAAGTGCGCGGTCACCGGCCTGCCTTACGGCGGCGCCAAGGGCGGCATCGCCGTCGATACGAAGAAGCTCTCCAGGCGCGAGCTTGAAGTGCTGTCGCGCCGCTACATGCAGGAGATGATCCCGTTCGTCGGCCCGCACATCGACGTGATGGCGCCGGACATGGGCACCGACGAGCAGGTGATGGCGTGGTTCATGGACACCTACTCCATGCACGCGGGACGCACGGTCACCGAGATCGTCACCGGCAAGCCGGTGCGCGCCGGCGGCACGCTCGGCCGGCGGGAGGCGACGGGCCGCGGCGTCGCGCATCTGGCGCGGCGGGTGATGAAGGACAGGCACATCAAGGAGAGCGGCGCCACCGCCGTGGTGCAGGGCTTCGGCAATGTCGGCTCGATCGCGGCGCTCGAACTGTACAACGCCGGGCTGAAGATCATCGCGGTGAGCGATCACACCGGCGCGCTGCACCGCCAGGCCGGTCTCGATGTGCCGAGCCTGATCGCGCATGTGGAGAAGCGCGGCAGCCTCGCCGGCTATTCGAACGAGCTCGCGCTCGATCCGAAGGAGTTGCTGACGCTGCCGTGCGAGGTGCTGGTGCCGGCCGCGGTGGAGCGGGTGATCGATGCGCAGGTCGCCGACCAACCTGCGCTGCCGCGTGCTCGCCGAAGGCGCCAACGGGCCGACCACGCCGGAGGCCGACCTGGTGCTGGAGCGCCGGCAGGACGAGATCTTCGTGATCCCGGACATCATCTGCAATGCCGGCGGCGTGGTGGTCAGCTATTTCGAATGGGTGCAGGACCTCGCGCAGTTCTTCTGGGGCGAGGACGAGGTGATGCGGCGCGAGTACCAGATCCTCGACGCCGCGTTCGACCGCATGGTCGACCGCGCCAAGCGCGACAAGGTCTACAACCGCACCGCGGCGATGGCGAGCGGCGTCGAGCGCGTCCGCGACGCGAAGAATACGCGCGGGCTGTTTCCGTGAGACTGTCATTCGCGGGCGTGGCAGAGGTCGGACTGCGTCGCATCCGGCGTGAGGGCGTACGGGCCTATCGACGCCGCGTTCGCTCCCGGAATGATCGCCGCATCACCCCGACCCTCTCCACGCATGCGGGGAGAGGGCGTCGCATCACGCCGCTGCCGCCTGCGGCACCTGGTCGAGGAAGCCGGTCACGCTCTCGATCTTGCCGTCCTTGATGCTGGCGAAGTCGGTGCCCTTGATCGGCGCGTCGGCTGCGCCCTTCGGACCGAGTCCCCACGAGAAGCGCACGTTGTCGCCGAACCCGTCGACCTTGCCGATCAGTGCAAAGCTGAAATCGGGGAAGCGCTGCTGCACGCCGCCGATCAGCGTCGAGATCTCGGCCGCGCCGCGCACGCTCGCCAGCGGATCGGTGTAGCGCGCATCGCTCGTCCAATTGGCGGCGAGGATTTCCGGCCTCTTGCGTCGCATCGCGCTCATTCCAGAGGTCGATGTAGCGCTGGGCGATGGATTGGGCGTCGGTCATTGAGTGGCTCCTTCGGTTCGAATGCAGTGGGCGCATGATCGGCGAAGGCGAGAGGGCAATCGATTACGCGGGAGGTAATGGAAGTGGTGTTGTGAGCGCAGTGCTCCCTGTCGTCTACGCTGTTCAACTCTCCATCCCGCGAAGGGCGGCGAGCGCTTCTTCACCCCTCCCCCCGCGCGGCGTAGCGGAGCGAAGCCGGGTGGCGGGGAGGGTCGCTTGAACATGCGAAGTATGTTCAAGCGGGGTGGGGGGCGACGCACGACGGGCGCTCGCGAGCGTCGACATTTCGCTGCTAGGCCGAGCAACGCGGCGAGCGCTGGCATTCGCTGAAATGCCGGTACAACCGGAATGATTGTCGACATTTTAGACCGGCATGATACCCGACAGTTTAAGTTAAGCGGTCTGTTCACCCGGGTCGCGGAGCCCCTCACGAGGTGGAGCGAACCGGGTGAACAGACCGCGGCGGTAGATGAGACCGATATCCATGCCGCAGAAGCGCACCACATGGTCGCCGGTCTCGAGTTCGGCAATACCAATGAGCTCATCGACCAGGGCCTCACCGATGAAAGTGAACCCACCCTTCCACCTGATCTCGCCGTTGCCGCGGACACGGCGGGTCTGGTGATCGGCGTCGTACCAGGGATCTTCAACGCGATCCGGCATGGCGCGATGAGATGGCGTGTAGACCTCGGCCGGTGGCCGTTGGCCAAGCGCTTCGTGCGGACGTTCCTCGTTATAATGCCGACGAAACGCATCGAAGCGGACCTGCTGCTCGGACCGGTTGTTGGCCGGCGGCTTCGAGGTCTGCGCTTTCAGCGTGCGATGCATGCGCTCGTGTCGGCCGTTCTCCTGCGGCGAGGCGGGACGGATGAAGAGCGGCACGATGCCAAGCTTCATCCACCAGACCGACAGTTTGGTGAGACCCCCGGCGCCGCGCGAGCCAAACGGTGCGCCGTTGTCACAGCGGATCCTGAGCGGCAAGCCGTACTCGCGGAAAGCCTGCTCGAAACAAGGGCGGACGCCCTCGATTGTGGGTTCGGTAATCCGCAGCTCGATCAGGAAACGGCTGACACTGTCCGCCGCCGTCAGCGGATCGATCCGTTGCTGGTCGCGGGTGCGAAACCAGCCCTTGAAGTCTGTGCTCCACTCGTCGTTGGGCGCCGTCACCGGCGTGCAGGGCCGCTGCTGGTCGAGCGGGCGACGGCGCCGCTTCGCCGGCGATACCAGACCTGCGCGCTTGAGGATCGTCCCGATCGTCGAGGCCGCAGGCCAGGCAGTCTCAGGCGCCTCGCGGTCAAGGATCGCGAGAAGCTTGCGTGGCCCCAGATGCGGAAACCGCCGCCGCGCCGCAATGACCTTGGTTGCAATCGCCTCGTCCGTGGTTTGCCAGCACTGCAGCGGTGCATGCGAGTGGTCCTTGAACCACTCCGGATCACCGCTCTGCTTGCGCTTGCGCCATTCGTAAAACGTGTCGCGGCAGACCCCGTGTCGTCGGCACAGCTCCGACACACTCCAGTTCCCGCTCTCGTACTCCCAAAACATCCGGATACGCTCTTCCATCCGACTGGTCTCTTTGAATGGCATCGGTGGGTCCTCCCGCCGATGCATTGTGAAACCTGTCGGGGATCATGTCGGTCTAAACTGTCGGGAATCTATCCGGTCTGTACCGCCGCAGCCCCCCACCCCCGACCCCTCCCCGCCACTCGCGAGCACCTTCGCCCTGCGGGCGTAGGCGATCGCGAGCGGGGGGAGGGGAGAAGAGCGGCTACCGCGCGAATTTTTTGAAGAACGCCCAGATCACCTCGGGGCCGTCGATGTCGCGGTTCTGCGGACCGAGGATCGCATCGACCATGCGCTTGGCTTTGGCGTCGGGAGTCTTGCCGGGCATGCGGTGGCCGCCGCCGTTCACGCGATAGAGCACGACATCCTGGGCCGGCGGGCAGTGTGAGGCGATGCGGCTGACGGTCGAGGTGCCGGCGGGATCATTGTCGGGCAATTCGCTCGAGGCAGCATCACGTGCCTCGCAGCCGTTGACCTTGCGCCAGAAAGCGATCGTCTGTGCGGTCGACCAGACGTTCGGCAAGCCGTAGCGGCTGACACCCTTGCCGCCGTCATAGGCGACCAGCGGATCGGCGGTGCCGTTCATCAAGAGGATCGGAATCGGCTGCGCTGGCTTGCAGGCGTCCGCCATCGCCGCCGTGAAGTTGATGATCACGGCGGCTGCGCGGCGAATGTCTGCGGCTGCTTGCACGCGAGCGTCATCGTCATGGCGCCGCCGTTCGAGACGCCGGTGACGTAGATGCGTTTTGGATCGGCCGTGCCTTCCGCGACGTACTTCGCGACCAGCGTCATGAGGAAGGCGACGTCGTCGGTGCCGGGCGGAGCCACCCGTCCGGCGCGTTCGGAGGCGCCGCGCAGGTCGGCCCAGGCGCGGTTCAGTCCGTCCGGAAAGATCGCGATGAACTGCTCACGCTGTGCGACCTGCGGCCAGGACGAGCGCGTCTGCATGTCGATCCCCTGCTGGGTGTTGCCATGCAGGACAAGAACGAGCGGCGCAGGCTTCTTGTCGGGAACCAACGCGGCGTAGGTTCGCTCCGTGTTGCCGATGCTGATTGTTTCGGCGAGCGCGGGCGCAGACCCCAGCAGCAGCAAGCCGACCGCGGCGCGGATCACGCCACGGCCTTCGCCGCCGCGCGGCCGGCGTTGCGGCCGGAGAACAGGCAGCCGCCGAGAAACGTGCCTTCCAGCGAGCGGTAGCCGTGCATGCCGCCGCCGCCGAAGCCCGCGGCCTCGCCGGCTGCGTAAAGGCCCGGCATGATCTGGCCGCCAGCGCCGAACACGCGCGCGTCGAGATCGGTCTCGAAGCCGCCCAGCGTCTTGCGCGTCAGGATGTTCAGCTTCACCGCGATCAGCGGGCCGTGCGCGGGATCGAGAATCTTGTGCGGCTTTGCCGTGCGGATCAGCCGGTCGCCGATGTAGCGACGGGCGTTGTGGATGCCCATCACCTGCGCATCCTTGCCGTAAGGGTTGTCGATCTCGCGGTCGCGCGCTTCGATCTGGCGCTGGATGTCGTCGAGCTTGAGCAGCCTGGTTCCGGCCAGCACGTTCATCGCCTCGACCAGATCGGGCAGGTTGGTGCGGACGATGAAGTCGGCGCCCTTGGCCTTGAAGGCTTCGACCGGCTCCGGCGCACCCTTGTTGGTCGCGCGCTGGGCCGTCATGCGCCAGCTTTTCGAGGTCAGGTCCGGATTCTGCTCGGAACCCGACAGCGCGAATTCCTTCTTGATGATGCTCTGGGTCAGCACGAACCAGGAATAGTCATGGCCCGTCGCCATGAGGTGCGTCAGCTGGCCGAGCGTGTCGTAGCCGGGATAGAGCGGCGAGGGCAGGCGCTTGCCGGTCGCGTCGAACCACATGGACGAGGGGCCGGGCAGGATGCGGATGCCGTGGCCGGGCCAGATCGGGTTCCAGTTGTGCAGGCCTTCGACGTAGTGCCACATGCGGTCGCGATTGATCAGCCGCGCGCCGGCCTGCTCGGTGATGCCGATCATGCGCCCGTCCACATGCGCCGGCACGCCGGCCACCATGTGCTTCGGCGCTGTGCCGAGACGCTTGGGCCAGTTCTGCCGGACCAACTCGTGGTTGCCGCCGATGCCGCCCGACGCGACGACGACGGCCTGGGCGCGCAAGGCGAAGTCTCCGATCACGTTGCGCGAGGAACTCACGCCGCGCGGCGCTGACGACGGCTCGAGGATCGCACCGCTGACGCCGTCCACCGTACCGTTGGTAAGGTTAAGCGCATCGACCCTGTGGCGGAACTTGAAGGTGAGCAGTCCGCGCGCCGCCGCTTCCCGCGCGCGCCGTTCGAACGGTTCGACCACGCCGGGGCCGGTTCCCCAGCTGACATGAAAGCGCGGCACCGAGTTGCCATGGCCCAGCGCGTCGTAGCCGCCGCGCTCGGCCCAGCCGACCACCGGGAAAATCCGGTGGCCCATCGCACGCAGCCAACTGCGTTTTTCGCCGGCGGCAAAGTCGACATAGGCTTCCGCCCAGCGCTTCGGCCAAAGGTCTTCGTCGCGGTCGAAACCTGCGGCACCGTACCAATCCTGCAGCGCGAGTTCGAACGAATCCTTGATGCGGAGGCGGCGCTGTTCCGGCGAATTCACCAGGAACAATCCGCCGAACGACCAAAATGCCTGGCCGCCTAAATTTTGCTCGCCTTCCTGATCAAGGAGGATGACACGTTTTCCAAAATCTGCGATTTCAGTCGCGGCGACGAGGCCGGCAAGGCCCGCGCCCACGACGATGACGTCGGTATCGTATGACATTGCATTTCCCCCGGCTCGCTTGAATTCAAGCGCCGGGCGAGGAAGACGGTCAAGGGCAGGGTTAACCAGCCGGACTATGAACCAGGTCACATTCGGCGTTGGCCGGATCGTGCCAAAACGGGAAACTGGCGCGGAATATGCATCTTCCGCGCAACACTGGATTTGAATCGTGTTCGAGCGATATGCTTGATCTGGACAAATCTCAGGAGTCGAAAGAAGTTCGACGGAGCCCCGACGGACATCACGAACGAAATCGGGGCAACAGGGCAGGACATGAAGATCGTAACGGGGTTGCTCGCGGCGGTTCTCCTTCTGGCAGGAGTGGCTTCAAGCCACGCATACGTGCGCATCGCCGATGACCGCGGCGGCCGGATCGGCACCTACATCGATAAGTACCAAAGCCTGCGCAGTTCCAACGAAAGCATCATGATCGACGGCCTGTGCGCGTCGGCCTGCACCATCGTTCTCGGCGCCGTCTCGCCGGACCGGATTTGCGTCACGCAGCGCGCCAACCTCGGCTTCCACGCCGCATGGGATTTCGGCGCACGCGGCCAGGCGGTGACCAATCCGGAAGCCACGCGCATGCTGTTCTCGATGTATCCGGCCAACATCCGCCGCTGGATCAACCAGCGCGGCGGGCTGAAGCCGCGGATGATCTTCCTCTCGGGCCGCCAGCTCGCGAGCATGTACCGTCCCTGCTACATGGACGCCCAGGCGTCCTCGCGCGGCCGCAACTGATTTCTGCAGGCTCGCGTTGCGGTCCAACTTCAGGGCCTTGGGTCTTCCGATCACGGTTTCGGGATGGCGGGACAAGCGCTTGCGCTTGCCCCGTTTTTGCGCACGGCCTATCTGAATAGCCGGGTGCGAAGGCTCGCCTTGGCGCGGCCCAAACTCTCGTGCATAGCCGTTCGAAGAACGGCGTCGCTTCGCTCGCCTATGGAGACAGCGTGCCGACATTGCGACCATCACCGGCGTCCGGCGTCGTGCCGCCCGAGCGGCGCATGCCGCTTGCGCTCGGCGCTGCGCTTGGGCTCGCCGCCGTGCTGCTGGTCGCCGCCCTGCTGCTCTGGGCCTCCTACGGAACCACCGTCTTCTTCGAGATGATCGCCGCGGGCATCGCCGCGTGCTTCTGAGATAGTCCATGACCGAACGTCTCTCCCGCCCCCTCATCATCGTGGCTGCCTTTGCCGTGAGCCTTGCGATCGGGCTCGGCCTGACGCTGTGGCTGCTCGGCGGGCCGCGCTCCGTCACGGCATCTGCCATCGGCGGGCCGTTTCAGCTGGTCGATCAGTCCGGCCAGCCGGTGACCGACAAGAACCTCAGGGCAAGCCGACCATCATGTTCTTCGGCTTCACCCATTGCCCCGACGTCTGCCCGACCGCGCTGTTCGAGATGTCGGAGATCCTGAGGGCGATGGGCAACGACGCCAAACGCGTCAACGCATTCTTCGTCTCGGTCGATCCCGAGCGCGACACGCCGCCGATCATGAAGGACTATCTGTCGAGCTTCGATCCCAACCTGAAAGGCCTCACCGGCAGCCCCGAGGCTCGCCGAAATCATCTCGGGCTATCGCGTCTACGCCAAGAAGGTGCCGCTGAAGGACGGCGACTACACCATGGACCACACCGCGCTGATCTACCTGATGGATCGCGACGGACGGTTCGTGGCCCCGTTCAACATCAAGCGCCGGCCGGAAGAGGCGGCGGCGGATTTGAAGCGGTATTTCTGAACTTAGTGAGCCCGTGAGTAGCCCTCCGCGTCATTGCGAGGAGCGAAGCGACGAAGCAATCCAGCCGCGCGCCGGTAGGCGCGCAAAAATAACGCTGAGATTACGGCGCGACTGCAGTGGCTTTTTAGTTGGCGCGCTTCGCGCGCGGCTGGATTGCTTCGTCTTCGCTCGCAATGACGCTGAAATTCCCGAAAACGCCGTATTCGCATTCGCCGCCCGAAGCGGCTATAAGCCGCCCATGATCGATGCGACGGACAATCACGTGTGCGGCCTTTCTGCTGGCGTGCGCTGACGCTCGCCGCGACGCCCGCGCCTGCCCAGATCCTGCCGCAGCGGCCGGTCGCGACGCCGCCGTCCGCGGCGCAGGCGGTGCCGGGATTCTGGGATCCGCGCCGCCGTCCCGACCGGCCCGATCTGTCGCGCATCACGGTGATCCGCTTCCTCACCGAGACCGACTATCCGCCGTTCAATTTCACCGGGCCCGACGGCAATCCGGCCGGCTTCAACGTCGATTTCGCGCGCCTTCTGTGTGCCGAGATCAAGGTGACCTGCACGATCCAGATGCGGCGCTTCGAGACGCTGCTGGATGCGATTGCGCAGAACCGCGGCGATGCGGCGATCGCCTCGATGGCGCCGTCGCCCTCCATCCGCCAGCGGGTCGACTTCACCGATCCCTACTATCGCGCGCCCGCGCGTTTCGTCGCGCGCAAGGAAGCGGTGTTGCCGGAAGTGCGCCCGGAATATCTCGAGGCGAAGAAGGTGGGCGTGATCGCCGGCTCCTCGCATGAGGCCTATCTGAAGGCGCTGTTCACCGATGCCCAGATCGTCAGCCAGCCGAACGACGACGCGCTGCGCGGTGCGTTGCGTCGCGGCGAGGTCGATTTCATCTTCGGCAATTCCATCTCGCTGGCGTTCTGGATCAACGGCACGGATTCGGGCGATTGCTGCGCCTTCTCCGGCGGGCCGTTCACCGAGAGCCGCTATTTCGGTGAGGGCATCGGCATTGCGGTCAGGCGCGGCAACGACGTGCTGCGGCAGGCGCTGAACTGGGCCATGTTCCGCGTCTGGGAAAAAGGCCAGTACACCGACCTCTGGCTGCGCTATTTTTCGGTCAGTCCGTTTTAGCTCGGGACAATGCATGCACGCGAAGTTCGCTGGGGCATGTTGCATCAGCTACGCGGAGGGCGCGCTTCCCTCGCCCCGCTTGCGGGGAGAGGTGAAAGAGGCGGGGCACCGATGATCGCAACCGGCATGACGACACGATCGGAGCGGATCGCCGCGGTCGTTCTCGCGCTCGTCGGCTTGTTCGCCCTCGTGCTGCAATACTACCTGCTGCTGGAGGCGACGAAGGACCTGTCGTTGGGCAAGAGCACGCTGCGTTTCTTCTCCTACTTCACCATCCAGGCGAACATCCTCGTCGTGCTGATGCTGGCCTCGTTCGCGCTGCGGCCGAAGATCGAGGAGTGGACGGTGCATCCGTTCGAGCGCTCGGCGATCGCGAGCTACATCGTCGTCGTCGCACTGGTCTACGTCACGACGCTGCGCGAGCTGTGGTCGCCGCAGGGCGCGCAATGGCTGGCCGACGTGCTGCTGCACTACTTTATGCCGCTCGCCTATCTCGCCTTCTGGCTGTTCGTGATGCGCAAGGCCGGCTTGCGCTGGTACGACCCGCTGTTGTGGCTGATCTATCCGGTCTTCTATCTCGGCTTCGTGCTGGTGCACGGCCGCTTCACCGGCTTCTATCCGTATCCCTTCATCGACGTGGCCAAGCTCGGCTACGGCAAGATGATGCTCAACGCGATCGGCATCGCCGCGGCTTTCGTGGCGTCGGGTTTCGTCATTCTTGTCGTCAGCCGCCTGCTGGCGCGGCGCGAACCGGTCTAAATCGCGCAGCCTTAGTCCCTCATGGTGAGGAGCCCTGCGACACGCAGGGCTCCTCAGGATGAGGCAGCATGCTGCGAAATCGCGCAAAAGTGCCTCAAATTGCGGCCAAGTCGTTTGACGGATGCGGTTTGAATGCCTAGAGCAGGCGCATCCGGAGAAAATCATGACCGACACCTTGAGCCCGCCGGGGGACCTGCGCAGCTTTGCCGAACAATCGAACGCCTGGCCGTTCGAGGAAGCGAAGAAGATCGTCGCGCGGCTGAAACGGAAGCCGAAGGACGAGGTGTTGTTCGAGACCGGCTACGGTCCGTCGGGCCTGCCGCACATCGGCACGTTCGGCGAGGTCGCGCGCACGACCATGGTGCGGCATGCGTTCCGCGTGCTGACCGACGACAAGATCAAGACGCGGCTGCTCGCCTTCTCCGACGACATGGACGGCCTGCGCAAGGTGCCGGACAACGTGCCGAACAAGGAGATGCTCGCGGCGCATCTCAACATGCCGCTGACCAGCGTGCCGGACCCGTTCTCGAACGAGTATCCCTCGTTCGGGCACCACAACAATGCGCGGCTGCGCGCGTTCCTCGACCAGTTCGGCTTCGACTACGAGTTCGCGAGCGCGACCGACTACTACAAGGCCGGCAAGTTCGACGCGACGCTGCTCAAGATGCTCGAGCGCCTCGACAAGGTGATGGCGATCATGCTGCCGTCGCTGCGCGAGGAGCGCGCCGCGACCTATTCGCCGTTCCTGCCGATCTGCCCGCGCACGCGCAAGGTGCTTTACGTGCCGATCGTCGCGCACGATGCGAAGAACGGCACGATCTCCTACGACGATCCGCGAGACGCAGGAGCGCGTCACGATTCCCGTCACCGGCGGCCACTGCAAGCTGCAATGGAAGCCGGACTGGGCGATGCGCTGGGCCGCGCTCGGCGTCGACTACGAGATGTCCGGCAAGGATTTGATCGACTCGGTGAAGCTGTCGGCAAAGATCTGCTCGGCGATCGACGGCACGCCGCCGGAAGGCTTCAACTACGAGCTGTTCCTGGACGAGAAGGGCCAGAAGATCTCCAAGTCGAAGGGCAACGGCCTGACGATGGAGGAATGGCTGCGCTACGCCTCGCCGGAATCGCTGTCGCTGTTCATGTATCGCGAGCCGAAGTCGGCGAAGCGGCTGTACTTCGACGTGATCCCGCGCAACGTCGACGACTACCAGCAGTTCATCGAGGCCTATCCGAAGCAGGAGACGAAGCAGCGGCTGGCCAATCCGGTCTGGCACATCCACTCCGGCAATCCGCCCAAGGTGGACATGCCGGTGACATTCCAGATGCTGCTGACGCTGGTGTCGTCGTCGAATGCCGAGAACGCCGAGACGCTCTGGGGTTTCATCGGCCGCTATCGCCCGGGCGTGACGCCGCAGACGCATCCGAAGCTCGACGCGCTGGTCGGCTACGCGATCAATTATTTCCGCGATTTCGTGCTGCCGGAGAAGAAGTTCCGCGAGCCGACGGCGGCCGAGCGCACGGCCTTGCAGGATCTGCGCAACGCGCTGGCGCAACTGCCGCAGGATGCGACCGCCGAAGACATCCAGAACGTGGTCTACGAGATCGGCCGGCGTGATCCGTTCCTGGACCACGTCAAGAAGGGCAAGGACGGCCGGCCGGGCGTGTCGCTCGACTGGTTCAACATGCTCTACCAGGTGCTGCTCGGCCAGGAGAAGGGCCCGCGCTTCGGCTCGTTCGTGGCCGTCTACGGCGTCGGCAACGCGGTGGCGATGATCGACGGGGCGCTCGCGCGCAAGGCCTGAAGACAATGAGCGACGGCGTCGTTCGTACGGTCGGCGCACTGCTGGTGGATGCGCAGGGGCGCGTGCTGCTGGGCCTGCGCGCCTCGCACAAGAAGGCCTGGCCCAATCATGGGATGCGATCGGCGGCAGGATCGAGGCCGGAGAGACGGCGGAGCAGGCGATGATCCGCGAGGTCCGGGAAGAAATCGGCGTGGTTCCGGTCGTCTTCCACGAGCTGGCCTCGGTCGCCGATCCGCGTCCGGACCTTTACGGCGCCTCCATTGCCACGCTCTACGCGGTCACATCATGGACGGGCGGCGAGCCGCGCAATCTCAGCAACGAGCACGCGCGGATCGCCTGGTTCGACGAGCAGCAACTCGCCGACCTCAATGGTGTGGCAGGCTACGACTACCCCCGCTTTGCGAAGATGGCGGTCGAATTGGCGAGGCGCGGAGGGTTAGCGACCGTCATTCCGGGGCGCGCGGAGCGCGAACCCGGAATTCGAAGTTGCAGATACTCAGAAGAAACCAAGCTCTGGATTCCGGATCGTGCCGCTGCTCGGCCCGTCCGGAATGACGATGAGTGTTACTGGCTGGCCCAGACGATCCGCGCGATCCACACGATGTCCTTGACCTGGAAGCTGCGGTCGCGGTGGCTCGGATTGAGGAGCCGAGCTCGATCGTTTTCGCGGTCTTGCGCCGCAATTCCTTGGCCATCACCTCGCCGTCCTTGGTCTTCACCACCACGCGATCGCCCCGGCGGACCTGGGCGGCGGGCGAAACGATGATGATGTCGCCGTTGCGGTAGGCCGGCTTCATCGAGTCGCCGGAAACCTCGAGCGCATAGGCATGCTCGTCGTTGACAGCCACAGCCGCGATCTCATCCCAGCCCTTGCCGGACGGGAAACCGGCATCATCGAAGAAGCCGCCGTGGCCGGCCTGGGCAAAACCGATCAGCGGCACGGTCCGCATCGCCGGCTTGCCCGCCCCATCGATCAGCTCGACGAAGGTTTCGATGCCGACATTGGCCGCATACAGCGACTTCGACACCGATTCGGTCGAAGGCCAGCGCTGGCGGCCGTCCGGCGTGATCCGCTTCGATTTGTTGAATGTGGTGGGATCGAGGCCGGCGCGCTTGGCGAGGCCGGATGCGGAGAGACCGGCGCGCGCCGCGAGGCGGTCGAGTGCGGTCCAGACTTGATCGTGGGTCAACACGCGGGCTTTGGGTGGCACGGCGGATACTCGGCTGCTTTTGTGGATGGGATACGAGGGGCTTCTTTGCGCGTAGGAATTTAACCTCGATAGGGAGGCGGACGCAACCATGATCATGCGCGCGGTCCCCACAAGTTTGTCTGGACTTGAACGCAAAGGGCGCGATCGTTACGGTCGGCGCGCGAAGGCGAAGATTTAGAACAATCAAAGCGTGTAGCCGTGCCCACGATCTATAAAATCTGCCCGGCCTCGGCCTGGCGCGAGGCGGAGCGGCAGGGCGCCTATCGCGGCAGCGCTGACGACCTTCGCGACGGCTATATCCACTTTTCGACCGCCTCCCAGGTGCCCGGCACGGCTGCGAAATATTTCGAAGGCCAAAAGGGGCTTTTTCTGGTCGCGGTGGATGCCGGTGCCCTTGGCGACCGCCTTGCAATGGGAGCCGGCGCGGGGCGGAGAGCTGTTCCCGCATCTTTATGGCGAACTGGAGTTCGATGCGGTGATCTCGGTGACCGACCTGGTGCTCCGCTCCGACGGTTCGCACGCAATACCGGACCTGCAACCGTGATCCGCGCCTTCGATGCCCTGACACTGCCGCTGCTGCGCAAGCTCGATGCCGAATATGCGCACGGCCTCGCCATCCGTGGCCTGCGCTTCCTGCCGCCGCCGCGATTGCGCAAGCAGGACAGCCCGCGGCTGGCCGTGCGCGCCTTCGGCCTGAATTTCCCCAATCCGGTGGGGATGGCGGCCGGTTTCGACAAGAACGCGGAGGCCGCCGACGCCTTGCTGCGGCTTGGCTTTGGTTTCGTGGAAATCGGTTCGGTCACGCCGCTGCCGCAGGCCGGCAACCCGCGCCCGCGGCTGTTCCGTCTCGAACGCGACCAGGGCATCGTCAACCGGATGGGCTTCAACAATGACGGCGCCGACATCGTGCTCGGCGGCTGGCGGCGCGGGCGCATCATGGCGGCATCGTCGGGGTCAATGTCGGCGCCAACAAGGATTCGGTCGACCGCGCAGGCGATTATGTGCGGCTGATCGACATGTTCGCGCCGGTTGCGAGCTATTTCACGATCAATGTGTCGTCGCCGAACACGCCCGGCCTGCGCAGCCTGCAGCAGGCCGCCGCGCTGGACGACCTGCTGGCGCGGGTGGTCGACGCGCGCGAGCGGGTGCGCCGCAACGCCGGCGAAACTCCGATGCTGCTCAAGATCGCCCCCGACCTGTCGCTCGATGAGCTCGACGACGTGGTGCAGATCGCGCGCAGGCGGAAAATCGACGGCATGATCATCGCCAACACCACGGTGTCGCGCCCGCCCGCCTTGCGCGAGCAGGTCCGCGCCGAGGAGCAGGGCGGGTTGTCGGGCAAGCCGCTGTTCAAGCTTTCGACCCGGATGCTGGCGGAGACCTATGTGCGGGTCGAAGGCGCGTTTCCGCTGGTCGGCGTCGGCGGCATCGATTCCGGCGGCTCGGCGCTGATGAAGATCCGCGCCGGCGCGAGCCTGATCCAGCTCTATTCGTCGCTGGTCTACAAGGGGCTCGGCCTCGTCGACGAGATCAAGGCCGACCTCGTCTCCGTCATGCGCCGTACCAACCGCGAGCAGCTGTCGGAGATCGTCGGCGCCGACGCAGCCCAGATCACCGCGGAAGACTGGCCGGTTTAGGATTTTCCCGTAGCCCGGATGCATAGGCGGCCTTCAGGCCGCCGTTCTTAGCAACGCCGATGCTTTGCATCGGCTATGGCGAAATCCGGGATTCACATCGCTGAGTCAGCCCCGGATTTCGCTGCACTTCATCCGGGCTACGGATCCTTGAACGACGCTCGAAGCAGCGCGGGATAGCGCAGCGCCTGCAGACCGCCCCTCGCAATGTAGAACACGATCAAGGCGCCCCACAGGCCGGCATTGCCGAACGGCTGCAACACGAACCACGTCGCGACATAGATCAAGAGCGACAGCAGCATCAGGTTGCGCATGTCACGCGACCACGTGGCGCCGATGAACACGCCATCGAAGGCAAAGGCAAATACGCCGGGGAGCGGCACAATCACCGCAAACAACAGAAAATCCCGCGCGACGCGGCGCACGTCGTCGCTGGCCGTCATGGCGTTGATGAGCGTCGTGCCGAACAGCGGCGTAGACCAGCGAAACGCCGACCGCGAATGCAAATCCCCACGCCAGCACCAGGCGCGTGGCGCTCGCGAAAGCCTTGCGGTTACGCGCGCCATAGGCCTGGCCGCAGAGTTGCTCGGCCGCGTTGGCGAGACCGTCGAGGAAGAAGGAGCTGACCAGCAGCAGGTTGTTGAGGACGGCATTGGCGGCGAGCGTCACATCGCCGGCGCGCGCGCCCTGCGACACGAAGAACAGAAGGGCCGCGATCAGCGCTGCCGTGCGGATCATGATGTCGCGGTTGACGGCCATCATGTGCAGGAGTTTGGCACGGTCGAACAGCGCCGCAGCCGGCACGCCGAACCGCCCGCCCAGAAGCCGCCGGGCGATCGCGAGACCGAGGATGAGGCCACAGGCCTCCGCGACGATGGACGCAGCGGCCGCGCCCGCAATGCCCCAGTCCAGCGCGAGCACCAGCGCCAACGTCAGCACCATGCCCACGATATCGATGGTCACCTGAATGGCGAGGGCAAGTACGGCGCGCGCCTGTCCGACCAGCCAGCCGAGGATCACGTAGTTGGCGAACACCAGCGGCGCGGACCAGATTCGAACGGCGAAGTAGGCTTGCGCGGCGCGCGTCACGCCTTCGCTGCCGCCCATCACGCCGAACAGAATGTTCGCAAGCGGCACCTGCAAGACGATGAGCAGCGTACCGGTCACGCCGGCAAGCAGGAGAGCGCGCACCAGCAGCAGCGGAAATTCGTGCCGGTCGCCGGCGCCCTGCGCCTGCGCGGTGAAGGCAACGGTTCCCATGCGCAGGAAGCCGAACAGCCAGAACAGGCAGTCGAAGATCACCGTGGCCATCGCCACGCCGCCGAGCAGCGCAGCATCGCCGAGCCGGCCGATCGCCGCCGTGGCCACCACGCCGAGCAGCGGCGTGGTAAGGTTCGCGAGCATCGCGGGGCCGGCGATGGCGAAGACGTCGCGCGTATGCGTCGGCCTTGCTGCGGGCGCCGCCGTCGATTCGTCCGGTGGCACCTGCAGCGTCACAGCTCGATGGTCATCCCGTCGCTTGCCGCCGTGTAGGGCAGCGAGCCCAGGCGCGCCAGCATGTCGTCGCTCATGTGGGTGAGCACCAGCTGCTTCGGCGCGATGCGCGGCAGATGCTGTTCCAGCGTCTTCAGGCTCAGATGGTTCTTGACGATGCGGTCGTAGTAGTACGCCTCGCAGATGAACAGGTCGGCGTCGCGCGCGGCCGGGATCAGCGCTTCCGTCCATTCGGTGTCGGCGCTGTAGGTGATGGATGCGCCCTTCCGTCTCGATGCGATAGGCAAGGAACGGCCCGCCGGATTCGCCATGCACGACCGGGAACGGCGTGACCTTCAGCGTGCCGAAATCCTTCGTCTCCTCGGGTTTGAGCGCGACGATGGAGAGATCGAACTTCTGCGTCGTCTTCGATGAATTCTCGAACAGCGCCTCCATCGCCTGGCTCAGGCGCAGTTCGATCCCCTCGGGTCCGGCGATCACCAGCGGGCGCGAGCGGCGCGT
Source organism: uncultured Alphaproteobacteria bacterium (assembly GCA_963757845.1). Lineage (GTDB taxonomy): Bacteria > Pseudomonadota > Alphaproteobacteria > Rhizobiales > Xanthobacteraceae > P52-10. The sequence goes on from CAVWTB010000073.1 coordinate 89,194, forward strand.
GAACTGGGCGTCGAGCAGCAGGAACGGCAGGCCGGCAAAGTGATCGCCATGGAAATGGGTGATCAGGATCACGTCGATCGCTTCGCGCGCGATGCCGTAACTTTTCAGGGCGACGAGCGACGACGCGCCGCAGTCGATCAGGAAGTTGGCGCGCTCGCCGGTGACATGAAAGCAGGTGTTGAAGCGCCCGCCGGATCCGAGCGCGTCACCACAGCCGATAAATCGAAGCTGCATCGCCCTATCAACGTTTCGGCGAGTTCATGATGCGCGTGATCAGCCAGATCGGCACGACGATCACCGCGCCGAGCAGGAAGTAGCGCCACACCCAGTTGATCGCGTCGAAACCGAGATTCCAGATGCTGAGGAACAGGCGGCGGACGCTCTCGATGATGTTCCACGGATCGAAGCCGACCGCGGAGAGGACGACGCCGACCAGGATCGACAACAGGATCAGCCGCACCGCCACCGCCATCGGCGTGCCGCCGAGAAACCGCGACAGGTTGTCCCGCTGGGCCGGCAAGGGTTTGACGTCGTCTGGCATTTCTCTCTCCTGGTGCCGCGCTGACGGCAATGTAGCACAGCAAATGGGAAAGAGGTTTCGCGGCGTCAAGCTGCCGTCAGCATTTTCTCCAGCGTTTCCAGCCGGTCGGCCTCGCGCGGCGGCTTGTCCCAGCGCAGGCGGTTGATGCGGGGAAAGCGCATGGCGACGCCGGACTTGTGCCGTGTCGAACGCTGCAGGCCCTCGAACGCGACTTCCAGCACCAGGCCCTGATCGGGCTCATGCACCACGACCCGCACCGGGCCGAACCGCTCGGTGGTGTAGCGGCGGACGAACTTGTCGATTTGTATCAGTTCCTCGTCGGTGAAGCCGAAATAGGCCTTGCCGACCGGCACGAGCTCGTCGCCGCCTTCGCCCGCGGCCCAGACGCCGAACGTGTAGTCGGAGTAATAGGAGGAGCGCTTGCCGTGGCCGCGCTGGGCATACATCAGCACCGCATCGATCACGTGCGGGTCGCGCTTCCACTTCCACCATTGCCCTTTCGGCCGCCCGGGCACGTAGGCCGAGTCGCGCCGCTTCAGCATCACGCCCTCGACGGCTTCCGCGTCATCGCCGGCATTGGCGCTCGCCGGATCGGCGCGCGCGGCGGCGAGCTCTTCCCAGGAGGTGAAAGGAATCTGCAGCGAAAGGTCGACGCGCGGGTTGTTGAGTCTTGCGATGAAGGCTTCGAGCTTGTCGCGCCGCTCGGCGAACGGCAGCTCGCGAAAATCGTTCTCGCCGTCGCCGAGCAGGTCGTAGGCGCGCAGATGGATCGGAAAATCCTTCATCAGCTTCGGCGTCACGGATTTGCGGTTCAGCCGCTGCTGCAGCACGTTGAAGGTCTGCACGCGCTTGTCGCGCAGCACCAGGAGCTCGCCGTCGATGGCGCCGGGCAGGTGCAGCGCGGGCAAGCAGAGTCGGGGAAGCTACCCGTGATATCCTCGCCCGTGCGCGAATAGAGCCGCGTAACGATGGTGCGGTCCTCGGCGCGTCCGCTCACCGCCTGCACGCGGATCCCGTCCCACTTCCATTCGGCGGTGAAGTCGGTCGGATCGAGGCCCGCGAAATCTGCGTCCTCGATCGCATGCGCGAGCATCACCGGGCGGAACGGCGCAGGATCGCGGTTGACCGGTTTTTCCGCGTGTCCCTCAAGCCAGGCGAACAGCTCGGGGTAGGGTGGCGCAAGTCCCGGCCAGAGCAGCTCGACCTCGTGCGGGTCCTTCTCGCCGAGCGCCGCGGCTGCGGTTTTCGCCAGCCGCGCCGAGACGCCGATGCGCAGCGCGCCGGTGACGAGTTTCAACAGCGCCCAGCGGCCGGTCTCGTCGAGCTCGTCGAGCCACTGCGCGAGCTGCGTCGGCAACTCCTTCTTCGGCAGGCTGTCGAGGGTGTTCACCACCTCGCCGAGCGAGGGTGGCGGCGGGGAGTTGGTCAGCCGGTCCGGGCGCGGCCACATCAGCGCGACCGTCTCCGACAGGTCGCCGACGTAGTCGTACGACAGCGCAAACAGCGCGGGTCGGTGCGCGCCGCGATCAGGTCGCGAATGAGACCGGCCTTCGCGTGCTTGAACGACAGCGCGCCGGTCATGGCGGCCAGCGCGTAGCCGCGATCGGGATCGGGCGCGTCGCGGAAGTAGGCGGTGATCAGCCGCAGCTTGTTGTTGCGGCCGGGCTCGTACGACAGGCGGTCGAGCAGCTCGGCGAAGCGGTTCATGCGCCCGCCTCTTGCGCGGCGGGCAGCGCCGTCTCCTCGTCCTCGTCGCCATAGCCGACCAGCGCCAGCGGCCGCGCCGTCAGGCCTCGTGCTGGTGCACCAGTGCACCAGCGCGTCCTCCTGGCCGTGCGTGACCCAGATTTCACCGGCGCCGGTCGCCGCGATCGTCGCACACAGGCCGTCCCAGTCGGCGTGGTCGGAGATCACCAGCGGCAGCTCGACGCCGCGCTGGCGTGCGCGGGCGCGCACCCGCATCCAGCCCGAGGCGAACGCGGTGAGCGGATCGGGAAAGCGGCGCGTCCACAGGTCCGCCGTTGCCGACGGCGGCGCGAGCGTGATCGTCCCGGCCAGCTCGGCTTTCTTTGCGTCCTTCACCAGCCGCAATTCGCCGAGCGCGATGCCGCGGCTTTCGTAGTAGCGGGTGATCGTCTCCATCGCGCCGTGCAGGTAGATCGGCGCGTCGTAGCCGGCCTGCCGCAGCATGGCGATCACCCGCTGCGCCTTGCCGAGCGAGTAGGCGCCGACCAGATGCGCGCGCTCGGGAAACACCGCTACGGAATCGAGCAGCTTGGCGATCTCGCCCTGCGGATCGCCGTGACGGAACACCGGCAGGCCGAACGTCGCCTCGGTGATGAACACGTCGCAAGGGACGGTCTCGAACGGCGCGCAGGTGGGATCGGCGACGTCCTTGTAGTCGCCCGACGCGACGATGCGCAGACCGTTACACGTCACCGAAATCTGCGCCGAGCCCAGCACATGTCCGGCGGGATGGAACGTCACCCGCGTGTTGCCGAGCGTGATCTCCTCGCCGTAGCTGATCGCCTGCGTGGACCCTGCGAAATTGTCGCCATAGCGCAGGCGCATCATGTCGAGCGTTTCCTGCGTCGCCAGCACCGCGCCGTGGCCGGCGCGCGCATGGTCGGAATGGCCGTGGGTGATCAGCGCGCGCGCCACCGGCCGCACCGGATCGATGTGGAAATCGCCCGGCTTGCAACACAGGCCGGCCGGTTGCGGGATCAGGATGTCGTGCGGGCGCATGGTGGCTATATAGGCTCCCTTGCTAGTCGTGCGACCGAGCTTGATGCACATCAGGCCAAAAAGTGTCAGTAGCTGACAGGCAGGCCGAACCAAGAGTGCTCGATGCAGCCGTTTTTTGTCACGTCCGGAAACATGACCGCCGACCGGCGCTATGAGTTCGCCCAGCAGTACTTCAAGCGCGGCGATCTCGATGCGGCGGCCGATGTGATGGCGCAGGCCGTGGAACTCGCGCCGCATTTTGCAGCCGCGTGGTTCGCACTTGGCGAGATCAACGACGCGCGGGGCAGGCGCGAGGAGGCGATCGCCGCGTTCAGGAAGGCGCGCGAGCACGATCGCGATGACCGCCATGGCGCGACGCTGCACCTGATGCGCCTCGGCGCGGAAGACATGGGCGAGATGCCGGAAGCCTATGTGCGCACGCTGTTCGACCAGTACGCGCCGGAGTTCAACCGCGCGCTGCTCGAGACGCTGAACTATCGCGGCCCGCGGGTGCTGCGCGACGCGCGTCAGGGAGGTGCTGGCAAGGCAAGCGCGCGAGGAACGGTTTCGCCGCGCCATCGACCTCGGCTGCGGCACCGGGCTTGCGGCGCGCGCCTTTGCCCGCACGGCGAGCGAAATCGTCGGCTACGATCTGTCGTCCGGCATGATCGAGCAGGCGCGGCAGCTAAATCTCTATGATCGCCTTGAAGTCGCCGACATGGTGCAGGCATTGCGCGGCGAAGCGGATGGATCAGCGGACTTGATCTTCTCTGCCGATGCGGTCGTCTATCTGTCGGATCTCGCGCCGCTGCTTGGCGAAGTCTCGCGCGTGCTGTCGTTCGATGGTCTGTTCGCCTGCACGCTCGAGACCCACGAAGGCGACGGCGTCATTCTCGGCGCCGGCCTGCGCTACGCGCACAGTGCGGGATATGTCGGCGACGTGCTGCAGCGGTCGGGCCTGCGACCAGCTGCATGCGGCGCGCGTGTCGACACGTGACGAGAGTGGCGTCCCCGTGCCGGGGCTGGCTGTCGTCGCGGGCCATTGACGTCGGCCATTGCCAACAAAAAACCCGGCGCGAGGCCGGGTTTTTCGATGTCGTGGGGCTTTCTGGCGATCAGTACTTCGCAACCCGCGGCCCGTTGAACTGATAGTTGATACCGGTGCGGAAGATGTGCTCCTGCGTCCTGGTGGAGAAGGTCTGCGGAGCTGCGAGCACTGTGAAGTTGTCCGTCGTCTTGCCGAGGTCGACGAACAGATACTCCGATTTCGTGGTCCAGTTCGGGCCGATCAGACCGAACAGCTCGAAGGGCGTCTCGATGCCGGCGCCGACGGCGTAGCCGCCGCGGTTGCGCTTGATAGTCACGCCGCCCGTGCCGACGCCTGCAGCCGTTTCCGTGATCTCGGTCTTGGTCTGGCCGTAGGCGAAGCCGCCGGTGCCGTAGAACAACGTCGAGCCGAGGGTGTAGCCGACGCGGCCGCGAACCGTGCCGAACCACGGAGCGTCTGCTTGAACGTCGCGGCCGTGCCGGCGGCGCAGCCGAGGATGCAGGTGTCCTTGTCCTTGGAGAAGGCGCCCTGGAAGTCGGCTTCGACGCCGAGCACCCACGAAGCAGCCTGCCAGTTGTAGCCGCCCTGGACGCCGCCTGCGTAGCCGTCCGGCACCAGGTGGAAGGTTTCGGCCAGGCCGACGCCCGAGAGCGAGCTCCGGTTGCGGCCGAGCAGCGAGCCGGCATTACCGCCGAGATAGAACCCGGTCCAGTTGGCCGGCGGCGGATTGTAGTTCGCGACGCCGCCGATGCGATAGTTCAACCCGGCGCGGAAGATATTGTCGTGGATGCGGGTCGAGAGCGCCTGCGGCGTGCCGAGCAGCACGAAGTTGTGGCTCTGCTTGCCGAGGTCGACATACAGATACTCGATCTTGCCGGTCCAGTTGCCGCCGAGCGAAGCCTCGACGCCGCTGCCGATGGTGTAGCCGACCTTCGTACCGCTCGCGGTGAAGGACGCCGGCGCGAGAACGCCGCCCGCCTCGGAGACCGTCGTGCTGTAATGGCCGTAAGCAAGACCGCCGGTGAAGTAGCTCAGCACGGGACCCTTCACGATGCCGACGCGGGCGCGCGCCGTGCCGAACCAGTCGAGCTGCTGGCTGAGGTTGGCGCGGAAGAAGGGCGTGCAGGTGACGAGGCAGGTATGGCTGTCGCGCTGGTTGGAGGCCTGAATGTCGGCTTCCAGACCAACCAGCCAGTCCTTGCTGATCTGCCAGTTGTAGCCGACCTGAGCGCCGCCGATGGCGCCGAACGGGGATAGATGGCTCTGTTCAGCCGACGGGAAGAGCGGGGATATCGAGCCGGGTCCGATTTTGGCCGACGCCGATACCGGCGTTCACGCCGATATAGAAGCCGGTCCAGTCGTAGACCTGCATGATCGGCGCCTTGTAGACCGGGCCCCGACGGCCAAGATCGGCCGATTGCGCCGCTGCCGTCGTCGCGAGCAGCGTCGCCACAACCAAGAACTTCTTCATTTTCAGGGAACCCCACTTCCAATTTGCAGCGCAACAATACCATCGGTTCCCGGGTTGCGTCTGTGGCCATCGGGTGACAGGCGGGCGAAAAACAAATGGTAAATCAAATCTTTATGATCGAGTTTCCGGTGCCAGGCGCGATCATCTCGACCGGGCACGGCAAGCAGGCCTAACCTTAAGGCTGTGAGCACCCGCGAATCAGCCCATGCTGCACTGCTTCCCGAAGGCTTCCGCCGCTGGTTCGAAGCGCGCGGCTGGTCGCCGCGCGAGCATCAGCTTGCCTTGCTGGAAAAGGCGCAGGCCGGACGCTCTGCCCTGCTGATCGCGCCGACCGGCGCCGGCAAGACCCTGGCCGGGTTCCTGCCGACGCTGGTGGAGCTCGCCGAGCGCGCAGCGATCTTCTCCCCTCCCTCCCGCCCGGCGTAGCGCAGCGAAGCCGGGTGGCGGGGAGGGGTCGGGGGTGGGGGGTGTCTCCGCGAGCGTTGGTGCTTCGGGTGCGAAGACGAGACAGCAGCCAAAGATCAGACGGCGTTCGATTTCGAGACTCAGCTGCCCCCCACCCCCGACCCCTCCCCGCCACTCGCTTCGCTCCGCCGGGCGGGAGGGGAGGAGATAGCGCATCGCGCTGACCGTGCCGGCCTGCACACGCTCTACATCTCGCCGCTCAAGGCGCTGGCCGTCGACATCGCCCGCAATCTCGAACGGCCGATCGCCGAGATGCAGCTGCCGGTGAAGGTCGAGACGCGGACCGGCGATACGCCGGTGTCGCGGCGGCAGCGGCAGCGCCGTTATCCGCCGGACATCCTGCTGACGACGCCGGAGCAGGTGGCGTTGCTGCTGGCCTCGGCCGATGCGCCGTTCCTGTTCAAGTCGCTGAAGCGCATCGTGCTCGACGAATTGCATGCGCTGGTCACCTCCAAGCGCGGCGATCTGCTGTCGCTCGGGCTCGCGCGGCTGTTTCGCATGGCGCCCGACATCAGGGTCATCGGCCTGTCGGCGACGGTCGCCGATCCGGAATCGCTCAGCCGCTTCCTGGTGCCGCAGACAGCGAACGAAAGCGTTGGCGCCGATCTCGTCGTCACCACCGGCGGCGCCGCGCCGATCGTCGAGATGCTCGACACGCAGGAGCGGCTGCCGTGGGCCGGACATACCGCCCGCCACGCGCTCGGCGAAATCTACGAGCTGATCAAGCGACACAAGACGTCGCTGATGTTCGTCAACACCCGCAGCCAGGCGGAGATGCTGTTCCAGGAGCTGTGGGCGGATGAACGACGACGGGCTCGCGATCGCCCTGCATCACGGCTCGCTCGATGTCGCGCAGCGCCGCAAGGTCGAGGACGCGATGGCGGCCGGCCGGCTGCGCGGCGTGGTGTGCACCTCCTCGCTCGATCTCGGCATCGACTGGGGCGACATCGATCTCGTCATCAATGTCGGCGCGCCGAAGGGCGCATCGCGGCTGATGCAGCGGATCGGCCGCGCCAATCACCGGCTCGACGAGCCGTCCCGCGCCGTCATGGTGCCGGCAAATCGCTTCGAGGTGCTGGAGTGCCGCGTCGCCATCGATGCGATCGCCGAGAATGCGCAGGACACGCCGCCGCTTCGCACCGGCTCGCTCGACGTGCTGGCGCAGCACGTGCTCGGCTGCGCCTGCGGCGAGCCGTTTCTGTCGGACGAGCTGTTCGATGAGGTGCGCACGGCCGCGCCCTACGCCGATCTGTCGCGCAAGGATTTCGACGACGTCGTCGATTTCGTCGCGACGCGGCGGCTATGCGCTGAAATCCTACGAGCGCTTTGCGCGCATCCGGCAGGGCCCGGACGGCAAGTGGCGCGTCACCAATCCGCGCGTGCGGCAGATGTATCGCCTGAACGTCGGCACCATCGTCGAGGAGCAGATGCTGAAGGTGCGGCTGGTGCGCTCGCGCCGCGGCGGTGCCGGCGTGACCGGGGGCATCGCGCGCGGCGGACGGCTGCTCGGCGAGATCGAGGAATATTTCATCGAAGGGCTGGTCGCCGAACGACACGTTCGTGTTCGGCGGCGAGGTCGTCCGCTACGAGGCGCTGATGGAGGACGAGGTCTATGTCTCCCGCGCCAGCGACAAGGACGCGAAGGTGCCGTCCTACGGCGGGCGGCAAGTTTCCGCTCTCGACCTATCTCGCCGAGCGCGTGCGGAAATTGCTCGCGGACAAGGACGCCTGGCGCGGCCTGCCGGATCAGGTGCGCGAATGGCTGTCGATGCAGGTTCTGCTGTCGCGGGTGCCGGGACCGCGCGAACTCGTGGTCGAGACGTTTCCGCGCGGCGGCAAGAGCTATCTCGTCTGCTATCCGTTCGAGGGCCGGCTGGCGCATCAGACACTCGGCATGCTGGTGACGCGGCGGCTGGAGCGGATGCGCGCACGGCCGCTCGGCTTCGTCGCCAACGAATATGCGCTGGCCGTGTGGGCGCGTCGGCGACCTCTCGGCGATGATCCGGCAGCGCCGGCTCGATCTCGCGAGCTGTTCTCGCCCGACATGCTGGGCGACGATCTCGAGGCGTGGCTGGCCGAATCCGCGCTGATGAAGCGCACCTTCCGCAACTGCGCGATCATCTCCGGCCTGATTCCGCGCCGCTTCGCCGGCGAGGAGGAGAAATCGCGGCGGCAGATGCTGTTCTCCACCGATCTCGTCTATGACGTGCTGCGCAAGCATCAGGCCGACCATGTGCTGCTGCGCGCCGCGCGCGCGGACGCCGCGACCGGCCTGCTCGATATCAAGCGCCTGAGCGACATGCTGGCGCGCATCCAGGGACACATCATCCACAAGGAGCTGGACCGCGATCTCGCCGCTGGCGGTGCCGGTGATGCTGGAGATCGGCCGCGAGGCCGTCTACGGCGAGGCGTCGGACGAACTGCTGGCGGAAACCGCCGAAGAGCTCGTCAGGGAAGCGATGGGCTAATCCTTCGTCCGCCATCTGCGTGCAGCGATTGCGTGACGCGCACCAGCCAGCGGCGGATCGTGCGCTGTTCGGCTTCGCTGAGATCCGTTCGACCAACAGCTTTTCGATCCGGTCGGCGCGCGTCCGGCACTTGCTGCGCAGCTGGCGGCCCTTGGCCGTGATCTCGATCCTGATGACCCGGCCATGCACGTCGTCCGGCGTTTTGACGATCAGCCCGTCGCGTTCGAGGTTCTTCACGATCAGGTTGATGGTCTGTGGCGTCAGCAGCGTCAGCCGCGCCAGATCGGCGCCCGACACGCCGGGATAGGCGTCGATCATCGTCAGCACCGAAAATTGCGGCAGCGTCACATTCGAGGTCGGCGAACGCCCGTTCCAGCGCGAGGCGGACGGCGCGCGTTGGCCTGGGCGAGCAGGTAGGGAAGGTGGCCTTTCTCGCCCCGCATGCCTTCGCCGGTTGTCGGAACCGGACGGGCGGCGGTCGACGGCTGCTTGCGCTTCATATCAGAGCTCTTATATTATATTCGAGCTCGAATATAATACGGCGTTCACGTCAAGCGACAAGGAGACGGCCATGCAACCTCCACACGCGAACGATGCTCTGGCGGCATCTCGAGGCCGAAAATGCCCACGATCTCGAGGGCACGCTCGCGACGCTGCATCCGGACTGCGTGTTCAAGGATCACGCCACCGGACAGGTCTGGAACGGACGTGAAGGCGCCGCCGCGCATTATCGCCAGTGGTGGGACTGTTTCGACGTCGAGGTCGTCCGCAAGGAGGGGCAATCCGCCGGCTGGCTCGGCGATGATGCCTATGCCGCCGAGGCAACCTGGATCGGCAAGCATACCGGGAATTTCCTGGGCATCGCCGGCAACCGGCCGGCCGATCACTCAGCCGTTTGTCGTCATCGTGGCCTTCAAGGACGGGCTGATGAGCGAGGAGCGATTTCACTACGACCTTGCTTCGCTGATGCGCCAGATCGGCGTGGAAGCGGTTCCGTCCCTGTCGGAGCTTCCGTACCGCGCATGACCCGGTCCAGCCGATCGCGGAGCACTTTTCTGTCGTGGCATCGCATGCGACAAGCGTGCGGTTCGAGACAGGAAGGATCGATTCGCAATGCACGCAAGGGTCGCCAGCAGCATCGACGATCGGTCGGCGGTTGCCCTGCTCGATATCGCTGGCGTGCAGTTCACCGCCGATGCGTCCGGCGCGCTGTTCTGGGACGACGAACGGCTCTTGATCGTTTCGGACCTGCATCTGGAAAAGGGCTCCAGCTTCGCCACGCGCGGCATCCTGCTGCCGCCCTACGATACGGCGGCAACGCTGGCGCGGCTGGCCATCGTCATTGCGCGCTATGATCCGCGCCGCGTCATTGCGCTCGGCGACAGCTTTCATGATGCGCAGGCGCATGCGCGCGTCGCGGTCAGCGATCGCGATGCGATCGCTGCAATGCAGGCGGGGCGCGACTGGATCTGGATCGCCGGCAACCACGATCCGCTGCCGCCCGCGAGCCTGCGCGGATCGGTGGCCGACGAAATCGCCATCGGACCGATCTGCTTTCGGCACGAGCCGACGGGCGCTGCGGGCGAGATCGCCGGCCATCTGCATCCGAAGGCGCGGGTGGCGACGCGCGGCCGCTCGATCGAGCGGCGATGCATCGCCTCTGACGGCGTGCGCGCGGTGATGCCGTCGTTCGGCGCCTATACCGGCGGCTTGAGCATCCGCGACCGCGCGTTCGCAAAAATCTTCGCGACGCTCGCCTTCACCGTGCACCTGCTCGGCGACAACCGCCTGCACATGATGCCGGCGGCAAGGTGCTAGTTAAGCCGCCTTCGCCTTCACGGTATCGCAGAATTTCACCAATTCGTCGGCGAGCCGCAGCGTGGCGCGGCTGGCGTCGGGGCTCGCCATCAGCGCAAGCTCGGTCTTGTCGATCGGACCGAATCCTTCCCTGGCCGTCAGCACGCGATGGTCCGGCTGGATCGAGATGTCGGACAGGATGCTCAGGCCCAATCCGGCGCCGATCGCGGCCTGGATGCCGGCGAGGCTCGAGCTCGTGTAGGCAATGTGCCAGGAGCGGCCGGAGGCTTCGACCGCGTGCACCGCGCGATTGCGATAGATGCAGCCCGTGGGGAAGAAGATCAGCGGCACCGAGTCCACCTTGATGTCCACCGGCTGGGCCTTGCTGGTCACCCAGTGCAGCCGTTCGGGCCACGCGGCGATCGCGCTGCCTCCGCCCGCCTCGCGCTTGACCAGCGCGAGGTCGAGCTCGCCGCGTTCGAGATCGCGGCGGAGATAAATGCTCTGTTCGCAGCGGACGTCGAGGCGCAGGCCCGGGCGCGCGCGTGAAAAACTCGCCAGCATCTTGGTGAGCCGGTAGGCCGCGAAATCCTCCGGGATGCCGAGGCGCACGACGCCTTCGCCCTTCGGCCGCGCCAGCACGTCGCGCGTCTCTTCGGCCAGCGCCAGCAGGCGCCGCGCATAGGCCAGCAAGCGCTCGCCGTCCTCGGTCGGCACCACGCGCTTGCCGACGCGGTTGAGCAGCGTGCGTCCAAAATCCTCTTCCAGCCGCTTGATCTGCTGGCTCACGGTGGATTGCGTGCGATGGACGCGCTCGCCGGCGCGCGTGAAGCCGCCGGCATCGATCACGGAAACGAAACTGCGCAGCAGGTCGAGATCGAGCATGGCATTGATCTCCTTGTACTATTCATAATTCAACTGATCATGATTGTATCATTTAATTTCCAAATGGAAAGCCGGGCGTCTAGTTCAAGGGCAAAGGAGAAATCCCATGTCCCTCGTCCCGTCGGCGGCCGTCCCGCGCGCGACCATCAATCCGCTGCCGATCTATATCGGCGTCTTCTGCCTGATCTGGAGCTTCGCTTTCGTCGCGGGCAAGGTCGCCGTCACCGACTGTCCGCCGCTGATCCTGCTGGCGGTCCGCTTCACGCTTGCGGGCGTTCTGATCCTTGGAATTTCGGCGCTGCGCGGCGAGGCATTCTCGCTCACGCGGCGCGACGTCGTCGTCTATGCGCTGATCGGCCTTGCCAACAACGCGCTGTATCTGGGTTTTGGCTACACCGGGCTGCAGACCGTCTCGGCCGGCATCGGCGGTCTCATTGTCAGCGCCAATCCCGTGTTCACCGCGATCCTTGCCGCGCTGTTTCTCGGCGAGGCGATGACGTGGCGCAAGGCGACCGGTCTCGTGCTCGGCGTCGCCGGTGTGACCTTCATCGTCTGGCACAGGATTTCGCTCGGAACCGACAGCCTGCACGGCATTCTGTTCACGCTCGCGTCACTGGCCTCGATCGTCGCGGGCACGATCCTGTTCAAGCTGCTCGCGCCGAAGGGCAGCCTGTGGGTCGGCAACGGCGTCCAGAATCTGTCCGCGGGTCTCGCGCTCATCCCGTTCGCCTCCACATTGTCGAGCGTGAGCGACATCGTGCCGAGCTTGCGCCTGCTCGGTGCGTTTGCCTTCCTGGTCCTGTGCGGGTCGATCCTCGCCTACCTGATCTGGTTCCACCTGCTGACGGTGTGCGGAGCGACCGCGGCGAGCGCCTATCACTTCCTCATGCCGCCGCTCGGCATGCTGTTCGCCTGGATGGTGCTGGGCGAGCACGTCGCCGTGGGCGACCTGTTGGGCATCGTGCCGTGGCGCTCGGCATCTATCTGGTGACGCGTCCCGCGACGGCTACGGCGACATTGCTTCGATGAAAGCATAGTCGTGCTGGGAATCACGTATCAACAGAGCTCGTTTCCCATCTTTCTCGCCGACCACGAAATTGAAGCCGGCGATCGTGGGGTCGATCGAGATGAACGACACGGTGCCGTCGTCATTCTTCCGCGAGGCGACTGCGCTGCGCCAGGTGCCGAAATCGAAGATCGTCGCGCCGTCCTGGGTGCGAACACGCAGCGTGCCCAGAGCGGATGAGACATACTGAGCGGCGAGCCTGCCCCTCTCCGCCGGGTCCGGCGGCGCCACCAGCCGCTCGCGAAACTTCGCAATGTTGGCCTTGCGCTGCACCAGCGCGACCCTGGCCTGCTCGGCGGCTTCGAGCTTGCCGTCGAACAGCACTTCAAGCAGCCGCCGCCGCAACAGGCCGCTCAGATAACCGCCGGTGTCGGAGTTGGTGAGAACGACGGCGCCGACGCCGTGATCGGGCAGGAAGATCATGTCGCTCTTGTAGCCGAACAGGCTGCCGCCATGACTGACGATCGGGATGCCATACCGCGTGTTGACCACAAGCCCCATGCCGTAGACGGAATCCTCACCGGTCGCGACCTGCCCCTTGCGACGTTCCAGCAGATTTTCCTTCGAGACGAGGCGAGCCCCGGTTTCCAGCATTCCGTTCGCCAACTCCATCTGCAGATATTTCGACAGGTCGCGCGCGCTGGTCCACATTCCGCCGGCCGGCCGCAGCGGCACGACGGAATAGTTGTTGTCCATGCGTGCCGGAATCGGCTTGCCATCCAGATCGTCGCCGTGCGGCTTTGCAAAATTGTCGTTCAAGGCGCTTGCGAAATCGAACGTCGTGCGCGTCATGCCGAGCGGCGCGAACACTTTCGCGCGCATGGCCTCGTCATAAGCGGCGCCGGGCTCGCGTCCTGGAAAGAGCACGGATGCTCCGACATAACCGGCGGCCCCCGCCATCACGTTGCTGTATTGATAGACCTCGCCAAAGCGGCTGGTCGGCTGCATCGTTGCGAGCGACCCGAGCGACGATGCGGGCGTGGCCTTCTGGTAGTTGAAGAGCCACTCAAAATCCTGGCGCGGAAGACCGGTGCAGGCACACATCAGGTTCTTCACCAGCACCTGTCGGGTGGTTTCAGCGTCTCCCAGCTTGAAGTCCGGATAGATCTCCCGCACGGGCTGGTCCCAGCGCACCTTGTTCTCGTCAACCAGGCTGGCGAGCAGAAGCGTCGTCATCGCCTTGGTGTTCGATGCGGCGAGGAAGAGCGTATCGGCGTCAACCGGGTCCGGCGCGCCCAGCGCTTTCACACCCAAACCGCCCTCAAAGACCACCTTGCCGCCGTCGATGAGGCTCAGCCCGACGCCCGGAATGTCGAACTGCCGCATGACGTCCTGGACGAAATCCTTGAGCAAGGCGATGCGTCCGGCGTCCAGCGGGTGAGCGGCTTTGCCGGCGAACATCTCGCGCTGATAGCCCTTTGGCCGCAAACTGCCGATCGCCAGAGAAAACGCGGCATTGCGCTTTTGAAGGGTGGCGCGGCTGGCCTCGACGATGACGACCGTCCAATCCCGCCCCGCCCGCCACGCCAATGCGTAGACGACGACCTTCTCGTTCGGAGACGTCTCGTAGGAGTAGCTGTGCCGCTCCTCCCAGCCCTCGTACGGCACCTGCGGCGTCGCCAGCCTGAGCGGCCGCTTTGCATCGGCGCGATAGCTCGCCCAACCGGCAGCGACCGCCGCCGCGGCATCCGCAGCCTGGACGTCGACCAGCACGAGATGCGAATCCGCCTCGGGCGGCACGAGCACTGTCTTCTGTCCGCCGGAGGTGACGCTCCATTCGCGTGGCGCCGTGAACGTTGCACCGCTCGCGGTCGTGAATGCGGTATCGGCGGCCAGCGTCGCTGATATGGGCGCGGGAGGTGCTGCCGGTTGGCCGACAGCCGCACCGGCAAAGGCCATCAAGAAAGCAAGCGTCAGGACATTTGGACAGCGCATCCGTTCCCCCGTCGCAATCGGCATTGGTTTAAAAGCAGGGCAACCTATACCAGCGGTTGCCGCTTGTGGGAGCGGCTACTTGATAATTCCTTCATTGTGACAGTTGCATGAGGCGCTGGATCGCTTCGCCCGCAATGATGGAAGTCTAATCCTTCCGGAAGATCACCGACGCCAGCCAGCCGGTCCCGAGCGCCATCAGCGCGGTCACAAGTCCGTAAAGCAGGCCGTTGCGCCGGGCCGCGTCGGCGACGAACTGCTCGAAGCCGACCTTGACGATCTCGAACGCGGTCTCGGTGCGCGTGATCATGGCGCCGTTCGCGAACAGCTTGATGTCGACGTCGTAGGTGCCGGTCGGCACCTCGGACGGCAGCGGGATGCCCACGCGGAACAGGGTCGGCGTCAGAAACGTCACCGCATTGGAGACCTCGCGATAGAGGCCGTGCTGCGTGCGCAGCCGAATGAAGGCGGCCCGGAACGGATCGCCCGGCACCACGTCGGCGTAGTCGCCGGCGACGCGTTGCGTCAGGATGATGTTGTTCAGCCCGAGCTGCTGGCGGCGCTGGACCTCCGCCGCGGCGAGCAGGTTGATCGGACGGTTGGCGAACACGGCGAGATAGGCGGGCACATTGAGGAACTCGCGCGAGTCGGTGTTGATCCAGATGCCGAGCTTCTTCTCCTTCCGCCGCGTCACCATGGTCATGCGCGGCCCGGAGACGGTGACGACGAGGTCGTAGTTGCCCCGGTTCGGCGGCGTATCGGCGTCGCGCTCGATCGAGCCGAACAGCACGAGCTGCTCGCCCGAGTAATCCGGCGTAATCGTCACGCGATGGTTTGACACCGACGCGATCAGCCGTTCGGCGCGCGCATCCGTCACGAGCGCTCCGCCCAGCAGGCAGGCGGCAAGCGCGATTGCGCCGGCGATCCTCATGCGCCGGGCTCCAGCGGCGCGGACCATGAACAGCTCTTCGGGGCGGATGGTGAGCTCGATCGCGAAGCGGACGCCGACTGCGAGGATCAACAGGCCGAGCAGCAGCCGCAATTGCTCGCCGGCGATGCGCTGGCCCGCGCGGGCGCCGAACTGGGCGCCGATCACGCCGCCCACCATCAGGATCAACGCCAGCACGGCATCGACCAGGTGATTGGTGACGGCGTGCAGGACGACGGCAAACGCCATGGTCACCAGCGTCATCACCATCGAGGTGCCGATCACGGTCCCGGTCGGCACCCGCAGCACGTAGATCAGCAGCGGGATGAGGATGAAGCCGCCGCCGATGCCGAGAATGGCGCCGACGAAGCCGATGAAGAAGCCGATGGCCAGCACCGGGAAGACCGAGAGATAGATCTTCGACTTCTTGAAGCGGATCTTCAGCGGGAGGCCGTGCACCCAGTTGTGGGCGCCGGGCCGCCGCAGGATCGGCGCTTCGCCGCGGCGGGCGCGGATGACGGCGCCGATGCTCTCCCACAGCATTCCGCCGCCGACGCCTGAGAGCAGCACCACGTAAGACAGCGCGATGGTCAGGTCGAGCTGTCCGTAGGAGCGCAGCAAGGTGAACAGAAAGACGCCGGCGACAGTGCCGGTCAAGCCGCCGATCAGCAGAACCAGCGCCAGCGCCGGATCGATCGCACGCCGCCGCCAATAGGACAGCGCGCCGGAGAACGACGAGGCGGCAATGTGGCCCGAAACGGATGCCACGGCGACCGCCGGCGTGATGCCGATGAAGATGAGGAGCGGCGTCAGCAGGAAGCCGCCGCCGATGCCGAACATGCCGGAGACGAAGCCGACCGCAATCCCCATCCCGAGAATGAGGAAGATGTTCACCGGAAGATCGGCGATGGGCAGGAAGATCTGCACGGGCGTCCGTTCGGCTGGATGAGGCCAGTGATGCTGGCGAGCACCAGGCGTTGCCGCGAATGCCAAATTCACGCCACGAGCCCCGTGCCGACCCCTGATTACCCAAATCAAGGGCCTGAGGCGACAGTGAATTGTCGCGAATGACGGATAAAGAAAACGCCGCGCTTATGGAGGCGCGGCGCGTTAACTTTTCGGCCTTTGCAGATCAGCGGGAGGCGGTCTTGCCCTGCGACTTTGCGGGGCGCTTGCCGGCCGCGGCCGGCGCCGCGTCCCAGCCGCCTGCGGGGGCTGCGACGCTGATCGCATCGTTCGGCTGCCGCTCCGGCGTAAAGGTCTGGATCGCGAGCTTTGCGGCGGCCAGCGACTGCTGGTCGAGGCGATTTGCGATGTCGTCGCGCTTGCGTCCCGCGTCGGCGTCGCCCTGCGTTGCCGCCAGGCTGAACCACTTGAACGACTCGGCAAGGTTCTGCTCCAGCCCGATGCCGCGGGCATAGAGGATGCCGAGATTGTACTGGCTGTCGGCGATGCCGCGCTCGGCCGCCTTCTTGAACCAGTTCGCCGCCGCCTTGTAGTTCGGGCCCCGGCCGCCGCCGTCGGCATCGAGCACAGCCAGATTGTGCATGGCCTTGGCGTTGCCGCGTTCGGCCGCCTGCAGATAGTAGCGGCGGGCCGAATCCGGATCCTTCTTGGTGCCGAGGCCCTTTTCCAGCAGCGTGCCGAGGCGGAACATCGCGAGCACGACGCCCTTGTCTGCCGCGCGCTCGTACCACTTGATCGCTTCCTCGTAGTTCACCGTGGTGCCGCGACCTTCGGCGAAGCGCGCGCCGACCTCATAGGCGGCTCCGCCTTCGCCGCGCAGCGCTGCCTCGCGCAGCATGGGGCCCGCGACCGCGTCCGGGATCCTGTCGTTGACCGGCGAGAGCGCCGCAACCGTCCCCGCGCCGGCTGCAGGAGCGGGCGCGCTGGATGCGGCCGGCAGCGCGACCGAGCCGGTGACGTCGGCGGCCCTGGTCGCAACAGGCGCTTCGCTTGCCGGCAGCGGCGCCGCATTCGCCGGCGCGACGAAGGAGTGACGTTCCACGGCCGTTGGCGAGATGAGCAGCGGGTTGGTCGCCGGCATTTCCGCCTTCGGGCCCGGTGCGGCGGCGGCCGGTGGCGGCGTGATCGCGGCGGGAGCCGCCGATTTCTCGATCGTTTGAGCCGGCGTGCTGTCCGCATTGTCGAGGAAGGTCAGCGCGACCTTGAACGCGCCGGCCACGAACACGACGACGCCGAACCCGACCAGGATCGAGCGGATGCGCGAGGGCTTTGCCGATGTGTCGCCGGCTGCGGCCACCTTGGCGGTCGCTTTGGCGGCGGCGCTGCGCGCGGCCTCCGTCAGCGCGCCGACCCGGCCCGGCTTTTCGTTCGTGGCGGCTGCAGCCGCCTGCGCGGCGCGGCGCGCCGCGGCGATGAAGTTCGACTGTCCGCTACCCTCGGCCGCAGGCGCTGCGTCCTGGCCGAGGCTCATGTCGGATGCGACCGCGCCCTCGGGGCCGCCCGCGCGGTTGCGCGCGCCAGGTTCCAGCGGAAAATCCGGCGGCAGGTTCGGATCGATCGGCACGCGCAACGCCGTCTGTTGCCACGCAAGCGGCGGCGGCTCGTCGCCGCGGAACGGTACCGCAGCAGCGGTGAAGGGAATCCGCACGTCGCTCATCTGCGGCAGCACGGGATTGGACAGTTCGGGGTGGATCGCGGCCGGCGGCGGCGCATATGGCGCAGCCTGGCGCAAGCGGTTGCGGCTCGGCGGCGGTCTGCACGCGGCGCAGATCGCCCTCGATCATCGCGAGGCGGTCGACCACGTGGCCCAGCGTCGAGTGCAGCGCTTCTAGCGTGTCCTGCGTGCGGCGGTCGGTCGCCGACTGGCTGTGACGCACGTCGGACAACTCGCGTCGGATCGTATCGACGATGCCGGCGGTATCGGCCTGCCCGCCGCCCACGGAGGCGAAATTCAGGCGCTGCTGCTCGAGATGCCGCAGCACGTCGGACAGCGCCTCCTCGATCCGGCCGAGGCCTTGCGGCTGCGACCCTTCAAGGCGCTCGAGCAGATAGGCGATGCGCTGCTCGACATGGGCCATCGCGCCGGAACTGTCGCCGCCGACCGACAGGCGATCGATGCGCTCGGACAGTGCGTGGATCGCGCCTTCGAGGTGGCTGGAGTCGGCGGCGGGCTGCACCGGCCGGCCTTCCATCGCCGCCGTCAGCAGTGCGATGCGCTGCTCCAGCGCCGCGAGCATGTCGTGGCCGCCGCTTTGTGACAGATGATCGAGCTTTTCGCCGAGCGCACGGATGTGATCGCCCAAATGCCCGATCGCGTCGTTGGAGGCGACTTTGGACGCGATGTTGCGCAGCGCCGCGATCGCGGTCTCGAGCTGCTGGACGATGTTGGAATCCGGATTGGCGCGAACCAGCAGGTCGATCTTGCTTGACAGAGCCTGGATGGCGCTGTCGTAGCCGGCGAGTTGCTCCGCCGGCGTCAGCGTGCGCACCGCGCTGTAGATTTCGTTGAGCGCGCGCTCGATGCCGCCGAGCGTTTCCTGATCGCCGCCGCTCTCGCGGCTGCGCTCGATCTTCTGGCCCAGCGCACGGATTTCAGTCTCGAGCGAATCGATCGCCTGGCGCGGCAGCGCTTCGGTGAGCGAGCGGCGGATTTCCGCCAGCTCTTCGCGGAACATCGCAATCGACTGGTCCAGGTGGTCCGGGCGGCGCAGCGCCTCCATCTGGCTGGTCAGGTTGTTGAGCTGCCGCTCGATGCCGGAGAGATCGACCGGTGCAGCGGCCGGCGCGAGCGGCGGTGCAGGGGCCGGCGCGAGCGGCGGTGCAGGGGCCGGCGGCGGCGCCGGCGCATGCTGCATGAACGGATTCGGCGCGGGCGCGTATCCCGCGCCATTGTTCAGCGAGTTGCGGCGCGCGGAAATCTCGGCAATCGCCGCATCCATGCCTGCGGGGCTGAGCGGCGGCGAGGTGTGATAGCCGGCGGAGTTCTGGCGGATTTCAGCAGCGGCGCGCTCGACCGCATCGAAGCCTTGAGCCGGATAGCTCGGTGGCGTGGGCCGCGCCTGCTGCGCCGACTGCGTCAGGTTGTTCAGCCGCGTGTCGAGGCGCGAGATCGCATCGTTCAGCTGATTGGCAAGGCCCGAGGCGGTGGGCGCGCTCGCCACGCCGGTGCGGCGCTGCGACATATGATCGATCTGCCGCGTGATGCCGTCGAGCCGCTGATGAATTTCGGCGAGGCTGTCGACTGCGCCTGCTGCCATCGCCGTCGGGGACGGCGCGTAAGGCTGTTGCGGCGTCGGCGGCGCGTAAGCGCGCTGCACCGGTGCGGGCTCGGCGATCTTCGTGTTGAGCCACTGACCAAGGGACATTCCGGCAGGGCGCGCGGCGCCGGCGGTGGCTTCTGCACTTCCGTTGGGTCCGCGCGAATTCATGCCTGATCCGGTCTCTCAAGCGACTGCGTCATGCATCGCCCTCACGCTCCCGCCCGTGCCCTTTGAATAGACAAGCAAATTCGTGCGACGGCGGCGTGCGTTGACCACCGACTTTTGAGTGTTACGGTAAATAACGGGTTAAGAACTTAGGCCGCCGGCCTCAAATCATTTTCCGGCTTCACGCGGCCTTCCGACGGCCGGTAAGTGGTTCCTTCAAAACGCGCGACCGGGGGACCGTTCCGGCGCTTACGCCTTCGCCAGTTGCTCGCCCATCAGCCGATGCAGCAGGTTGATTGCCTTGAGCGGCCGCACCATCACCTTGAAGTGCGTGATCAGCTCGCCGTCGTCGCTGAACGTGATGATGTCGACGCCGTTGATCGTGATGCCTTCGATCTGGTTTTCGAATTCCAGCACCGCCCCGTTCGCGCTGTGCCATTCGCCGACATATTTGAAGCCGGGTCCGCCCAGCACCTTCTCGGCACCCGCAAGGTATTTGAAGGTGATGTCGCGTCCGCGCTGCGGCGTGTGCACGACCGGGCTCTCGAACACCGCGTCCTCGTGAAGCAGCTCCCTCAACGCCGTAAGGTCGTGGGATTTCATATAGTTGTACCATTTGGCAAGCGCGGGCTTCGTCATCGGCTTTCTCCGGAAATGGTCGCAGATGTCGACACTATGCACATTGACGCATATGCAATTATATGCATATCGTCTCCGACGACAAGCTGAAAATTGTCGACGGACAGGAGGGGGTTTTGGCGCTCGCTGACGCAATCCTTGCTTGCCTGACGGAGCGTCCGATGACGGGCTACGAACTCGCCAAGACGTTCGACACCTCCATCGGGTTTTTCTGGAAAGCCAACCACCAGCAGATTTATCGCGAGCTCACCCGGCTCCGCGATCGTGGCCATATTCAGGGCCGTGAGGTCGTGCAGTCGGGAAAACCGAACAAGCTGGTCTACAGCCTGACCGGCGAGGGCAGGGCGGCGCTGCGACAGTGGGCGATCCGGCCGAGCAGTCCGGCGTCGATCAAGGACGATCTCCTCGTCCGCTTCTACGCGCTCGACAGCATCGACATCGAACCCATGCGCGCAGACCTGATGGCGCGACTGGAATACCACCGCGACCGCCTCGCCCGCTACGAGCGCATTCTCAAGAAGCGTTTCTCGCAAGAGACCACATCGCCGGCCGAGACCGGCAGGCTGCTCCTGCTGCGCATGGGCCTTCGCCACGAGCGCGCGGTGTCGGAGTGGTGCGAAGAAGCGCTGCAAACCCTGTCTGCCGGCATCGGCGCAACGAATGTCACGCCGATCACCGGCGGCAAACGTGAATTGAGCGGATGACCGGCCGCGACTGAACTCGCATTCGAGATTCGGTTCAAACAGCCACGGCCTTTTCTGATATCTTTCCCTGGGAAGCTTATGCTTCCTGTCCAGCCGAGAGTTATGCCATGCCGAGCTACCGCGCCCCCGTCGAGGATGTCAGCTTTCTGCTCAACGACGTGTTCCAGTTCGACAAGTACAACAACCTTCCGGGCTTCAGCGATGCCTCCGCCGATGTGCGCGAAGCGATCCTGGAAGAGGCGGCAAAGTTCGCCGAGAACGTCATCCAGCCGCTCAATCGCGTCGGCGATCTCGAGGGCTGCAAGCGGCACGACGACGGCCGCGTGACCACCCCGACCGGATTCAAGGACGCGTTCAAGCAGCTCGGCGACGGCGGCTGGATCAGCCTCGCGATCCCGACCGAATATGGCGGGCAGGGCCTGCCGGTGACGCTGTCGCAGATGGTCGGCGAGTTTCTGATTTCGTCGAACATGGCATTCTCGATGTATTCGGGCCTGACCCAGGGCGCGATGGCTGCACTGCTGGTGCACGGCACGGACGAGCAGAAGAAGACTTTCATCCCGAAGATGGTGACCGGGCAGTGGGCCGGCACCATGAATCTCACCGAGCCGCATTGCGGCACCGACCTCGGCCTCTTGCGCACCAAGGCGGTGAAGCAGGCGGACGGCAGCTACAAGATCACCGGCACAAAGATCTTCATCTCCGGCGGTGAGCAGGATCTCACCGAAAACATCGTTCATCTCGTGCTCGCGCGCATCGAAGGCGCGCCGGCCGGCGTGAAGGGCATCTCGCTGTTCGTGGTGCCGAAGCTGACGATCAATGCCGACGGCTCGCTTGGCGGCCGCAACGGCGTGTCGTGCGGCTCGATCGAGCACAAGATGGGCATTCACGGCAACTCCACCTGCGTGATGAACTACGACAACGCGACGGGCTGGCTGGTCGGCGAGGAGAACAAGGGCCTCAACGCCATGTTCGTGATGATGAACGAGGCGCGGCTCGGCGTCGCCGTTCAGGGCCTCGCGCAATCCGAGGTCGCCTATCAGAACGCGGTGATTTACGCGAAGGAACGGCTGCAGGGCCGTTCGATCAGCGGCGTGAAGGAAAAGGACAAGCCCGCCGATCCGATCATCGTGCATCCGGACGTGCGCCGCACGCTGTTGACCATCAAGGCCTTCAACGAAGCCGCGCGCGCGTTCGTGGTCTGGACGGCGCTGAAGAGCGACGTCGCGCACCGGTCCGGCGACGAAAAGGAACGTCAGGCCGCCGACGACCACATGGGCTTGATGACGCCGGTGCTGAAGGGCGTGCTCACGGATGTCGGCTTCGCCAACGCTGTCTCCGCGCAGCAGATGTTCGGCGGCCACGGCTACATCGCCGAGCACGGCATGGAGCAGTTCGTGCGCGACGCGCGCATCGCGATGATCTACGAGGGCGCCAACGGCATCCAGGCGCTTGATCTCGTGGGCCGCAAGCTCGGCCGCGACGGTGGCCGTGCGATCACCGCCTTCTTCGCCGAGGTGACGGGCTTTGCCAAGGAGAATGCGGCGAACGAGGCGATGAAGCCGTATGTTGCGCCGTTGTCGACATCGCTGCAGCACCTGCAGCAGGCGACGATGTGGCTGATGCAGAACGGCCTGCAGAAGCCGGACAATGCGGGCGCCGCTTCGACCGACTATATGCAGCTCTTCGGCCTCGTCGTGTTCGGCTACATGTGGGCGCGCATGGCGAAGGTCGCGCTGGACAAGCTCGCCGGAGCTGAGGGCAGCGAGCAGCACAAGACCAAGCTGGTGACCGGAAAATTCTTCATGGAGCGGATGCTGCCCGAGACGGCACTGCATCTCGCCCGAATTCAGACCGGTTCTGACACGACGATGGCGCTTGCCGCCGAGGCTTCTGAAGGTTGGTTCTTGCCGGGCCACGCCCGGCGGTCCACCATCGGCTGATCTTAAGGGAAGGAAGACGCAATGCCGACGGAAGCCCTGTCCGTTCCGCCTGCCTCGTGGATGACCGAAGACCTCAACCTGCTGCGAGGAGCAGACGCGAAAGTTTCTTGCGCAGCGAGCTCGTGCCGCATCTCGAAGAGTGGCACGAGAAGGGCATCATGGACCGCTCGGCGTGGACCAAGCTCGGCGAAGCCGGGCTTCTGTGCGCGGCCATTCCTGAGGAATACGGCGGAGCGGGCGGTACGTTCGCGCACGAGA
This sequence comes from uncultured Alphaproteobacteria bacterium, assembly GCA_963757845.1. Taxonomy (GTDB): domain Bacteria; phylum Pseudomonadota; class Alphaproteobacteria; order Rhizobiales; family Xanthobacteraceae; genus P52-10. The sequence goes on from CAVWTB010000073.1 coordinate 112,454, forward strand.
CGATCATCAACCACGAGTTCGCGCTGGCAGGTCTGGATTCGATCGGTGCGCCGCTGCATTCGGGTATCGTCGCGCCCTACATCCTCAACTACGGCACCGAAGAGCAGAAGAAGAAATGGCTGCCGCGGCTTGCGACCGGAGAGCTGGTCGGCGCCATTGCCATGAGCGAGCCGGGCGCGGGGTCCGATCTGCAGAGCGTGCGCACCACCGCCATCAAGTCGGGCAACGGCTACGTGCTGAACGGGTCGAAGACCTTCATCACCAACGGCCAGCACGCCAACCTGATCATCGTCGTCGCCAAGACCGATCCCACCAAGGGCGCCAAGGGCACCTCGCTGGTGGTGGTCGAGACCGACGAGACGCCCGGCTTCCGCCGCGGCAAGAAGCTGAAGAAGCTCGGCATGGACTGGGCAGATACGTCGGAGCTGTTCTTCGACGATGCAAAACTGCCGGCCGAAGCGCTGCTCGGCACCGAAGAGGGCCAGGGCTTCTTCCAGCTGATGCGCGACCTGCCGCAGGAGCGGATGATCGTCGCCACCAGCGCCATCGGCATGATCGAGCGCGCGCTGAGCCTGACCATCGACTACGTCAAGGAGCGGAAAGCTTTTGGCAAGCCGATCATCGAATACCAGAACACCCAGTTCGAGCTCGCCGAGTGCAAGACCGAAGCGACCATCGGCCGCGTGTTCCACGACAACTGCATCGAGCGGCACCTGAAGAAGGAGCTCGATACGACGACGGCATCGATGGCGAAGTATTGGATGAGCGACCTGCAGAACAAGATCGTCGATCGCTGCCTGCAGCTGTTCGGCGGCTACGGCTTCATGGACGAATACCCGATCTCGCGCATGTACCGCGACGCGCGCGTGCAGCGCATCTACGCCGGCACCAACGAAATCATGAAAGTCGTGATCGCCCGCAGCCTCTAGCAAGCTGCGGCGAGCTAAGGAGAATCCCAATGGCTGATGCATTCATCTACGACCACGTGCGCACGCCGCGCGGGCGCGGCAAGTCCGACGGCTCGCTGCATGAGGTCACCGCGCTGGCGCTGGCGGCCACGCCGCTGAAGGCGCTGAAGGAGCGCAACAACCTCAACGTCGGCGATGTGGACGACGTGGTGCTGGGCTGCGTCGATCCGGTCGGCGAGGCAGGCGGCGACATCGCCCGCATGGCGGCGCTCTCCGCCGGCTATGGCAACACGGTGCCGGGCGTGCAGATCAACCGCTTCTGCGCCTCAGGGCTCGATGCGGTGAACTTCGCCGCGGCGCAGGTGATGTCGGGACAGCATTCGCTGACCATCGGCGGCGGCGTCGAATCCATGAGCCGCGTCGGCATGCTGTCGTCGGGCGCGGCCTGGCCGATGGACCCGTCGATCGCGGTGCCGTCCTACTTCATGCCGCAGGGCATCTCCGCCGACCTGATCGCCACCAAGTACGGTTTTTCGCGCGACGACGTCGACGCCTATGCGGTCGAGAGCCAGAACCGCGCGGCGAAGTCGTGGGATGAGGGCTACTTCAAGAATTCCGTCGTGCCGGTGAAGGACATCAACGGCATCACGATCCTGGCCAAGGACGAGCACATGCGTCCGGGCACGACCATGCAGTCGCTGGCGCAGCTGCAGCCATCGTTCGTGCAGATCGGCGAGATGGGCGGCTTCGACGCAGTCGCCGTGCAGGACTATCCCGAGATCGAGAGCGTCATTCACGTGCACCACGCCGGCAATTCGTCCGGCATCGTCGATGGCGCGGCGGCCGTGCTGATCGGCTCGAAAGAAGCGGGCACCAAGGCCGGCTTGAAGCCGCGGGCAAAAATCCGCGCTTTTGCCAATATCGGCTCCGAGCCCGGGATCATGCTGACCGGTCCGGTCGACGTGACGAAGAAGGTGCTGGAACGCTCCGGCATGAAGCTCTCCGACATCGACCTGTTCGAGCTGAACGAGGCGTTCGCCTCGGTCGTGCTGCGCTACCAGCAGGCGTTCGACATCGACTCGTCGAAGATCAACGTCAACGGCGGCGCGATCGCGCTCGGCCATCCGCTCGGCGCGACCGGCGCGATGATCCTCGGCACCGTGCTCGACGAGCTGGAGCGGCGCAAGCTCAAGCACCGCGCTGGTCACGCTGTGCATCGGCGGCGGCATGGGCACGGCAACCATCATCGAGCGCGTCTGATCGGCTTTCGGAGTATCAAAATGGCTTACAAGAATTTCAAGGTTGAGACCGACGCCGACGGCATTGCGCTCGTCACCTGGGACATCCCCGGCAAGTCGATGAACGTGTTCGATCTGAGCGTGATCGAGGAGCTCGACAAGATCGTCGCCGAGACGACAGCCGACGCAAACGTGAAGGGCGTCGTCGTCACCTCCGGCAAGGACGCGCTCTCGAGCGGCGCGGACCTGACGATGCTGGATTCGATGCGTACGGTCTTTGCCGATCTTTTGAAGACCAAGGGCAAGGAAGCGGCGAACGAGGCGCTGTTCAAGGAAGCGGGCCGGCTGTCGCAGATCTTCCGCCGCATCGAAACCACGCGGCAAGCCGTGGGTCGCGGCCATCAACGGCCTCGCGCTCGGCGGCGGCTTCGAATTGACTCTGGCGTGCCACTATCGCGTCGCCTCCGACAATCCGAAGACACGGCTCGGCCTGCCCGGAAATCCAGGTCGGACTGTTCCCGGGTGCCGGCGGCACGCAGCGGCTGGCGCGCATGCTGCAGCCGACCGATGCGCTGATGATCATGCTGAAGGGCGAGCAGCTGAAGCTCGATCGCGCGAAGTCCCTGAAGCTCGTCGACGCCATCGTGCCTGCGGCCGATCTGATCAAGACGGCGAAGGACTGGATCAAGGGCGGCGGCAAGGCGACAGCGCCCTGGGACGAGAAAGGCTTCAAGGTTCCGGTGCCGGTCTATTCGAAGCAGGGCATGATGGTGTTCCCGGCGGCCAACGCGCTCTATCGCAAGGAGACCTACGACAACTATCCGGCCGCGCGCGCCATCATGCAGAGCGTCTATGAGGGGCTGCAGCTGCCGATGGATGCGGCGCTGCGCGTGGAGACGCGCTACTTCACGCACATCCTGCAGACCAAGGAAGCGGCGGCGATGATCCGCAGCCTGTTCGTCTCCATGCAGGAACTGAACAAGGGCGCGCGCCGGCCGCAAAACGTGCCGCCGACGAAGGTGAAGAAGCTCGGCGTCATCGGTGCGGGCTTCATGGGCGCCAGCATCGGCTTCGTCTCGGCGCAGGCCGGCATCGACGTGGTGCTTGATCGACCGCGACCAGGCCAGCGCCGACAAGGGCAAGGCGCATGCGAAGAGCGTGATCGACGGCAACATCGCCCGCGGCCGCGCCACCGAGGCGGAGCGCGACGCGGTGCTCGCGCGCATCACCGCCACGGCGGACTATGCCGCGATCAAGGACTGCGACCTGATCATCGAGGCGGTGTTCGAAGACCGCAAGGTGAAGGCCGAGACCTTCGCCAAGGCGCAGCCGGTGCTTGAAGCAGGGCGCGATCTTCGCCTCCAACACCTCGACGCTGCCGATCAACTCGCTGGCCGAGGAGTGGAAGGACCAGTCGAAGTTCATCGGCATCCATTTCTTCTCGCCGGTCGAGAAGATGATGCTGGTCGAGATCATCGTCGGCAAGAATACCGGCGACGTCGCGCTCGCGACCGCGCTGGACTATGTGCGGCAAATCCGCAAGACGCCGATCGTCGTCAACGACTCGCGCGGCTTCTTCGCCAACCGCTGCGTGTTGCGCTTCACCGCCGAAGGCCTCGAGATGCTGAAGGAGGGCGTGCCTCCGGCGATGATCGAGAACACGGCGCGCATGGCCGGCATGCCGGTCGGGCCGCTGTCGCTGTCCGATGAGGTCGCGCTCGATCTCGTGCTGAAGATCATGAAGGCGACCGAGGCCGATCTCGGTCCGAACGCGATCGATCAGGAGCAGAAGAAGCTTTTGGTCGAGATGGTCGAGAAGCAGGGTCGCTTCGGCCGCAAGAACGGCAAGGGTTTTTACGATTATCCTGAGAAGGGCAAGGGCAAGAAGGCGCTGTGGCAGGGCACTTCGGCGCTGCAGCCACGGCAGCTCGATCCCGACGAGCTCGATGTCGAGGAGCTGAAGCAGCGCTTCCTCGTGGTGCAGGCGGTCGAGGCCGCGCGTACGGTGGAGGACCATGTGATCACCGACCCGCGCGAAGCGGATGTCGGCTCGATCCTGGGCTTCGGCTTCGCGCCCTACACCGGCGGCACGCTGTCCTACATCGACTTCATGGGCGCGAAGAATTTCGTCGCCCTCTGCCACAAGCTGGAGGCGAAATACGGCTCGCGCTTCACGCCGCCGAAGCTCTGGAAGAGATGGCCGCCAAGGGCGAGACCTTCTACGGCCGCTTTGCCCCGAAGAAGGCCGCGGCGGCTGCTAGGCTCACATCACCACGTCATTCCGGGGCATGACGCTCGCGCCCCGGAATCCGACGCTTGGCAAAATTACGCCGCCTTGATCAGTCCCTCGGCGAGCATCGCTTCCTTCACCTTTGGCCGTTCGCCGACGCGGTCGAAATAGGCCTTCAGGTTCGGGTACTGCGCGATGTCGAACTTCAACCCGAGCGCCCAGCGCAGCATGGTGAACAGGTAGCCGTCGGCAACCGTGAACTGGCTGCCCATCAGGTAGTCCTTGCCCGCGAGCTTGCCGTCGAGATAGCCGAACGACTTGCCGATCTTGTCACGGAAGATATTCTTCGCCTCGTCCGGCATGGCCGGGTTGAACAGCGGGCTGAACGACTTGTGCAGTTCGCTCGTCAGCATGTTGAGCCATTCCTGCAGCTGGTAGCGTTCGTTCGTCCCGTTCGCCGGCGCGAGCTTGGAGTTCGGCGCCTTGTCGGCGATGTACTGCACGATCGCCGGGCCTTCGGTGAGCACGCCGCCGCCGTCGAGGCCGAGCACCGGCACCTGGCCCTTCGGATTGACCTTCAGATAATCGTCGCCCGCTTCGGTTTTCTTGTCTTTCAGGTTGACCTTCACATAGTCGGCGGCGAGGCCGGCTTCCGCGAGCGCGATATGCGGGGACAGCGAACAGGCGCCGGGGGCGTAATAAAGCTTCATGGGGCGGTTTCCTTCTCGGTTCACGGATACGGCTTGCACAATCATGCCAACGCATTATATGCAATTGCATACACTTGGTGCCTGCGCCGGCTTTGTCAAGGTCGATGCAAGTGCATTGATATGCTAGACTGCCGCGCAATAAAATGCGAGTCGTCATATTATGAAGCGCAAACCCTCGGCTGAAGCCACTGCCGCCTGGATCCGCCTCGTGCGCATCCAGAGCCGTGTGCTGAGCGCGGTCGAGCAGGATCTGAAGAAGGCCGGCTTCCCGCCTCTGTCCTGGTATGACGCGCTGCTCGAGCTGTCGCGCGCGCCCTGCGGCGCGTTGCGGCCGGTCGAACTCGAGAAACAGATGCTGCTGCCGCAATACGGCCTGTCGCGGCTGATCGACCGGCTGGTCGACAACGGGCTCGTTGCGCGAAAAGTTTGCGAGGTCGACAAGCGCGGCCTCGTCGTCGAGATCACGGAACAGGGGCGCGAGTTGCAGAAAAAGATGTGGAATGCGTACTCGAGCGCGATCGAGCGCCATATCGGCTCGAAGATCTCCGACGCCGATGCGGCGAAGCTTTCGGCGCTGCTCGACCAGCTCGGCGTGTCGTGCGACGCCGTGTCGGCGCCGCCGCGCGCAAAGTCCGCCTGACCGCAATGTGTTTGTCACATACCGGTCTGGCGCGCTTGTTGCGCGTTCCGGTGTTGCCCAATCCGGCCGTGCGTCTATAACGTCCCGCCGCTTCCAGTACGGGTGTTTCATGGCGCGTGACCAGATCGATATGACGCCGCTGACGTCGCGCGACGAACTGGTCGCGTGGATCGCCGCGGGCGAGAAGTCGAAAGATCAGTTCCGCATCGGCACCGAGCATGAGAAGACGCCGTTCCACCTGAACGACCATTCTCCCGTCCCCTATGAAGGGCCGCGCGGGATCGGCGCGCTGCTGAACGGCATGCGCCACCTGCTCGGCTGGGAGCCGATCATGGAGCGCGGCAACATCATCGGCCTTTACGATGTCACCGGCGGCGGCGCGATCTCGCTCGAGCCGGGCGGGCAGTTCGAATTGTCGGGCGCGCCGCTGGAAACCGTGCATCAGACGCGGTCGGAGCTGGTGGCGCATCTTGCGCAGGTGCGCGAGGTCGCAACTCCGCTCGGCATCGGCTTCCTCGGCCTCGGCATGACGCCGTCCTGGTCGCGCGCCCAGATCCCGATGATGCCGAAAGGCCGCTACCGCATCATGACGAACTACATGCCGAAGGTCGGTCACCTCGGCATCGACATGATGTACCGGACCTGTACGGTCCAGACCAATCTGGATTTCTCGTCCGAAGCCGACATGGTGAAGAAACTGCGCGTCAGCCTGGCGCTGCAGCCGGTCGGCACGGCGCTGTTTGCGAATTCGCCGTTCACCGAAGGCAAGCCGAACGGCTTCCTGTCGTTTCGCTCGGAGATCTGGCGCGATACCGACAACGCGCGCTCCGGCATGCTGCCTTGGGCGTTCGAGGACGGCATGGGCTATGAGCGCTATGTCGACTATGCGCTCGACGTGCCGATGTATTTCATCAAGCGCGGCGACGACTACATCGACGTCGCGGGCTCCTCGTTCCGCGATCTGTTCGCCGGCCGGCATCCCGCAGTGCCCGGCGAGCGGGCGACGTTGTCGGATTGGTCCAATCACGTCTCCACGATCTTCCCCGAGGTGCGCTTGAAGCGCTTCCTGGAGATGCGCGGGTCCGACGTCGGACCGTGGGAGCGGCTGCCGGCGCTGCCGGCCTTCTGGGTCGGTCTGCTCTACGACGACGCAAGCCTCGATGCCGCCTGGCAGATCGTGAAGGGCTGGAGCGCGGCGGAGCGGCAGCAGGCTGCGCGACGACGTCCCGCGGCTTGGACTGAAGGCGAAGATCGGCGGACGTACGCTGCGAGACATTGCCGTCGATTGTCTGGAGCTCGCGCACGCCGGACTGAAGCGCCGCAACCGCCTCGATCGCGACGGGCGCGACGAATCGCGCCATCTCGAGCCGCTGGAGCAGATCGTGGCGAGCGGGCAGACGCCCGCAGAGCAACTGCTGGCCAAGTATCACGGCCCGTGGGGCGGCTCGGTCGAGCCGGCCTATCGCGAAAATACATTTTGAGCCAAAGGCCTTATTCCGATTAAAAATTGTTCATCGACCGTACAGGTCGGATGGCGTTTTGATGGCGGACCTCCCGGGCACGTGAATCGTGACCAAATTGCTGGAATGTCCGAATGTCCCGTGCCTGCCTCGCAACCGTTCTTGCGCTGTTGGTGGCCCTGCTATTTGCCGCCGGACCCGCGCATGCGCAGGCGGATTTCGACCGGCCGGGCAGCGACTACCAGCGGCTTTCGGTGCCTTCCGGCGATCCCGCCGCCTGTGCGCTGTTGTGCGAGCGCGACCGCCGCTGCCGGGCCTGGTCGTTCAATTATCCGCGAGAAGGCGATGGCACGGAGGGGGCGGCCTGCTGGCTGAAGAACACGGTTCCGGCGCGGGTCGAGGCCCCCAACAGCGTCTCCGGCGTGCGCGGCGCGGGCGTGGTCGAACGCCGCACCAGCGCCGCAGAGACGTCGATCGATCGCTTTGGCGGCGACTATCGAAGCTTTGCCATGGCGACGCCCGATGCGTCGAGCGAAGCCTGCCGCAAGGCCTGCGAAGGTGAGGCGCGATGCCGCGCCTGGACCTACGCACGCCCCGGCTACGCCGCCCGAAGCGCGCGCTGCTTCCTGAAGAGCACAGTGACGCCGCCGCGCCGCAGGCCGGGGCTGATTTCAGGCGTGGTCAGGTAGCCGATTTGGCGCTTGCTGCGGCACCCGCGTCTTCGTAGCCTTCTTGCTCGCAGACTTTTTCGCGACGTTTGCTTGTCTCGCGGCCGGATGCGCCTCGTCGAACGCTGCGTGCAGCTTCTTCGGTGCGATATCGAACCAGCGACGGCGCATGTAGGCTGCGACCATGGTGGGGTCGGCTTTCGAAAGCCGCATCAGCACGTAGCGCGAGTTGCGGTAGTGGTCGGTGATGTAGAAGACGTCGCCTTGCGTTTCCATCAGCATGTCTCGCTCATCGAAACCGATGCCACCGATGACGATGCTGTCGCCGTCCTCCTTCACCCAAGTGAAGAACTTGCCCATTATCTTCAGCGAGGGGCGGCCGTAGGAGGTGGACAATTCTACGCCGGGCCAGCCGAGCAGCATCTTCTCGACGGCCGCGTAGGTTGTCCCGGTCTTGCGCTTCGCCATGACACGCGTCCGTTGTGGCAAATGTACCCTTTTCCGAAGTAGCATCGAACCTTATGCCGGGGCGAATGTTATGCGCTAGAATGGCGTCCAGCTCAGGAGGGGTCATGCGGCGCTTCATCCTGCCGACCGTCGTCGTTGCCGGCGCTTGCGCGCTGGCGGCAGGTGCATTCGCGCATCATGGCTGGGGCAGCTATGACGCCGCCAACCCGGTCACGGTCACCGGGCCGATCCAGACGCTGAAATTCGAAAATCCGCATGCGGAGATCACCGTCAAGGCTCCCGACAAGGTCTGGACGGTGACGCTTGCCCCGACCTCCCGGATGACGACGCGGGGGGCGTCGGCCAGCGTCGTCGCGGTCGGCAAGACCGTCTCCGCCTATGGCTATCCGTCGACCGTCGACAGGAGCGAGATGCGCGCCGAGCGCATCACCGTCGACGGCAAGACCTACGAATTGCGCTAGGGCCGCCGATGACCGACGCTGCGCCGGCGCTCTTCGTCGCCCTGGAAGCAAGCGCGCTCGGCGCGGCGATCCGGCAATCGAGCTGGGCCTACATGGCGGCCAATGTCGGCCATATCCTGTCGCTGATGGCGTTTGCCGGCGCGATCGCGGTGATGGACCTGCGCATGATGGGCGTGTTTGCGGCGACCTCGCCCGGCTACATCCTGCGCATGGCGCGAAAGGCGGCGGTGATCGCGTTCACAGGCCTCGTGCTCACGGGCCTGACGCTGTTCATCGCCGAAGCGAGCCACGTCGTTCTCAACCGCGTCTTCCAGATCAAGCTCGGACTGATTGCGCTCGGATTTGCGAACATCGTCGCGTTCGAGGTCTGGGTCACGCCGAAGGTGCAAAACCTTCCGCCGCTCACGCCGCTGCCGAAAGCGGCACGCCCGATCGCCATGACGTCGCTCGCGATCTGGTTTTGCGTCGCGGCGTGCGGACGGCTGATCGCGTACTTTTAGGCGCGCTCTGCCACGCAGTGACGGTGCGCGAGATCGCAATGCGCGCAGATCATGCTTTCGCGCGCGACTTCGGCCGAGGCCGGGGCGGAGATATCTTCCGTTTCGATTTCGCAGCATCCCTTGCCGCTTCAATCTCGGGCTCGATCGATCCCAGGCTCTCGTAGATTTCCCGGAAGACGACCTTGAGGCGGGAGATCTCGGTCTCCGCGTAGTTCGCCACGGCGACTTCCTCGAAATGAACCGCGATCGGTATCAGCTCCTCGACGAGGGATCTGCCTTTTGACGTCAGGTTGATGGCCACGGTTCGTCCGTTGTCTTCCAGGCGGCTGCGCGTCACCAAACCCTTGCGCTTCATCTCGCCGATCAGGCGAGACAACGTCGAAATCTCGGCGGTCGTCACCGTGGCGAGATCGCTCAATCGCTGATCGCCGCTCTCCCAAAGTGCGGCCAGAACCCGATACATCGGCAGCGTCACGCCATACGACGCGATGCGTCGCGAAAACAGTTCGCCCATCCGCACGCCGACCCGGTTGAGCAGATACGGGAACGAATTTGAAAGTCTGTACAAGGCCTTGAGCTCCGACGAAGCGCAACAATTGCGCACGCACATTTACCCAAAGGCCGCCGGCTTCACAAGAAAATTGCGATCGTAAATTTTGTTTGACAAATATTTGCGTTTGCAACTATTGTTTTTGAAATAATCCGACCAAGAAGCGGAGCTGTGCAGGGAGGAAGGGCATGTCTTTGGATGCCGCAACTGACGAGCTTCGCTCATCGTTCAAGCTGGCGATGCGCCGCTTTCCGGCGGCGGTGACGGTCATCACGTCGGCGGACCAAACCCGCCGTCATGGCATGACGGCGACTGCCGTGACGTCCCTGTCGATGGATCCGCCGTCGCTGGTCGTCTGCGTCAATCAATCAAGCCTGCTGCACGACATCATGCTGCTGGCGCGCCGGTTCTGCGTGAACCTGCTGCGCCGCGACCAGGTCGCGTTGTCCGCTGCGTTCAGCGGAGCGCTTCCGCCGGAAGCGCGCTTTGGCCTCGGCGAATGGGCGCAATCGGCGGAAGGGATCAGCTATCTCGAGAATGCCCAGGTCAACATCTTCTGCAGGAAGGCCGCGGCCGTTCCTTACGGGACCCACACGGTTTTCATCGGCGAGGTCGAGCTCGTCAATGTGCACGATCCCGTCGATCCGCTGATCTATCAGGACGCGACCTACTGCTTTTCCGTGCCGACCGAAATCAAAGCCGCCTAGTTGGAGCGGCCTTGGCCGCCTCCCGTCACAGCTTACGGAGGAACTGACATGAACGTTGCCGCACAGGTCATCGAGAGGACTTCCGCTCAGCCGTTCGAGCAGCGGCCAGGCGTCACTGAACTCAAATCACGCCTCGCGGCCATAAGCCCGCAGATCAAGGCGCGCGCGTACACCACGGAGAAAAGCGGGCGCGTCCCCGCCGAGAACATCCTGGCGCTGCGCGGCATGGGCTACTTCGATATCGTCAAACCCCGCGCCTTCGGTGGCTACGAATATGACTTCGACGTCCTCGTCGATCTGAACATCGAGCTCGCCAAGGTTTGCGCGTCGACCGCCTGGGTCGGCGGCCTGCTCGCCGCACATCAATGGCTGATCGCGAGTTTCGGCGAACAGGCCCAGCGCGATGTCTGGGATGCAAATCCGGATGCGGTGGCCTGCGGATCCTACGCACCGGCGACGAGAGCGGTTGCCGTGCCCGGCGGCTATCGGCTGACCGGACGCTGGTCATTCGCGAGCGGCTGCGACAACGCGCAATGGTCGCTGTGTGCAGCGCTGCTGCCGTCGCGCACCGAAGCTGATCGGTTTGCGCCGGCGTTCCTGCTGGTGCCGGCCTCCGACTATGCGATCGACGACACCTGGAACGTCGTCGGGCTGTCCGGCACCGGAAGCAAGACGCTGCAGCTGACGGACGCGTTCGTTCCCGAACACCGCGTCCTGACATTCCTCGAAACGACATCCGGCAAGACGCCGGGCGCGTTGCTGCGTCCGCAGAATCCCGGCTTCTCCGTCCCGATGCTGTGCAATATCCCGTCCTGCCTCGCTTCGGTCGCCGTCGGCGCCGCGGCGGGCGCGCTCGATGACTACCTGGAAGTCACCAGCAAGCGGGTGACGCGCGGCGCCGTTGCCGGCAGCAACAACCGGATGGCGGAATTCCCGACGATCCAGTTGCGCGTCGCTGAAGCGGCCGCCTCCACCGACGCGGCGCGGGAGATTCTGCTGCGCGACCTGCGACACCGCGCGGCTTCGGTTCGCGCAGACATGCCCGTCTCGATCGACGATCGCATCACCAGCCGCAGAGGGCAGGCCTTCGCAGTCTCGCTCGCGATCAAGGCGAGCGAAGCGCTCAACGCGTCGACCGGCGGGCAGGGGCTGGATCTCGCAAATCCAGTTCAACGAGCCTGGCGCGACGCGAACGCGGTCGGGCGGCACATCAGCATGAACTGGGACGCCGTTGGCACCATGTACGGCCAGCTCGCTTTGGGCCTGCCGCCTCAAGGTCAGTACTGAAAACCACAGGGAGAATGACGATGCAGGGCAAGATCGCGCTCGAGGAGCACTTCGCAATCCCGGAAACGCTGATGGATTCGGCCGGCTTCGTGCCGGCGAAGCTACTGGCCTGAACTCGAGAGTCGTCTGCTGGACATTCAGGACAAGCGGCTGCGGCAGATGGATGAGCAGGGCGTCGAGATGATGATCCTCTCGCTCAATGCTCCCGCGGTGCAGGCGATCCCCAACACGAAGAAAGCCAACGAGATCGCGGTGCGGGCCAACGACTATCTGGCCGAACAGGTCGCCAAGCGTCCCGATCGTTTTCAGGCGTTCGCGGCGCTCCCGATGCAGGACCCGGATCTGGCAATCGCCGAGCTCGATCGCGCGGTCAACGAGCTGGGCTTCAAGGGTGCGCTCGTGAACGGCTTCTCGCAGGTCGGCGACGGGCAGACCGCCGTCTACTACGACCTGGACCGTTACTGGCCGTTCTGGGCGAAGGTCGAACAGCTCGACGTGCCCTTCTATCTGCATCCGCGCAATCCGCTCGCGACGGATGCGAAGATTTATGCGGGCCATGAGTGGCTGCTGGGGCCGACCTGGGCCTTCGGTCAGGAGACCGCCGTCCACGCGCTGCGGCTGATGGGCTCCGGATTGTTCGATCAGTATCCGCGCCTTCGCATCATTCTCGGCCACATGGGCGAGGGGTTGCCGTACAGCATGTGGCGCATCGATCATCGCAACGGGTGGGTGAAGGCGCCGCCGCGCTACAAGGCAAAGAAGAAGATCTGCGAATACTTCAACGAACACTTCTATCTGACGACGTCCGGAAACTTCCGCACACAGACGCTGATCGATGCGCTGCTCGAGATCGGCGCCGATCGAATCCTGTTTTCCGCGGACTGGCCGTTCGAGAACGTCGATCATGCCGCGCAATGGTTCGACAGCGCGACCATCAGCGAAGCGGACCGGAAGAAGATCGGCAGAGACAACGCGCTCCGGCTGTTCAAGCTCGGAGACGGCAATTCGTTGCAAACCGGCAAGGTCGCGCAAGCCGCGGAATAAAAATCGGCACGCACCAGCTTACACAGCGTAACGGGAGGGGAATACATGACTGCGCAAGCGATCAACGTCCACGAAGAGCTCGCGGAGGCCAAAGTGGGGGGCTTCCATTGGCGCCTTGGCGCCATCATGGGATTGCTCACGCTCTTTGACGGATACGACACCTTCAATCCGGCCTATGTCATTCATCATGTCGTGGGGCCGTGGGGACTCAAGGCAGGTCAGGCAGGGCTTCTGGTGTCGAGCGGCCTGGTCGGCTTTCTTCTGGGCGCCGCCTTGCACGGAATAGCGGCCGACCGGTTCGGGCGCCGCGGCACGCTGCTGGCGGGTCTGTGGATCACCAGTATCTTCACGCTGCTCACGGCGGTGCTCGCAGATTCGTTCCTGAGCTTCTGTGTGCTGCGGTTGCTGACCGGTCTTGGTCTCGGCGTACTGCTGCCGCTCGCGACCACCTACATCAACGAGCTCGCGCCACGCCGCATCGCCAACACCTTCGCGCTGTGGGGCGTTGCGCTGGGTTGGGCGGCGGGCGGAACCATTGCCGGGGTTGTCGGTGTCTTTGCAACACCGACGCTCGGTTGGCAGAGCCTTTACTGGATCGGCTCGCTCTCCTTCGTCCTGCTGCCGTTCATGCACGTGATGCTGCCGGAGTCGCCCAAATTCCTTGCGATCCAGGGGCGGACCGCGGAGATCCGCGACATGCTCTCAAGACTGAGGCCCGAACGCGCTCAGGTTTATGCGTCGGCGAAGTTTTCAGGCGACAGCGAGCATGCCTCGGGCAACCAGGTCCTTGAATTGCTCAAGCCGCGTTATCGAAGGACGACGATTGCAATCTGGGCAACCGCTTTCCTCAGCCTGTTCTGCATCTTTGGCCTCTCGGGCTGGATTCCGACGGTGATGATCCAGCGCGGCGAAACATTTGCCGCGAGCTTTGGATTTGGCGCGCTGATGCAGATCATGTCCTTCATCGGCGGCATTGCGCTCGGCCATCTCGTGGATCGTTTCGGAGGGAGCCGCGGGTTGCTCAGCCTCTGGTGGGTTCTGGGTGGATGCGCCGTTCTGACGCTGGTGTTCCTGAACGATCACGTCGTGAACGTGACGTGCGTCGCTGCCGCGGGATTCTTCATTATCGGCGCGCAATTCGTCCTCAACAATTTCACGGCGGCGGCCTACGAGACGAATGTGCGGGCAACTGCGGTCGGCATGGAACTTGGCGTCGGGCGCGTCGGCGCCATCCTCGGGCCGTTCGTGGCCGGTGCGCTTCAGCAGACCTACCAAAGCTCCCTGCCGATGTTCGTCACGATCGGGCTTGCGGCGCTTGCCGCCGGCGGGATCGTCCTGTTCGCCAGCCGCGCGAGCGCGGAGGCGAAAGCCGAACGCCTGGCAACATCAACGGCGGCGTAGCCGAACGTGTCAGGCCTTCACTATGCCCCGGGGTGTGCACACGGTAGGTTTCTGTCGTGCCGCACACCGCCCCGGGGCGATGGCGCGGGAGCAACATCCGCGAAAGACAAATCTGATGCGCCCCTTCACATACCAGGCGTCACCGGTCCGGGTCGTGTTTGGCGCGGGTACCCTCAGCCAGCTCCCAAGCGAAGTGGCGCGCCTCGGCATGTCGCGCGCCTTGCTGCTGACGACCCCCAGTCGGCAACAGCAGGCGTCGCGTCTCGCGTCGATGCTCGGCGATCGCTGTGCCGGGATTTTCGCCGGGGCCGTGATGCACACGCCGGTGGATGTGACCGATCGCGCCATGGTTCGCGTGAGCGAACTGGAGGTCGACGGTGTCGTTGCCATCGGCGGCGGATCGACGACAGGGCTCGGCAAGGCGATCGCGCTGCGAACGGATCTGCCGCAGGTCGTCGTGCCGACGAGCTATGCCGGCTCGGAGATGACGTCGGTGGTCGGCGAGACCCGCGACGGTGTGAAGACGACGCAATCGAGCCCAAGGATCTTGCCGGAGACCGTCATCTATGACGTCGATCTGACGATGACCATGCCGGCGTCGCTGTCGGCGACATCGGGACTCAACGCGATCGCCCATGCCGTCGAGGCCTTGTATGCGCGCGAGCAAAATCCGCTCGTTTCATTGATGGCGGAGGAAGGCATCAAGAGCCTGGCTCGCGCGCTGCCGAAGATCAAAGCCGATACCGGTGACGCTGAAGCCCGCGCCGAGGCGCTCTACGGCGCCTGGCTTTGCGGAAGTTGCCTCGACGCTGTGGGGATGTCGCTCCACCACAAGCTCTGCCACACGCTCGGCGGCGCATTCAATCTGCCGCACGCCGATACGCACGCGGCGATCCTGCCGCACGCAGTGGCCTACAACGCGTCCGCCGATCCGCAGGCGATGGCGCGGATCGCGCGGGCGCTGGGTGCCGACGAAGCGGCAGGCGGCCTGTTTGCACTCGCAGAGGAAACAGGTGCGCGACGATCGCTGCGGCAGCTCGGCATGCCGGAGCAGGACATCGACCGCGCCGCCGATCTCGCAGTCAAGAATCCGTACTGGAATCCGCGGCCTGTCGAGCGCGACGCGGTTCGAGACCTGATCGCCCGGGCCTGGGCGGGGAGCTGCGCCGCTCTTGGCTGAGCTGTGCGCGGCATATTCGCCGCATTAATCAGAAGATCTCAGCCAGCCAGTGGGAAACGGCATGCGAAACTTGAGTGAGTTCACCGTCACCGATGCCGTTCTGCAGCGCTTGACCGGCGCGAAGACCCCGCGCGTCAGACAGATCAGCGAAGCGCTCGTTCGGCATCTGCATGCATTCGTCCGCGAGATCGAGCCGACGCAATCGGAGTGGGAGGCCGCGATCGATTTCCTCACGCGGACCGGTCAGATGTGCAACGACAAGCGGCAGGAGTTCATCCTGCTGTCGGACACGCTCGGCGTGTCGATGCTCGTCGATGCGATCAACCATCGCATGCCGCAAGCAGCGACTGAAACCACGGTTCTCGGGCCTTTTTTCGTGAAGGATGCGCCCGAGCACGCCAGCGGCGCGGACATCTCAGGCGGCGTGCCCGGTGATCCGATGCTTGTGACCGGATCGGTGGTCGACGCTGGTGGAAGGCCACTTGCGGGCGCGATCGTCGATGTCTGGCACTCGGACGACGATGGCTATTACGACGTCCAGCATTTGGATTCCGGCGGGGCGCTGGCGATGCGCGGCAGGTTTCGTACCGATCAATCCGGCCGCTTCTGGTTCTGGTCGATCAAACCGGCTGCCTATCCCGTCCCGCATGACGGGCCGGTCGGCCAAATGCTCGAGGCGCAAGGCCGGCACCCGTGGCGCCCTGCGCATGTCCACTTCATGATCGGCGCAGCGGACTGCGAGCCGCTGGTGACTCATGTGTTCGTGGCGGGAGACGCCTATCTGGATTCGGACGTCGTGTTTGGCGTCAAGGACAGCCTGATCCGCGAATTCAAGCAGCAGCCGGCCGGCACCGCGGCCACGGGCGAGCTCGTTGAGCGGCCGTATTTCCACCTGCACTATGATTTCGCGCTGAAGAGCCGTGGCGCCGAGGCCGGTGATCGTCCGGCTGAGGCAGTTGTCAGCATGTCAGCGAGCTGAGTGAGCGGCCAACGCGCCATTGCTGAGATAAGCCTCAGATGCCGGTGAAGACGAAATCGAGCGCGGCGATAATGGAATCACGGTCGTGCGAGAGGTTCGCGAGAGGGCCATCCTTCAGAATTCGCCGATCCATCGCGAACAGTTCATGGGTTGCGAGCCAGAACTCGCTGCCGTTGACGATGACGATTGGATTGAGGTGTTGAGCACCTCTCATTTGTGCGCGTGGTACCAGCGGCGCGACGACGGTGGACGTCAGCTGGCTGACGAGGTCCGATTGGAGATTGACCAGGAAAGGACGGTGTTCCGCTTCCGACGGGTCGGGGTTAGCGACTACATCGAACTGGCGGATCATCCGTTTTCGGGCCGGTAGCGCAGCCGGCTTGCGAGCAGGCCGTGGCTGTCGATGAAGGCATTGATGGAAGCGAACGCGTCACGGTTTTCTTCGAGCCAGCGCTTCTCTTGCTCTGCCCGCACAATGTTGCGGAGTTGCCGCTCCAGCGTTTCGGAGACGTTGATGCCCAAGCGCTTGGCTTCGTCGAGCAGATCGGAATCGACGAAGAGATTGACTGCGCGCTTCTTCGGCACTCGAGCGGATAGCGTTCCCATGCGCCCTCCATATGCGCAACACTAATGCGCAGAACCTTGC
Source organism: uncultured Alphaproteobacteria bacterium (assembly GCA_963757845.1). GTDB lineage: Bacteria > Pseudomonadota > Alphaproteobacteria > Rhizobiales > Xanthobacteraceae > P52-10. The sequence continues at coordinate 129,531 of CAVWTB010000073.1, forward strand.
GGTTCAAGGCAGGGGCGCCGTCAAAGGAGCAATTATTTTGGGGATTTTCCTTGATAAATAGGGGGAACCTCAGTGCACCGCCGTGAAGAAGCGGGCCATGCGCAGCCCCGACAGCCAGGTTGAGATCGGCTGCTTGCTCAAGCCGATGTCCCAGGAGCCGGCGATCGCGTCGGCCCGGCCGATCAGGTTCTCGACGGGCAGGAGACCGACCCCGCCAAGTCTCGGTGGAACGCGGCTGTCGGCCGAGCGATCGCGGTTGTCGCCGAGGACGAAGACGTGGCCCGGCGGCACGGTGACCTCAGTCGTGTTGTCGAAGGGATTGTCGGCCTCGACCTTGAAGATCGGGTGGCTGCGGCCGCCCGGCAGCGTCTCGATATAGCGCGCCGCGGTCATCGTGGAGCCGTCCTCGTTTTCAGTCTGCCCCGTGCCGTCGGCACGCAGCGTTGCCGCTTGTCCATTGATGAACAACTGCCCGCCGCGCATGCGCACGCGCTCGCCCGGCAGGCCCACCACGCGCTTGACCCAGGATTGCGAGAGATCACCCGGCCAGCGGAACACGACGACGTCGCCGCGCTCAGGCAAGCTGCCGAAAATCCGCTTCGTGGTGCCGAGCGTGATCGGCATCGGCGCCGACGCCATGCCGTAGCCGTAAGGGTATTTCGAGGCGATCAGCGCATCGCCGATCAGAAGCGTCGGCTCCATCGAGGCGGACGGCACGTAGAACGGCTCGGCCACGGCGCCTTTCGCGACCATGACGATCAGAACGACCGCCGCGATTTCGGCGAGCGAACGCGACCAGCGCAGCACGGTTTTCAACATCGCAGGCTCCTTCTCGCCGTCGCGCACGGCGCCGTGGATCAGCCGCCGGTGCCGCCGACGGTGATGCGGTCCATGCGCAGCGTCGGCTGGCCGACGCCGACCGGCACGCCCTGGCCGTTCTTGCCGCAGGTGCCGATGCCGGTGTCGAGCTCGAGATCGTTGCCGACCATGCTGATGCGATGCAGGTCGGTCGGGCCGTTGCCGATCAGCATGGCGCCCTTCAGCGGCGCGCCGACCTTGCCGTCCTCGATCCTGTAGGCCTCGGTGCACTGGAACACGTATTTGCCCGAGGTGATGTCGACCTGACCGCCGCCGAAGTTGACGGCATAGATGCCGTTCTTCACCGAGGCGAGAATTTCCTTCGGGTCGTTTTTGCCCGCGAGCATGTAGGTGTTGGTCATGCGCGGCATCGGCACATGCGCGTAGCTCTCGCGCCGCCCGTTGCCGGTCGGCTTCATGTTCATCAGCCGCGCGTTCTGCCGGTCCTGCATGTAGCCAGTGAGGATGCCGTCCTCGATCAGCATGGTGCGGCTGGTCGGCGTGCCCTCGTCGTCGATCGACAGCGAGCCGCGGCGGTTCTGGATGGTGCCGTCGTCGACCACGGTCACGCCTTTGGCCGCGACCTGCTGTCCCATGAGCCCTGCGAAGGCCGACGTCTGCTTGCGGTTGAAATCGCCCTCGAGGCCGTGGCCGACCGCCTCGTGCAGCATGACGCCGGGCCAGCCGGGGCCGAGCACCACGTCCATTTCTCCTGCGGGCGCGGGCACGGACTCGAGATTGACGATCGCCTGCCGCAGCGCCGAATCGGCCGCATTGCGCCAGGCCTTCGTCTCGATGAAGCGCTGATAGCCCTCACGTCCGCCATAGCCGTGGCTACCGGTTTCCTGGCGGTCGCCGGAACCCGCCACCACCGACACATTGACGCGCACCAGGGGGCGGATGTCACGATAGGTCTCGCCGTCCGGGCGGACGATCTCGACCACCTGCCAGCTTGCCGCGACGCTGACCGAAACCTGCCGCACGCGCGGGTCCTTGTCGCGCACATAGGCGTCGATCTCGCCGAGCAGCTTGACCTTCGCCTCGAACCCCGGCGCATCGAGCGGGTTGTCGTCGCCGTAGAGGCGAACGTTGGTGCGGCCGGGCGCTGCAGCGAACGAGCCCGAGTAGCCGGCGCGCACCGCGCCGACCGCATCGGCCGCGCGCACCAGCGCCGGGATCGAGACGTCGGAGGAATGCGCATAGCCGACCGCGTCGTTCTTCACCGCGCGCAGGCCAAAACCCTGCGCCGTGTCGTAGGTCGCCTGCTTCAGCCGTCCGTTGTCGAACATCAGCGCTTCGGACTGCCGGTACTCGAGGAACAGTTCGCCGTCGTCCGCGCCCGCGAGGCCGCGCGCGATCTCGTTCTTCACAGCGTCGCGGTCGAGACCGGAACGGTCGAGCAGGGAAGTCGTGGCGAGATTGGTCATCGGCGTTCCTTGAAAGTTATTTTGGCGCACAAGCAAATGCTTTCGCTCGGACGAGCGTGGCCATTGTCATTTGCTGATCAAGATAGTTGCGAAAGGGGGCCGAATCGAGAGGCGAGGAACTCGGCTCTCCGTTAATTCACCGTCTTACGGCAGTTTGTCGTAACCCTCGCCGATGCCTTTCAGGCTGAGCGGGAAGCCGATGCCTTCTTCCGGCGTCTCGAAGATGATGAACGTCGCGGTCTTGGCGGTCTTCAGCTGACCGAGCAGATTGTCGTCCATCACCACCTCGGCGACGCAGCCATTCGGCAGGCAGCGTACGAAGCCGGCGCGGCCGACGTCCTTGTCGTCGAGCTTCAGCCCGAGGCCGGACGGCAGCAGCACGCCGAGCGGCGCGACCACGCGCATCAGCTTGCTCTTCTGGTCGGCGGTTTTCAGGATGATGACGGTGAGGCCGGCATTGGAACGGTCCTCGGCGACGACGCTCTGGATCAGCGCGCATTGCTCGCCCTGCGCGCCCGGCGGGGTGTCGCAGCGGATCTGCCAGTCACCGGCAACCGCCTTGACCGCGCCCTGGGCCGCAGCCGTTCCGCCCATCGCCACGGTGAGGCCGATGACGAGGCTGGTGGCGAGGCCGAACGCTGCGTTCATGCCGGCCGCCCTTCGCAGATGTTGAAAACTGCCCATCGGAATCTCTTTGAAAGTGCAGAATCTCTTCAGGGGCCTGTTGATAACGCCGTTTGCGTTAATTTTCGCATTATCCGCCGCTGACCTCAGGTCGCTTTTGCAGCTTGAACTGCGGCAGCTTGAAGGCGCGACTTTGGCAACGCCCGCAAACCGCGAATCAGATGGTCCTGCGCGCTGTCGCCAATGAGGACCACTCGCGCCCGTGACCGTCAAGCGAGGCTGCCGATTTTCGGTTGGAATATCAAGCGAATCACGACCCCTCCCGCTCTGCGTTGCAGGCTGCACACCCCTGTTGCAAACGGGCAGAACGTGCATTGCGGTAGGCATTGAAGTGTGATTTGAGAAGCTGGATTCTTCGACCCGTTCTAAGCCCATTTTCGGGCTCTAGCGGCGTGTCGGCGGGCGCGGGGCCGGAGATGATCCGGGCGCTACTATCGGACTTTGAGGGAGCTTGGGCGGCATGAAGGTGTCGATGAGGCGGATGGGCTTGTTGGGCCTCATGGGATTGGCGGGTGTCGTCCTTGCAGGAAACGCGGTCTTCGCGGCGCAGCCCGAGCCCTGGAAATTCGGCCTGCAGGAGGCTGCGACGCCGGTGATGGAGGACATCGCCTGGTTCCACACCTTCCTGTTCTGGCTGATCACCGTCATCACGCTGTTCGTGCTGGCGCTGCTCGTGATCGTCATCGTCAAGTACAACGCCAAGGCGAACCCGGTTCCGTCGAAGACAACCCACAACACGCTGATCGAGGTCGCCTGGACGATCATCCCGGTGCTGATCCTGGTCGCCATCGCCGTGCCGTCGTTCCGCCTGCTGTTCTTTCAGCTCGACCTGCCGAAGGCCGACCTGACCATCAAGGCGACCGGCAAGCAGTGGTTCTGGACCTACACCTATCCGGACAACGGCCCGTTCGAGTTCGAACTCGATCATGCTGCAGGACAATGAGCGCAAGCCGGGCCAGCCGCGGCTGCTCGCCGTCAACAACGAGGTGGTGGTGCCGATCAACAAGGTGGTCCGCGTGCAGACCACCGCCGCCGACGTCATCCACGCGTTCGCGGTGCCGGCCTTCGGCATCAAGATCGACGCCATTCCGGGCCGCCTGAACGAGACCTGGTTCAAGGCCACCAAGGAAGGCATCTATTACGGCCAGTGCTCGGAGCTGTGCGGCAAGGATCATGCGTTCATGCCGATCCAGGTGCGCGTCGTCAGCGAGCAGGCCTTCACCGCCTGGATCGAGGACGCGAAGAAGAAGTTCGCGAGCGCTCCGGACGGCAGCAAGTTTGCGGAATTGAACGCAGCCGGCCGCTAACGGCGGCGGCGCGCGAAGCACAGGGCGACAGGACCAAGTCAGGTTCAAGGGACGAAGATAATGGCGACTTCAGCGGCACACGGCGATCACGCCCATCACGAAGACCACGGGCATCCGACCGGATGGCGCCGGTTCGTCTATTCGACGAACCACAAGGACATCGGCACGATGTACCTGATCTTCGCGATCGTCGCCGGCGTGATCGGCGGCTTTCTGTCGGTGGTCATGCGCATGGAGCTGCAGGAGCCGGGCCTCCAGTTCTTCGCCAACGGCAACGGTTTCAACGTGTTCGTCACCGGCCACGGCCTCATCATGGTGTTCTTCATGGTGATGCCGGCGATGATCGGCGGGTTCGGCAACTGGTTCGTGCCGCTGATGATCGGCGCGCCGGACATGGCGTTCCCGCGCATGAACAACATCTCGTTCTGGCTGCTGCCGGCCTCGTTCGCGCTGCTGCTGATCTCGATCTTCGTTCCGGGCGAGCCGGGTGGACACGGCGTCGCCGCAGGCTGGACGCTCTACGCGCCGCTGTCGACGTCCGGCCATCCGGGTCCGTCCGTCGACTTCGGCATCCTGTCGCTGCACCTTGCCGGCGCCTCGTCGATTCTCGGCGCGATCAACTTCATCACCACCATCTTCAACATGCGCGCGCCGGGCATGACGCTGCACAAGATGCCGCTGTTCGTGTGGTCGATCCTGGTCACCGTGTTCCTGCTGCTGTTGTCGCTGCCGGTGCTCGCCGGCGCGATCACGATGCTTTTGACCGACCGCAACTTCGGCACCACCTTCTTCAATCCGGAAGGCGGCGGTGACCCGATCCTCTACCAGCACCTGTTCTGGTTCTTCGGCCACCCCGAAGTGTACATCCTGATCCTGCCCGGCTTCGGCATGGTCAGCCAGATCGTGTCGACCTTCTCGCGCAAGCCGGTGTTCGGCTATCTCGGCATGGCCTACGCGATGGTGGCGATCGGCGGCATCGGCTTCGTCGTCTGGGCGCACCACATGTACACGGTCGGCATGTCGTCGGCGGCGCAGGCCTACTTCGTCGCCGCGACCATGGTGATCGCGGTGCCGACCGGCGTGAAGATCTTCTCCTGGATCGCGACCATGTGGGGCGGCTCGATCGAGTTCAAGTCGCCGATGCTGTGGGCGATCGGCTTCATCTTCCTGTTCACCGTCGGCGGCGTCACCGGCGTCGTGCTGGCGAACGCGGGCGTCGACCGCTCGCTGCAGGAGACCTACTACGTCGTGGCGCACTTCCACTACGTGCTGTCGCTCGGTGCGGTGTTCGCGATCTTCGCCGGCTGGTACTACTGGTTCCCGAAGATGTTCGGCTACATGTACAACGAGCCGCTGGCCAAGCTGCACTTCTGGGTCACCTTCATCGGCGTGAACCTGGTGTTCTTCCCGCAGCACTTCCTCGGCCTGCAGGGCATGCCGCGCCGCTATGTCGACTATCCGGATGCGTTCGCCGGCTGGAACTTCATCTCGTCGATCGGCTCTTACATCTCCGCCTTCGGCGTCCTGATCTTCCTGTTCAACGTGATCCAGGCGTTCATCCGCAAGGAAGCGGCCGCCGAACAATCCGTGGGGTGCGGGCGCGACCACGCTGGAGTGGACGCTGACGTCGCCGCCGCCGTTCCACCAGTTCGAAGTGCTGCCGAAGATCAAGTAAGCAGGCCGCGGCGCGTCAGCGCCGCGCGCCATTTGCGAGTTGAAGAAGAGACGCCTTGTCGATCGTCGATCACCATGCCAGCGAGCTATCGCCTCACATCTCCGAGGCGACGGTCGGTGACTACCTCGCGCTCATGAAGCCGCGGGTGATGTCGCTCGTGATCTTCACGGCGCTGGTCGGCATCGTGATGGCGCCGGGGCACATGCATCCGGTGATGGCGTTCACCGCGCTGCTCTGCATCGCCGTCGGCGCCGGCGCGTCCGGCGCGCTCAACATGTGGTACGACCGCGACATCGACGCGGTGATGACGCGGACGGCCAACCGGCCGATCCCGCTGGGGCGCATCACGGCGCCGCGAGGCGCTGGCCTTCGGCATGACGCTGTCGTTCTTCTCGGTGTTCACCCTCGGCATCCTGGTGAACTGGTTTGCCGCGGGGCTGCTCGCGTTCACGATCTTCTTCTACATCGTGATCTACACGATGTGGCTGAAGCGCTCGACGCCGCAGAACATCGTCATCGGCGGTGCGGCCGGCGCGCTGCCGCCGGTGGTCGGCTGGGTTGCCGCGACCGGGTCGCTGGCCGTCGAGCCGGTGCTGCTGTTTGCGATCATCTTCCTCTGGACGCCGCCGCATTTCTGGGCGCTGTCGCTCTACCGCACCGACGATTTCGTGCGTGCGAAGCTGCCGATGCTGCCGGTGGTGGCCGGGCCAGACGCGACGCGGCTGCAGATCCTGCTCTATACCATCGTGCTGATCGCGGTTGCGATCGCGCCGTGGCCGCTCGGCTATTTCGGTCGCGCCTATGGAATCGTCGCGGTCGTCGCTGGCGCCGCGATGCTCACTTTCGCGATCGAGGTCTATCGCCAGCGGCAGGGCAAGGCGGCCGCGGCCGCCACGCGAAGGCTTTTCTCCTTCTCGATCGTTTATCTGTTCGTGCTGTTTGCGACGCTTTTGATCGATGCGCTCGCGCCGCTCGCGATCCGCATCGCAGGCTGAAGGCATGATTGCTGCAATGGACAAACGCGACGAACCGGACGGGATCGTGCTCACCGAGCAGCAGCAGCGCAGCCGCCGCCAGCGCTCGATCGCGATCGCGGTGATCCTGGTGGCGCTGGTGGTGCTGTTCTTCGTGGTGACGCTGGTCAAGGGACCGGCGGTGCTGGTGAGGCCAATTATAGGTCCGTCACGCTCATAAGGGGCCGCATCGAGGGTTGGGACACGTGACGGACGCGACGCAGGGCAAACCGCGAAAGCCGCGCATCGGACGCGATGCGGCGGTTGCGGCTGCGTGCGGCCTGTTCGTGGCGTTCATGGTCGGCGCCGCTTACGCCGCCGTGCCGTTCTACAACTGGTTCTGCCGCGTCACCGGCTTCAACGGCACCACGCAGGTGGCGACGCAGATGCCGACCGGCGTGCTCGACCGCACGATCGCGGTCCGCTTCGACGCCAACGTGATGGGCGGGCTGCCCTGGCGGTTCGAGCCGGAAAAGACCGAGATCAATGTGAAGATCGGCGAGGTCGTCACGGCGTATTACACCGTCACCAATCTTGCCGCACGGCCGACGCTGGGCCAGGCGTCCTACAACGTCACGCCGCTGACCGCCGGCATCCACTTCCAGAAGATCAACTGCTTCTGCTTCACCGAGCAGCGCATGGCTGCCGGCGAGAAACGCGAGATGGCGGTGGTGTTCTACGTCGATCCGGCGCTTGCCGCCGACGCCGAGCACGACCAGCTCTCGACCATCACCCTGTCCTACACTTTCTATCCGATGCGCGAAGAGCCCAAGCCGGTCGCGGCGCAGGCCACAGACAAGCGCAATGGAAGCCTGTAAAATGACTGCAATGACGCGGCGGAGGCCGCGCCTACGGAGACGGCAAAATGGCTGACGCGCACGCCAAGCATCACGACTATCACCTCGTCAATCCGAGCCCGTGGCCGATCGTCGGCTCGATCTCGGCGTTCATCATGGCGGTGGGCGCGATCGGCTGGATGCACAACATGTACCCCGGCGCGCCGGTCGTGTTCGGCATCGGCGTCATCGGCGTGCTCTACACGATGGTCGCCTGGTGGAGCGACGTCCTCCGCGAGGCGAACAGCGGCGACCACACGCGCGTGGTGCAGTTGCATCACCGCTACGGCATGATCCTGTTCATCGCCTCGGAGGTGATGTTCTTCGTCGCCTGGTTCTGGGCCTACTTCAATTCGGCGCTGTTCCCGAACGACGTCCACCAGGTCGCGCGCGACACGCTGTTCGGCGGCGTCTGGCCGCCCAAGGGCATCGAGACGTTCGATCCCTGGCACCTGCCGCTGTTGAACACGCTGATCCTGCTCACCTCGGGCACGACCGTCACCTGGGCGCACCATGCGCTGCTCGAAGGCGACCGCCAGGGGCTGAAGTGGGGACTGATCCTGACGGTCATCCTCGGCGCGGTGTTCACCTGCGTGCAGGCCTACGAATACAGCCACGCGGCGTTCGGCTTCAAAGGCCACATCTACGGCGCGACCTTCTTCATGGCGACCGGCTTCCACGGCTTCCATGTGCTGGTCGGAACCATATTCCTGATCGTCTGCCTGCTGCGCGCCTATGCGGGCCAGTTCACGCCGAAGCAGCACCTCGGCTTCGAGTTCGCCGCCTGGTACTGGCACTTCGTCGACGTGGTCTGGCTGTTCCTGTTCGTGGCGATCTACGTCTGGGGCTACGGCGGCGCGCATGCGGCCGGTGCGGCCGGCGGCGGCCACTGATCGCAGCGACGGCCAAGTTTGCGAGGGGCGGCCGCTGCGCCGCCCCTTTTTCTTTTCTTGCTTCTTTTTGGCCCGCAGCGAGGGGCGGTAAGAAAGGCACCTCATGACGAATGCGCCTGTCCCCCTTTCCACGACCCTCCTGCGCGGCCTTGCCTGCAAGTGCCCGCGCTGCGGTGAGGGCGGGCTGTTCGAAGGCTTCCTGTCGCTTGCGGCCGTCCTGCAGCGCCTGCGGGCTCGACTATGCGTTCATCGATGCCGGCGACGGTCCTGCCGTGTTCATCATCCTGATCGCAGGCTTCATCGTCGTGTTCTGCGCGCTGATCGTCGAGGTGATCTACCAGCCGCCGTTCTGGCTGCACGCGGTGCTGTGGGTGCCGCTGGTCCTGCTGACGACGCTTGCGCCGCTGCGGCCGATGAAATCGCTGCTGATCGCCCTGCAGTTCCATCACAAGGCGCAGGAAGGCCGCCTGATCGATCGCGACCGGTCATGAGCGAAGCGCTTCCTCGTCGCAGCCTGCTCGTCCCGACTGTTACGACGGTCGTCATCGTCGCGGTGCTGCTCGCGCTCGGTGTCTGGCAACTCGAGCGACGGGTCGACAAGCTGGCGTTGATCGCCGCGCTCGATGAGCGTCTTGGCGGCCGCGCCCGTCGTGCTGCCGCCATCGGGGCGCTGGCAGGAGCTGACGCCGGCAAAAGACGAGTTCCGCCGCGTGACGCTCAGCGGCATCATCGATCCGCGCGATCAGGCGCAGGTGTTCGCCTCGCCGTCGCCGTTGCGGAAGGACGTCTCCGGCACCGGCACGTGGGCGTTTGCGCCGGTAAAACTTGCGGGCGGCGAGACGGTCGTGGTCAATCGCGGCTTCGTCGGCGACGGGCAGGACGCGCAGCCGGAGGCGGCCGGGCCGGTCGCGCTCACCGGCTATATCCGCTTCCCCGAGGCGCCGGGCTGGCTGACGCCGCACGCCGATCGCACCAAGCGGCTTTGGTTCGTGCGCGACCATCTGGCGATGGCCCAGGCGCTCGGCTGGGCCGAACCGCAGCGCCTGGCCCCGTTCTACATCGACCTGGAGGGCCCGACGCCGCCCGGCGGTATCCCGAAACCGGGACGCCTGCAGGTCAACCTGAAAAACGACCACCTGCAGTACGCGGTAACCTGGTTCCTGCTGGCGGCGGCCGTAACCATTGCCTTCGGTTTCTGGCTCCGGGGTGCCAGGCGCCCCCCGCCAGTGGCACCCACGTCCTTGTAGAGGGCGGCTCTTCCGAATAATGTCGCTTGATCCGCGCCGCTGCGCGGATTGTCATTTATCCTGTTATATATCAAAGCCTTGCGGCTATGGCAGGGCTTTGGAGGATCGGCCGGTGCGCTATATCTCGACCCGGGGCGAGGCCCCGGCGCTGGGTTTCTGTGATGTGATGCTGACCGGGCTTGCCCGGGACGGCGGCCTTTACGTGCCCGAAACCTGGCCGCAGCTGAGCGCCGAGACGATCGCAGACTTCTTCGGCCGGCCCTACACGGAGGTCGCGGTCGAGGTGATTCGCCCGTTCGTCGACGGCGAGATTGCCGACGCCGACCTCGCGCGCATGGCGAATGAGGCCTACGCCACCTTCCGCCATCCGGCCGTGGTGCCGCTCGACCAGGCCTCGCCCAACCAGTTCATCCTCGAGCTGTTCCACGGGCCGACGCTCGCCTTCAAGGACGTGGCGATGCAGCTGCTGTCGCGGCTGATGGATCATGTGCTGGCCAAGCGCGGCGAGCGCACCACCATCGTCGTTGCCACCTCAGGCGACACCGGCGGCGCCGCGGTCGACGCCTTTGCCGGCCGCGACAACGTCGACCTGTTCGTGCTGTTTCCCTACGGCCGCATCTCCGAGGTGCAGCGTCGGATGATGACCACTGCTGCTGCCGCGAACGTGCATGCGCTCGCCGTCGACGGCACCTTCGACGACTGCCAGGCGCTGGTGAAGGCGCTGTTCAATCATCACGGCTTCCGCGATTCGGTCTCGCTCTCCGGCGTCAACTCGATCAACTGGGCCCGCATCGTCGCCCAGGCGGTCTACTACTTCACCTCTGCGGTCGCGCTCGGCGCGCCTGCGCGCAGCGTCGACTTCACCGTCCCGACCGGAAATTTCGGCGACATTTTTGCCGGCTACGTGGCGAAGCGGATGGGGCTGCCGATCAGCCGCTTGCGGGTTGCGACCAATGTCAACGACATCCTCGCGCGGACGCTTTCGAGCGGCGCCTACGAAGTGCGCGAGGTGCACGAGACCACCTCGCCGTCGATGGACATCCAGGTGTCGTCGAATTTCGAGCGGCTGGTGTTCGAGGCGACGAACCGTGACGGCGCCGCCGTGCGCGGCCTGATGGCCTCGCTCGGCCAGTCCGGCCGCTTCGTGTTGCCCGCGGCCGCGCTTCGCAGCATCCGCGAGCAGTTCGATGCGGGCAGGGCGGACGAGGACGAGGTCAATGCGGCGATCCGCGCGGCGTGGCGCGAGAGCGGCGACCTGATCGATCCGCACACCGCGGTGGCGGTGGCGGTGTCCGAGCACGCCAGCGGCTCGCCCAACGTTCCGAACATCGTGCTGTCGACTGCGCATGCGGCGAAATTCCCGGATGCGGTGCAAGCCGCCTGCGGCACGCGGCCAGCGCTGCCCGCCTATCTGGCAGGGCTGATGACCAAGCCGGAAAAGATCACACCGATGCCGAACGATCGCGTCGAGCTGGAGCGGTTCATCCGCTCGGCGAGCCGTGCGGCAAAGGAAACGGCATGATCCCGAAAACCGGGTCCCGGTTTTCGGATCGGATCATGCCCAAGCGCGTTTGAGTACCAAGAGCACTGGAAATGAGCGTCAAGCTTACAAAACTTCCCTCCGGCCTCACCATCGTCACCGATGCGATGCCGCATCTGGAGACGGCGGCGCTCGGCGTTTGGACCGGCGTCGGCGGCCGGGACGAGCAGGCGCACGAGCACGGCGTCTCGCATTTCCTTGAGCACATGGCGTTCAAGGGCACCAAGACGCGCTCCTCGCGGCAGATCGTCGAGGAAATCGAGAATGTCGGCGGCGATCTCAATGCGGCGACCAGCACCGAGACGACGGCCTACTACGCGCGCGTGCTGAAGGCCGACGTGCCGCTTGCGCTCGACGTCTTGTCAGACATCCTCGCCAACCCGGTGTTCGAGGCCGAAGAAGTCGAGCGCGAGAAGAGCGTCATCGAGCAGGAGATCGGCGCAGCGCAGGACACGCCCGACGACGTGATCTTCGAGCACATGAGCGAGCTCGCGTTTCCGGGCCAGCCGATGGGCCGTTCGCTGCTCGGCACGGCGGAATTGCTGAAGGCATTCACGGGCGAGACGTTGCACGGCTATCTCGCGAAGCACTACCGCGCGCCGGACATGGTGGTCGCCGCCGCCGGCGCCGTCGAGCACGACATGGTCGTAGCAGAGGCGAGCAAGCGCTTCTCGACGTTCAGCGGTCCGTCGGCGCCGGCACCGGCGCCCGCGAAATTCGGCGGCGGCTCGCGGATCGTGCGCCGCGAACTGGAACAGGCGCACCTGACGTTCGGCCTTGAAGGTGTGTCACAGACCGATCCGGCGCTGTTCAGCCTGCAGGTGTTCTCCAACATCCTCGGCGGCGGAATGTCGTCGCGGCTGTTCCAGGAGGTGCGCGAGAAGCGGGGGCTCTGCTACTCGATCTACACCTTCCACATGCCCTATTCGGATACGGGCTTCTTCGGCCTCTACACCGGCACCGATCCGGCCGACGCGCCGGAGATGATGGACGTGGTGGTCGACCAGATGAAGGCTGCGGTGGATACGCTGACCGAGACCGAAGTCCAGCGCGCCAAGGCTCAGATGAAGGCGGGCCTCCTGATGGCGCTGGAGAGCTGCGGCGCCCGCGCCGAGCAGCTTGCGCGGCACATCCTGATGTTCGGCCGGCCGCTCACCAACCACGAGATGGTCGCGCGGATCGACAACGTGACGCTCGATTCCACGCGCGCTGCGGCGCAATCCCTCATGGCGCGCAGCCGTCCCGCCGTGGTCGCGCTGGGCGCGGGCCGCGGCCTTTCCAAGGCCGTCAAGCTCGCGGAAGGCTTGACGGAAGCGCCGGATCGGGCACGGTATCACTAGATAAATTGACAGCCCGCTGAAGCGGGCGACCGGTGCAGGGGTTTGGAAGTGGCCCTGTTTGGACTGACATCGTCGTCACCGCCGGATCTTTCTCCGCGCGGCCATGGGCTGTTGCTGCGTCCGCCAGTGATGAGCGACTTTCCGCAATGGTCGAAGCTGCGGGAGGACAGCCGCGCGTTCCTCACGCCTTGGGAGCCGATCTGGCCGTCCGACGATTTGACCCGGGCGGGCTTTCGCCGGCGGCTGCGCCGCTATGCGGAGGACATCTCCGCCGACAGAGCCTACCCGTTCCTCATCTTCCGGATGGTCGACCAGGCGCTGGTCGGCGGCGTGACGCTCGCCAATGTCCGGCGCGGCATCGTCCAGGCCGGCACCATCGGCTACTGGACCGGCGAGCAGTTTGCAGGCCAGGGCTACATGACGCACGCGCTGCGCGTGCTGCTGCCGTTCATCCTCAGCGAATTGAACCTGCATCGCATCGAAGCGGCCTGCATTCCCACCAACAAGGCCTCGGTGCGGGTGCTGGAGAAATGCGGTTTCGTCCGCGAAGGTCTGGCGCGCCGCTACCTCTGCATCAACGGTATCTGGCAGGATCACCTGCTGTTTGGATTGCTGAACGAGGATTTGAAGGGCTAGGCGTTTTTCATGCAGGGACGCATCGGCACCGAAGTGACAGATTCACAAGGTGCTGCGCGTGCTCGATCCGTCGCTCGCGGCGCCGCCGGCCGGTTAACCTTTGGGGCGCCGTGCAGGGTATTGCGGCAATGGCGCCTTTGGCCCGCCGCTTTTCGTTTGATATAACGCTCAGAGGGTAAGGACCGGGACCTCCACAATGCTGCGTTTTGAGTATCCAAGCCGCAACCGCGGACGGACTGTGAATGTCCTGCTGCTCACGGCAGCGGGATTGCTGCTCGCGAACTGCGGCGGTGGCGGGGCGTCGCTCGGCGTCGGCGATCGCTTCAGCCAGCTGTTCGGCAGCTCCGGCTCGAGCAACGACCCAGGCGCAACTCGTCGGCACGCCGCCCGCGCCGTACGGCAGCAGCGGTGCCGCCGCCCCGCAGGGGGCGCCGTATCAGGACTGTCCGGGCGTCGCCATTCGTGAAGGCGCGTCGACCTTGCAGATCGGCACTAAACCGGGGCCGGTCTCCGACAACAACGAGGTGCGCTATCAGGGCACCATCGTCCGCAACGCGCGCGACTGCATGCAGTTCGGCGGACAGGTGAACGTACGCGTGGGTGTGCAAGGCCGCATCATCGTCGGTCCGGCCGGCGCACCACCGGCAGTCGACGTGCCGATCCGCGTGGCCGTGGTGCAGGAGGGCGTGCAGCCGAAGACGGTCGCCACGAAGCTCTACCGCACGCAGGTGGATCTGGCGGCCAGGACAACGTGCCGTTCTCGTTCGTCGCCGAAGACGTGACGTTCCCGACTCCCTCGCCGGAGACGGTCGCGTCTTACGTGATCTATATCGGCTTCGACCCCGAGGGGGCGCGCGCCGCGGCGCCGCGGCAGAAGGGCAAGGCCCGTACGGGTTAACTGAGGCCCCTCGTTGCGGGGCGTGAGCCCATAGCCGTTCGAAGAACGGCGTCGCTTCGCTCGCCCGTAGCCGTTCGAAGAACGGCGTCGCTTCGCTCGCCTATGGGGGTTCATGCGAAGCACGGCCCGACGAGGCTCCATTCGCGTCGCAAGACATCCAGCGACCCGGCAATGCGCGGCGCGGCGGCCGGCCGTGCGCCTCGTAGGTCCAAAGTCAAACGCAGCCGCCGGGTCGATTGTGCTAGCATCTTCCCGGCTATGGGCGACAAGTCGTCTCGTCAAGCAGCGCATCAACCGGTAAATGCGATGACCAGTCCAGCGAGCGTCCTCATCGTTGACGATGAACCGAACATTCTCTTGTCGCTACAGTTCCTGATGAAGAAGGCCGGCTACGACGTGCGCACGGCGACGGACGGCGAGCAGGCGCTGGGCGAGATCGCGCGCGCGAGACCAGACCTTGTGCTGCTCGATGTGATGATGCCGAAGCTCGACGGCTTCACCGTCTGTCAACGGATCAAGACGACACCGGAATGGCAAGACGTGCGCGTCATCATGCTGACCGCGAGAGGACGTGATGTGGAGCGCGAGAAGGGGTTCGCGCTGGGCGCCGACGACTACATCACCAAGCCGTTTTCGACGAAGGACGCTATGGATCGCGTAGCAGCAGTGCTGAGCAAAACCAGCCCGCCGACGGCACCCTGACGGCCGGTCGAGCCGGGACGCAAACAGCCTGCGCGATGCGCCTGAACAAGCAGCATCGACATTGTGAAAGGTGGGTTGATGGTTCGTCCGAAGCGCACATCCGAGCGGTTGGTGGCGCTGTTCCTGCTCGGCGTAGTGCTGATGTTTCCGCCGGTCCTTGGCGTATTCAATCAGCCGGTGCGTCTCTTTGGCATGCCGCTGCTCTATCTTTATCTGTTCGTCGTTTGGGCCGCATTGATCCTGATCACAGCCGCCGTCGCACGCTCGATTGGTCTGGATGAGGAAGCGCCTGAGGGCTCCACCGACGCCGCGATCGACGAAGCGCCGCACGCGGCGGAGAAGGCCGATGCTTAGCGGCTCAACCATCCTCCTTGCCGCGCTGCTCTACATCGGCCTGTTGTTTGCGATTGCGTACTACGGCGACCGCCGCGCAGATGCCGGACGCAGCATCATCGCAACGCCCTACGTCTACGCGCTGTCGATCGCCGTCTATTGCACATCCTGGACATTCTTCGGCTCTGTGGGCCGAGCCGTTTCCACCGGCGTCGGGTTCCTCCCCATCTACCTTGGACCAACGCTCGCCTTCATCCTTGGCTGGTTGATGATCCGGAAGATGATCCGCATCAGCAAGGCAAACCGCATCACCTCCATCGCCGATTTCATCGCCTCGCGCTATGGCAAAAGCTTCGAGCTCGGCATCCTTGTCAGCGTCATCGCCGTGGTCGGGATCCTCCCCTATATTTCGCTGCAGCTGAAGGCGATCTCGGCGAGCTACTCCATTCTCTCAGGCTATCCGGAGATCACGAAGCCTGCGGTGACGGGAGTGCCTATCCTGGCCGACACCGAGCTGTTCGTATCGCTGGTGATGGCGGCCTTCGCGATCCTGTTCGGCACGCGTCACATTGACGCCAGCGAACGTCATGAAGGCATGGTCGCCGCCATCGCTTTCGAATCGGTGGTCAAGCTCACCGCCTTTGTCGCCGTGGGGGTGTTCGTCACCTACGGCCTCTATGCCGGCTTCTCGGATATTTTCGCCCGCGCCGAAGCATCCGCCGAACTTGTCCGTCTGTTCACGATCAATGGCGTTGGGGGTCATATCAACTGGTTCACCCTGACGCTGCTGGCGATGGCCGCCGTCGTCGTGCTGCCCCGCCAATTTCAGGTCCTGGTGGTCGAAAATGTCGACGAGCGTCACCTGAAGAAGGCGATGTGGCTGTTTCCGCTCTATCTGCTTCTGATCAACATCTTCGTGCTGCCAATCGCCTTCGCCGGCCTGCTGCAGTTTCCCGGCGGAGCCGATGCCGACACGTTCGTGCTTACGCTGCCGATGAAGGAGCACCAGCCGCTGCTGGCGCTGCTGACATTCATTGGCGGACTTTCGGCCGCAACGGGCATGATCATCGTCGAAAGCGTGGCGCTCGCCACCATGGTCTCCAATAATCTCGTGATACCGCTTCTGCTCCGGGCCGGTCGTCTTCACTCCTCCGAATATGGGGATCTCACCGGCCTCGTGCTGACGATCCGTCGCGGCACGATCATCCTGGTTCTGCTCCTTGGCTACGGCTATGCGGCGACCATCGGCGGTTCGTACACGCTGGTGACGATCGGGCTCGTTTCGTTCGTCGCCGCCATGCAATTCGTTCCGGCGATCCTTGCCGGGATGTACTGGAAGGGCGCGACCAAGGCTGGCGCTCTGTCGGCGCTTTCGGGGGGATTTCTCGTCTGGATCTATACCCTGCTGCTGCCATCCTTCGCGCGCTCCGGCTGGATCGCCGAAAGCTTTGCCGACCATGGACCATTCGGCTTCGAGCTACTGAAGCCTTACGCCCTGTTCGGGCTCGACGGGCTTGACCCCATTTCCCACGCCACCATCTGGTCCATGCTTGTCAACGCCGGCCTGTTGATCGGCGTCTCGCTCGTGACGTCGCAGTCGATGATCGAGCGGAGCCAGGCGGTGCTGTTCGTCGATGTGTTCCGCCGCGCCACCGATCACGGGCGCGAGTGGCGGGGACGCGCGACGATTGACGATCTGTGGTCGCTGCTGGCGAGGTTCGTCGGCCAGGCGCTCGCCGATGCCGCGATAGCTCGCTTCGAGACCACCACCGGGCGTCGCCTTGAACGCGAAGGTCAGGCCGATTCGGAGTTCGTGACGTTCATCGAGCGGCAGCTGGCGGGCGCCATCGGCGCGGCGTCCGCCCGAATCATGGTCGCATCGGTTCTGCGCGAGGAGATGCACGATATCGACGAGGTCACACGAATCCTCGACGAGGCTTCGCAGCTTGTCGTCTCCTCCCGGCGGCTCGAGGAGAAGTCGCGGGAGCTCGAATCGGCCACTGCGGAGCTCAAGGCCGCCAACGAGCGTCTCAAGGAACTCGACAAGCTGAAGGACGATTTCATGGCGACGGTAAGCCATGAGATCCGCACGCCGCTGACCTCCATTCGATCGTTCAGCGAGATCCTGCGCGACAATCCTGAGCTGGATGCGGTGCAACGCCAGGAGTTCGTGACCATCATCGTCAATGAGAGTGAACGGCTGAGCCGGCTCATCAACGATATTCTGGATCTGGCCAAGATGGAGGCCGGCACCGGCGACTGGCAGATTGGCGAGCATCAGCCGGCGCCGATCATCGAACAGGCGCTGGCGGCGACCAGCGGGCTGCTCGCTCGATCGCCAAACGTCAAGCTCGACGTCAGCCTCGCGAAAGATCTGCCGGCCATTCGCGTCGATCCGGATCGACTGATTCAGGTCATCGTCAACCTGGTCTCAAACGCTTCCAAGTTCTGCGACAGGGAACAGGGACTGATTTCTATCCGCGCCTTTGCCAAGGACGGATTCTTGCGGGTCGATGTGCAGGACAACGGCATCGGCATTGCGCCCGCGAACCTGGACAAGATCTTCGAACGCTTCCAGCAGGCGGGCAACACGTTGACCGACAAGCCGCAGGGCACGGGTCTTGGGTTGCCGATCAGCCGACAAATCCTGCAGCGTTTCGGCGGTGAGATATGGGCGCAGAGTGAGGCAGGGCGCGGCGCGACATTCTCGTTCCGGATACCGGTCGCGCGCTCCGCTCAATCGGCTGTTGCAGCGATGATGGAGCCCACGAAGTAGAGGTTGTCGTCGCCCCGTGCCGCGGGTCGCGGCGGCCGATCGCGGATTTGCGCTAGATCAATTCGACTAGCGCCGAACACAGCCAAGCTGATCTTTGAAGTTGGCGACGGTGTTGGCCTTAGACCATCCGCTTAGGAACATCTGCTAAGTCGACGCCGCCGCAATCTGAGTTTATCGAGGCGCCTGAAACGGCTGGGCAAAAAAAGAACAATTCAAACGCCTGTCCGGCTAACGCATCACCTTGTCCGCGCCAGGCGGATCGGGTCGTGCAGCGATTCAGGCTATTTAGGGAGGAGAATGAGCGATGACGATGCAAGCAGTCGCCGCGGACACCACGGCCCGCAGCCGTCCCATGACAGCTGAAGAGCGCAAGGTCATCCTTGCCTCGTCGCTTGGGACAGTCTTCGAATGGTATGATTTTTACCTCTATGGTTCGCTGGCCGTCATTATCGGCTCGCAGTTCTTCAGTGCCTTCGACGTGGCCACCCGGAACGTGTTCGCGTTGCTTGCCTTTGCCGCGGGCTTTCTGGTGCGCCCGTTCGGCGCGCTGTTCTTCGGCCGGCTCGGTGACCTCGTCGGCCGAAAGTATACCTTCCTCATCACCATCCTGATCATGGGTGCGTCGACCTTCCTGGTCGGCCTGCTGCCAAGCTACGCAACGATCGGCTGGATCGCACCCGTTATTCTGATCGTTCTGCGCATGGCGCAAGGCCTGGCGCTCGGCGGCGAGTATGGCGGTGCGGCCGTCTATGTGGCCGAACACGCGCCGCAGGGTAAGCGCGGGTTCTATACCTCGTGGATCCAGACCACCGCGACGCTCGGCCTCTTCCTGTCACTCGTGGTGATCCTGTCCGTCCGCCTCTATCTCGGCGAACAGGAGTTCCAGGCTTGGGGCTGGCGCATCCCGTTCCTGGTTTCCGTGTTCCTGCTCGCGATTTCGGTCTGGATCCGGATGCAGATGCAGGAAAGTCCTGCCTTCAAGAAGATGAAGGAAGAAGGTTCGCTGTCGAAGGCGCCGCTGTCGGAGGCGTTCGGTCAGTGGCGCAACCTCAAGGTTGTGATCTTTGCGCTGCTCGGCCTTGTCGCCGGTCAGGCGGTGGTCTGGTACACGGGGCAGTTCTATGCGTTGTTCTTCCTGCAGAGCATCCTCAAGGTCGACCTGTTCACGTCCAACGTACTGATCGCATGGTCGCTGATCCTCGGGACCGGCGGGTTCGTCGTCTTCGGCTCGCTGTCGGACCGTATCGGCCGCAAGCCGATTATCCTGGCGGGTTGCCTGATTGCGGCGCTGACTTACTTTCCGCTGTTCAAGTTCCTCACCGAGACTGCCAATCCGAAGCTGGCCGAGGCGCTGAGGACCGTGAAGGTGCAGGTGGTCGCGGACCCCGCCACATGCGGCTCGGTCTTCGACCCGGTCGGCATCCGCCAGTTCACCGCACCGTGCGATGTTGGCCCGCGTTGCGCTGGCCCGCGCCGCCATCACCTATGAACTGGTTCCCGCGCCGGCCGGCTCGCCGACCAAGGTGACGTTCAACGGCAAGGATGCGCAACTCGATGCCGCGCTCCCGAAGAGCATCGCCAACTTCACGGCCGCCGCGGCCGAGGCGGGTTACCCGAAGGCCGGTGATCCAAGCATCGTCAAGACCAACAGCGTGATCCCGACGTCCGCCCAGGCGTGGAAGATCATCGGCATCCTCACGCTGCTCGTGATCTACGTGACCATGGTGTACGGCCCGATCGCAGCGGCGCTGGTCGAATTCTTCCCGACCCGCATCCGCTACACGGCGATGTCGCTGCCGTACCACATCGGCAACGGCTGGTTCGGCGGTTTCCTTCCTCCGACCGCGTTCGCCATGGTCGCCGCGACCGGCGATATCTACTTTGGCCTCTGGTACCCGATCGTGGTGGCGCTTGGCACCGTCGTGATCGGCGTGTTGTTCGTGCCGGAGACCTACAAACGCGATATCTTCAAAGGGTAGGGCGGGTCGCCCGATAAGGCTGGAGCACCCCCGGTGCTCCAGCCTCGATGTGCAAAGGAGCCGGCTGAGAGCGCAGCTTCTGCTTTGCCTCAACTCAGTCGGCCGTTCAACGGGGAGCTGGGTCATGCACCGAGGTATGCACACGCTCGTACTGACGGTCGGCGTCGGTGTGATCGCCGTCGGACTCTATATGATCTTGCTCTACATGCGCTAGAGTCCGATCCAGCTTCGCTGAATCAGACTCGTCGCGCATTTATCTGTTTGTGCATGATCTATTCCGAAAACCGGTTCCCACTTTTCCGGATCATGCACTAACATCGGCGCCGCCGGCAGCGTCGGTCTGTTGCCGCAACGATTTTGCCGAGAGCCTCAATGCTAACGGCGCTGTTTGCCGATGTTCATGCCAACCGCGAAGCGTTCACCGCATGCCTCGCCGATGCGGAGCGCGCCGGTGCGGACCAGTACGTCTTGTTGGGAGATCTCGTCGGGTATGGCCCCGATCCGGCCTGGGTCGTCGAGCGCGCCGCCGAAATGGTGGCGGATGGCGCATTGGCGATCCAGGGCAACCACGACGCGGCGGCGGTGACCGACACCGACACGATGAACCCTCTCGCGCGCAGGGCCATCGAGTGGACCAGAACACGGCTCGATGCGCATCATCGGCGGTTTCTTGCCGACCTGCCGCTCGATCTCCACGAGGACGACCGTCTCTATGTGCATGCCAGCGCCTCGGCGCCGGAGGACTGGATCTATGTTCTGGGCCCGCGCGAGGCCTTTCACAGTTTCCGCGCTACGGCTCAGCGCGTAACATTCTGCGGCCATACGCATATTCCCGCCCTTTTCAACGAAAGTGCGAGCAGCCTGCCGCAGCACCATGTGCCGGTCGATGGCAAGGAGATGCCGCTGCTGGCGCAGCGACGCTGGATCGCAGTTCTGGGCGCGGTCGGTCAACCGCGCGATGACAATCCGGCGGCCTGCTATGGGCTGTTCAACACCGAGACAAGCAGGCTTACCTATGTTCGCGTGCCATATGATGTGGACGTGACCGTTCGCAAGATCGTCGCGCACGGTCTGCCGCAGGGCGCTTGCCGAGCGCCTGCTGACGGGAAGCTGATGGCATGGCGAAAGCTCAGCTCAGCGCCGGCATGACGTTCGACGGCTTCCGGCTCGATGAGCGGATTCACCGCGGCGGAATGGCAACGATCTGGCGCGTCAGCCGCGCCGACATCGATATTCCGATCGTCATGAAGGTGCCGTTTCTCGACTTCGAGGGCGATCTGTCGCTGCTCGTCGGTTTCGAGGTCGAGCAGATGATCATGGCCGAACTCAAGCCGCCGCATGTGCCGCGGTGGTTCGCCAACGGCGATTTCGCCGTGCAGCCTTACATCGTGATGGAGTATGTGCCAGGGCCGACCCTGTTGCAGCGAATGCTCCGGCAACGCCTCACGCTCGATGAGGTGATCGCGTGCGGGATAGCCATCGCCGATGCCTTGAGCGATCTTCATCAGCAGCGTGTTCTGCATCTCGACCTGAAGCCTGCCAATGTGCTGTTTCGTGCGAGCGGCGAAGCAATTCTCATCGACTTCGGCCTTTCGCGCCACGAACAGCTTCCCGATCTGCTTGAGGAACAATTCCACCGTCCCACCGGCACCACCGAATACATGGCGCCCGAACAGCTATTGCGGGTTCGCTCCGACAAGCGCAGCGACCTGTTTGCGCTGGGCGCGATCATCTACCAGATGGCCACAGGCGAGCTGCCCTTCGGCAGCCCGGCACGCATTGGTCGGGTGCGCGACCGCGTCTGGCTCGACCCTGTCCCACCGCGGGCGCTTTGCCCCGAGATGGCGCCTGCGCTGCAGGAGATCATCCTGAAATGCCTTGAGCCGATCCCGGACCGCCGATACCGCACGGCGGAGGAACTGGCCTTCGATCTCCGCCATCTCGATCTTGTTCAGCTCACCGAGCGCAGCGAACGCGCGGAGCGGAGCAGCTTCAGGACGTTGCTTGGCCGGCGGTTGCGCCTTGGCAAGACCATGCGTATGATCCACGACTGCGCGACCAAGCCGCCGCCGCTCGCCCCCATCATCCTCGTGGCAGTCGACCTGCGGCCGGGACTCGATGAAGTCAGGCAAGCGCTGCTTGAGGCTGCGGCCAGTGTGCTGGCCAACGTTCCCGGCGCGCGGTTGGCCTGTCTCAATGTCATGCAGACGTCGCTGATCGCGATCGACGAGAATGTCGATGCCGCGGGCGACAACATCCACGTCCAGCGTATCGCGGAGCTCAGGCGGTGGGCGGAGCCGCTGCAATTGCCGCGCGGAAAAGTCACGTTCCACCTGGTCGAATCACTGACCCTTGCACGAGGGATCCTCGACTTCGCCCGGTCCAACGAGGTGCATCATCTGGTGATCGGCGCTCCCGCGAGCGGAGCTACCGGCGCCAGCAGGCTCGTCACGCAGGTTACGGCAGAGGCATTATGCACCGTGACGGTTGTACGGGCCGGAAAGCTTGCCGGCCTCGCGCCCGCCAATACGAACGCTGCGCCGGCGCAATAACAACAAAGCGAAAGAATGCGCCGGGCGCAAAAAAGCCGGCGCAAGGCCGGCTTTTTTGTCTCGTTTGGTCTTCCGTCAATTCAGCTTCTGGCGGACCTCGGCGATGCCCTGGGTCAGGAGCGTCTCGGCCGTCTGGCCCTTCACCGTCTCGGACAGGACTTTTGCTGCAGCGGCCACGGCGGCTTCAGCCGCGGCTGCCCGCACATCGGCCACCGCCTGGGCTTCGGCCTGCGCGATCTTGGCCTCGGCCATCTTGGTACGGCGGGCGACGAAATCCTCCATTCGCGTCTTGGCTTCCGCGGCGATGCGCTCGGCCTCGGATTTCGCGTTGTCGATGATCTCTTCGGCTTCCTTCACTGCGCTGTCGCGCCTGGCGCGATACTCGGCGACCAGCTTCTGCGCTTCTTCCCGCAGCCGGCGCGCGTCGTCGAGCTCGGCCTTGATGCGCGTGGCGCGGTGATCCAGCGCCTCGGCCACCTTCTTGTGCACGCCGAGATAGCCGAAGCCGAGCATCAGCAGCACGAAGGCTACGGCCGCCCAGAATGTTGCGTCAAACTCCATCTGCCTAACCCTTCAGCGTGGCTGCGACGGCCGTCTCGACCGCCTTCGCGTCGGGCGTAACGCCGGCAAGGCGCTGAACGATGGCCGAAGCCGCATCCATTGCGATCGAGCGAACGTTGCCCATCGCGGTTGTCCGGGTGGCCGCGATCGCCTTCTCGGCATCAGCGAGCTTGGCCGCCAGCCGGTCTTCGAGCTTCTTGCGTTCCTCGTCCGCCTGCTTGTTCAGCTTCTCGCGGATGTCGCTGCTGATCGCCTGCGCATTGGCGCGGGCGGTCGCAAGCTCGGTCTCATAGGCCCTGAGCGCGGCGTCGGAATTCGCTCTTCAGCCGGTCGGCCTCCGCCAGATCGCCTTCGATCTTGCCCAGCCGCGCCTGGATGACGCCGCCGACGCGCGGCAGCGCGAACTTCGACACGATCACATAGAGCAGAACGAACGCCACCGCGAACGACACCAGCTGCGATGCGAAGTGCTCCTTCTGGAACGGCGGGAATGGCGCCTTGCCAGAAGCTCCGGTCGACTGGGTCGTCGTCGGCGTTGCCGCCTGCGCGGGAGTGATGATCAATCCCATCGACGCACCTAAATGAAGAGGTTGGCCTGCCAGCCCGCGAGGGCTGGCGCGGCTTGGGCACGGATCAAAGAGCGAACAGCAGCAGCAGCGCGATCAGCAGCGAGAAGATGCCGAGCGCTTCGGTCACGGCGAAGCCGAAGATCAGGTTGCCGAACTGGCCCTGGGCGGCCGACGGATTGCGGATCGCGGCGGCGAGATAGCTGCCGAAGATGGTGCCGACGCCGACGCCCGCGCCACCCATGCCGATCGCCGCGATGCCGGCGCCGATGTACTTTGCTGCGACTGGATCCATTTTATGCTCCTGTTTGGATTGGTCGATTGATGGAAACGGAAAAGCGTTCAGTGCCCGCCGTGGATGGCGTCGTTGAGGTAGATGCAGGTGAGGATCGCGAAGACATAGGCCTGCAGGAACGCGACCAGCAACTCGAGTGCGGTCAGCGCCACCGTCAGACCCAGCGGCAGGATCGCGCCGATCCAGCCAGCGATGCCCAAGGCACCCAGCATGGTGACGAACCCCGCAAACACCTTCAGGGCGATATGGCCGGCGAGCATGTTGGCGAACAGACGAACCGAGTGCGACACCGGCTTCAGGAAATACGACAGCACCTCGATGAAGACGACCAGCGGCAGGATGTAGATCGGGATGCCGTGTGGGACGAACAGTTTGAAGAACTTCAAGCCGTGCTTGTAGAAGCCGTAGACGGTCATCGTCGTGAACACGATCAGCGCCATGCACACCGTAACGATAAGGTGGCTGGTGACGGTGAATGTGTAGGGGATGATGCCGATCAGGTTGGTGGCGGCTATGAACATGAACAGCGTGAACACAAGCGGGAAGAACTTCATGCCCGCGTCGCCTGCGTTGCTTCGCAACATATCGGCGACGAATTCATAGGAGAGTTCAGCCATCGACTGGAAGCGGGTCGGGATCAGCTGCTTGCCGGCACTGCCGCCGATCATCAGCAGCGACACGACGCCGACGGCGGCGAACATGTAGACCGTGGAGTTGGTGATGGCGATCTCGTGCCCGCCGACGTGGCCAAGCGTGAGCAGGTTGTGGATTTCAAACTGGTGGATCGGATCGGCAGCCATGTGTCAGTGTCTCGACCGCAAAGTCTTCATTCTAGGCGCCGGAGGGTCCGGCAGGAAACGCGTCAGCTCTTCGGGGTGTCCTTCAGCCGCTCGGACTGTTTGGCCATCTGGCCTGCCGACCGCATCACGTTCATCACACCGGCTGTGAAGCCGAGCAGCAGAAACACGATGAGGCCCCAGGGAGACGTCGACAGAACGCGGTCGAAACCCCAACCAAGAAGCGCTCCGACGAGGACGCCTGCCACCAGCTCAGAGGAGAGACGCAAGCCCACGGCCATGGCGGACGCCCTGGCATGCGCAGACTGCTCCTCACTTTCTGC
Organism: uncultured Alphaproteobacteria bacterium; assembly: GCA_963757845.1. Lineage (GTDB taxonomy): Bacteria > Pseudomonadota > Alphaproteobacteria > Rhizobiales > Xanthobacteraceae > P52-10. The sequence continues at coordinate 154,769 of CAVWTB010000073.1, forward strand.
CTGGCTCTTCTCGATCGCGCGGTCTTTCTTGACGTGAGAAAGCTGCTGATCGAGGCGAGTCAACCTTGCGGAGAGCGCGGCTTCGTCGGTCGGAGGTTGGTCGCCTCTTCAATTCTTGCCTGGTTCGTCGTTACGTGTGTCCACCATGTCGCCGACACTCGAACTAACCCATTGGCTTGAATAGAAAAAAACTCCACCGCCCTCAAAAGCCGCGCGGACCATACTGATGGCACCTGCCCAAGTCAAGAACGGGTGAACGCACAACAAATAGCTGATTTTGCTGGGCTTCTGATGCGTCCTGCACTGCGGTTGCGCGACTTGGTCACAGGCTTCTGAGCATCCGCAACATGCGCGCCGCTTGCGCGGCTGGCGCTGCGCTGTACGGATTGCGCGGCACGATGGGAGCGAACATGGCACGGCAGATCGACTACTATTTTTCCACAGCGTCACCCTGGGCCTATATCGGCCACGCGACGTTCGAGGAGCTTGCGAAGAGCCACGGTTGCAAGGTCGCCTACAAGCCGGTGTTCCTCGGCGAGTTGTTCGCGGAGACAGGCGGCCTGCCACTCGCAAAACGTCATCCGGCGCGTCAGCGCTATCGCATGATGGAATTGCAGCGCTGGCGCGAGAAGCGCGGCTTGAACTTTCATTTGAAGCCGCAGCACTGGCCCTTCGACCCGAAACTTGCCGATTGCGTCGTGATCGCGGCGATCGAAGCCGGGCTCAATCCCGAGCCGTTCATGCGCTCGATGTACAAGAGCATTTGGGAGGAGCAACTGAACCTCGGCGATGCGGTGACCGTCACCGATCTTGCCAACAAGGCGGGGCTGCCGGGCGAGCAGTTGGTTGCGCGCGCACCCTCGGGCGAGATCGCCGCGATCTATGAACAGAACCGGCAGGACGCGATCGCAGCCGACGTGTTCGGTTCGCCGGGCTACGTGCTCGACGGCGAGGTCTTTTGGGGGCAGGACCGCCTCGAGCTCCTCGGCGACGCGTTGAAAAGCGGCCGCGAGCCCTATCGGGCCGCGTAGCGGCGGCCATATTGCGCGCCTATATTCAGGCGAGAGATTGCAGGCGGAGGATTCGCCATGCTGGGACACTTGCGGAATATCGGCCTTGCTGCCGCGGCGACGCTCGCACTCACTGCTTCTGCTTTCGCGCAGTCGACGCCTGATTCCGAAAACGGCCGCTACACCTTCTCGCCGACAGCCGACGGCGTGCTGCGGCTGGATACACGCACCGGCAGCCTCGCGAGCTGCCATAACCGCATCGCCGGCTGGTCCTGCTATGCCGTGCCGGACGAGCGCGCCGCACTCGATGCGGAGATCGGCAAGCTCACGCGCGAGAATTCGCAGCTGAAGGACGATCTCGCGCGGTTCAAGCAGGAGCAGGCACGGTTCGACCGCGACATTGCCGCGCTCAAGGAAGCGCATCTGCGGCTTGATGCCGAGCGCATGAAGCTGAAGGACGACCTCGACAAGCGCGACGTCGCGGCAGTTCAGCCGAAGATCGATGCGCCGCTGCAGAAGGAAGATGCGCAGAAGAAGGGCGTCGCGCGCGATGCCGGCAAGAGCAACCGGCTCGAGCTGCAGCTGCCCGACGACCAGGAGGTCGAGCGCGTCGTCGCATTTCTCGAGCGGGCCTGGAAGCGCCTGATCGAGATGGCGCAACGGGTGCAGCGGGATGTCTCGGGCAAGATCTGAGCGGCTGTCCCGCTCGCCGCTGGTCACGACGGCGATCGACACCGCCGTCTCGTCCGTGCTCACCATCGAGACCGCCGGCGAGGGTTTTGTCGACGTCTCCGAAGAGGTGCGGAAATTCGTCGCCGAGTCCGGCATCGTCTCCGGCACGGTGACGCTGTTCGTGCGTCACACCTCGGCCTCGCTGACGATCCAGGAGAACGCCGATCCGGACGTTCTGAAGGATCTGCTCACGGTCCTGCATCGGCTGGCGCCGCGCGACGGCGGCTGGATCCATGACGCGGAAGGGCCGGACGACATGCCCGCGCACATCCGCACCATGCTGACGGCCACATCGCTGCAGGTGCCGGTGATCGGCGCGACGCCTGGCGCTCGGCACCTGGCAGGGGATTTATCTGATCGAGCACCGCGCGGCTCCGCACCGGCGCGAGATCGTGATGCAGGCGATCGGGTCGCGGTAGGCCTATCGCTGCGTATGTTGGCGGGCGAGGACGAATGCGAATGGTCGATCCGCTGGAAATCCTCCCTGTGTTGCTGATGGTGCTTGCGATCGTGTGCATCCCGCTGTCGAGCGACGGACCGCCCGCGCCTCAAGGCTCTCGGCGGAACGGTTCAAAACCCGGCGATCGAAAAGGCCAGGGCGATGGCCCACATGACGATGGAGACGAGCGCCGTCCAGCGCGCGAAGGTGAAGTAGGTCTCGCGCATCACCATGGCGACGGCCGGCTGCGCAAAATTCTTCGCCGGGCGCAGGTCCTTGGACAGATAAAGCCACATCTCGGTCCGGCGATGATCCTTGGTCCGTGCTTCGGCGGCCTTGAAGACGAGGACAGCCGTCATGAACATGGTCAGGAATCCGCCGGCCTGAAACGCTGAGCGCGGCAGGAACGACAGCCCGATCATGACGCAAAAGATCGCAAGCGACGCGAAGCCGCATGCGCGCAAGACCGTCTCGTAGGCAATCCGGCGGAGATCGTCCACCTCGTCGCTCCATTTGAGGAGTTCCCGCCGATTTATGCCGCCAGGTGGGACGGGTTGTGAAGCCTGCCCGCAATCCGGGCCCCTCACAATCCGGTGTGTGCGGTGCGGCGAGTCTCGAGAAACCGACGTGAAATCAGAGGCCGACCGCGAAGAAGTTGCCGATCGCGGGCAGGGCCAGAAGCGCCGTGCCGGCGAGCCATATCCAGAGCGAGATGTCGTTTGAGTCCGAGGCGCCGGTCAACCGTTCGTAGATCGCCGCCGGAATGCCGCCCAGGATGACGGTTGCGGTCGAGACCATCAGCGACGCAAACATCAGCGTCAGCGGCACGCTGCCGAACAGCAGCGGTCCGGTCAGCGGCTGCACGTAGAGCAGGGCGAACACCAGCGCGAGCTGATTGAAGATGCCGTTGATCATGCCGAAAAAGGCGATGCCGATGAAATAGAAGTTGCGGCTCATGACGCCGCTCCGGCGGCGCGCGGCGCGAGGTTGAGCAGCAGCAGCGTGTAGTGAAAGGCAACGCGCAGCCAGAACAGCCATACGAAGCTGAACAGCCACAGCACGACCGGCGCCGTGGCCTTCGGCGTAACACGCGCGAATACGGCGATGACCGGATCGGTGATCCGGCAGAAAAATCGCCAGATGTAGTTCGGCGAATCCGCATCGACCATGAGGCCGAGCAGCGCTCGCCCCAGCAGCGTGTACATCAGCGCCGCCAGCACGAAGTTCGGCAGGTGGAAGTACCAGTAGGTGGCAAGTGATGTGGCGGTGTCCAAGGCGCGCTCCCCGTCGGGACAATGGCAAGGGCATGGCTCGCGGGCAAGGGTGACGCCGGCGCCAAAATGAAAGCGGGGCCCGAAGGCCCCGCTTCCGCATGTTTGTCGCAGTTGCCCTAGCTCGTCTTTTCCTCGAGCACGGTCCTGCCGCGCGGCTTGCGGATCTCGTCGACGTAAGCCTGCATCTCCTTCGACGGCTCCTTGCCGAGCAGGCTGACGACGATGATCGTCAGGAAGCCGATCGGCATTCCGAGCAGTCCGCAGTTGATGTTGTTGAGGTTGAACCAGCCCACCTTGTTGGCCATCGGATGCGCCAGCGTCGGCCAGGACTCCATGGCATTGGGCAATGCCATGGCCTTGGCGATGTCGACGACCGGCGCGCCGGTGATCGGGTTCAGCAGCGAGGTCATGCCGGCATACTTCACGCCGAAGCCGGGGAAGTAACGGCTGACGACGAGGTAGAACAGGCACAGGCCGAAACCCGCGACGATGCCGGCCATCGCGCCCGCCGCTGTCGTGCGTTTCCACCAGACGCCCATCACCAGCGCCGGGAAGTTTCCCGCCATAGCCAGCGAGAACGCCCAGCCGACCATGGCCAGGATATCCGCCGGTTTGGTCGCGGCCGTTGCCGCCGCGATGATGGCGACGAGAACCAGCAGGACACGGGCAACCGTCAACCGCCGGATCGTCGGCGCGTTCGGATCGATCATCTTGTAGTAGATGTCGTGGCTGAGCGCGTTGGCGATGGCGAGCAGGAGCCCGTCGGCGGTGGACAGCGCGGCGGCGAGACCGCCGGCGGCGACCAGGCCCGAGATCACATAGGGAAGGCCCGCGATCTCCGGGGTGGAGAGCACGATCACGTCCGTGTTGATCACGAAGTCCTGCAGCCGGACGACACCAGGATGGCCGGCGATCGCCTTACAGGCGGCGACGATGGCGTCGATGCTGGCGGCGTTCTTGCCGCAGATCTGGATCAGGCCGAGTTCGCCCCAGGTGAACAGCCACGGGCGGATCGCCGTCAGATCCCTGCCGATGATGTTGGTGTACACCTCCAGCTTCGAGAACGCGGCGTAAGCAGGCGCCGAGAAGTAGAGCAGGAAGATGAACAGCAGCGACCACGCCACCGACTGCCGCGCTTCACGCACCGACGGGGTGGTGAAGTAGCGCATCAGGATGTGCGGCAGCGACGCGGTGCCGACCATCATGCAGAAGATGATGCCGAAGAAGTTCAGCGGCGAGTAGTTGATGAACGGCTCGATGTGCGGTTTCAGCGCCGCCGCCGAGGCCAGTCCCGTCGCCAGCATCTGCTGCTCGCGTGCGGTGATGTCCGCAATCGCCTGACCGTAGGTGAGTTGCGGGATCGGAATGCCGAACTTCTGCGTCGACAGGATGATGATCGGCACCAGGTAGGCGACGATCAGCACGATGTACTGGGCGATTTGCGTCCAGGTCACCGCGCGCATGCCGCCCAGCATCGCGCACAGCAGGATGCCGACGAGACCCGCGAACACCGCAAGCTCGAAGCTCATGCCCAGGAAGCGCGAGGCGATCAGGCCGGTGCCGTAGATCTGCGCGGTCACGTAGGTGAACGAGCAGGCCACAAGCACCACGACGCCGAGGAAGCGCGCGAAGTTGCCGCCGTAGCGGAACGACAGGAAGTCCGGAACCGTATAGGCGCCGAACTTGCGCAGGTACGGTCCGATCAGGATCGACACCAGCACGAAGCCGCCGGTCCAGCCGAGCACCCAGGCGAGGCCGTCATAGCCGAACAGGAACAGCGTGCCGGCCATGCCGACGAAGGAGGCCGCCGACATCCAGTCGGCGCCGGTCGCCATGCCGTTGTAGAAGGCCGGAACGCGCCGGCCTGCGACGTAGTATTCGGAGACTTCCGCCGTTCGCGTCATCACGCCGATGATGGCGTAGACGGCCAGCGTGAAGAACACGAACAGGTAGCCGAGGATCTTGTTCGGAACCCCGACCTGCTCAAGAATCGCGAGAAAGACGATGAATGCCAAAAACCCGCCGGTGTACGTGCCGTACATCCGTCCAAGGTTCTTGATGAAGTCGGAAGTGGAGGCGCTTGCCATGTTGATCGCTCCTCACTCGTCGTCTTCGGCAAAGCCGAATTCGCGATCGATCTTGTCCTGCTGCTTTGCGAACATGAACAGCATGACGACGAAGGCGATCAGCGAGCCTTGCGCGGCCATGTAGAAGCCGAGCGGAAAGCCGAGGATCGGAATGACGATCTTGTTCAGGGGCACCACGAACATGTGGACGATGTAGCCGAAGAAGAACCAGATCCCGAGATGCGTGAGCATCAGGTTGGTGGTCTTCTTCCAGTGCGCTTCTTCTCGCTCGCGCAAATTTGCAGAGTCAGCCATGGGTCGCAAAACCTCCCTCAAGTCTCCGGCCTGCCGATGCCGAAAGGATTGTTCGAGGGGAGCTATCCCGCCCAAGCGCAGCACTCCCCCTGCCGCCGCTCTCACTACTCTTGACGTTCGTTGTATTCGTGTGAGAGCGCAAAAAAGTACCATTAGGAATCAGCGCCATCTAATAGTACTTTCGGCCAATGAACGGGCGTTACCGTTTGTGCCTGCTACAGTTTTCCACTGCCTTGCCGGGGTGAGAGAGCAAGGCGTGACGAGGAGGAGATGAGATTGCTCGAGCGGCTGAAAGCGCTATTCGGTCAACGGCCTGCGGTCGGCGACACGCAAGCGCTCGCCGATTTCATCGACACCCGCGCAGCCTTCCTCATGCAAAAGGGAATCTACGAATACTCACGCGCCCGCGCCGGGCACTATGCCAAAGTATTATTCTCCGAGGAGGCCTTTGCCGAGGCTGTCGAACGCGCCCGCTGGAGCGCCTATCCGCTGGGGCTGGCGATGGTGGGCGAGATGGCCGAGGGCGTGCTGCGTTCTTATGCGGGCGACCGGCGGCGCGCCGTGCTGGATCAGTTAATCAAGCTCGTTCTGTCGGTGTTCGATCGCTATCCGGTCCCGCCGAGCGTCGGCGCAGAGGCCTGGCGCGGCATGCGAGCCGGACTGGAGCGGCATCTCGACCTCGTCGGCGGGCATGCGCCCAAGCGCGTCATCGATATTCCGGAGCCTCTGGCGGAGAAGTATTTCGCGTTGATGCCAATTCACGAAAAGCTGCGCGGCCGCGACTTTTTCACGACCACCAACTATCTGCGGGTCAATCTCTGCCACATGCACGAGGAACTGGAGGGGCGCATGGATGCGCAGGCCTTGGTGAACGAGCTTTTGGCTCAGGCGGAACGGGCGGACGCCGCCGCCCGCTGATTTTGCGCTGCACCATGGTGGGCGCCGCTAACTTTAGTTGAAGGCAAATCCCTTGTTCCGCTTGCCAGAGGGCAGGCGGCGGTGAACAATTGATTTTCCTAGTGTTCTTAAGTGGCGCGACCAAAAAATGCTTCATCTTCATCGACCCGCAAAGCATATGACCGCACGCACCCGCCTGATCATCGCCGACGACCATCCGCTGTTCCGCGACGCCTTGCGCGGAACTGTGGCGAATGTCGTTGCCTCTGCGGCGATCGAGGAGGCCGGATCATTCGACGAATTGACGAGACAGCTGGAAACGGATGGCGACGTCGATCTCGTGCTGCTCGATCTTGCCATGCCCGGCGTCAGCGGATTTTCCGGACTGATCTACCTGCGCTCGCAATACCCGGGCGTGCCGGTGGTGATCGTGTCGGCGAGCGACGATGCGGAGACGATCCGCCGCTCGATGGATTTCGGCGCGTCCGGATTCATTCCAAAGCGCTTCGGCGTCGAGACGCTGCGCGAGGCGATCACAAAGGTGCTGGCCGGCGATGTCTGGGTGCCGGCGGACGTCGATCTTTCGGGCTCGGCCGATCCCGATACGGCAAAGCTGCGCGATCGCCTCGTGACGCTGACGCCGCAGCAGGTGCGGGTGCTGATGATGCTGTCGGAAGGTTTGCTCAACAAGCAGATCGCCTACGAGCTGAAGGTGTCGGAGGCGACCATCAAGGCGCATGTCTCCGCGATCCTGCAAAAGCTGAACGTCGAGAGCCGCACGCAGGCGGTGATCGTCGCAGCGCGCATCGCCGGCAACCAGTGGCGCCGCGACGGCGCCTCGTCCGCGACGCAGTAGCTTTCGCTCGCCGCAAACTCAGCCTCATCCTGAGGAGCCTGCGAAGCTCGAGAGCGAAGCAGGGCGTCTCGAAGGATGAATGTTGGGCACGGATGCGCCGTGGCCGCATGGTTCGAGACGCCCGGCTCCGCTCTTCGAGCTGCGCCAGGCTCCTCACCATGAGGGTCTTAGGGTTGAGCTTGCCGCGGAGTTGTTACTCCGCTGCGAGCAGCCGCTGCTTGCACCACTGGCCGATGATGGCGCGGAGCGAGGCCGGCTTCACCGGCTTGTTCAGCAGGCTGATTTCGGCCGCACGCGCAGCCTCCCGCACTTTCGGGCTGCGGTCGGCGGTGATCAGGATCGCCGGGATATCGTGACCGTATTTCTCGCGGAGGTCGGCGATCGCGGCGATGCCGTGACCGCGGTCGAGATGGTAGTCGACCACGAAGCCGGTGGGCCTGCGGCCGTCGCGCTCGATCGCCTGCACCGCCGACGCCGGATCAGCCTCAGCGATCACGTCCGCACCCCAGCCGGTGACGAGGGTGTGCATGCCGTCGAGGATCGCGGGTTCGTTTTCGACCACCACGATCAGCGCGCCCTGCATCGGTGTGCGTGAGGCGGACATCACGTTGGCGATCGTGCCCGCATGGGTGACGATCTCCGTCGTCGGCACGGCGACGGAGAAGTGCGATCCGCCGCTTCGGTTCGAATCCAGCGCAAGACCGTGATTGAGCACGCGCGCCATGCGCTGCACGATCGACAGCCCGAGACCGAGCCCGCGGGCGATGCGCGCGCCCTGGTCGAGACGGTGGAACTCCTTGAAGATCTCCTTGCGCTTGCCGACCGGGATGCCGATGCCGGTGTCGTAGACGTCGAACTGCAGCGACTTGCCGCGGCGGCGGCAGCCGACCAGCACTTTTCCGCTGCGGCGTGTACTTGATCGCGTTGGAGATCAGGTTCGACAACAGCCGCAGCAGCATCGTCTTGTCGGAATGTACCGGCTGCGACGACAGCACGAAGGTGAGCTCGAGCCCCCTTGCGCGGGCGATCGGTGCGAACTCGACGCCCAGCGTGCGCAGCACGTCGGAGGCGCGGAAGCTCGTCGGCGATGGTTTCAAGGCGCCGGCATCGAGCCGCGAGATGTCGAGCAGCGCGCCGAGCAACTGCTCGATCTGATCGAGCGAGCCGTCGATGTTGCCGACCAGGCGCGCGTCCTCGCCGCCGATCTGACGTTCGACCAGGCTCGTGACGTAAAGTCTCGCGGCATTGAGCGGCTGCAGCAGGTCGTGGCCGGCCGCGGCCAGGAAGCGCGTCTTCGACAGGTTGGCCTCATCGGCCTCGCCCTTGGCGCGGGCAAGCTCGGTATTCAGCCGCGTGAGCTCCTCGGTGCGCTCGCGCACGCGCCGCTCCAGCGTCGCATTGGCGCGCTCCAGCGCTTCCGCCGCCTCGACGCTCTGGGTGATGTCGGAGAAGGTGATGACGGCGCCGTCCGGCATGCGGTTGGCGCGCACTTCGATCACGAGGTTGCGCTCGGCGAAGCGCTCCAGGTGCGGCTGTCCCTCGGTGGTGTAGGCGGCGACGCGCGTGGCGACGAAACTCTCATCGTCGCTGGCGTTGTGCGCGACCTTCGGCCTGATGCTGTCGAGAATTTCCTCGAGCGTGACGCCGACCTGGATCAATCGCGGCTGCAGGTCGAGGATCTCGCCGAACTGGCGGTTCGAGCAGATCAGCTGGTTCTCGCGGTTGAAGACGGCGATGCCCTGCCGCACGTGATTGAGCGCGGTCTGCAGGATCTCCTGGTTGTAGTGCAAGGCTGCATGCGCATCGTCCAACAGCTTCAGGGCCGTCTTGCTCGACACCGTGCGCTTGCGCAGCAACAGCGACATCACCAGCCGCGCCGATGACGACGCCGATCGCGGACGCGATCAGATGCTCGGCATGGCGCAGCAGCTGGAAATCCGCCGGCGTGCCGCGCTCCAGCACGAGACGGTTGGCGCTCGCGAACGCTTCGAATAAATCGCGGGTCCGGTCGGGGCCGAGATACTGGCCGACCGTATTCATCAGATCTTCGACCGTGACGGTGGTGCGCCAGCGACGGAAGTTCGGCGCCGCCGGAGCAAGCTGCGGCGGCACGAACAGGTCGGCCTGCAGGTGTTCGATCGAGGAGGGCTGCCGCGCCAGCGAGACGACGATGTAGGCGGCGATGTTGAGCGCGAGGCTCCACATCACGCCGTGCATCAAGGGCGGCAGGTCGAGACCGAACAGCGCCTGCGGTTTCAGCGCGGCGATCCCGAACGGGCCTTGCTTCAGCATCTCCGCGCCGATCAGCGCCGCATCGGCAAAGCTCGGCAGGAACAGCGTGTAGATCCAGACCAGGAAGCCGACGATCATGCCGGCGAGCGCGCCGGCCGCGGTGCCGCGGCGCCAGAACAGGCCGCCGAAGAAGGCGGGGGCGAACTGGGCGACGGCTGCGAACGAGAGCAGGCCGATGGAGGCGAGCTGCGCACTGCCGGACTGGCGGTAGTAGAAGTAGGCCATCAGCAGGATGCCGAAGATGGCGACGCGCCGCATCTTCAACAGCATGCTGCCGACGTTCTGGCTGTCGGCCGGCAACTCGCCGCTTCGCTGCAGCACCAGCGGCATGACGATATGGTTCGACACCATGATCGCCAGCGCCACGCATTCGACGATCACCATGGCGGTCGCCGCCGACAGGCCGCCGATGAACACCGCCACCGTCAACAGCGGCGAGCCGCCCGCCTGCGGCAGCGCCAGCACGAACATGTCGGTGTCGACCGCGCCCATCGGAAACACGATCAGGCCTGCGAGCGCGATCGGGATGACGAACAGATTGATGGCGATCAGGTACAGCGGGAACAGCCACCGCGCGCGGCGGACTTCCAGCTCACTGGTGTTTTCCACCACGCCGACGTGGAACTGCCGCGGCAGCAGCACGATGGCGAAGAACGAAAGCAGCGTCATGACGGCGAAATTGCCCCATGACGGCACCTGGTCCATCGCCCGCTTCGCTTCGATGCTCTCCTGCGCGCGCTGCAGGAGCTCGATCGGGCCGAACATCCAGAACGTCACGAACGCGCCGACGGCCAGGAATGCGAACAGCTTGACGATCGACTCGGTCGCGATCGCGAGGATCAGGCCATTCTGGTGCTCGGTCGCGTCGGTGTGGCGCGTGCCGAACAGCACCGCGAACATCGCCATCGCGAAGGTGACGATCAGCGCGACGTCGCCGGTGACCGGCTGCACGGTGGTGGCCGGCAACTGGCCTGCGCCGAGCACGGTCTCGAGCGAGGACGCGACGGCCTTCAGCTGCAGGGCGATGTAGGGGACCGAGCCGATCAGGGCAATGATCGCGACCGTGGCCGCCACGGCCTGGCTCTTGCCATAGCGCGCGGCGATGAAGTCGGCGATCGACGTGATGTTGTGCGTCTTGGCAAGCCGCACCACGCGCATCAACAGCGGCGTGCAGAAGCCGACCATCAGGATCGGGCCGGCATAGATCGCCAGGAATTCGACGCTGGTGCGGCTCGCGAGCCCGACCGAGCCGAAGAACGTCCATGAGGTGCAGTAGATCGCCAGCGACAGCGGATAGATCAGCACGCCGGCGCGGCCGCGCGGCTGGCCCGACACGCGGTCGCCGTAGCTCGCGATTGCGAACAGAAGTCCGATGTAGCCGAAGGCGGCTACGATCACGACCCAGTTTGGCAGCATCAGCCGCGGTTCCTGTTACATCCGGGCGCGTCCAAGTGGCGCTGGAGCAAGGTTAACCTTGGACGCAGGCGGACGCGATTGGATTCTCGCGAGGAGATTAACGTCCGGATTGGATTTGGCGGAACCGGCGGCTTGAGGCGATTAGCCCCCGGAAGCCGCCTATTCCGCCGCGAGCGGCTTGGTCTTCAGCGGCAGGCCGAGCTTGTCCCAGACGTCGACCATGGCCTCGGCCAGGCGGTCGATCAGGGCGTCGTCATGGTAGGGCGAGGGCGTGATCCGCAGCCGCTCGCTGCCCTTCGCCACGGTCGGGTAGTTGATCGGCTGGATGTAGATGCCGTGCTCTTCGAGCAGCAGATCGCTCGCCTGCTTGCAGCGTTCCGGATCGCCGACGAACACCGGCACGATGTGCGTCTGGTTCATCATCACCGGCAGCCCGGCGGCGGCGAGCACCGCCTTCGTACGCGCGGCGCGATCCTGGTGCCGCTCGCGCTCCCAGCTGGAGGACTTCAGGTGGCGGATCGCCGCGGTGACCGCAGCGCAGATCGGCGGCGGCAGCGCCGTGGTGAAGATAAAGCCCGGCGCGTAGGAGCGCACCGCGTCGATCACGTCGGCTTTGCCGGCAATGTAGCCGCCGAGGCAGCCGAACGCCTTCGCCAGCGTGCCCTCGATCACGTCGACCCGACCCATCACGCCGTCACGCTCGGTGATACCGCCGCCGCGCGGGCCGTACATGCCGACCGCATGCACCTCGTCGACATAGGTCATGGCGCCGTAGCGGTCGGCGAGGTCGCAGAACTGCTGCAGCGGCGCGATGTCGCCGTCCATCGAATAGAGGCTCTCGCAGGCGATCAGTTTCGGCCGGGCCGGATCGGCCGCGCGCAGCAGCTCTTCGAGATGGCCTGCGTCGTTATGCCGGAAGATGACGTATTCGCAGCCGGCCTGGCGAATGCCCTCGATCATCGAATTGTGGTTCAGCGCGTCCGACAGGATCAGGCAGTTCGGCAAAAGCTTGGCGATCGTGGCGATGCCGGTCTGGTTCGAGACATAGCCCGAGGTGAACAGCAGCGCTGCTTCCTTGCCGTGCAGGTCGGCAAGCTCAGCCTCGAGCTGCACCAGCGGATGGTTGGTCCCGGCGATGTTGCGGGTGCCGCCGGCGCCGGTGCCGATGCGGGTGGCGGTTTCCACCATCGCGCCGACCACTTTCGGGTGCTGGCCCATGCCGAGGTAGTCGTTCGAGCACCAGATCACCACGTCGCGCTTGCCGCGCGGCGAATGCCAGAAGGCGTGCGGAAAGCGCCCGGCAATCCGCTCGAGGTCGGCAAACACACGGTAGCGCCGCTCGTCATGCAACCGCGCCAGCGCTTTGGTGAAGAAGCTGTCGTAATTCATCACTCGGAGACCCCGTCCAGCACGCCGATTGCCGCTTTCAATCGAAGCTGCCCTGCAACCTAAATCACTCCCGCGCGGCTTCGGGTTTGAGATTTCTCAAGCTACGCACGCCGGTCGCCCGGCGTTTCAGCGTCACCCGCATTTCGGGTCCGGCCGCCCTTTTCGAAGGTTTTTAGATTGGTTCTAGTCGGGCGTCGAGGTGAAAAAGAGCGGTTTCACGCGGCCTTGAAACGCATAACGCCGTCTTTTTGCGTCTCTTTGGTCAATTCGCCGCGCGACAGCATGTAGTTAATGTGAGCAATCACCTCGCCCGTGGCGAAGCCTGCCTGATGCGCGTCGAGCGGCCGGTGGAAGATCAGCGGCACCATGTCGGAGGCGGTCAGCGACGTCTCGCGCGCCGCCTTGGCGATCATCCCGCAGCGCTCGACGTGATGATCGAGCAGCTGCTTGATGCGGATCTTCAAGCCGTAGAACGGCACGCCGTGGCCCGGCAGCACCAGCACGTCGTCGGGGATTTCGCGCGCAAGCCGGTTCAGCGACTCGATGTAGAGGCCGAGCGAATTGGCATCCGGTTCCATCGCCCACACGCTGACGTTCGGTGAAATCTTGCTGAGCACCTGGTCGGCGGACAGAAACAGCTTGTCCGGGCGCGACAGCAGCATCATCTGCTCGAGCGCGTGACCGCCGCCGGTGAAGACTTCGAACGTGCGCGTGCCGACGTCAAGCGTGTCACCGTCCTTTGCGCGGAAGAACTTTGGCGGCAGGCCGGTGGTGCGGGTGAGGTAGTTCGAGCCGCGGCCGAGCAGGGCGTTGATGCCTTCCTCGCCGATGCCATGGATGCGATAGAATTCGGCCTGGTCCTGCACCTGGATTTCGGTGCGGCGCGTCTGGTGGAACAGACCGTTGAAATATTCGGTCTGCGTCATCGTCAGCGGGCACTTGAACCGCTCGGCGAGCCAGCCGGCGAGACCGATGTGGTCGGGATGCGAATGCGTCACGATCAGCCGCGTGAGCTTGGCGCCCTTCAACGGACCTGAGAGCACAGCGTCCCAGGTCGCCTTGGTCTGATCGGTGCCGATGCCGGTGTCGATCACCGCCCAGCCGCCGTCGTGCTCGATCAGGTAGATGTTCACATGATTGAGCTGGAACGGCAGCGCCAGCCGCAGCCAGAGGATGCCGGGCGCAACCTCGGTCAGTTCGCCGGGTTTCGGTGTGACCGGATGAGGATAGGTCAGCGGATCCGTTGCCGTTCCGTGCATGCTGCCTGCTTTCGCCTGCGGCGCTTTCCTTGAGGGCTCAATCGGGGCGCCGACAACGGGCTTAGCGGTCCGCCATCGCCCGCGCCAGCCGAAAATGCAGGTGTACCCATGCGTGCCCTACATGCGGGGGTTATATGGTTCCGGTCATATCAAAATGCGAGCAGAACGGGGGGAAATCACCGCGTTTTCCGATGTCGTCCCCGCGCAAGCGGGGACGACCCGAGTGTGTGGTTGGCGCTCGGCCTACGCCGCCCTGATCTGGGAGAGGAAGGTATCGATTTCCTGGCGGAGGCTGTCGGCCTCCTTGCGCAGGCCGGCGGAGGCGGTGAGCACGTCGGCGGCGGACGAGCCCGCCTCGGACGAGGCCTGGCTGACGCCGACGATGTTGGAGGACACTTCGGTGGTGCCGGACGCCGCTTGCTGGATGTTGCGCGCGATCTCGCGCGTCGCCGCACCCTGCTGCTCCACCGCCGCCGCAATCGCCGTCGTCACCTCGTTGATCTCGGCGATGGTCTGGCCGATGTGGCGGATCGCGCCGACCGCATTGGTCGTCACGTCCTGCATCGAGGTGATCTGCGAGCGGATCTCGTCGGTCGCCTTCGCCGTCTGATCGGCAAGGCTCTTCACCTCGGACGCCACCACCGCAAAGCCGCGGCCGCTCTCGCCGGCGCGCGCAGCTTCAATGGTCGCGTTCAGCGCCAGCAGGTTGGTCTGCGAGGCGATGGTCTGGATCAGGTCCACCACGGTGGAGATGCGGGCCGCCGAATCGGCCAGCCCCTGCATGGTCGAGTCGGTGGCGCTGGCTTCGCTGACGGCCTTGGTGGCGACCTGGGTCGAGGAGGCGACCTGGCGGCTGATCTCGGCGATCGAGGAGGACAGCTCCTCGGTGCCCGACGACACCGTCTGCACGTTGACGGAGGTCTCTTCGGCGGCCGCGGCCACTGCGCTGGCCAGCGCGCTGGAGCGGTCGACGCTGTTCGACATCGCTTCCGCCGTGGTCTGCATGTCGTTGGTCGAGGCCATCAGCATGTCGAGCGCCGAGCGCACGGTGTCCTCGAAGTTGGCGATGCGCGCCTCCATGCGTTCGGTGCGCTCGGCTTTTGCGGCGCGGTCCTTGTCCTGCTCGGCGGCGAGCGTCTTCGACTGCAGCATGCTCTCGCGGAACACCTCCAGCGACTTGGCCATCTCGGCGACCTCGTCGCGGGTTTTGGACGCCATCACCTCGGCCTCGAGGTCGCCCTGGGCGAGGCGCTGCATCACGCTCTGCAGGTTGCCGATGCGGCGCAGGATGTTGCGGCCGACATACAGCCACACGAACAACAGCGAGCCGATGAACGCCGCCGCTCCCATCGCGATCATCACCATGATCGCAAACGACGTCAGGTTATGGGCGTTTTGGGTTGCCGCTTCCGTGCTGGCCTGGACGGTCTCGACGAGCTGCTTCACGCCGGAGTCGAGGCCGATCGAGAGTTTGCGCGCTTCCTCCAGCGACAGGTCGGCGAATTCGGCGTCGTCGATCTCCTTCGCCCGCAGCGAGTAGATGCTGGTCTTGCCTGCGCCGAACGCCACGAGCTTTCCGACGCGATCCTTGATCTGCATCTCGATGAACGAGTCGCCGAGCTTTGACTGCTCCATCTTCGATCCGCTTGCGGATGTCCTTCTGCTCGTCCCTGTATTTTTCGATCGTGATCGCTGGACGTCGCCAGCGGCGCGGCGCTCATGTTGCCGGACAACAGGTTCACGTCGGCGAGCAGCGTGTTCAGCTTCTCGATGCCGTTCATGGCTGCGAGCACCTCGACAGTGCTGGCGTTGTCGCCGAGCGCAGTGTTCATGTTGATGCGCGCGTCGGTAATGGCCGTGTCGATGGAGCCGATCGCTGCGGCGTGCGCCGCCCGCATCGCCGTGAACTGTTTGTCGCGGGTCGCCATCGTGTCGAGGCGTTCCCGCGACGCGCTGTTCAGGCTGTTGATCATCGCGTCGAGGTTTTTGACGTTCTCTTCCAGGCCCGACACGATCGTCGCATCCGCCTTCAGCGCGGCGAGCTGCTTGATCTTGGCCATGGCCTCGGCTTGCGTACCCTTCAGTTGCTTCAACAGCTCCTCGCGCACCGCGTCGTTGGGCGCCCGCATCAGCGCGGGCGCGCGCGAGGCGAGGCTTTCAGCGAGCGTCGATAGCTGCTGGCTCGAGGCCAGGCGCGGAATGTCGCGCCTTGAGAGGTCGATGGTCATGTCGTCGAGCGAGCGGAGCAGGTAGCTCGCGCCGCCCGCGATGACGACCGAGGTGGCGGCAATCACCGTGAACGCAACGAACAGGCTGCCGCGGATGCCGAGGCGTGCGCGCCGTTCGGTCTTTGCGGGCTTCGACGACTTGCGGAAGAGTTTGCCAAGCCCGAACGGCATCGCGACCATGTTTCCCCCAAAGGCCTAGAAGAATTCGGAGCGGCAGTATCCCCATGGAAAGTTAAGGAGTTTTCGCAAATCCCAAGATTTCTGCGTGATTTCTGGGCGCCTGCCGTACTCAGTCGCGCCGAATTCCGTCGGAGGTTCGCAGGGCGAAAACGAAGGGCCTGCCGAAGGCGGCCGTTGGCATTTTTCGCCCTGGCCACCCTTTCCGCGTCGTCCTCGCGAAGGCGAGGACCCATACGCCGTGACGATTAATTTGGTGGAAGGCGATGATGACCTTTGGCCATCATGGATTCGGAGGGTATGGTCGCCATAGGCGAGCGAAGCGACGCCGTTCTTCGAACGGCTATGCGCGAGGACGCCGGAGTGTGTGGTTGGCGCTCGGGCTACGCCGCCCTGATCTGGGAGAGGAAGGTATCGATTTCCTGCCGGAGGCTGTCGGCCTCCTTGCGCAGGCCGGCGGAGGCGGTGAGCACGTCGGCGGCGGACGAGCCCGCCTCGGACGAGGCCTGGCTGACGCCGACGATGTTGGAGGACACTTCGGTGGTGCCGGACGCCGCTTGCTGGATGTTGCGCGCGATCTCGCGCGTCGCCGCACCCTGCTGCTCCACCGCCGCCGCAATCGCCGTCGTCACCTCGTTGATCTCGGCGATGGTCTGGCCGATGTGGCGGATCGCGCCGACCGCATTGGTCGTCACGTCCTGCATCGAGGTGATCTGCGAGCGGATCTCGTCGGTCGCCTTCGCCGTCTGATCGGCAAGGCTCTTCACCTCGGACGCCACCACCGCAAAGCCGCGGCCGCTCTCGCCGGCGCGCGCAGCTTCGATGGTCGCGTTCAGCGCCAAGAGGTTGGTCTGCGAGGCGATGGTCTGGATCAGGTCCACCACGGTGGAGATGCGGGCGGCCGAATCAGCCAGCCCCTGCATGGTCGAGTTGGTGGCGCTGGCTTCGCTGACGGCCTTGGTGGCGACCTGGGTCGAGGAGGCGACCTGGCGGCTGATCTCGGCGATCGAGGAGGACAGCTCCTCGGTGCCCGACGACACCGTCTGCACGTTGACGGAGGTCTCTTCGGCGGCCGCGGCCACTGCGCTGGCCAGCGCGCTGGAGCGGTCGACGCTGTTCGACATCGCTTCCGCCGTGGTCTGCATGTCGCTGGTCGAGGCCATCAGCATGTCGAGCGCCGAGCGCACGGTGTCCTCGAAGTTGGCGATGCGCGCCTCCATGCGTTCGGTGCGCTCGGCTTTTGCGGCGCGGTCCTTGTCCTGCTCGGCGGCGAGCGTCTTCGACTGCAGCATGCTCTCGCGGAACACCTCCAGCGACTTGGCCATCTCGGCGACCTCGTCGCGGGTTTTGGACGCCATCACCTCGGCCTCGAGGTCGCCCTGGGCGAGACGCTGCATCACGCTCTGCAGGTTGCCGATGCGGCGCAGGATGTTGCGGCCGACATACAGCCACACGAACAACAGCGAGCCGATGAACGCCGCCGCCCCCATCGCGATCATCACCATGATCGCAAACGACGTCAGGCTCAACGCCTTTTCCGACGTCAGCGCCGTGCTCGTCTGCACGTCGCCGACGAGTTCCTTCACACCCATGGCGAGGAACGAATTGAACCGGTGCGTGTCATCGAGGATGCTTTGCCCCGCGTCGACCACCTGGAGCTCCTTGCCGCGCAGGTCGAAGATGCCGTCGCGACCCTCACCCAATGCGATGAGCTTGTTGGCTCCCTCCTTGATCAGCGGTGCGGCGAACAACTCGCGTACGACCTCGACGTTGTCGGTCATCTTCTTGCGCGTGGTCTTGAACACCTTCTCGGCATCGTCCAGCGCCTTGGTTCGAGTAGCCGCAGCGGCCGAGCTCAGCGCGCCGGCCAGCAGATTTGAATCCGACTGCAGATTGGCGAGTGTGTCGGCCATCCGCACCGCGGCGAGCGCTTCCTTCAGCGCGCCCTGGGTCATGACCGCCGAGTTGAGGTCCGAACGCGCTTCCGTGATGGCGGATTCGATCACGCCGATGAACGCCCTGTGCACGCCGGCCAGCGTATCGAGCTGCTTCTCGCGCCTGGCGAACGTCTCCAGCCGCTGCCTGGCCGCGCTGTCGAGATTGTCGGTCATGCCGGCGATGTTCTTCAGGTTCTCTTCCAGCGCGGTCAGGATTTTCGGATCGGTCCCGAGTTGCCTTAAGTCGGCAAGCCGTCCAAGCGCAGCAGCCTGGGTCTCCTTCAGCGTCTTCAGCTGCTGCTGACGGATCGCTTCCGTCGACGCGTTCAGCAATGTCGGTCCGTTCGCGGCGAGGCTCTCGCTGAGCTCCGAAAGCTGCATGGCCGTCGTAAGGCGCGGCACGTCCCGCTCGGTGAGCGCCTTGTTCATGTTGCTGAGTTCGCCAAGCAGAAAACTGGCGCCGCCGGCGATCACCATCGAGGTCGCGGCGATCGTGGTGAAGGCGAGAAACAGGCTGCCGCGCAGACCCAGTCGCGATCTTCTTGCCGATGCGCCGTTGGGCTCTTTCAGGGCGAGCGAAGCGACGCCCTGCTTCGAACGGTTATGGCGCCCGAGCCTGAATGGCCAAGCCATGAAATCCCCCCGCGCGACTCTGAAAATTAATGGTTGTACGTCCAGGCAGTATCGCAATACCTGGTTAACAAAATTTGGAAAATTTGAAGTTTTGTCGGTTTTTCTGCCTGAAGGCTGGGAAATCAGTCGTGCAGGCTGTGCATCAATGGATGGAGCCGGCGCCTTGCCTCGTCGCGCTACCGATCACTTCGTAAACGCGCGTTAACCATTTTCTCGATTTTCCTGCAGCGACGGTACTCGGATTGCATAGGCCCATGCCGCCGCATTTGCGCCGCGAAATGGCCCAGACCGGGTGTTGAACCGCGCCCGGTCGTGACGTCCGGCTGTAGGCCGGTCACGGCCGCATCACAACATTGGAGATCTGGATGCGGTTTGTTCGAGTAAGCGTTACTGCGTGTGTTCTTTTGCCCCTGCTTTCCATTGCCACAGCTCAAGCGCGCCAGCGCATTCCGGTTCTGGCTCCCGAATGCAATGTCTCAATGTCCTGCGACGTTCCCGTCAAAGGCAACTTCATTCAGCCGCGGGCTGACGGGGTGATGCAGCCTTCATTGCGCCCGTCGAAGCAGCGCGCTGAGCGTGAAGCGCAGCAGGCGATGGCCTATGCGCCCGCTGCTGTTGACCCCGTTGAGCGCGAAAGCAAAGCAGCTCCGAGCACGTCGATCTCCGGCATTGTGCCGGCGCTCGCCGCCAAGGTCGCGCAAATCCAGTCGGCCTGTCCTGGCGCGCACGTGATCTCGGGTCTCAGGCATACGCGCATTCGCGGTAGCGGTCGCATGAGCCTGCATGCCACCGGCGAAGCCGTCGACATGCGCGGCAATCCGTCTTGCGTTTATGCGCAGCTGCGTGACTGGGCCGGCGGCTACTCGACCGACTACGGCCGCGTGCAGCACGTTCACATCTCGCTCGCGGCGAATGGCCGTGAGGCGGGACTGCGCTTCACCCACGGCGGCGGACGCGGTCACCGGCATCGCCACGCCAGGCGGTGATGCGCACGGCGCATCGACGAAACGTGTGACAAGAAACGCGGGAGGCCCTGTCCTCCCGCGTTTGCTTTTGGCCGATCAATTGCCTTCGTAAGCAGCACAGCGCGTCGGTGGCGCAGGCGGCGCTGCCCGAACAGGAGGCACAGCAGCAATTCCACATTGGCGTTGCGACGATCGAGGGCCTGGTCGGCGATCCTCTCGTGCTGGACGCGCGACCGCGAAGATGAATGACGCTACAAAGATGGGCATGGCGGCTTGGCGATCTGTTCCATTAAGTTAGGCGTGGATATTTCCCGATCCTGGCGTTTGTTCATTTCAATGTGAGTTGGATTTGGCGCGAAAGCGTGATGGCTTGCGCCCGCTTCGATTGCATCACCGGCACTGCATGCACTTCCTCCGTCTGCTCTCGATCCTGACTATCGCCGCGCTCACCGCGGCCTGCTCGTTCTCCGGCATCGGCGAGCCTCTGCCTGATCCGCCGCCGGATCAGAAGGACATGAGCGAGGCCTACAAGGCCGTTCGCAATGCGTATGCCGGCTTCAAGCTGCCGGGGAAGCCGGAGATGTCGCCGGTTCATCGCGTGAAGGGCGGCTATCTCGCCGAGTGGGCGATGTGCGTGCGCAACGACGATGCGAGCAAGCGCCAGTACTACACGTTCTACTTCAAGGACCGGAAAATATCCGAGTGGCGCCTGTCTCCGATCGTCGAGGGATGTGAAAGCCAGACCTTCACGCCCTTGCCGCCGTCGTAGCTTCCATAGCGCCGACATCGAGGCCGGCATTCGCGAGCAGCACCCGCGCAGCGCTTGCGGCCGCGCGCGCCATCGACGGATCGTCGCGCACCATCGCCATTGCAATCGCCCCGTCGACCAGCATTGCAAGCTGCGTCGCCAGCGTATCGGCGTCCTTGATGCCGGCTGCCGTCAGCCGCTCGCGAAACCACAGGCGGCGACCTTCCTTGAAGTCGACGGCGATCTTGCGGGCCGCGCGATCGTCGTCGCCGAGCTCGGCGACGGCGTTGACGAAGCGGCAGCCGCGGAAATTCCTGGCCGAGAAACCCTTCTCGAGCCGGTCGAAGGAGCGCAGGATCTGCTCGGCCGGCGGCAGCTCCGACGGCCGCTGCTCGTAAAACCCCCGCTTCAGATAGGCCGCGATCAACGCATCCTTCGACGGGAAGTGATTGTAGAGCGTGCGCTTGGAGATGCCGGTTTCCGCGGCGATGGTGTCGACGCCGGTTGCACGGATTCCTGCGCGGTAGAACAGCCGCTCGGCGGTGTCGAGAATCCGCTCCTTCATCGGCGACGTCGGCGCAGCCTGCTTCCTGGCACTGCGTTTTGCGATGGCTGTCATGTAAACAGACCTGTGTCATCCGCTTGACGGCGAAGTCGCCTTTCACTCTAGTTACACAGGTCAGTGCATTCAAGCGCGCCTCGTGTCTCGTGCCGCCCGCACATAAAAAGAGCCCGGAGGAACCCTGAGGCCATGGCGGATCTGCGCGCGCTGCGCCCCGTCTATCCGATCCTGCTCGGTGCTGCCTTGATGCTGTCCTTGAGCCTCGGCATCCGGCAGAGCCTCGGCCTGTTCGCGCCGCAGCTGACGCGCGACCTCGCCATCTCGATGTCGGACTTCACGCTGGCGATCGCGATCCAGAACCTCGCCTGGGGACTGTTGCAGGCCGTGGCCGGCGCCATGGTGGTGAAGCACGGCTATCGCCCGCTGCTGGTCGGCGGCGCCGCCCTCTACGTCACCGGGCTCGTCCTGCTCGCCACCGCACAAGGCCTGATTGCGGTGATCATCGGCGCGGGCATCTGCCTGGGCGTGGCGATGTCATGTACCGGGGCGGCGCTGGCGAACTCGGTCGCCTCGCGCGCCGTGCCGCCGCATATCCGCAGCATCGTGCTCGGCGGCGTCACCGCGTTTGGCTCGCTCGGCGCGATGATCGCCGCGCCGTTCGGGCAGGGTCTCGCGGAGACGTTCGGCTGGCGCGCCGGCGCCATCGGCTTCGCCATCCTCGCCCTCGGCATGATTCCGGCGGCGTGGTTCGCCAGCCGGGTCGACAAGATTCCGCTGCCGGTGGCGGCCTCGCACGAGATCGGCAACACCACCGTCGAGCAGGCGCTGCGCGCTGCAGCCGGTCACCTGCCGTTCGTGGTGATGACGTGCGCCTATTTCGTCTGCGGCATGCAGCTCGTCTTCCTCACCACGCACCTGCCGTCCTACCTCGCGCTGTGCGGCATGGATCCGATGCTGAGCGCGCAGGCACTCGGTACGATCGGCGCCTTCAACATTCTGGGCGCCCTGTTCTTCGGCTGGGCCGGCCAGCGCTGGAACAAGCTGGCGCTGCTCGGCGGCCTCTACATCACGCGCTCGATCGCGCTGACGTTCTATTTCGTCGCGCCGCCGACGCCGACCACCACGCTGCTGTTCGCCGGCATCATGGGATTCCTCTGGCTCGGCGTCAGTCCGCTCATCGCTGGATCGATCGCCGAGATGTTCGGCCTGCGCTGGCAGCCGATGATCCAGGGCATCGCCTTCGTCAGCCATCAGCTTGGCAGCACGCTCGGCGCGCTCGGCGGCGGATTGCTTTACGACGCGCTCGGCTCCTACACGCTCGCCTGGCAGATCGGCGTCTCGCTCGGACTGACCGCCGGAATAGTCCAGATCGCGTTCGCGCTGTGGCGTCCGCCGTCGCAGTTTGTCGCAGTGATCAGGTGACGATCGATAGTTCCGCTCGCTCCAGTTCCTCACCCGCCACCGAACAATTCGCGGTTCCTCGCGTTGGTCGCTTGTCATTTCGCAAGACAAGGAGAACGTCATGCCACAAGCGGTGCAACCCTCCCAGATCAAGGAACATATGGACGTGATCACGTCCGACGGCGCGAAGATCGGCTCGGTCGACCACATGGAAGGGACCAACCAGATCAAGCTGACCAAGCACGATGCGCCGGACGGCAAGCATCATTTGATTCCGCATGAGCTGGGTGGATCACGTCGATCAGCAAGTTCATCTGAACAAGCCGGCGAATGACGCGAAGGCGCAGTGGAAGGCCGCGTAGTTTCGCCGTATTGAGACGGTCAGGTTTTACGGGCGCAGGTTTTTGGCCTGCGCCCGGTTTGCGTCTCATCGCAGGATTCTTGAACGTAGCTGGACATGGCGGGGATCGACTTGTTGCGCGCATTGCTGACCAACCGCATCTTTGCGGCGGCGCCGGGCTGGAATGACGATCAGTGGGGGTTTGCCGAGTTCGCCTGCACGCCGGCCGAATGTGCCGACTTGTTTCAGCGCGGGCTGATCACCGCCGAGCCGGTCGCGATCTCCGACGAACTCCTTGCCGCATATGGCCAGAGCCGCGAGGGCTGCGGGCCGATCACCCATGAGTGGAAGCTGACCAAGGCGGGGCAGGCGCTCGCCCGCGCCGCAAACCCTTAACCATTCCACGGTGTTGGGGTCGCGGACGGCGCCTGAAAAGCCCGAATTCGCTAAAATTTGAATGAAAGGCTTGAGGAGATTTTGCATTGCGGCAGGCATCGTCGCGCGCATGCAAGACCTCAGTCTCCTGATCCTCGTCAGCGAATTTTTCAGGCAGGACCCGTTCCGGGCGCTTGGCCTGATCGGCTTCGCTTGCGTTGCGATTTCGATGGGGACCGATTTCGATCTGCTGCGCGCGCTCGGCCTTGTCGATGTCGACGAGGAAGCGGACCGTGAGTCCTCGGTTGCCTGATCTCGGCATCCCGCCTTTCATCGTCAATTGGTTCATGCAGGACCCGTTCAAGGCGCTCGTCGTCGTCGCCTGCGTCGTCAGCAGCTTCTGGTATCTGTGCAATCTCGACGGTTGGGACGGCGACGCGGATGGGGCGTCGGATGGCGGTGACGGTGGCGGCGACTGACTGCCGGTGCATAGATCATGCACAAACAGATCCACTCGTCGGCGTGGTACTTGCACCACGGCGCCCATCGGCTAGAACGCCCTGATCACAGCGAACGACGACACGTCAGGGAGACAAACCGTCCATGGCCCGCATCGAATATGCCGATCCCGCAAAGGCAAGCGAGCGCACCCGCGAAATCCTCGGCAAGAACCGCAACGCGAACATCTTTCGCATGATGTCGCACTCGCCGAGCTATTTTGAGCAGTACTGCCGGCTCGGCAATGCGATCCGCTTCAAGGGCGAACTGGACCCGATCGTGCGCGAGCTTGCGATCACGCGCACCGGCCTCCTGTGCGAGGCGCCCTACGAGGTCGTGGCGCACAAGCGCATCGGCAAGGGGGTCGGCGTCAGCGACGAGCAGAACGAAGCGCTTGCGAACTGGAAGGACGCCACCTGCTTCGACGACGTGCAGCGCGCCGCGCTCGCCTTCACCGACGAAATCGTCGCCATGCACAAGCCGACCGACGCGACCTTCAACGCGATCGCGGCAAAACTCACGCCTGCGGCGCTGGTCGAGCTGCAGCTGTCGGTCGGCTTCTACATCATGACATCGAAATTCCTGGAGACGTTCGGCGTCGATCTGCAGCCGGCCACGGAAGTGGTGTGAGCGGCGCTGGCGCGTCCCGCCGCACGGCTGGATTCCTGATCAAGACTTCCGGTATTTAGATCATGGCGGTCTCCCGCCATTGCGCAGATGCTCGGTTGTGGATGGGCATCATTGCAATGGTGAGGAGGCCAGGTGATGCCGACGTACATTATCGAACGGGATATTCCTCGAGCGGACAAGCTCAGCGCGGACGAACTCAAGGGCATTGCGTGCAAGTCCAACGACGTCGTCGCGGGTCTTGGCGTGCCCTACAAATGGATCACGAGCTACGTCGCCGGAGACAAGATCTACTGCGTGCATGAAGCCGAAAGCGCCGACGTCATTCGCCGGCACTCGCGCGAGGCGGGTTTTCCGGCGAACAAGGTGACCGAGGTCGCCGCGATCATCGGCCCGTCGACCGCGAACGGCGGCAGTCGCAAGGGATAGCGAGGAGTTTCGCCCGCGAGCGCGGCGGATCCTGCAAAACGATCCGCCGCGCTGACGGCGATCCAAATTCCTTCCGGCCGCTTCAGGGTGTGATGCCACCTTCCAGGCGGACGATGGCACGCTGCAGGTTCGCCCGCGCGAGGCGATCGAGCCGAGAGTGGTAATCGTCGGTCAGGTAGAGGCGAGGCCTGGCAAGGAACGACTTCAGGATCTCCGCCCGCCGTTGTCGATAGGTCTCGATCGGGACGAAACCGTACTCCTCGCGGATTGCGGCATCGTATTCGTCGAAGCGCTCATCGCCGGCGCCGAGGATCGACAGGTCCATGTCCAGAAACAGCTCCGCATCGGCAACAAAGCGGCTGCCGACTGCGGATGTCGTGTGCTTGTGCGTCGCGAGGATCAAATCCTTTGCGCACATGATGTCGTCTGCAGCTGGCGGCTTCCTTCATCGTCGCTTCGAGCAGCTCGGCGCTGCGTGCCTCGTTGTCGGACGCGCGCGGGTCGTAGATCGCGTCGTGGAAGAGGATGGCAAGCCTGAACGCGAACGGATGCTTCAGCGCGTGGGCATTGGCGTCGAACTGCGCAAGCAGTTCTTCGATGTGTGTCCAGTTGTGATACGCGCGCTGGGGTTCGGCATATCTGCGTTTGAGGTCCTCGATGATCTCATTTGTGATGACGTTCACGGAGGCATTCTCCAGAGATAAGATTGAAAAACGTCAGGCGAGTAGGGAGGGAACGTTGGCGCTAGAGCGACATCGTTGGCGCAGAAAGGATGATTTCCTTTTGTTCGCAGCAAATTGGAACATACCGGCGCAAGGATCAAAATGCGAACGTCTTGCCGCCGGTTTCAGCTCTGCAGTCGCAGTGCTCACATGGGCTCTTTGGCAGCCGAACTGCAGTTAGCGCCTTCGCGATCGTGCAAGCGTCTCAGAAGGAAGCTCGCCGAAAGTCTTGCGATAGTCGCCGGCAAAGTGCCCCACGCTGCCGAAGCCACAGGCGAAGGCGACGCCCATCACTGAAGTCTTAGGTTGTGGTTTCGAAAGAAACTCGCGAGCGCGTCGAAGCCGCGTCATCCTTGCAAAGTCCATCGGAGAGTAGTTCCTCGCGCGATGGAATGAGCGAAACAACGTTCGCGCACTTACGTTTGTTACGACAGCCAGCCTCTCGATCGTGATTGGTTCATTCCAATGAGCTTCGATGAATTCCTCAGCGAGTTCGGACGATCGTCGGTGTGACGTCGCGAGCATCATCTTCAAGAAATCGGCTATATCGGTGCTGGTTTGCCATCAGAAACTGGACGATGATTGCCTGTTCCAGTTCGCGCACCACGACAGATGGTAGCTGAGCCGACGCGGAATTGAGTTGTCCCGCAAGGAAATTGGTGAGCCGCAATAAACCTTCAATCCTGGGATTGGCAAGGTTTACGCAAGGCTCGAACTCAAGCTTGCCTCGCAGTTTGGCGCCGATCAGCGCGGCGAGCTTCTGTTCCAGAGCCTCTGTCTTGATACGCAGGGTCAGACGTTCGTGGCCTGCCTCGCAGCGAACGGTCATGCTGCGCCCGAGCGAAGTGGTGCACGCGTGCTTGCTATCGACTTCGGTTGTCTTGCCTCCGATCGTCGTCGCTGCGTGCCCGCTTACAGCGACCTGATACCTGACGTAGTCCATCTCCGGAAAATGCAGCGCGATGTCGGTGGTGCAACCGGCGAATCCCAGGGCGATGCTTTCGAGTTGCACGTAGTTCGCCCAAGCCCGGAAATTGTCCGAGCTGCGCACTTCGACGTCGGACGCACCATAGAGAGAGAGCAAAGAGTCCCGAAACTGGTCCGGATCGGTAGTGCGAAAAATTGGAAAACGCCTAAGCGGATCGGTTGGGCTGTCGAAAGGCATTCTTCTTTTAACTCGGCGGCAGTCCAACGAAGTCAACGCGCTGGATATTCACCTGTTCCGAGGACGCTAGAGGCCACCCACCAATTCGGCAAATAACGACGTTGTGGTGAGACTTCGTTCGTCAACGGTGCGAGTGCACCATTTTTCATCGCAAAGGTAGATCGTATGATGGCGCGCAATTG
This sequence comes from uncultured Alphaproteobacteria bacterium, assembly GCA_963757845.1. Lineage (GTDB taxonomy): Bacteria > Pseudomonadota > Alphaproteobacteria > Rhizobiales > Xanthobacteraceae > P52-10. Next base: position 181,703 of record CAVWTB010000073.1, read on the forward strand.
ATGATTGTGGCGGGATTTGTGAAATCGCGGCGGTCGAAGGGATAGGTGAGTGTTAGCCGACAGCTGAAACAATTCAGTGGGGAATCAATCAATTAGCTGGCGGGCAAATCCATGCGCAAGTGGTTGGGGAATCGAGCGGCCGCGACGGATGCTATCGCGCAGTTGGCGGCACTCGCCAAGTCACAGGCGGTGATCGAATTCGATCTCGATGGATCCGTCATCACGGCCAACGAAAGCTTTCTGCGGCTGGTTGGCTACTCGCTGCAAGAGATCCAAGGCAAGCACCATCGGATCTTTGTGGACCCCGCAGATGCGGCAAAGCCGGACTACACTGAATTCTGGAACCGATTGAAGCGCGGCGAAAACCAGAGCGCCGAATACAAGCGCGTTGCCAAGGGCGGCCGACAAGTCTGGATTCAAGCGTCCTATAACCCGGTGCTTGATAAGAGTGGAAAACCCTACAAGGTCGTGAAGTTTGCCTCCGACGTTACCGCAAACAAGACACGCGGTCTGGAGGATGCCGGCAAGATCGCTGCGGTCGATCGCGCGCAGGCGGTAATCGAGTTCAATCTCGACGGCACCATTGTCTCGGCAAACGCAAACTTTCTGAACACGATGGGCTACGCGCTTGCGGAGATCCAGGGCAAGCACCACAGCATGTTTGTCGAGCCTTCAGCACGCACAAGTTCCGAATACACGGAGTTCTGGGCGAGCCTCAATCGCGGCCAGTATATGGCGGCTGAGTACAAGCGGATCGGAAAGGGCGGCAAGGAAGTCTGGATACTGGCCAGCTACAATCCGATCTTCGATGAGAAGGGCGTTCCGTTCCGGGTCGTGAAGTTCGCTTCCGACGTCACGAAACAAAAGCTCTCGACGTCGGACGTCGAAGGTCAGCTGGCTGCCATTGGCAAGTCTCAGGCCGTCATCGAGTTCAATCTCGACGGCACCGTGATCACAGCCAACGACAACTTCTTGCAGGCGATGGGCTATTCCCTGGCCGAGATTAAGGGTCGCCATCACCGGATGTTCGTCGAACCGGCCCTTGCCGCAAGCGACGACTATCGCAATTTTTGGCTTCGGCTTGGCAACGGCGAATATCAAGCTGCCGAATACAAGCGGATCGGAAAAGGGGGAAAGGAGATTTGGATTCAGGCTTCGTACAACCCGATTCTCGATCTCAACGGCCGACCGTTTAAGGTTGTGAAGTACGCCACGGACGTCACCAAGCAGGTCCTCACGCGTATGGGCAACGAACGCGTCCGCGGGATGATGGAGTCGGTTGCATCCGGCGCCGAAGAACTCAACGCTTCCGTGCGCGAAATATCCGAGGCGATGAGCAAGTCAAAGAACACGGCGACGCTTGCGGTCAGCCGCGTCGAGGACGCTGATACCCAAGCGCTGCGTCTGACGCAGGCCGCGCAGGCGATGAGCGGAATCGTGCAGATCATCGGTGACATCACCGGTCAGATCAATCTGCTCGCACTAAATGCCACGATAGAATCGGCGCGCGCCGGTGAAGCTGGTCGCGGTTTCGCTGTTGTCGCTTCCGAAGTGAAGAACCTGGCCAACCAGGCCAAACAGGCCACCGAAAAGATCGGCAGCGAGATCGAGAGCCTCAATGACATCTCAAGTGGCGTTGCGGGTGCTCTCGCCACAATCAAGGCCGAAATCCAAAATGTTTGTGAATACGTCACGTCGACGGCGGCGGCGGTCGAAGAGCAAAGCACCGTGACCGGAGAAATGTCGTCGAGCATGCAGAGAGCGGCTGCCGAGGCGGCTGCCCTCACAGCAGCGTAGCCTGGCACGATAGATCGACGATGGGGAGTTGTTGACGTTCCCGGACCTCGAAATAAAGGCGAGGCGAATGATAGCGAGCGGCTGCTGGAGTTCATCTCGGCGGCCGGCAAGGCTAGTTGATCGACTGCGGCAGTAGGATGGGACGGTCCGCAAAGCGAACGTGGCGCTCAATGGTGATCGTGGCGGAATCTGTGAAGCGACGTCGATTGAAAAGGGATTGTTAGACGGATTCTCAAACTGGATCGCTTGGCCAGTGCTGCAGTTCGTTGCGGCGAGGAGTAAGCATTGAAGCTCCGTCGCCTTGATCCCCGGAATGCTCAAAAATGCAGGAAGGCTCGCCAATCATAGCGCGTGACCAATACATTTGGGATTTGCAGTGTCCCATCTGCGGTCAAGTCGGCATTGCTCGCGTCTCTGAGAATGCCTTTCCACGCATACTCGGTCTGCGCTTTGCTGTCGAAGAGGTGAGTGAAGACTTTCAGGTCAGAAATCTCGGCAAGTCAGCTTCAGGCACAGATATCGAGTGCCTGAAATGCAACGTGCTTGCAGTAGATCGACAGTAAGGAGATTGGCGTGACTTTAACCCCGCAGCGTTACGATAGGTCCATTAGCTCGCTGGCTAATGCATTTCGGTTTGCTGCCGAACAAGTGGATATCTCGGAACCGCGCGCGGATCGCGCAGCTACGCATGTACGCAGAAGCCAAGCGCTGGATTGAATCGCCTGGGCTGAAACCCGGGGCGTAGTGCCCCTTTTTTGTCACCAGGCGTCGAACCAAATGGACTACCTCCAAGTGGCAGGGATCGCACTGATTGTCGCGTCGGTCGCGCTCTGCATCTACCTGTTGCTCTTATGAGGGCCGCCTCAGTTCGCCGTGTTCGGTGGTTTTACTTTCACCAACTGATCCGGCCAGTACTGCGTAATCAGCGCAAGTATTTCGTCGCTGATGCCCGAGATCGTATCGACGCTTTCAAGGTGTCGCCGTATCACCTCCAATTCGCCTTTCGATAGCTCGCGACCGTTGAGCATTGGCTTGGGTTTTTGGGCCACCGCGTACTCCCGCAAAAGGCAAAGAGCCCCGGTGTGAACCGGGGCCAAGTCGCGAGAAAAGACCGCGCGCTCGATCTGGATGAGCAGACGGGACACGGATCAATTGCATCCCGTACGAAACGTTCCTCAGCGTTTCCGATCGCGTCGCTTCGCCTTCCATGCCGCGTTCTTGTCCGGCGCCTTCGGTATCGGACCAACGCCCGACATTCCATGCAGTGTCCTCGAGAAGGCCACCCGTGCGATAAAACCGAAAAGGGCCTCCGTGCTCAGCGGCCTTTGGCAAAACCGCTACAGCGTCGTTCCAGCGCAGTCGCTCCTGCTTTGGCAGCGCCAGGATGTAGCCGCGCAAGTCGGCCAGCGTCTCGAGCTTGCGCCCGTCCGGCAGTTCGATCGGCGGCAGGCCGGCGAAGTCGGCGTCCCAATCCATCAGGCGAACCGTTGGGCGCCCTTGTCGGTGAACGTGAAGTAGGTCCCGCTGGCGTGCAGCTCGATTAGACCATCGGCCTTCAGTCGCTCGATGCCGGCGCGGTATTCGTCGGGAGATCCGCCCTCTCGGAGGAAGACGATGTTGACCTGGCCGACGTCGACCTTGCTTTGGTCTGCCTCGGCGCCGTTCGCAATTTCGAGCAGCCGGCGAGCTGCTGCATCCGGTGCTGCATACGGTCGGTCTTGAACGAACTTCATGCAGTCCGCTTAGCCGAGGCTCACCACGCTGTGCCAGATACGGCTCGCGCCTCAACAACTTTGGGGGCTGCCCCGGTCCAGATCTTCCCGAGCGCAGTCACGTTAACGCGCTTGCGGCTGTGAGGAACATTTCCGGCCTTGCCATCTTTCTTTCGCGATCCATGGCGGTTTGGGAGGGCCGAGATGAATACTTTCAGACGGCTCATTGCCGCAATGTCCCGACTAATCGATGAGCGGCGGGAACTCAGCCGGCTGCGCGATCAAGTTCGACGGGCGACACTTCTATCTCGGCGACAGGGGCTGCGGAGCCGACACAGGCGAACACCACGCCGGTGAAATCAAAGCCATCATGACTCATCGCGTGATGCATGGCCTCGCAGGAACCTGGAACATCGAGCCTAGTTCTTACAGTGTAACACTGCGGGGCCGAAGAATGTCCGCTTTGAGCATGCAAATGCCAACTCGAAACTCGCGCGACGTCGTGTTCACTTTCTTCATGGAGAGTTGGACGAACGCGGCGGGGCGCGAGATGTACATGACGGGGCCACGTCTGGTGGCCACCCTGATGTCGGAACCATCAATCGGACGGCTTCTCGTTGCCAATCCGTTTCGGTCAACTCCAATCCAGTGGGCCAGAAAAATTATGGGCCAACGGCCGCCATCTTTTCCAGGTGACGTTTGCCACGCGCTGGTGGAACCGAGGCAAATCCGTCGCCGTGATCCGACGTCAGTCCAAGCGCTCGAACGGGCTTATGCTGCTTATGATCGGACACTGGAGGCCGCCGCAGCGGACCTTGGAGCTGATCGGCCGGTGATCATTACGACCAATCCGCTTGTGGCTGGCTTCTCGCCATTACGTTGGGCTGGCCAAGTTACGTTCTATGCGTGGGACGACTGGCCGGCAGCGCTCGCCCTCCACCGCTGGTGGACCGCTTATGATGAGGCATTTGCCCGGATCCGTGAGTCAGGTCGTGCTGTTGTGGGTGTGTCGCAGGCCGTCCTTGACCGCATTCAGCCGACCGGAGCGAATGCCGTCGTTCCTAACGGAGTCGCACCCGAGGAATGGCTGCAACCAGGCGCCCCGCCGACGTGGTTTGCCGAGCTCCCCCAGCCGCGAATCCTCTACGCCGGGGCAATGACTGCCGAGCGGCTCGACATCCAGGCGCTCAGCGAGACTGCCGCGCGCTTCTATTCTGGCTCCCTTGTGCTTGTTGGCCCCATTCTCGACCGGGGGATGCTGGATCCGCTGCTCTGCCATCCAAATGTTTGGATTTATTCGGAAGTTGGCCGCTCGGAAGTGGCAAGTATTATTCATGCAGCCGACGTGTGCATCATGCCCCATCGGTTCAACCGACTGACGATGGCCATGAGCCCCATCAAGATTTACGAGTACCTGGCTGGCGGCCGTCCGGTAGCGGCCTCGGATCTTCCGCCCGTTCGGGCCGTCGATCCGCGCATTGTTCGTGTGCCGGAGGGTCAAAGCTTCGCCGACGGGGTCGAAGAGGCGCTAAGGCGGGGCCCGCTTGGCGAAGCCGACCGTCTTGCCTTCATCGACGCGAACTCATGGTCACTGCGCCATCAACAGATCCTCAAGGTCGCCTTCGGCCTGTCTGCCGGACAGTAGGGGGATGGCGGAGATGGTAGATCATGCTCGCCGCCAAGACGTGCAGGGCCGCCACAGTCAGTACAGCGGAACCACGGACAGAGATCTTCCCACGTCGCATCCGGCAGCTCCGCCAACGTGAAGCGCTTCTGGTGGCCGCAGCATCCTCCCTTAATCGGGTGCGTTCCGACACAATGGACGATGACCGAACTGAAGCCGTCGCGCGCCAAGCTTCGCACGCCGCCTTTCATGTATCCGAGCCAGTGAGCAGGCGTTCGTCGACGAGGTCGCATGCCGAATTTCAGCGCGCGAGCAGCGGGAACGAAAGGGGATTCGGCGTGTCAGAAACGTGCCACTATCGATGCATTCTGCTGCATCGTTCTGCATTCATTCGTAGCGTAGTGGCCGGAACCGAATTTCGAAAAGCCCTTATTTTCTAGGCTTAACTGGTGCTGCCGGACAGGATTGAACTGTCGACCTCTTCATTACCAATGAAGTGCTCTACCACTGAGCTACGGCAGCGAAACCGAACGTGCGGGAATCGGCGGTCAACGACCGCCGGATGCGGGGTTCATTGCCATAAGGGGGCGGTTCGCGCAAGCAATTGTGGCCCCGTCAGACGCCCCAAAACGATGGGTCATCCCCGCGAATGCGGGGATCCAGTATTCCAGAGCGTTCGAGTTTTTGCCGTAGATGCTGCGGAGTACTGGATGCTCGCTTTCGCGGGCATGACGGCGCTGTTTTGGAGACTTATGTGCTCTTCAGCCGCGCCAGATGGTCCTTCGCCTCGGATGTCGCGTTCTGCTTGTCCGCCAGCTTCACCAGCACGCGCTTGATCCGCTCGGGGGCGAAATCCTGCTGCGCCAGGGCCAGGCCGCGGTCGAACACCTCCGAATAGCGCGCGATTTGGCCGTCGCGGAACACGAAGTGGGCGGTGCCTTCGAACACCACCGGTTTTCCCTCGGAGCCTGTCATCTTCGAGGCATAGCTGAAACGATAGCGCGCATAGCCGGTCTTGCCGTCGCTCAGGGCATTGAAGAAGTCCCAGCGAAAATTTGTTCCGGTGTCGTGGAAGTGCTGCAGCATTTTGGCGATCGCCTCGCGGCCCGCGTACTCGCCATAGAAGCCGTCGTCATAGACGCCGTCGGTGGCAAACAGCGCGGCAAGGCCCGCGCCGTCGTTGGCGGCAACGGCCTTGGCGAAGCGGGAAAGCATGTTTTCGAATTCGGTCATGGGGGCACCGTTCGGTATGCGGCCCAACGCTTTCAAAGCAAGGCTTTCGAACGCGCGGCGGCAAGCCTATTTTATCGACATGACGCACTCGGTAAAACCCTCATTTGAGATCCGTGCGGCGCAGATGCGCGAGGCAGGCTCCATCTGCGAGGTGCTGCGCCGGTCCATCATCGAATTGTGCGTGCGCGATCATCAGAACGACCCGGTGCGGCTGGCGGAGTGGCTTGCCAACAAGACGCCGGAGAACGTCGCAAGCTGGATCGCCGATCCGGACAACTGCCTCTTCGTGGCGGTCGCGGAAGGGAGCGTCCTCGGCGTGGGCGGCGTCAGGAGCGGCGGCGAGATCACGCTGAACTACGTATCGCCCGACGGCCGCTTTCAGGGGATCAGCCGGGCGATGCTGCGCACCCTGGAAGAGACCGCGCGCGAGCTCGGCTGCCGCCGCGTCACGCTGACCAGCACGTTCACGGCGCATGATTTTTACCTTTCCGCCGGCTACGCCGACTACAAGCACGAGGCCTGGGAGGGGCGAGACTGGCCGCTCATGGAAAAGACGCTCATGGAAAAGACGTGAGGGCCTTGATTTTGCGGCTCTTCGCGCGCATGTCGGACTGGCCATGGCCGACGTCGAAGAACAACGACAGGAAGGATCGCCTGAGCGCCGCGCTGCGCGAAAACCTGAAGCGGCGGAAGCAGCAGCTGCGGAACCGGGCTGGCCAGTCCGTCGGGCGCGCGGATGCAGACGCGGAACCCGCAGGCGCCGGCCAAGCGGGCGACACGGAAGGCGATACGCCTGGGAACAACCGCGAATAGCGCTGCCTGGACCCGACTTTCGCCTCATTGCACAGAAACTTTGGCCGGCCGGGCAAGGTTTCCTACGTAAGTCGCTTAAATCAAGGCTCTGGCAATGTCTGTTGCCTGGGCGTCAAGCGTTTCTGTCCGGACGATTTCGAGGGCAAGATGGATCGCATTCGTATCACCGGCGGAAACAAGCTCAACGGCACGATCTCGATTTCCGGTGCGAAGAACGCGGCGCTGCCGCTGATGACGGCGGCGCTTCTGACCGACGAGACGCTGATCCTCGACAACGTGCCGCGCCTTGCCGACGTGCTGCTGCTGCAGCGCATCCTCGGCAATCATGGCGTGGATATCATGACGTCCGGCAAGCGGACGGGCGATCGCGCGTATCAGGGCCAGACCCTGCACATCTCGGCGAAGACCATCATCGACACCACGGCGCCTTATGAACTCGTCTCGAAGATGCGCGCGAGCTTCTGGGTGATTGCGCCGCTGATCGCGCGCATGGGTGAGGCGAAAGTGTCGCTGCCCGGCGGCTGCGCCATCGGCACGCGGCCGGTTGACCTCCTGATCATGGCGCTGGAGAAGCTCGGCGCGGAGATTACGATCGAAAGGGGCTATGTCGTCTGCAAGGCGCCCAAGGGCCTCGTCGGCGCGCCCGTTCGTTTCCCGAAGGTGACGGTCAGCGGCACCCATGTGGCGCTGATGGCGGCGACGCTGGCGAAGGGCACGACCGTCATCGACAACGCCGCGCGCGAGCCCGAGATCGCCGACGTCGCCGATTGCCTGAACAAGATGGGTGCGAAAATTTCCGGCGCCGGCACCTCGCGCATCGTCGTCGATGGCGTGACGAAGCTCAATGGTGCGCGCCACACCGTGCTGCCGGACCGGATCGAGACCGGCACCTATGCGATGGCGGTGGCGATGACCGGCGGCGAGGTGCAACTCGCCGGCGCGCGGCCCGAGCTCTTGCAGTCGGCGCTCGACGTGCTGGTGCAGGCGGGCGTGGTCGTCACGCCGAACAACGAAGGCATCCGCATCGCGCGCAACGGGGCCGGCTTGAGCCCCGTCAAGGTGACCACAGAACCGTTCCCGGGGTTCCCGACCGACCTGCAGGCGCAGCTGATGGCGCTGATGACGCGCGCGGAAGGCTCCTCACACATCACCGAGACGATCTTCGAGAACCGTTTCATGCACGTGCAGGAGCTGGCGCGGTTCGGCGCCCGCATCGCGCTCAACGGCGAGACTGCGACCATCGAAGGTATCGAGCGGTTGCACGGCGCCCCGGTGATGGCGACCGACCTGCGCGCGTCGGTGTCGCTCGTGATCGCCGGCCTTGCGGCGGAAGGCGAGACCATGGTCAACCGCATCTATCACCTCGACCGCGGCTTCGAGCGGCTGGAAGAGAAGCTTTCCGCGTGCGGCGCGGACATCGAGCGGCTGAGCGGGTAATCTTTTCCGTCATTCCGGGGCGGCGCGAAGCGCCGAACCCGGAATCCCGAGGTGATCAGACTCTGAGTTCGAGTTCGCTTGCAGCCGTTAGATCAGACGTGAAATTGCGTCTGCGTCGCGTCGAGCATCATCCTGATAACCTCGGAGCCGGCCGTCAGATTGGCGCCCGTGTCGTGGATGACCGCCACGTTGGACCACGACGATCCGCTCAGGTTGACCTGAATGGTCACATCGCCATCGCTTGTCGGCGGCGGCGAGAGATCGGCCGAGAGCAGCCGCGTGCTGCCGTCGCCGTATTGGAAGCGCACATGCGCTTCGCGGTCTGCCGGCACGACGCTCGACAGCAGGCCGGACAGGTCGAGCACGTCGCCTGACGCGCCGGTCGCAAAGTCGAGAATGTCGTCGGTCTCGCCGTTCGCGTTGTCGCCGGCAAGATATCTGAAGATGTCGGCGGCCGATCCGCCGGTGAGCTGGTCGCTGCCGGTACCGCCAATCAGAATGTCGGCGCCGCCGCCGCCATTCAAGAGGTCACCGAATGTCGAGCCGGTCAGCGTGTCGGCCGAGTTCGAGCCGATGACTCCCTCGATATTGCGGTAGGCATCGACAGTCGTCGTGCCGCCGTAAGATCCGGTGAGCGTGGCGGTCGTGAAACTGCTGCTCTGTGTCAACGCGAAGTCGACACCGCTGCTCGCGTCGGAGAAGTCGAGCAGGTCCAGTCCCGCCCCACCGTCGAGGACGTTGGTGCCCGTGCCGCCGCGGAGCGTGTCGTTGCCGCCGTTGCCGAACAGGAGATCGTTGCCGCCCTGTCCGCTCAGCGTTTCGCTGGCGCCGCTGCCGGCAATGATGTCGTTCGCACTGTTGGATCCGGTGAGGCCGGACACCAGCGTATAGTTGGAAGTGCCAAGGGTCACGCCGGCATAGCTGCCGCCCTCGTCGAGCCGGAAGTTCTCGACGCGGTTCGCCGTGCTGTAGGCGTCAAGGATCGTGACCGTGCGGCTTCCGCTCGCAACCGCCCAGCCGATTTCCAGATTGTTGTCGGCGCGCGCGAATGCGAGATCGGTGAATGTCGTTCCGCTCGTCGTATTCACCAGGATGGCGTCGGAACCACCCGAGCTGTCCCTCACCGAAACGTGGTCGTTCGGGCTCGAGGCGGTCAGGGCGAAGCCGGTCGCGTCGGGATAGGTGGTGTTGTTGCCGGACTGGGTATTCGCCAGGTCCTGGTAGTTCGTGCTGTCCATGTCGATCGTCATCGTGTTCGGCGACTGATCGGTTCTGACGGCCGAGCCTCCCGGCGCATCGTCGCGCACCTGGAACGTGAAGCTGGCATCGTCGAGGGCGTTGTCTCGCGGCGCGTAGATCAGCATGCCGGCGGCAATGTCGGCCGCGGTGATGAACTGGCCGGCCGTCACGGCCGTGTTGCGACAGAGCAGCTGGCCTGCCGCGGTGCCGGGCAGGGTGGTGATCACCACGCCGGCGAACTGCCCGCCGTCAGCGTCGGAAAAGCCGAAATCGGTGGCCGTGAACGTGTAGGACACGTCCTCCACCATGGTGACCGTATGATCGGCGCCGGCCGGCGGCGTGGTGTGGCCCTGGAACGTGACCGTCACATCCTGTGTCACGAAGCCGCCGTGGCCGTCATCGATGATGACGCTATAGGTCTGGGTGTGCGGACCGGCCGACAGCGCCTGCGCTTCCGCATCGGTGAGCGTGAACTGCCAGTTGAAGAAGCCGTTGCCGCCGCTCTCCGTCGCGGCGGCGCTCACGGTGAAGACACCGACATAGCCCTGCTGTCCGGCCGGCACGAAGCTCGCGATGTGGGTGTCGGTCGGGTTGGCGTCGATGAAGGTGATCTGGCCGGACTGTGTCTGCCCCGCGGGTCTCAGCGTGACATCGTCGAGATACCACCAGGACGACGCATTGGAAAAGCCGAACGTCAGGCTCGTGCTGGCGACGGTCGCCGACACCTCGAACGTGTATTCGCTGTAGGGCTGCCCGGCCGTATTGGTGAGCGTCAGCAGCGTGCCGCCATTCCAGCTTGCGGTGAGCTCCGCGGGCGGTGCGCCCGAGTCGCTCCGCACCCAGAAACTGATCAGGTAGCTCTGGCCCGCTGCCGTGGCGAAGTTCTGCGTGATGAAGCCGTTGCTGCTCGGCCCGGCCTGCAGGTCATACGTGCCGCTGTGGACGTTGGTCGTGATGACCGACGTGAAGCTCGTGTCACCGCTTTGCGTCCAACCCGTCAGATTGCCGGTCTCAAAGCCGCCGTTGACGGCGACGTCCAGGCCGACCGGACTGTCGGTCACGGACGTGACGATCGGCGCGCTGTTGACGTTGCCGATGACGGCGGTAGGGGCACTGGCGACCGTTTCCGACGTGCCGCCGCCGTCGACATAGGATACGACCACGCGCATCGCGCGGCCGATGTCGGCGGCGACGAGCGCATAGCTCGCCTGGTCGCTGCCGACATTGATCCAGCCGGCGCCGTCGCTGCGCTGCCATTGATAGTGCAGCGTGCCGAGGCCTTCCGCATCCGCCAGCGTGTTCGTGGCGGTCAGGATCTGGTTCACCGTCGGCACGCCACCGATGGTCAGGTTTCCGGTCGGCGTATCGTTGACGCCGGCGAACAGCGACTGTGACGTCCTGCGTCACCGAGCCTCCGTGGCCGTCGTTGATGACGACGTGATAGGTCTGCGTCAGCGTGCTGGACGGGCCGAGGTACTGGATGTCGGCATCACTGACGCTGAAATTCCAGTTGATCCGGCCGGCGCCGGTGCCCGTCGAGTTGGTCAACGTCCAGGTGAAGTTGCCGACATAGCCGCTGGTATCCGGCCTCACCGCGACCGTATGGCTATCGGTCAGGTCGGCATCCGCGAAACCAATTCTGCCGCTACGCAGCTCGACGCCGGGCGTGTAGGCCGGCGTGACCGAGACGTCGTCGAGGAACCAGTAGCTGGCGACGCCGCTGACGAAATTGAACTGCAGGGTCGAGGCGCCGTCCGCGCCCACCACGTCGAAATCGTACTGGACGTAATTGCCGAAGGTCGTCTGGTTGGCGATCGCAACCAGCGTCTCGCCGTTCCAGGACGCGCTGAAGGCGTTGCCCGCTCCCGCTCTCTCCTTTTCCAGGAAGAACTGCATGTGATAGTGCTGGCCGGCGACGGTCGCGAAGGTCTCGCTCGCGGTGCCTCCGGAGCCGCTGTTAAAAGTGTAGACGCCGAGCGCCGCACCGCCGGAATGCTCGATGCCGACGACGCCGGGTGGATAGAAGAAGTTGCCGGCGAAGGTCCAGTTGGGGATCGTGTAGGTGCCGGTCTGCGAATTGTAGGTCCAGCTCTCGAAGCCCCCGTTGTTGATTAGCTGCGGCGGCGCGCCGAACGACTGGTCTTCCACGATAGCGCCGATGGCGGTCGCGGACGTGACGGTTGGTGCGGCGTTTGCGTCCTCCACCGTCATGGTGATCGACGCGGTGCCGATATTGTTCGTCCCGCCTTGATCGTTGACCTCGACGGTGCGCACGATGGTCGGGTTGCCGTCGGCGCTCTCGGCCACGAAGCTCAGACTCTGGCCGGGCGCGAGCCGCAGCTCGTAAGTGCCGGGCTGGCCGAATGTCGTGCCACTCACTGCGACGACCGTGAAGCGCGTGTCGACGTTGCCGATGCCATCGAGAACGCGGAAACTGAGCCCGGCGGCCGTATCGACGTCGGAGACCGTGAACGTGTCGATCAATGCGCCGACCTGGCCTTCTGCAACGGCCACGTCCTGCAGGCCGGAGATCACCGGCGCATCATTCACGGCGTTCACCGCGATGTTGAGCGCGGCGGTGGCCGTCGCACCGTGCGCGTCCTGCACGACGTAGCTGACGCTGTCGATGCCGTTGAAGTTCGCCGCCGGCGTATAGATGTAGCTGCCGTCCGCGTTGAAATGGATGGTGCCGCCCTGCGCCGTGGTGAAATCGCCGGTCGGCCCGGTGACGACGAGAAATCGGCTCGCCTTCCACGTCGATGTCATTGGCGAGCACGCCATTGGTCGCGGTGACGACCAGCGGCGTGTCTTCGCTCGCCGTCGCCGTGTCGTTCTGCGGCTGCGGCGCATCGTTGGTCCCGGTCACAATGACCGTGACGGTTTCGGCGAGCGTGCCGCCATCGCCGTCGTCGACCGTGACGGTGTATGCGAACGTCACCGTCTCGCCTTCCGCGAGATAGTCGAACGTCCGATCGGGCGCGGAAAACGTCCAGCCGACCCTACCCACAGACGCGCCTGCGGCCTTCGTCACGCTGTCGATCGTCAGAAACGACAGCAATCCCGTGGCAGGCAGGCCGGCCGTGTTGCCGGACGGCGTCACAGCCGTCACCGAAGCGGCGTGGCCGACGTCGTTGAGATCGACGTCCGTGAAGGTGAACCTCAGCGATGCCGTATCGAGCTGCGACGAGCCTGTCGTGTTCGCTCGCTCGGACAGCACGACGCCGAGGTTTATCCCGGCGACGGGAGCGTCATTGGCGCCGTTGACGGTGATCACGATGTCATCAAGGACGGTGTCGCCATCGCCGTCCGTCGCCGCGTAGGTGAAATGCAGCCGCACGGCCTCGCCGAGCGATAGCGCATCGAACGCTATGTCCTGGCGCAACTCTCCAGCGAGTTGCCGACGATACCGGGCTGGCGGCAGAGCCGAGGCTCACATTCGCCGGAACATTGGTGAAGCCTGTGAAGCTCGAGCACGATCGGCGTCGCGGCCGCATGATCGGCCCCGAACGAGATGGAATTGCCGAGATCGATCGACGCAGTATCGTTCTCGCCCATGGACGTGGCGATGCTGTTCACGCGCGGCGAGTCGTCGTTGACCGTCACGACGAACGTGCCCGCCGCCGTGTCGCCGTTACCGTCGATGGCGATGAACGAGATCGGCAGCAGCAGGCTGTCCTCGGCACCCCGGATCGCATGGTCGAGCGCTCTGAACAGGGTGAATGTGTAAGCGCCTTCGAGCGGGCTCGCATCGAGCGTGATCACGAACACCGGATCGGCCGGATTACCGGTGTGACCGATGATCGCTGTGCGTCCGATCGTGATCGTGACCGGCACTCCGCCGGCGAACAGGCCTTCGAGGCCCGGCTGCGCGGCGCTGAAGGCGAGCGAACGGCCGATGGCGTCACCATTGAAATTCACATGGAGCGAGCCGGTCACCGACGCGGGCGCACCCGACGCATCGCCGGGGCTTTCGCCGCCGTCGAGATTGCCGCCGCTGAGCGCGCCGTCGTCAACGGTCCGCGCGTCGACAGTGCCGATGGTCGGCAGCGTGCCGACGCTGGGCAGCGGCGGTGAGCGCGCCGCCCAGCGTCGCCGAGCCGAGCGGCTCGGAGCCAAGCAGGTCGAGCGCTTGCCGGCTGTCGCCAAGCGGGTCGATCGGCCCGTGATCGTGAAAGCTCGCGCCGCTCGCCGGTCCGCCGGCTGCGCCCGCTGCCGGCAAGACCGACTGGTCCGTGGTGATCGGAAACAGCGTCGCAAACTCGGCGCCGGTGACGATGCGGTCGCCTGTCAGGACGAACGTGACATCGGCACGCGGCTGCGCCGTCGGCGCCGAACACCGGCTCCACTGTGACGGTCGTCTGATTATCGAACAGGATGATCAGCTTCTCGCCGACGCGCACCAGCGTGACGGTCTCGTTGCCGATCTGGGAAAAGTCGAGCCGCGTGGCGCCGTCGAGTTGGACCGTGACGGACTGATTGCCGGCCGGCTTGGCGAGCTGGATGAGGCGCGGTTGGGTGAGGCCTGGAACCTGCGGCGATGCCTGAGCAAGCAAGAACGGTGCGTTCATACGCAAACCCTCGAAAAGGAATTGCTAGAAGAATTTGCCGACCCGACCGCGTCGGGCCCGTTAACCCTTAGGTAACGTAAAGAATTCCTTACTCAGATACCCCAATCCGGGCAGTCGCTGCAAGTCGCTTGGGGCGGCGAAGAAATTAACAGCCTCAAGTTGTGATTGAGGGGACGTTAAGAGGCAGCTCCAGGCCATCGGCACGCCCGCGTCCCCGAAAGTTCAGGTGAACGAGGGTACGGCATGGATGGAGAGCGTGGCGATCTCGGTTCTTAGCGTCGGAGCTCACCGTCCCCGCGCCATACTGCGGGCGAACCGTTCGAAGAAATCGCGCAGCACGGCCGTGGAGGCGATCTGCAACCGTGCGCCGAATTTGACGCTCGCCGCGTCGCTGCGAGTGACGGCCTCGCGTAGGCCGCTCTGGATCTCCGACAAGCAGCACGCGCAGATTGGTGTCGCGAACCATCCGCCGCAGCGCGATCCAGGATTTTTCCGACTCCTTCTGGGCCTGGGTGACGGCCGGCCAGTCGGGCTGCGCCGCGGATGCGAGAACGACCAGCTTGAAGGCCGAGTAGGTGTGCAGCGAGACCTCGAGCGGCGTGCGCCGCATCTGCGGATCCATCGCCGTGACGATCGTCTTGAAGGATTCCGTGGCCGCCAGCGCCGTGGAGGTGAGGTTGCCGATGGCCTCGGCGGCCTCCATATCCGCGAGCCGTTTCTCGAGCGCGGCTGCCGTTTCCTCTTTCAGCATGGGGCGAAGCCGGGTGAGTTCGCCGCGTGCCGAGCTGAGCGCAAGCCGCACGGCGGGCGCCCGGTCGGTGAGACAAAGATTGACGATTTCCGCGTAGGTGCTGGCCGCTTCGGAAAAAAGCGTCGCGACCCGCGCCGCCTGGCGCGCCTCCTTGCCGCGGCCGCGCTGCGACTTGCCCTGTGACATCGTCCGGCGGCGGCGTTTGTGCCGCGACCGGCAGCACCAAGCGACACAGCCAGAACCAGCCCGGCGACAGCCGCCATCCCCTTCGGCATCGTCTCCTCCCAACTCGCCGCAGCATACCAGAGAATTGCGGCTGTCCTGCGGAAGACAAACAACCAGGCAGCCATTCGATGTTCCAGCGCCGACGCTCCGCGCTATAAGGAAATCTGCTGTGCTATCGTGCCCGCCTTGACGATGTTTTCGGCCCGCGCCATTGAGCATGGGCCAAAAAATTCGCCCGTGCCTGGAAAGTGTTAATGCCGATCCGCCTCGACAGCCGCGACAGCGGCTTTGCCCGCCGTTTCGACGATTTCCTCAACGCAAAGCGCGAGGTCTCGGAGGACGTGGACGCGGCCGCGCGCGCGATCGTCACCGACGTGGCGGCGCGGGGCGACGCCGCGCTGTTCGAGGCGACCAGGAAATACGACCGGCTGGAGCTGACGGCCGAGACCGTGCGGGTCCCGGCTTCCGAGATCGTGGCGGCGGTCAAGGCTTGCGACCGGAAAACGCTGGATGCGCTGACGCTTGCCCGCGACCGGATCCAGGATTTCCACCGCAAGCAGCTGCCGAAGGACGAGCGCCATACCGATGCGCTCGGAGTCGAGCTTGGCCACCGCTGGACGGCCATCGAGGCCGTCGGCCTGTATGTGCCGGGCGGCACCGCCGCCTATCCGTCGTCGGTCTTGATGAATGCGGTGCCGGCGAAGGTCGCGGGCGTGCCGCGGGTGGTGATGGTGGTGCCGGCGCCGGACGGCAAGCTCAATCCGCTGGTGCTGGCCGCGGCCCGGCTTGGCGGCGTGACCGAGATCTATCGCGTCGGCGGCGCGCAGGCGATTGCGGCCCTTGCCTACGGCACGGCGAGCATTGCGCCGGTGGCGAAGATCGTCGGTCCCGGCAATGCCTATGTCGCCGCCGCAAAGCGCATCGTCTTCGGCAAGGTCGGCATCGACATGATCGCCGGCCCCTCGGAAGTGCTGGTGATCGCCGACAAGGACGCCAACGCCGAATGGATCGCCGCCGACCTTCTGGCGCAGGCCGAGCACGACGCCGCGGCGCAGGCGATCCTGATCACCGACAGCGACGAGCTTGCCGAGCAGGTGGCGCGCGCGGTCGAAGGCCAGTTGAAGACGCTGCCGCGCCAGGACATCGCCGCGCGCGTCGTGGGACGGCTTTGGCGCGATCATCCGCGTCGGCGATCTCAATGAGGCGGTGACACTTGCCGACCGCATCGCCGCCGAACACCTGGAGATCATGACGCGCGCGCCGGAAAAACTCGCTGCGAAAATCCGCAATGCGGGGGCGATCTTTCTGGGTGCCCACACGCCGGAGGCGATCGGCGACTATGTCGGCGGCACCAACCACGTGCTGCCGACCGCGCGCTCGGCGCGCTTCTCGTCGGGCCTTGGCGTGCTCGACTTCATGAAGCGCACCTCGATCCTGAAATGCGGCGCGGACCAGTTGCGGGCGCTGGGACCCGCGGCGATCGCACTCGGCGATGCGGAGGGGCTTCAGGCGCATGCCCGCTCGGTGGCGCTGCGCCTCAACATGCGATGAGCAAGAAGCCCGTCAATCCGGATGCCGACAACCGCATCGTTGCGGTGACGCTCGACGAGGAATTGATCGGCCGCTCCGGTCCGGACATCGAGCACGAGCGCGCGATCGCGATCTACGACCTGGTCGAGAAGAACCTGTTCGCGCCGGAAGGCGGCCACGCGGGCCCTTCACGCTGCACATCGGCATCACCGGCAACCGGCTGATGTTCGACATCCGCAGCGAGAACGGCGAGCCGGTGATCGCGCACCTGATGTCGCTGACGCCGTTCCGCCGCATCGTGAAGGACTACTTCATGATCTGCGACAGCTACTACCAGGCGATCCGCACCGCGACGCCGGATCGCATCGAGGCGCTCGACATGGGCCGCCGCGGCATCCACGACGAGGGCTCGCGCACGCTGATGGAGCGGCTCGACGGCAAGGTGCGGATCGATTTCGAGACCGCGCGGCGCCTGTTCACGCTGATCTCCGTGCTGCACTGGAAGGGGTGAGGGGATGGCGGCGGCATTGCCTCGGCAGCTCGTTTCTCTCCCGCATGGCGCGGAGCAGGTCGCGATAGCCGACTGGATGTCGAACCATGATACGCCGTGTCAGTTGCCGCGACTGGCGCATCCTTCGAGCCGAACGCTTCGCGCTCACGCACGGACGAGGAGCCCGTTGTCGTGCGCGGAAGCGTCAGACTGACGCGCCATGGTCGACCACGCGCCCGCCAGGAAGACCCCGCAGGCGGTGCTGTTCGCATGCGGCATGAACAGCGTGCGCTCGCCGATGGCGCTCGCGCTGATGCAGTCGATGTTTCCGAAAATCTACGCAGCGTCCGCCGGCGTCCGGAAAGGCGAGCTCGATCCGTTCGCGGTCACGGCCATGGAGGAGATCGGCCGCGACATCGCCAAACATCGCCCGATGACGTTCGAGGAGCTGGAAGACTGGGAAGGTCTCAACTTCGACCTGATCATCACGCTGTCGCCGGAGGCGCATCACAAGGCGCTGGAGCTGACGCGGACGCTCGCCGCCGACGTGGAATACTGGCCGACGCCCGATCCGGTCGGCCTCGAGGGCTCGCGCGACCAGCGGCTCGACGCCTATCGCAACGTCCGCGACGGCCTGATGGAGCGCATCCGCCGCAGGTTCAGCGCCCAGCGCGAGGAAGCGGCCACAGCGGTTGAGCGCGCTTGACTCTGCGACCCATGCGGCGCTTGAATAGAACAAACAGGGAACATACTGGCCGAGTGTCTGAAGTGGAGTAGTCCGCATGCGGGAAGACGGCAAGATCGATTACCTGGAGCTGCCGGGCGGCGACCTCGCCGCGACCAAGGCGTTCTATCAGCAGAGCGTTCGGCTGGCGGTTCACCGACTATGGCCCGAGCTACTCGGC
This sequence comes from uncultured Alphaproteobacteria bacterium, assembly GCA_963757845.1. GTDB lineage: Bacteria > Pseudomonadota > Alphaproteobacteria > Rhizobiales > Xanthobacteraceae > P52-10. The sequence continues at coordinate 200,027 of CAVWTB010000073.1, forward strand.
CTTCGGCGTCGGCGAGGCCGGCCTGGACGGCGGCTTCGCCAACGTGGCGGCGGAGCCGACCGAGAAGCCGCTGCCGATCCTCTATGCCCATGATCTCGAGGCGATGGAGGCGAAGGTCCGGGCCGCGGGCGGCGTGGTGGTCAAGCCGATCTTCAGCTTTCCCGGCGGACGCCGTTTTCACTTTCGCGATCCGTCGGGCAACGAACTTGCGGTGTGGTCGGAAGGACAAGGCAAGGTCTGAGCGCATCGTCGCGTGCTGAGCGAAGCGATCTCCGCGCGCGGTTTGGATGATGCTGCGCCTTCGCGGGTTTCAAATTGCGGCGCTGCAGCCGGCACGTCATACTCCGCAGCATGCGCAACGGCCTCTATTCGCTTCACGTGCGGATGGTGGATCAGCCCGGCAAAGGGTCCGGCGTGTTCGTGCTGCATGACGGCCAGATGCTCGGCGGCAACGGCGCTCGTCTGGCTCGCCGGCAGCTACACCTTCGACGGCCGCGGCCGCTGGAAGGGCGAACTGATCACCGAGCCCTATGCGCTGTTCGCGACCCCGGCGTCGTGTTCGAGAACCAAACGGTGAGCATCGGCTTTTCCGGCACCTACACCCACGACGCGGCCGAGACCTTCAACACCGGCTTCGTCGGCAAGCGTTCGATCGCCTTCCACACCACCATGCGTTTCTTGCGGAGGCGTAGGGCTTTCGGCACGTTTCGATGCTGCCTCATCCTGAGGAGCCATCGCCGCGAAGCGCGTGCTGCGCCAGCGAAGCCGGACAGCGAGCTGGGCGTCTCGAAGGATGACTTTGCGGCACGCTGAAATCCGGGCCTGCATGGTTCGAGACCCGGCTTCGCTTCGCTCGCCGAGCTCCTCACCATGAGGATGAGATGGCCTACGCCGCTTCGGCGCTCTTGCCGCGGCGGATCTCGCTCGAGGAAGCGGCTGATCGCGCTCTTCAGCTCCAGCGAGTTCTGCGTCATGTCCTGCGCCGCGCGCAGCGCGCTGTCCATCGAGGCGGTCGCGCCGCGCGCCTTGTCGCCGACTTCGCCGATGTGCTCCGACACCCGCTGGGTGCCGGTGGCTGCCACCGTGGTCTGGCTCGCGATCTCGTTGATCGCGCCGTGCTGCTCGCCGATCGTCGTCGCGATCGAGGACGCGATCTGGTCGATATCGTCGATCGACCGGCCGACCTGGCGGATCGCGCCGGTGGCCTGCTCGGTCGATGCCTCGATCGTGCCGATCTGCGCGACGATGCTCTCCGTCGCCTGCGCCACCTGGTTGGCGAGCACCTTCACTTCGCTGGCGACGACCGCAAAGCCGCGTCCGGCCTCGCCCGCGCGCGCGGCCTCGATGGTCGCGTTCAGCGCCAGGAGATTGGTCTGCCTGGCGATGCCGTTGATCATGTCGATGACGCTGCCGATCGCGCCGACCGACTGCGACCAGCGATCCGACGATGGCGCCGGTGCGCTCGGTGTCGCCCTTGGCGCGTCCGGCCATCTCCGCGTAGCGGTTCACCTGCGCGGTGATCTCGTTCAGCGAGGCGGCGAATTGCTTCGTTGCGCCGGCGACGCTCTGCACATTGCTCGACGTCTCGCCGGACGTGCGCGACACGGCGTCGGCGCGCGTGGAAATCTCGCCCACCACTTTCGTGACGTCGGCGGCGCTGCGATCGACGTCTCGCGCGCCCGCGAGCACCACCTCCACAGCCTTGCCGACGTCGGCCTCGAGCTGGGCTGCGATATCGAGCAGCAGGCGCTGCCGTTCGGCTTCGCTCTCGTCGCGCTGCGCCGCCTGCTGCTGCGCGAGCGTGCGGTTCTCGATCATCTTGTGATGGAACACGGCAAAGGCCTGCGACATGGCGCCGATCTCGTCGCCGCGGCGGCTGGCTTTGACCGCGATGTCGAGGTTGCCGGAGGCGACCTGCTGCATGGCCTTCGCCATCGCCGTCAGCGGCCTTGCGATGCGCCGGCCGAAATAGATCGCAAGCGCGATCGACAGGAGCAGCGTCAGCACGATCGCGCCCAGCATGGCCTGCCGCACGGTCGCGGCGAAGTCCTTGGCCGCCGCGTAGCGCTCCATCGACGCGGTGCGCAGCGCCACCAGCAGCGGCCGGCCGCGGCCATAGACCTGCACGAGATCTTCCGCTTCCTCGTTCAGCGTCGATTGTCCGAGCATGAAGGCGAGGAAATCGCGCTGATAGTCGTCGATCAGCTTCTCCAGCTGACCGCGCACGTCGTCGGCGACGCCGGCCTCCTTCATCGCCGCCTTGAACTCGACCACGCGCTTCTTCAGGTCGTCGCCGTACTTCTCGTCGCCGCGCAGCATGAAGTCCTTCTCGTGCCGGCGCATCATCAGCATCTTGACCGAAAGCTTCGGCTGATCGAACTCGTTCAGCCGCTTCTCGACCGCGTGCACCGCGCCGCGCAGCTTTCCCTGCAGGCCGTCGTTCTCGGTGAGCCCGACCTGGCGCTGTGCCGCCACCACGTTGTTGAAGCGGGTGGCGTAGAGGTTGACGGTGGCGCGCAGGCCGCTGGTGTCCTTGATCGCATCGCCTTCCGGAAATGCCGCGACGATGGCCTCGATCTCCGCGAGGTTGCCGTTGACCGTCTGCATCATCGCGCCGTGCCGCGCGACGATGTCTTCCTTGCGCTTCTGCATGAACTCGGTGGCGAGCTGGCGCGCCTGCAGGAAGTTCTCCGACAGCGCCGAGGCGTTGGCTGCGAGCGCCGCCGACGTATCGGCGGTGGTTTGCGTGTTCGCTTCGAGCCTCAGGCCGAACAGGCAGATGGCGCCGACGACGATGACGCCTGAGAGGCTGAGGGCGGCAACCTGAAATCGTATGCCGCGCTCCGGCAATGCCGTGCGCGCGCAGGGCCAGCCAGCCAAGACCCTTGCGGAGCACTGTCATGGGGAAGTTCCAGTTATCGATTTCAAATAAAACTGCCGCGAATTTAGTCACCGTTGCTGAAGGAAGAGCAAACGCGCCTCGCTGCGATGCCGAAAAACGCCTGGGCGCGGGCCTCGGCGCGTGCGGTGGCGGTAGCGGATTCCCGATGCGCGAAAATGGCCGCTGGCACGATTGATGCAAAACCATCGTTGCCGGGATCTTCGCAGCCTCGGCCGCGCGAGCCATCGCTGCGCGTGGAGGAGTTACGCGCGGGAAAGGGTGGAACCGATGATGCTGAGAATGGGGTGTCTCGTTGCGGTGTCGTTGCTTTGCGTGAGTGCTGCTGCGCTGGCGCGCGATGACGGACGCTGGGCGAATTCCAACCCGGAACTGAAGCGGTGGTTCGACAAGCTCGCGAGCAAGCGCGGCCCGTGCTGTTCGGATGCGGATGGCTTTGCGCTCTCGGACGTCGATTGGGAGAGCAAGGACGGCAGTATCGCGTGCGGCTCGAGGGGCAGTGGCACGACGTGCCGGAGGACGCGCTGATCACCGAGCCCAACCGCGTCGGCCGCACCATGATCTGGCCGGTCAAATACCGGAACGATCCACATCCGCTGCTTCATGCCCGGCGCGATGACGTGAGCACTTGACCCTCATGGTGAGGAGCCGGCGTAGCGGAGCGAAGCCGGGCGTCTCGAACCATGAGGCCGAGTCCGCTGGCAATGCCAGGGCCTGCATCCTTCGAGACGCCTCGCTCGTTCGCGATGCTCCTCAGGATGAGGCACTAGCTATTGCGCGGATGGCGTCTAAGGCTGGTTCGCGAACTTCAGCCGGCCGGCGGGTTTCAGCGTGCGCGCATCGAAGGTGCGGATCTCCAGCGTGCCGCCGGTTTCGATCGTCACCACCAGCCGGTCGCCCGCGACCTGGGTCGAAGTGATGCGCGCGCCCTTCGGCAGCATCTCGGTGAGATCGGTCGGCGCCGTGGTGGAACCTTCGCCGCGGTAAATGCGATAGCCGATGACGACCAGGATCGCCGACATGCCGAGCGCGGTCGTCAGCCCCGCGATGATCATCATGCGGCGGACGCGCTGCACCAGCGCGGCGGTTTGTTCCGGGGAGGGTTCGGTCACGGCGGGGTCGGTCATGGGGGCTGCGCTTATCACGCCTTTCGCGGGATGACGACCCTCCCGCACCGCGATGCGGGAGCGCTGAATTTCAGTCGAAACGCCGCAGCCCCCCACCCCCGACCCCTCCCCGCCACCCGGCTCCGCTTCGCTCCGCCGGGCGGGAGGAGGGGAGAAGAAGCGCCGCTACCGCGAACTCGAGCTCACGCCAAGGGGTTTACCCGCATGGCCGCTGCTGCAGTGAGCGGACGTATCGTTGATGCGACGAGCGCTCGCGCTCCCCTCCCTCCCGCCCGGCGTAGCGAAGCGAAGCCGGGTGGCGGGGAGGGGTCGGGGGTGGGGGGCCGCGGCAGATGCAACAGCAAAAGCCGTGCGTGATTGACGAACGTCGCTACACCGCCGTCATCGGCGGCAGGCGATAGGCGCCGCTGAGCAGCTCCGGCTTCGGCAAGTACGCCCGCAGCGTCATGGTGAAGGGGCCGGCCGGCGCGGGCAGCCAGTTCGAGGCGCGCTCGGGCCCTGGATTGTCGTGGCCGATCCAGACGTCGAGCGAGCCGTCGGCGTTGGTCTTCAGCCCTGCCGTGCGGTCGCCGATGGCGTAGCGATTGATCGGGTTTTGCGTGAAGAACGACTGCCCGTCGGCGGTGCGCTCGTACATGGTGAGCGACCAGAACGCGTCGACCGGCGGCAGTCTTCCCGGCATCGAAGTGGATCCGCCAGGCTTTTCGGCCGTCGTACAGCGCGTTGCCGCCGTCACCGGTCGGGCGCATGTACATGGCTTCCTCGCGCGGCAACGCTGCAAGCCCCGTGCGCGCGACGATGGCGCGGGCGATGTAATCCTGGCCGAAATTGCCGAGTGTTGCGCCCGGATAGTACCAGCCGTCCACGGCGTTGCCGCGAAAGCGCGGATCGATCACCAGCGCGCGTGCCTCCGCGACGCCGGCTTCGATCGACGCCTGCTGATCGGCATTGAATTTGTCCGGCGAGAAGTCCGCGCCGAGCCCGAGCGGCGCAATCCGCTTGCGGATGGCGAGATCGGTCGCCGGCGGCTTGTGCTCGGCGAGCAACCGGCCGGCCTCGCTAAAATAATCGCGCCAGGGCGCGTTCGGCTCGCGGCCTTTGGCAAAGGTCTGATGCGCGGTGCCGGGCTCGACCCGGGGGCCTGAGACCGTCACGCCCGCTTGCGCCTTGTTCGCGGCCTCGAGGTCGTGCGGTCCGTCCACCAGCGTGCGCGCCAGCGCCCAGACGCGCGCGGTCGGCGCGCGCAGAACATTGCCTTGCGCGGGCGAGGCGTCGTTCGGGCCGATCAGCGTGAACGTCTCGGCCGTGCTGCCCGTCGTGCGCGTGCCGAGCACGGCAAAGCTGTTGGTGTAGAAATCCATCAGCTGCAGCGAGAAATAGCGCTTGCCGAAATCGGGCAGCGTCACGGTGACGGGACCCTGGGTGAGGTCGAGCCAGGCGCTGCCATAGAGCGTGTCGTTGTTCGGCGAGGTGACGCCGCGGCTCGTATGGTCGGCCAGCACGCGCCGCGCATAGATCGTGTTCTGCGCCGCCCCGGCCGCGATCATCCGTGCGCGCACGATCTCCATCTCGATCAGCGGCAGGGTGTAGAGATAGGCCTCGCGCGCGACCGCCTTCAGGTCGCCTTCGGCGGCGAAGGCGGATGTCCGGGTGAGGGCGGCGGCCGCCGCGCCGGCCATAAAGGAATTCGCGCCGGTTCATGCTATGGCCTCCCTTGACCTCCGTCATGCCCGGGCTTGTCCCGGGCATCCACGTCTTTACAGCAGTGATGCAGGCAAGACGTGGATGGCCGGGACTATGCCCGGCCATGACGACAGAAGACCACGGCAAGGCCGCGACTCGCTACTCGCATTGCCGAAACTGGAACTTGCGATCATGAGCCCCAACGGGCATGTCGAAACGATTGCCGTCAATGCCGAGGAAGCCGGCCAGCGCCTCGACCGCGTCCTGACGCGGCAACGTCGGCGAGCTGTCGCGGTCGCGGCTGAAAGCCTTGATCGTGGAAGGCCGTGTCAGCGTTGCCGGCAAAACGGTGCGCGACCCGGCGCGGCATGTGAAAGCGGGCGAGACCATCGTTGTCGACGTGCCGCAGGCTGTGCCCGCCGAGCCTGAACCGGAAAACATCCCGCTCGACGTGGTCTATGAGGACGCAGCGATCATCGTCATCAACAAGCCGGCCGGTCTCGTCGTGCATCCGGCCGCGGGACATGCCAGCGGCACGCTGGTGAACGCGCTGATCGCCCATTGCGGCGCGAGCCTGTCCGGCATCGGCGGCGTCAAGCGGCCGGGCATCGTGCATCGCCTCGACAAGGACACGACCGGCATCCTGATCGCCGCGAAAACCGATAAGGCGCACAAGTCGCTGACGAAGCAATTCGCCGACCATGGCCGCACCGGCGCGCTGCGCAGAGCCTATGTTGCGCTGGTGTGGGGCGCGCCAAAACTGCCGTCCGGCCGCATCGATCTGCCGATCGACCGCCATCGCACCGCGCGGGAGAAGATGGCGGTGCGCCAGGGCGGCCGCGAAGCGATCACCCACTGGCAGGTGCTGGAGCGATTTCAGGCCGAGGGCGGCGAGGTGATTGTCTCTGCCCTGAATTGCGAGCTCGAGACCGGACGCACGCATCAGATCCGCGTGCATCTCGCCCACGCCGGCCACCCGCTGCTCGGCGACGATGTTTACGGTTCCGGCTTCAAGACCAAAGCCTCGCGGCTGAACGCGAAGGCGAGGGAACTGCTCCAGAGTTTGCGGCGCCAGGCGCTGCACGCCGAGCATCTCACCATCGAGCATCCCGTCACGGGTGAGGTGATGTCGTTCGATGCGGACTGGCCGGAGGACATGGCGAAGCTGGCCGAGGCGCTGAGGCCTGAGGCAGGACCGCGCGCCGCGATTTGATCGCGGTCAAGGTTCGCCGCCGCGAGTCGGGCTAAAGAGGCTCGTCAAGGAGACCCGCGGCGCTCGGTCAAGCGCCCGGCCGTCGCGCAACTTAAGGTCCGGCCACCCGGCAGCGTTTGAAATTTCATGCTCTTGCATGAATTCCGTGCAGATCAGGCATTCTGGAAAATGGCCAAGATTACAACAATTTAACCCAACGTAACGGCAACGTGACGCACCCGAAACCTTCCCTTTTCCGTACCTGATCGTGTATGCTGCACGTGCGTCGGAAGGAGATGTCCGGCGCGGAACATCGCAGCGCCCTTGGCTCTTATCAAGCAAGGGTCTGCCTGGCTCGCCGCTATCGGGAGCCTGAACAAGTTGGAGGGCTCAAACCATGGCCCGTGCTGTTGCTCTGCCGGTTCTCTCAAGTGAATCCGGCCTTGCTCGCTACCTCGCCGAAATCCGCAAGTTCCCGATGCTGGAACCGCAGGAAGAGTACATGCTCGCGCAGCGCTATCGCGAGCACGAGGATCGCGAAGCCGCGCATAAACTCGTCACCAGCCACCTGCGTCTCGTGGCCAAGATCGCCATGGGCTATCGCGGCTACGGCCTGCCGATCTCCGAGGTCGTCTCGGAAGGCAATGTCGGCCTGATGCAGGCGGTGAAGCGATTCGAACCCGAGAAGGGTTTCCGTCTCGCCACATACGCCATGTGGTGGATCAAGGCGTCGATTCAAGAGTACATCCTGCGTTCGTGGTCGCTCGTGAAGATGGGCACCACCGCGAACCAGAAGAAGCTGTTCTTCAACCTGCGCAAGGCGAAGAGCAAGATTTCCGCGCTCGACGACGGCGACCTGCGTCCCGACCAGGTGCAGACCATCGCCAAGCGGCTCGGCGTGACCGCGCAGGATGTCATCGACATGAACCGCCGGCTTGGCGGCGACGCCTCGCTCAACGCGCCGATCCGCGACGACGGCGATCCGGGCGAATGGCAGGACTGGCTGGTCGACAACTCGCCGAACGCCGAAGCGATGCTGGCGGAGTAGCGAGGAGTTCGATCACCGCCACGACGCGCTGGTCTCGGCGATGAAGGTGCTGAACGCGCGCGAGAAGCGCATCTTCGAGGCGCGGCGTCTGGCTGAAGAGCCGATGACGCTGGAAGACCTCGCCGCCGAGTTCGGCGTCTCGCGCGAGCGGGTGCGCCAGATCGAGGTGCGCGCGTTCGAGAAGGTGCAGGCGGCCGCCAAGGCGCAAGTGGCGGCGCAAGCCGCCCAGGCCGCCAAGACCGCCGCCGCCCACGTGGCGGCGAGGTAAACGGCCGCAAGCCGTTAACGCGCGTTAAACAACTCACTGCGAAAGCCGGCCTTTTGGCCGGCTTTTTGTTTGGATTCGGCCGCTACTGTTCCTGCGCTGGCGGAATTTTGGTTCGTGGGCACTGACATCCCTGTTAGGCGCAGTTTAAGAAAATTCCCCTAGAGGTAGCAACCGGCCTGACAGGTCAAGAACAAGGTCCGCTTCCAGCACCGAGCCGGGTGGGGCGGACGACAAAGTCAAGGAGCCTGAAGGCCGCGCTCGAACCATGCAGATTCACGTCCTCGCCGACACACCGCTGAAAATCGTCAAGATCCGTTCGGTGCTCGAGCCGCGGCACCGCGTCAGCGCGGCGCTGCTCAGCGCGCCGCAGGCCGCGGGCATCATCGCGACGTCGGTGGTCGTCGACGCCGACCTGCGCAATCTCGACAACATCGAGCGGATCCGTCAGGCGCTGCCGAAAGTGCGCGGCGCCAGCCAGCGGCTGTTCATCGTCGACACGAACATGCGGGCCGCCGTGGTGCAGGCCTATTCGCTCGGCGCGTCCAGCGTCATTCCCTCGCCGCTCGATGCGCGCGCGCTCCAGCACAAGCTGGCGATGCTCTATGCGGACCAGCAGCAGGACGACACCCGCGCCGACGTGCAGCCGAAGGCGATGTCGGTCTCAGCCGCGGCGCTCGCCTCGATGTTCGATGCGGTGGTGAACGGCAAGGAGGTGAACGTCGTTCAGGCGCAGGCGGCCACCAACGAGATCATCGACACGGTGGCGGTGAACGGGCTCACCACCTGGCTCGACAACGTGCGCCGCTATCACGAGGGCACCTATCAGCACTGTCTGCTGGTCACCGGCGTCGCGGTCGATTTCGCGCTCAGCCTCGGTTTCAGCCCGGACGACGTGAAGCGGGTCGGCATCGCAGCGACCCTGCACGACGTCGGCAAGGCGGGAATTCCGCTGGAGATCCTCGACAAGCCGGGCAGCCTCGACGACGGCGAGATGGCGCTCATGCAGGGCCACGCCGTGCTCGGCCACGACGCGTTGCGCGGGGTGAAGGGCATCTCCGCCGAAGTGCTCGACGCCGTGCGCCATCATCACGAGTTCCTCGACGGCACCGGCTATCCCGACCGCCTGCGTGGCGCGGAGATCTCCGACCTCGTGCGCGTGCTGACCATCTCCGACATCTTCGCCGCCCTGATCGAGGCCCGCGCCTACCGCCCGCCGATGGAGCGCGCAAAAGCCTATTCGATCCTGCTCGAGATGGCCGGCACCAAGCTCGAAAAAGCCCTCGTCGTCGCCTTCCGCGACGTGGCGCTGACGCGCTGACGCATTGCACCGCTTCTCGCTGCTACGGAGCAAGCGCGCCCCCCACCCCCGACCCCTCCCCACCACTCGGCTTCGCTTCGCTACGCCGAGCGGGAGGAGGGGAGACGCGAGCGTCGTCGCATCAACGCTACGTCGACGCGACGGCAAGCGGCTATACGCGTAACCCGCTCGGCGTTACGTCGAGTGGCGATGTCGACGCGCTTGCGCTCCCCTCCCTCCCGCCCGGCGGAGCGAAGCGCAGCCGGGTGGCGGGGAGGGCGGGTGGCGATGGCCGGGTGCGCAAAGAGAGCGCCGATGCATCGCATCGCTATGGGTGGGGGCGACGGGACAAACCGGGCTGAGTCCTGACTTCAGACCGGGTTGATTCCTACAGGCGAGCTTCGCCACAACAAAGCCGCGCGCTATCGACAAAAGCCTCGCGCCAACCCCACTCCTGTTTAGGGCTTCATAAACCCGCCCATACCGTGTATCGCATCGGCACATCCCGGCACCCGGATTCGTTGCAATTCCTTCATGATCGGCCGTCCCAAACTCGTTCTTGCATCCGGTTCGCCGCGGCGGCTGGCGCTTCTCAATCAGGCCGGCATCGAGCCCGATGCGCTGCGGCCGTCCGACGTCGACGAGACGCCGAAGAAGGGCGAGTTGCCGCGCGCCTGCGCCACGCGGCTGGCGCGCGCCAAGGCGGAAGGGGCGCTGCGCGGCGTCCGCCTCGACGACGAATTGCGCGGCGCCTACATCCTGGCCGCCGACACGGTGGTCGCGGTCGGCCGCAGAATCCTGCCCAAGGCGGAACTGGTCAACGAGGCGGAGCAGTGCCTGCGCATGCTGTCCGGCCGCAATCACCGCGTCTACACCGGCATCTGCATCGTCACGCCGCGGGAAGGCTTTCGCCAGCGCCTGGTCGAGACCCGCGTCCGCTTCAAGCGCCTCTCCGAGGACGATATCCAGGGCTACATCGGCTCCGGCGAATGGCGCGGCAAGGCCGGCGGCTATGGCGTGCAGGGCATCGCCGGCTCCTTCGTGGTGAAGCTGGTCGGCTCGTATTCCAACGTGGTCGGCCTGCCGCTCTATGAAAGCGTCACGCTGCTCGGCGGCGAAGGTTTTCCCATCCGCTTCGGCTGGCTGACGACGACGGGCGCGTGAGGCTGACGGCGCCTCGCTCGCCATGCGAGCGAAGACGCTGTCGCGCATGACGGCCGAAAGCGGCGACCCTATATAACTCCCATGACCACGACCCCAACCCCACGCCCCCGCAAGAAGAAATGCCCGATCTGCGGCAAGCCCGCGGACAGCAGGCGACGCAGCCGTTCTGCTCGGACCGCTGCAAGGACCTCGACCTGCATCGCTGGCTGAGCGGCGCCTACGCCATTCCCGCATCGAGCGACGATGAGGACGAGGACGGCAAGCCGCATAGGCGAGCGAAGCGACGCCGTTCTTCGAACGGCTATCGGACGCTTGCCGATCGATGGGGCACGGAAATGCCGCGCTGAAGTCGGCAGCTCACGCCAGCCAGGCTTACCAATTCTTCATTGGCACCCTTCCGCCGCCGTTCCCATTTTGATCTGGCTCAGATGAACGCCCGCTGCAAGGCTTTTTCGTCCGTTCGCGCATTGATTTTTTGCGTCCGTCTTTGCAGAGTTGGCCTCCCAACAGGGCCGAAGACCCGCTCCAAACGGGCGCGGCGGAGGAGACGCGTTCCCAGAGGAGACCATGGTCGATCGCCGAAAATTCCTGACACTCACCGCGGCGTCGCTGGCGGCGCCGGCGTTTTCATCGCAGCGCGCCTTCGCGGAAGGCTTTCCCAAGCAGGACGTGAAGATCGTCGTCGGCTTCGAGCCGGGCGGCGCCACCGACATCATCGCGCGCACGCTGGCCGAGCGGCTGAAGGAGGTGTGGGGCAAACCGGTCGCGGTCGAGAACAAGCCCGGCCAGGGCGGCAACGTCGCGGCCGAGCTGGTCGCGAAGGCTGAGCCTGACGGCCATACCATCTTCATCGTCGGCCCGGGCCAGGCGCTGAACAAGTTCATGTATCCGAAGCTCAACTACGATCCGGTCAAGGATTTTGCACCGGTGACGCTGCTCGTGTCGCAGCCGAACGTGATGGCGGTGTCCACCAATTCGCAGTTCCGCTCGGTGCAGGAGTTCATCGACTACTGCAAGGCGAACCCCGGCAAGGCGACCTACGCGTCGTCAGGCGCCGGCACCTCGCTGCATCTGTCCGGCGAATTGTTCGAGCACCTCGCCAAGGTGCAGATGAAGCATGTGCCCTACAAAGGCTCGGAGCCGGCGCTGCGCGAGGTGCTGCTGGAGCGCGCCGACGTGATCTTCGACAACATCACCTCGGTGCTGCCGCATGTGATGAGCGGCGGCGCCCGCGCGCTGGCGGTGACCACGGCCAAGCGCACGCCGGCGGCGCCCAACGTGCCGACGCTGATCGAAGTCCGGCCTTGCCGGCTTCGACGTGGCGTCGTGGTTTGCGTTCTTCGTGCCGGCGCAGACGCCGGACAGGATCGTCGCAAAGATCCACGACGACGCGGTCGCAGCGCTCGCCAACGACAAGGTGAAGGCCCGCCTGCTCGGGCTCGGCTGCGAGATCATCGGCTCGTCGCCCGAACAGCTCGCCACGCACCTGCAGTCCGAGATGGACCGCTGGGGCCCGATGATCAGGAAAGCGGGCATCAAGGTGGCGGAATTGACCGGCAACAGCCGGGCGATCCGTCATTGCGAGCGAAGCGAAGCAATCCAGCTGCGCGCCGGCAGGCGCGCTTAAAAAATAGGCTGAATCCGCTGCGGATTCCGCGTTTTTTGTTGGCGCGCTTCGCGCGCGCTGGATTGCTTCGTCGCTGCGCTCCTCGCAATGACGGCGGAGTAAACCGCGTCGAAGTGCCTAGTCGCGCAGCGCTTGTTGGGCCTGCGCCGCCCCACTAATCTGCGCGCCGCAAACAAGAAGAAGACCCGCAGCAAACGGGCTCGTCTAAAAAGACCACCAAGGAAGGGAACTCAAACCTATGTTCACTCGGCGTCATTTCATCGGCGCAGCCGCCGCAACACTGGCCGCGCCTGCCGTCTACACCTCGCACGCCTTCGGCCAGGCGTGGCCGAGCCGCAACGTGCGCATCATCGTGCCGTTCGCGCCGGCCGGCGCCACCGACATCACCGCGCGGCTGCTTGGCGAACCGCCTGCAGGAGGTGTGGGGCCAGCCGGTGGTGGTGGAGAACAAGCCGGGCGCCGGCGGCAATGTCGGGGCTGATCTCGCCGCGAAGGCGGATCCGGACGGCTACACCATCTTCATCGTCGGCCCGGGCCAGGCGACCAACAAGTTCCTCTATCCGTCGCTCACCTACGATCCGGTCAACGACTTCCAGCCGGTGTCGCTGTTGCTCACGCAGCCCAACATGATGTGCGTGCCGAATTCGTCGCCGGCGAAATCGGTGAAGGAGTTCATCGATTACTGCAAGGCGAACCCGGACAAGGCCACCTACGCCTCCTCCGGCAACGGCACCACGCTGCATCTGTCGGCCGAACTGTTCAAGAAGCTCGCCGGCGTGCAGATGCAGCACATCCCCTATCGCGGCTCGGGTCCGCTGATGAACGATCTGATCCCCGGCCGCGTCGACGTGGTGTTCGACAACGCGCCCTCGATCTCGCCGCATGTGAAGGGCGGCGCGGTGCGCGCGCTGGCGGTGACGACGCTGAAGCGCATTGCGATCGCGCCGGAGCTGCCGACCATCGACAAATCCGGCGTGAAGGGGTTTGACGTGTTCTCGTGGTTCGCGTTCTTCCTCCCCGTCAAGACGCCGAAGGAGATCGCAACAAAACTGCACGCCGACACGATCGCCGCGCTGAAGCACGAGCCGGTGCGCACCCGCCTGCTCGAGCTCGGCGCCGAGCCGGTCGGCTCCACCCCGGACGAGCTCGCAAAACACCTCAAGTCCGAAATGGACAAGTGGGGCCCGGTGATCGCGGAGGCGAAGATCAGGATTGAGAACTGAGCGTTCGCACGACGGGCGCTTGCCGCTCCCCTCCCTCCCGCCCGGCGTAGCGCAGCGCACGCCGGGCGGAGGGAGGGGAGTGATGCCCGCAGCGCTTACGTCTTCCTCGGAGCTTTGAGGACCTCGCGTTCCTGATTTATTCAGTCTACCCAACACCTTGAGATCATCAGCGGGAAGGGTTGCCACCGCCGCCATCGCCCCCTATAAACGCGCGCTCTCACCTTCCCCTGCATCAAGCAGGGGCTTGCCCCGCGAAGCCTCAGGCGAAGCGGGGACCAGAATGCCCGGGTAGCTCAGTTGGTAGAGCATGCGACTGAAAATCGCAGTGTCGGTGGTTCGATTCCGCCCCCGGGCACCACGCTTCGCCTTCGGCTACGCGTGGCGCAGCCACGCAAGAGCCGAAGGCGAAGCGTGCCCGGCGTAGCCCGACTTGCCGCGCCGTAGCGCGAAGCGCGCAGGCGGGAGGGCGAAGACGGGCTGCCTGTTCTCTGCACCATACGGCCCACAGGCGATCGTCGAGGCCGCCCGCAAGCTGACGACGCTTGCGCCGTCATTGCGAGCGAAGCGAAGCAATCCAGCTGCGCGCCGGCAGGCGCGCAAAAAAAGTGCCGAATTCGCTAGCTGATGCCGCGCTTCTTGTTTGGCGCGCTTCGCGCGCGCTGGATTGCTTCGCCATAGGCGAGCGAAGCGACGCCGTTGCTCGAACGGCTGTGGCTCGCAATGACGAGTGGCCAACACCCCTTTACTTCGCCGCTTTCCGGCGCTCTCATTCCGCATGCCGTTCCCGCGCGCCCTCTCACGCGTCGCACTCACTGCCGCGCTCCTCGCGAGCGCGCTCTCGCCTGCGCATGCGCAAACCATCACCGGCCGCGCCAACGTCATCGACGGCGGCACGCTCGAGGTCCGCGGCGAGCGCATCCGCTTCGCCGGCATCGGTGAGGTCGCCGACGATCACGTCTGCGCGCGTACCGACGACGAGCGCTGGCGCTGCGGCCCGCGCGCGCTGAACGCGCTGGATGAGTTTCTGGAGGAGAGCATCGTCAGCTGCGCGGTGAAGAGCCGCGATGCGTCCGCGCAAGTCACGGCCGTGTGCTCGGCGAGCGGCATCGATCTTGGCCTGTGGCTGATCCGAAACGGCCTCGCGCAGCCGGCGGCCGCCTCCGCAAGCAGCAGGTACCGCCAGGCCGAGGCCGAAGCGAAAGCCGCGCGGCGCGGCATGTGGTCGGTGCCGGGTGCCACGCCGTAGCGTGCGGCGGCGCGCTCTCATCGTGCGGCGCGTATGATTGCGCCCTCTCCCCTTGCGGGAGAGGGCATGCAGAGAGCTAGCCCAGCATTCTGCTGGGTGAGGGGTCGCCCCACGGCACGAGCTCAGTGCTTGGGGCGACCCCTCACCCAGCATCATTCCGGATTGCTGCTGTGCATGCCCTCTCCCGCAAGGGGAGAGGGCACATTTACGGGCGCTCGCGGAAAGCCGCGTCCCCGCCCACCAGCACAACCTCACTTCTTCGTCGCGCCCGTCGTCTGGCGTGGATCGTCCTTCGCATCGACATAGTCGATGCCCCACGGCCCGGTGCTGTTGAGCTGGATCACGCTGTCCTGATCGGAGAAGAAGTAATGCGCCGCGCCCGGCGACAGCGCGAGGAAGCTGCCCGCCGGCAGCACCTTGGCCTTCTCCTTGTCCGCGGTCGTTCCCATGCCGAGCCGCACCTGGCCCGAGATCACCGTGACGATCTCCGGTTTCGGATGCGTGTGCGGCGCGATCGCGTAGTCCTTCGGCGTCCGCAGGCGGAAGGCGAACAGCCCGTCCTTGGCGGGATCGCCGTAGAGCATGGCCGCCTGTGCGCCCGCTGGGATCGACGGCGGCCCCGCGCCCCATTTGATCTCGTCCGTCGTCAGCAGCTGATGATCGTGTGTTTGCGCGCTGGCCGCGAACGGCATCACGGCGAGCAGCGTGCCACCAACCAGAATTGACAGAAGTTTCGTCATGACAAACCTCCGTGCGAGACATGGCAGCTCCAGCCCCGGGGGTCAGTCTAGCACTGTGCGATGAGGGTGATTGCGGTAAAATCGAATGCGTAGCGGATGGCGGCGAGTGATGGCGGCCGCGGTGCGAAGGCCGCCCATACCGTCATTGCGAGGAGCGAAGCGACGAAGCAATCCAGCGCGCGCGAAGCGCGCCAAACAAAAAGCGCAGCAGTCGCGGCTAATGCTCGCGCTTTTTGTTGGCGCGCTTGCCGCGCGCGGCTGGATTGCTTCGCTTCGCTCGCAATGACGGTGTGGAGCGCGCCGTGCGCTAACACTCACCGCATCAACGCCAGCGCATCGCTGAAAAAATCCACCCCGCCGAAATTCCCCGACTTCAGCGCGAGCACCATGTCGCCGTTTGGCCATCCGGCCGTGCGCAGCACCGGCACGCCGGCTGCGATCTCCTCCCCGATCAGGAACGCCGGGATCTTCAGCTGATCCACCACCGCACCTGACGTTTCGCCGCCGGCCACCACCAGCCGCCGCACCCCGCGTGCGAAAAGGCCGGTGCCGATCGCCGCCATCGCCTGCTCGATCGCGTGTCCGGCCTTGTCGCGGCCGTGCCGCGCCTGCACCGCGGCCACAGCGTCGCGCTGGAACTGCTGGCGATCAGCACCGGACCCTTGGCGAGGCGCTCGGTGGCCCAGTCGAGCGCGCGCGCGGCCGCGGCTTTGTCGCTGATCAGCGCCTCCGGATCGAGCCGCAGCACCGGCATCGCAGCCTCGGCCCGCGCGATCTGCGCCAGCGTCGCCTGCGAGCAGCTGCCGGCGAGGCACGCGGCCGGGCCGCCGACCGGCGCGCCGAGCGATGATCCGGCCGGCGTCGCGCGCACGCGGCCCGTCGTCACAAGCCCCCGCGCCAGGCCGAGGCCGATGCCGGACGCGCCGACCGAGAGCTGATGATCCAGCGCGACGAGGCCAATGGTCTCGAGATCAGGATCGAACACCGCATCGATGATCGCCATCCTCACGCCCGCGCCGGCCAGCTCGGCAAGTTTTGTGCGGATCGCGTCCGCACCCTTGGCGACGCTCGCGAGATTGACCAGGCCAACCTTCGAACGGCTCTGCTCGGCCAGCACCCGCACCAGGTTCGCATCGTGCATCGGATTGAGCGGATGATCCTTCAGCGGGCTTTCGTTCAGCGGCACCGCGCCGACGAACAGGTTGCCCTGGTAGACCGTGCGGCCGGTCTCCGGAAACGCCGGCGTCACCAGCACGATCGTGTCGCCGCTTTCCGCCTGGAGTGCCTCGGCGACGGGGCCGATGTTGCCGTCGTCGCGTCGAATCGAAGGTCGAGCAGATCTTGAACAGCACATGCGTCGCCCCGCGCGCGCGCAGCCAGGCGTTCGCCGCGCGCGACCACGCCACCGCGTCGTCCTTCGCGCACGAGCGGCTCTTCAGCGCCACGACCACCGCGTCCACATCGGGCAGCGCAAGATCCGCCGCCGGCACGCCGATGGTCTGCACCGTGCGCAAGCCGCATTTCGTCAGCGTGTTGGCGAGATCGGACGCGCCGGTGTAGTCGTCGGCGATGCAGCCGAGCGTGATGCTCATGTGCGGTCCTCCACGCTCTTTGCAGCCCGGATGAGCGAAGCGCATCCGGGACCATTTGCGGACTCAGTCCCCGGATTCGCTTCGCTCATCCGGGCTACCGGCTACGGGCATAGGGCGCGAACCAGCCGAGGCCTTCGCGCGTGCCGGCGCGCGGATTGTACTCGCAGCCGACGAAACCTTGATAGCCCAGCCGGTCCAGCTCCTCGAACAGGAACGGGTAGTTCAGCTCCTCCCCGGAAGGCTCATGCCGCGACGGCACGCTCGCAATTTGAATATGGCCGATCATCGGCATCATCGCGCGCAGCGCCATCGTCACGTCGCCATGGATGATCTGGCGATGATAGATGTCGAACTGCAGTTTCAGGTTCGGCAGCCCGAGCTCGCGGATCAGCTGCTCGGCGTAGGCAAAATCGTTCAGGAAATAGCCCGGCATGTTGCGGCCGTTGATCGGCTCGAGCACCAGGTCGACGCCTGCGTCCGCGAGTTCTCTGCCGTCCACCGAACGGCCCTGCGATAGGCCGCCGCGGCCGCGGGGTTCTCGCGATCGGCGAGCCCCGCCATCAGGTGCACGCGCTTGACGCCGGTGGCTGTGACATAAGGCAGCGCCGTCGTCAGCCCGTCGCGCAGTTCGTCGAAACGTTCAAGCAGCGCGGCGAGCCCGCGCTCGCCCGCCGCCCAGTCCCCCGGCGGCAGGTTGAACAGCGCCTGCGTCAGATGATTGCGCGTCAGCCGCTCGCCGATCGCTTCCGGCGCGTGCTCATACGGAAACAGATACTCCACCGCCGCAAACCCCGCCTCCGCCGCCGCATCGAAGCGGTCGAGGAACGGCAGCTCGGTGAACATCATCGTCAGGTTCGCAGCAAAGCGCGGCATTTGGTGTGTCCTCGAACAGCGTCATACTCAGCATCGTCCCCGCAAAGCGGCCTCTGCGTCATTGCGAGGAGCGAAGCGACGAAGCAATCCAGCTGCGCGCGAAGCGCGCCAAACAAAAAGCGCGGCATCGGCTGCAAGTTCGCGCATTTTTTTGGCGCGCCTGCCGCGCGCAGCTGGATTGCTTCGCTTCGCTCGCAATGACGGAACAACTCATCACACTCACTTCCCCCCGCCAGGCAACTTCGCCCCCGTCACCTGCGCATACATCCTTGCCACCGACGCATCGTCATCCCGCCCCATCCCTGCGCCGCTGGTCATCAAAAACATCTGCAGCGCCGCGGCCGCCACCGGCACCGGAAACTTCATCCCCCGCGCCATGTCCTGGACGATGCCGAGGTCCTTGACGAAGATGTCGACCGCGCTGCGCGGGGTGTAGTCGTTGTCGAGCACATGCGGCATCCGGTTCTCGAACATCCACGAATTGCCGGCGGACGCGGTGATCACCTCGTACACCTTGCGCAGGTCGAGGTTCTGCTTCGCCGCGAACGCCATCGCTTCGCTCGCAGCCGCAATGTGCACGCCGGCGAGCAGCTGGTTGATCATCTTGAACGCCGCGCCCTGGCCCGGCTCGTCGCCGAGCTCGTAGACGTTTGCGGCGAGCGCGCTCAGCGCCGGCAGCGCCTTGCCGAACGCCGCGCGGCTGCCGGAGGCGAGGATGGTCAGCGCGCCTTCGG
Source organism: uncultured Alphaproteobacteria bacterium (assembly GCA_963757845.1). Classification (GTDB taxonomy): domain Bacteria; phylum Pseudomonadota; class Alphaproteobacteria; order Rhizobiales; family Xanthobacteraceae; genus P52-10. The sequence continues at coordinate 218,740 of CAVWTB010000073.1, forward strand.
CCGCGCGCTGCGCCCCGCCGCTGATCGGCGCGTCGAGATAGTACCGGCCGGTGGCCTCGAGCTGCTTCGCCAGCCGCCGCGCGGCCTCCGGGTCCATGGTGGCCGACGACATGAACACGGAGCGGACGGGCATCGCCGCGGCAACGCCGTTCTCGCCGAACAGGACTGCTTCCGTCTGCGCCGCGTTCACCACCACCGAGACGACGATCTCGGCGCCCGTCGCCGCCTCCGCCGCGCTTGCAGCACCTCGCCCGCCATGCCCGACCAGCCGCGCCACCGCGCCCTGTCCGACATCGTAGCCCGCAACATCGAACCCCGCGCGCAACAGCGACACGGCCATGCCGAACCCCATCGAGCCCAGCCCGATCACCGCGGCGCGCGGCCCCTTGACCTGCGAGGTGGCTGCAGAAGCGGATGTCTGTTCCGTCACCGTGCGCTCCTTTGCATCCCGCGAAAAGTTTTGTCGGGCCGGTTCCGTCCCGCCCAGCCGAGCCTCAGCTTGGCAGCGCAAGCCCGACAACATCAAGCCAAATCTCGCCGTCGTCCCGGCCAAGCGAAGCGCATCCGTCATTGCGAGGAGCGAAGGGACAGCAATACAGCCGTGTCGCCAATGCGACGCCAAAGCGCACATTGCCTTCAGCCAACGACCGCTGCGGTCACCAATCGCGCTCCGCGCGCATGGGTTCCCCGCTTTCGCGAGGACGACACGGAGTGTACCGTCCTCACCCAGCAACGGACCCCACCCATGACCAAATCCAAACTCCGCGAGGACATCACCCGCTTCGGCCGCTCGCTGTTCGAGCGCGGCCTCACGCCGGGCTCCTCCGGCAACATCAGCGTGCGCCTCGACGACGGCGGCTGGCTGGTGACGCCGACCAACGCCTCGCTCGGCTTTCTCGATCCCGCGCGCATCTCGCGCCTGGACGCGAACGGCGCGCTGGTTGCGGGCGATGCGCCGACCAAGGAGATCCCGCTCCACACCGCGCTCTATGAAACGCGTGGCAACGCGCGCGCCATCGTGCATCTGCATTCGACGCATTCGGTCGCCGTGTCGATGCTGCCCGACATCGACCCCAAAGCGATGCTGCCGCCGATGACGGCCTATTACCTGATGCGCGTCGGCGCCACCGCGCTCGTGCCGTATTACCGGCCGGGCGATCCCGCGGTCGCCGACGCCATCCGCGGCCTCGCCGGCAAATATTCCTCCGTCGTGCTCGCCAACCACGGCCCCGTCGTCGCAGGCGAAACCCTGGAAGCCGCCGTCTTCGCCACCGAGGAGCTCGAGGAGACGGCGAAGCTGTATCTGCTGCTGCGCAACCTGAACCCGAGGTATCTGACGAAGCAGCAGGTGAAGGATCTGGAGACGGTGTTCGGGCTGACGTTGCCGGAGGCGCACGGGCACGAGTGATATCCGGGGCAGGGTCAGTGAATGGAGTCCCGGATGTCGCTGCGCTCATCCGGGCTACGCGCACTGCGTCATTGCGAGGAGCGCAGCGACGAAGCAATCCAGCGCGCGCGAAGCGCGCAAACAAAAAACCCTGCACTCGCGGCAATCTCAGCGTTTATTTTGCGCGCCTGCCGGCGCGCGGCTGGATTGCTTCGCTTCGCTCGCAATGACGCTATCAGCCGGGTAGCCCGCGTCAGCATCGTAGCCCGGATGAGCGTAGCGACATCCGGGAATCCTGGATCTCGGCCTCAGCCCCGGATATCGCCATAGCCGATGCGAAGCATCGGCGTTCTGGAGAACGGCGGCCCGAAGGCCGCCTATGCATCCGGGCTACGGACTGCTGGTTGGCGCGCCAGCCTCCCGCCTAAGCACAAGGCGCGGCCTCGAGGATCGACACCGACGAGTCCGTCGCGATCACCCTGGCGAGCTCGAATCCCGCACGTCCGAGCAGCTCGCCAAATTCGGCCTCCGTGCGCTCGCGCGCGTTGCCGAACATGGCCATCATCTGCATGTCGATCAGGTATTCCGTCGGCACGCCGTGCGTCGGATCCGGATGCAGCAGTCCTTCCACCACCAGCAGGCGCGCGTTCGCCCCCATGGCGGTTCGGCAGCTCTTGAGAATCCGCAGCGCCTGGTCATCCGGCCAGTCGTGCAGCACGCGGCACAGCAGGTAGATGTCGCAGCCGGCAGGCACACGCTCGAAGAAGCTGCCGCCCTGCGTCGTGATGCGGCCTCCGGCGCGCGCCTCGTCGGTGATCGCCGCCACCACGTCCTCCCGGTCGAGCACGATCCCGCGCGCGTCGGGATATCGCGCCAGGATACGCCGCAGCATCTCGCCGTTGCCGCCGCCGACATCGACGATCGTTGTCGCGCGCGAGAAGTCGTAGGATCCGGCGAGCGCGTTGTGGCGGTTGTCGCCGAAATGGGCCATGAACGCGTCGAACACGCGCGCCTCTTGCGCGTGCTCGCGCAGGTAGGCGAAGCGGCTCGTTCCCCAGGCCGCCTCGTGCGGCACGTTCCCCTTTAGGGCCACGTCGAGCGCTTCCCAGGCCCGCCAGCTTCCCTCGCCGGCCCAGAAGCGCGCCGCGTGATGCAGCGTGCCCGGCGCATCGCTGCGCAACAGCAGCGATTTCGGCGTGTGGCGCACCGAACCAATGGCGTCGAGTTGGAAGATGCCGACAGAGGCCAGCGCGCGCACGACGCGCAGGAGCTGATGCGGCAGCACGCGGCTCGCCTCCGCGAGCGCGGCAATGGGGGAGGCGCCCTCCGGCGCGATGCGGTCGGCGAGGCCAAGGTCTGCGGCAAGGCGTATGAGTTCGCGACACCTGAAAGCCGCGGATGAGCAGATCGAGCGCCAGGCGGTGATCTTCAGCATCTTCCATGCGCGGCCTGCTCCTTTGGCGAGACGGCAAAACGACATCGGGTCCGGCGGCAGCGCCAGGGACCCGTGGCGACGCAGCGTTAAAGCCTGGCCGGGTGGACGACATCCCCCGAATGGACGAAGCGAAGCGCCGGCCGGGCGGGCACGAGTGACAGCGGTTTCGACGGCACGAGAGCGCGGACCCACCCCGAAAACACCTCCCGCGCCGTCATTGCGAGCGAAGCGAAGCAATCCAGCGCGCGCCGCAGGCGCGCCAAATAAAAGCGCGGAGCCCGCTGCGAATCCCGCGCTTATTCGTTTGCGCGCTTCGCGCGCGACTGGATTGCTTCGCTCGCTGCCCGGAGACCCCGAAGCGAGGGGTCCTCGCAATGACGGCCTTCGGCCGTGCCAAGGCGCTTCGTCGAGTTAACTCCGGGGCCACATCCTTCGAGACGCCCGGCTTCGCAAGAGCTACGCCGGGCTCCTCAGGATGAGGAGAAAAGTTGGTAAGCCGGGTGAAGCTGTACGGCCTCTGCGAGCTCAAGGCGAAGGCGGACCTTTGCCGCGCGCCGTAGCCCGGCCTGTCACGTCGCAGCGCAAAGCGCGCAGGCGGAAGGGCGAAGGCGGGCCTGCGCGCCGAAGCCCGCAAAAAGCGCGAAGCCGGGATCACTTCACAGGCTGCACCAGCGGCTGCCCCTTCTCGACCACGTAAGTCGCAACGAGCTTCGTCCCGTTCGCCGCGGCACCTTCATTGTGGATGGCGCGGTCCGGCAGTGCGAGCGTCTCGCCCGCCTTGAAAACCTTTTCGGGCTGGTCGTCGATGGCGACCCAGAACTCGCCCTCCAGCACCTGTCCATGCACGGTGCCGGGATGGAGGTGGCGGCCGGCCTTGAAGTTGGGCGCGATTTCGACGATGGCGCTGATCACTTCGTAGTTCGAGCCGGGCACGTCGGCCTTGCCGATGATCGTGCGCTTGACCGGCGAGGGCTGCACCGGCGCGGGCTGGGTCTGCGCATGCGGACTTTGTGTGGCGACGCCCGCAAGTGCGAGGCCGGCGACGATCGTCAAGGACGCAAGCACATGCGGCTTCGCGAGCACATACGACTTCATGGCCGACCCCTCCGGATTGCTGACGGGAGAAGCCTACCACTGGCGTGATCCGGGGCAAGGTGTGCGAGCGCGCTGTGCGGGATAGGCGCGGAGCCGCATCAACCGCGCGTCGCCCGTCCTCACAGCCACTTGCATTGGCGCCGGTTGCCCTGCTGGGACGATCCTCCGCTGCAGCTGAGCTGGCGGCCGCAAGGGTGCGTCGCGGTCATGGTCTGGCCGCGGCTGATGCTTCCTTCGGGCCAGACCTGCTTGCTGGCCTGCGCAGGCGCTGGACGGACAGGCGCTCTTTTGGCTGCCTTGCGGTGTTTGGGCTGACGTTGCCGGAGGGACATGGGCAGCGCGGTGACGTGATGAGATTTTCAGGTTGCAGAAGCGGTGCCGCGGAGGAAAAAAGATGATTTCGTCCTTAACCGGCATCTAAGCTACGGCGCGCGTGCGTGCTCCGACTTGGCAGCGGAAAGTTATGCTAAAGTTGGAATCCGATTGCCTCTCTATGCTCACGATTGACAAAATAAAGCCGAGGCTCCGACGTCGTCTATCGCATTGATTTTACTGCATTTATCGAAATTGTCCGGTCGACCTCGGCGTGAATACGCAGTTGCTGACGGCCGTGACCCAGCTTTGGCGCCCTCAATTTCCGGGCGCCCGTGGATAGATTTGCCGCGTTGAAGCGTCGGGTCGTAACAATCTAAAGAGGTGAACATTCGGTGCCGGAGAAATCAGCGAAGAACATCGACTGGTTCCGGGTTGGGGTGATGAGTGACACAAGAAAAAATAGACTTCGACCGGCTGTTGATGAACTCCGCCTAGTTGTAGTCGATGCGATTTGTTAGCAGTAGATGGATATCGCCAAGTGGTGGAAATACCAAAGCGGGGGCATCGCCCTTGGAGAAGCGTCGCGCGGCGGCGGTTCGCCGTGGGTTTCCGCGCACCCACTATTTCGCACAAGCTCGATCAGTGTTTGCGCGACGCGGGTCAGCGGTGACGGGGAGACTTTCGATGCGCCTGGCAATGGCGGGCGCCTGCGAGCCTCGGCCCCGCTCACAATCGCGCTCACCGCGCGTGTCGATGCGCGGCTGCCATGGCACCGGCCTCGCCGCGCGCGACGGAACCTGTGCCTTGCCCAAAATCGTCACGATTGGGCCAACGGCCGATCACACTCAACCCTTAGCCACGACTCCGACCGGACGGGGAACGGTCCCTGCCGGCAGTTGTCCATCAGCACCCTGCGAGGAGTTCGGGTATGGCGCAGCCCACGGCCTACGAGCAGTATCTGCTTGAGCTGATCAATGCCGAGCGCGCCGGTGCTGGCGCGCAGCCGCTCGCGTTCGACTTCGATCTCAACGAGGCCGCCGAAGGCCACAGCCAGTGGATGATCGCCACCGACACGTTCTCGCATACAGGCTCGGGCGGGTCGACCGCGGGCCAGCGCATGACCAGCGCGGGCTACGCCTTCACCGGGTCCTGGACCTGGGGCGAGAACATCGCGTGGGCGACGACGCGCTCGCCGACAGGCCTGGTGGATGAGGTGCTGCTGCTGCACACGAACCTGATGAATTCGTCAGGCCATCGCGCCAACATCCTCAATGGCAGCTATCGCGAAGTGGGGCTCGGCTTCGAGGTCGGCGACTACGGCGGCCGCGAGGGCGCGTTCGTCACCGAGAATTTCGCGCGATCAGGCTCCGACGTGTTCCTCACCGGCGTCGCGTTCGACGACCAGGATGGCGACCGCGCTTACGATGTGGGCGAGGGGCTCGGCGGCCTGACGCTGACCGCCGTGAGCAGTGGCGGCGCAAGCTACACCACCACCACCTACGGCTCGGGCGGTTACGATCTCGCGCTGCCGCCGGCGACCTACACGGTGACGTTCTCAGGCGCAGGCATTCAATCCACCAGCATGCAGACGACGGTCGGCTCCAGCAACGTCAAGCTCGACCTGGTCGATCCCGCCACCGGCGGCTCGCCGCCGCCTCCGGGCACGATCGTCGGCACGGCGTCGAGCGAGACCCTCAACGGCACCACCGGCGCCGATACGATCCAGGGCCTCGGCGGCAACGACATCCTCAACGGCGGCGACGGCAATGACCGGCTCGAGGGCGGCGCGGGGAACGATATCCATCACGGGGGCAGGGGCGCCGATACCATGATCGGCGGCGCAGGCCACGACAGCTACATCGTCGACAGCGCATCCGATGTCGTCACCGAGGGGAGCGGCGAGGGCATCGACGAGGTCTACCTCGACAACGTCACCATGTCGCTCTTCTCCTATGTCGAGAACGTGACGCTGACCAACGCCACGGACGGCGTGGTCGGCAATGCGCTGGACAACCGCATCAGCGGCAACGCCGTGGCCAACTACCTCGCCGGCGCCGAAGGCAACGACACGATCACCGGCGGCCTTGGCGCCGACCGGCTGGTCGGCGGCTCCGGCCGGGACGCCTATGTCTACAACGCGGTCAACGAAGGCGGCGACCGCGTGCTCGACTTCTCGTCCAGCGACGACGGCTTCCACTTCAAGGCCTCTGTCTTCGGCGGCCTGCCGACGGGGGCGCTTGGCAGCGGCCGCTTCCAATCCAGCAACGGCGACACCGCGGCGACCTCCAGCGTGCGCTTCTTCTACGAAGAGGACACCCGCATCCTGCGCTACGACGCCGACGGCATCGACAGCGCCCACGCCCCGGTAACCATCGCCACACTGCAGCCAGGCGCCAGCGTCTCGAACGACGATATCTGGATGATCTGAGGCGCGCCATCGCCGTAGCCCGGATGGAGCGCAGGCCAGAAGCTCCTCAGCGCTCTGTGATTGCGCCCTCTCCCCTTGCGGGAGAGGGCATGAAGAGAGCTAACCGCATATTCTGCAGGGTGAGGGGTCGCCGCACGGCACTGACTCAGTGCTCGCGTGGCACCCCTCACCCAGCATCATTCTGGGCTGATGCCAACATGCCCTCTCCCGCGAGGGGAGAGGGCGCATCGACATGCGCCGCCATTGGCCGGTGCGCCGGCCTGCCTTCCTACTCCGGCTTGATCCCAACCCCCTCCATGAACTGCACCCACAGCGGCGTCTGTTCCGCGAACAGCTTCTGCGCCTCGGCGTGCGGGATCGGCGGGTTGAGGAAGAACTGGTTCATCGTCTCCTTCACCTTCGCGTCGTTCGCGGCGGCGACGATGGTGTCGGAGAGCTTCTTGATGATGTCGGGCGGCGTGGCGGCAGGCGCGGCGAAGCAGGTGAAGCCGCGCAGCTCGTAGAGTTTTGAGTCCGCGCCTTGCTCCACCATCGTCTGAACATCCGGCAGCGGGGGAAGGCGCTGCAGGCCCGTCGCGGCCACGGCCTTGCCGCGGCCGCCCTGCAGCACCGGCAGCGCCGCGTTGTAGCTGCCGACCGCGGCATCGAGCGACTGGCCGTTGATGTCGGCCCACATCGGCGCCTCGCCGCGATAGTGCACCGCCTCGATGTTCAGCCCATACTGCTTGTTGAGCTCGACGATGATCAGGTGCGCGGTCGAGCCCGCCGCATACGTGCCCATGCTCACCTTGTCGGTCTTCTTCGCGTACGCGACGAACTCCTTCAGGTTGCTCGTGCCGGTCTTCTGGCTCGACACCATCACAAGCCCGATCTGGGTCATCAGCGACGGCAGCACGAAATCCTTGTCCGCGTCATAAGGCAGGTTCTTCACCGTCACCCGGTTCTGGATCATCGTCGTCGAGATCGTCAGCATCAGCGTGTGGCCGTCAGCCGGCGCGCGCTTCACCTCCACCGCGGCGATGATGCCGCCGGCGCCGGCCTTGTTCTCCACCACCACCGGCTGGCCGAGCTGCCGCGACATGTACTCGCCATAGGTGCGGGCGATGATGTCGGTCTGCCCGCCGGCGGGATAACCCACCACGATGCGGATCGGCTTGCTCGGCCAAGCCTGCGCCTGGGCTTCGATGGTGAACAGCGGCAGCGCGGCTGCGGCGGCGCCCGTGGCGATGAATTGCCGGCGATCGACCGTGTTGGTCATGGTTGTTGTCCTCCTGAAGGGAATGTCGTTTTTTGTTTTCTTTTACGTGAGCCAGTTTGCGCGGGGCCGTCAATGGCCAGCGTCGAAAAGCCCCATGGGTGCACAGCATGATGACGTCGACATTCCCGGTCGCGCGAGGCGCGCTTCTTCTCCCTCCCTCCCGCGCGCGAAGCGAGTGGCGGGGAGGGGTCGGGGGTGGGGGGCCTGCGGCGCATGCCATCGCAAAAATCGCTCGTGCGAGATTTCAGAACACGACGCGACGGAGAATCCTGAGCGTGTTTGCCAGTGCTCCTCACTGTCGCCGAGCAAGCGGCGCCCCCCACCCCCGACCCCTCCCCGCCACCCGGCTTCGCTGCGCTACGCCGGGCGGGAGGGAGGGGAGCGCTGCGCCGCAATGACATTGGAAAGCTGGCTTTCCGAGTTATCCCCCATTTTGCTCACACCTTTCTTCGAATCGTTCCGCATTTGTTCTCGACTTGCCTCCTAGGATGATTATCGTGATCCCGTCTCGTTCCGGTGAGGGGCGCGTCGCGATCGTCTTCGAAACGCGGAGCGGGATGCGGATGGCCGCTACGATGCCGGACCCTGGACGCAGTGAGGATCGCAGATCCTTAGAAAGCGGACGGGGACAGACGCCGGCAACACGGGCGGACGGTCCAAGTGCATGTCCGGGCGACAGCTCGCACGAACGGGGGCGCGTCGGCGCCAGTGACAACCCCTGGGACATGCAGCAAGCCGCAAAATCCATCCGCGTGCGGAACGCAGGCGAAGATCTGCTTCCGAGGCCCGGTTCAGCTCAACGATCTTCGGCGTTGGGCTGGACCACCGCTCGTGTGCCGTCGCGAAAGCGGCATGCGGGCTGCCCGCATCCAAACACATGCGGGCGCCGCGGGCGCGGTGAAACGCCCTGTCGTTCCGCACGCCCCTACGGGCAAGGAAGGCATTGATTTGGCGCGAATGGCGTAAACGCCAAGCGCGCATGACGACCGGCAGCCCCAGGCCGGACAAAGAACAGGGGCGATGATGCATTGTACCGGCGCAAGCCGACGAGCGATCGCATGCTCGATCCGCGGCTGTTTGACAATTGAAGAGATCGAACGAGCGCGCTCGCGAAGCGCCTCTGCGTCATTGCGAGGAGCGAAGCGACGTGGCAATCCAGCGCGCGCGAAGCGCGCCAACTAAAAAACGCTGCAGCCGCGGCAGTCTCAGCGTTTATTTTGCGCGCCTGCCGGCGCGCGGCTCGGATCTGCTTCGCTTCGCTCGCAATGACGCTGAGGTTCCTCGCTCACGCCTGCTTCCGCTTCGGCACCACGCGCTTCACGGCCTTCCACGCCGGGGCCACCACATACCCCACCAGCGGAATCAACGCGCCGCCGATCACGAGCCCCACCACGCCGGCGCCGGCGGCGGAGACGATCCACTCCACCGCAGCGGACGCCATCGGCATCGCCCGCGCCGTTGCCACCGCCGCGTCATGGATCACATGCTCGAGCCATGAAACCCGTAACCATCCAGCCCATGCACGATGATGCCGCCGCCGACCCAGATCATCGCCGCGGTGCCAAGCACGCTGAGCGTGGTCAGCAGCCCCGGCATGCCGAGCACCAGCGCGCGGCCGAGCGCGCGGCTCAGCTGCCCGAGCAGGCTGCGGGCTGTCGTTCCGCCGCCAGCGCCACGCCGGCATCGTCCGCCTTCACGATCAGCGCCACCACGCCATAGACCGCAACGGTGATGGCGATGCCGACCACGGCGAGCGTGATCGCCTTGGTCCAGAAGCCGCCGTCCGGAATGGCGGCGAGCGAAATCGCCATGATCTCGGCGGAGAGAATGAAGTCGGTCTTGATCGCGCTGGCGACCTTCTCGTCCTCCAGCGACGTCGCCTCCAGCGCCACCGAGCCGATCTCGGCCTCATGCGCGTGCGCCGAATGCGGCACCACCGCCTCGTACACCTTCTCCGTGCCCTCGTAGCAAAGATAAGCGCCGCCGATCATCAGCAGCGGCGTGATGGCGGAGGGGAGGAAATACGCCAGCGCCAGCGCCGCGGGCAGCAGGATGAACAGCTTGTTGCGCAGCGAGCCCCAGGCGATTTTTGCGACGATCGGCAGCTCGCGGTTCGCCGCAAACCCCACCACATAGCGCGGCGTCACCGCGGTATCGTCGATGACGACGCCGGCCGCCTTCACGCCGGCCTTGGTCGCCTGCGCCACCACATCATCCAGCGAAGCCGCCGCCACCTTCGCAATCGCTGCGACATCATCGAGAAGGGCGATCAGTCCAATGCTCAAGGGGATATCCTCACGGTATCCAGGCAAATGCCACTCATTATGCCTCATCCTTGTATGGGAGCCCGGAAGTCAAGGGGTAGATGTGGGGCGAGCTCTACGGCATGGCAGCAAACTCCGTGGTCAGTTTCTTTGTTCGACTGAGAGCCGTTTCTCCGTCCCGACCATGATCCTGCGGGAGCGCGCGCGCAGCCGCAGTCAAGGCTGGCCGTCGCTGCGTGGGAACCGCACGCTCCGCGGTTGCCAGGCCACGCCTTGACGGCGGCGAGCCTGGCGCGAGACTGGATGCTCGGGACGATGAGGCGCGCGATGAGCGGCATGACGTGATAACAGGACTGGGCCGTTTTGCAAGCATGCGGCAACAACACCGCATCACCTTGTATCCGGTCGGGCTCGATCGCCGGTGCCTAATCCTTCATGCACGAGTGAAGGCATGGCCCAAGAAAGACGGGACCCCTCTGAGGAAACGGGTTGTGTTGTCCCTGGATGAGGAACGGTGACACGTCGATCCCGGGTCACGTCGGCCGCCATTTGCGCGCGGCCGATCAGTGAGCGGGACGCAGCGTGGCGCCGGTCGGCACACACCGGTGGTGAAGTAGCGCCACAGCGCGAGCATCAGCTTGCGCGCCAGCGCGACAGCAGCGATCCGCCGGACGCGTCCTTCTGATCGCCGACGCGTGCACGGAACCAGCGGCTGAGCTCGCTGTCGGGTTGATGTCGGAGCCATAGCGAGGCGAGCTCGACAGCGAGCGCGCGCGCCCGACGGTTGCCGGCTTTGCTGATGCCCTGGTCGCGCTCGCTGTTGCCACTGTTGAAGGGGGTGCCGGTCAAGCCGAAACAGGCGCCGACCTGGCGGCGATTGGCGAACGAGCGGTAAAACACCTCGTTGACGAAGCTCTGCGAGCTGACCGGCCAAGGCCCTTCAGCTCGATGAGCTGCTTGATCTTGGCCTCGGCCGAGCCGGGCGCCGCGGCCTTCACCTCGGCCATGCTCGTGGCCTCCAGCTCCTTCAGCTGCTGGTACACCAGCATCAACCGCGCGTGTTCGCGGACGATCTCCTGCTTGAGCTTGGGCGGCAGCGGCCGTCCGTCACCGGTGCGCACGCGGTCGAGAATGGCGATGAAGCCACGCGTCATCGACTGGGCATCGCGAACGCCTTGCGCATGCAGCAGGCCTCCGATGCGATTGGTGTGGGCGGTGCGCCCTTCTTCAGACGATCGCGCTCGCGGTTGCGCCGCTTGCGATCCTCGTCCTCCACCGACGGCACATGCACCACGCTGCAGGCGCGCGGCTCGCCGCGCAGATCGGCGAGGAACGCCGCATCATCTTCTCCAAGTCGATCCGGTCGGTCTTGGCGCGCCGCGCGCGCCGGCTCACCTCGATGCTCGACGGATCGATCTCGTGGTTGACCACTCCTTGCTCCGTCAGCCAGCGGTGCAGCCAGTGTCCGTCATAGCCGGCCTCGTAGCACGCCAGCACGCGCACTGGCTTGCCGCTGCTGCGTTCCGCCCTCTGCCGCGCCAACGCCAACAGCTTCGTCAGTTCGGCCAAATCACCGCCCGCAATTGCGTATCGGCTCAACTTCTGCGAGCCCGGCAGCAGTACGCGGAGCTTACACTCTTCTTGCTCAGTTCAAACGCGACATGCACCGTGGCATACTCGGCGGCGATGGGTGCGTCAGTGCGATCGAGCTTCAACATCTTGGTCTCCGAGGTTGGAATGGTCTGGAAACTCAATCCTACCTCCTGACCACCCGTCGCCCCATAGGATCTGAGGAGCCCGGTACCGAGAGCGAAGCCGGGCGTCTCGAAGGATGATTTTGTGCGCAACCGATGCGCACGGGCCACATGGTTCGAGACGCATCGCTACGCGATGCTCCTCACCATGAGGGAGAACGACTGCGCCAGTGTGTCGCGCTGATGAACGTCCGTCGGGTTTCCCCTAGCCGATGCAAAGCACCCGCCGTCATTGCGAGGAGCGAAGCGACGAAGCAATCCAGCGCGCGCGAAGCGCGCCAAACAAAAAGCGCGGCATTTGTCGCGGCCTCCGCGCATTTTAGTTGGCGCGCCTGCCGGCGCGCAGCTGGATTGCTTGTCGCTGCGCTCTCGCAATGACGCTGAATGCGCTGCGCCGCCGGGGCCGCGCTTCGCGCGGGGCTAACGCCTACGCCGCCTCCGTCTCCGCCGCCCGCTCCGCCACCAGCGCCACCGCATCGCGCAGCACACTCGCATCCGCGCCCGGGCGCACCGCGTGCTGCGCCAGGTGCCGCCGGAACGCCCGCGCGCCGGGCACCGCGTGGAAGGCGCCGACGAGATGCCGCGTCATCGCATGCAGCCGGGTGCCGCGCCGCAACTCCTGCTCGACGTACGGGATGAACGCCTCGATCGCGTCCTTCATGGTCGCAGCCGGCGCAGTCTCGCCGAACAGCACGGCGTCCGCCTCGAGCAGACGCCACGGCTCCTGATAGGCGGCGCGTCCCAGCATCACGCCGTCGACATGATCCAGATGCGCGCGCGCCTCCGCGATGCTGGCGACGCCGCCGTTGATGATCACCGGCACGTCGCGGCATCTCCGCCTTGAGCCGATAGACGAGACCATAATCGAGCGGCGGCACCTCGCGGTTTTCCTTCGGCGACAGACCCTGCAGCCAGGCTTTTCGCGCATGCACCACCAGCGCGTCGGCACCCGCCGCGACCACGCCGCGCGCGAGCGTGCGCAGCGCCGCTTCCGGCTCCTGGTCGTCGATGCCGATCCGGCATTTCACCGTCACCGGCACTTTCACCGCGCGCTTCATCGCAGCCACGCAGTCGGCCACAAGCTCCGGCTCCGCCATCAAGCACGCGCCGAAACGGCCCTCCTGCACGCGGTCGGACGGGCAGCCGACATTCATGTTGATCTCGTCGTAGCCGAAATCCTCGCCGATCTTGGCAACTGTGGCGAGATGATCCGGATCGGAGCCGCCGAGCTGCAAGGCGACAGGATGCTCGCTCGCATCAAAGCCGAGCAGCCGCGTGCGATCGCCATGGATGATCGCCCCCGTCGTCAGCATCTCCGTATAAAGCCGCGCCCGCCGCGACAGCAGCCGATGGAAGACGCGGCAGTGCCGGTCAGTCCAGTCCATCATCGGGGCCACGGAGAAGCGGTGGGGGGGCAAGGGCATGGGCTCGAATTAGGCGGATATGGCCGGACTGGCAAGGGCGCGCAATGCGACGTCGATCCGCGCACGCAGAAGTAAACCCTCATCCTGAGGAGCGCCGCGTAGCGCGAAGAGCGAAGCGGTGCGTCTCGAAGGATGCAGGCCCCGGAGCCAACGCCCGGGCCTCGTGGTTCGAGACGCATCGCTGCGCGATGCTCCTCACCATGAGGGTTAAATGTGGTGCTGCGCTGCTCGCCCTCGCGGAGATCACACCGCCCGCAAATCATACCCAAGCCGCGGGAAATGCACGACCACATTGCCGACCTCACCATCGCGCCGCGCGATCGCGATCTCGTCGGCATCAATCAGCACCAGCTCGCCCTCGACCGGGTCGCGCCCGTAGTCATCCGCGCGGATGCGCACAAAACTGCCGAGCGGCGGGTCCTCGGCAAACGGCTTTGACGCACGCGGCGCCGCGGGTTCGGCGTCGGCCGCGACCAGCAGCGCCTCCGCGGCCGTCATCGGCTGCATCTCGCCGTGGCCGAAGGCGCGCATGCGCCCCATCCAGTCGGTGATGTGCGGAAAGGGCGCAAGCTCGTGCGCGAGGCGCTGGCTGCGCGCGGTCATGAACCAGAGCGCGTGGTAGACGGAAAAATCGGCGACCGTCACGGCGGGACCCGCGATCCACGGCCAGCCATGCGACAGCATCGCCTCGATGCGCGGCAGCTGCGCGCGCACCAGCGGCGCGTTGCGCTTCGTCGCGCGCTGCATCGTGGCGGCATCGGGCGGCGGCACGCCACGCATCGCCGAGCGGTCGGCCTGCAGGTTGTCGGGCAGCAGGTCGGCATTGGTGCCGGACACGTAGAGCGACATCGGGCGGAAGAGCTGGTGCTCGGCCCAGTACGCGATCATGTCGGCGATCGTCCTGAGGCCTTGCGGATAAAGCGTCGGCTCCGGCTTGCACCGCTCGAGCTCGCGCAGGATCAGATGCGTGTCGCAGAAGATGTCGGCGCCGATCTGCAGCACCGGCGTGCGGCGATAGCCGCCGGTCAGCGGCGTCAGATCCGGCTTCGGCGCCACAGGCGGAATGGTGACGCCGCGCCAGGCGAGACCCTTGTAGCCCAGCGCCAGCCGCGCCTTCTCGGCGTAGTTGGAGAAGTCGTAGTGGTGCAGGATCAACGGGGTGTCGGGCATGGGAGTTTTCCTCAGGCGTCATTCCAACAACGGCCGTCGTCCTCGCGAAAGCGGGGACCCATACACTCCGACGTCAGCGAAGGCCTGCTGGCGCCCGTCAACTCGCAGGCGACACGGCGTATGGGTCCCGGCTCGCGCTTCGCTTGGCCGGGACGACAAAACATTAGCTCCCCGCCGCGCGACCAATCACCCGGCCAAGCCTCGCCGCAAACGCCTTCGCATCCCTTGGCCGCTCGCCGTCCGCCACCAGCGCCTCGTCGAGCAGCAGCTGCGCCGCGTCCTCGCGCAGCGCGATCTCGGTCTCGCCGAGCTCGGCGAGCTTGCGGATCAGCTCATGCGCCGGGTTGATCTCGAGCACCGGTTTGGACGCAGCGACGCCGCGGCCGGCGTTGGCCAGCAATTTCTCCAGCTGACGGTCCATGCCGCTCTCGGGCGCGACGATGCAGACCGCGCTTTCGGTCAGCCGCTCGGAGGCGCGCACGTCGGAGACCGCGTCGCCCAGCACGCTTTTTGCAAACGCGATGAACGCGGCGATCTTCGCATCGACCTCGGCGGACGGCGCGCTGCCCTCGAGCAGCGGGATCAGCTTCAGATCGGCCGCGCCCTGCGTGACCGACTTGAACGGCTTGCCTTGATAATCGATGCCGGCGGTGACCCAGAAACTGTCGACCTGGTCGGGCAGCAGCAGCACCTCGATGCCGCGGGCGCGAAAGCCCTCCAGCTGCGGCGAGCTTTTCAGCCGCTCGAGGTCGCTGCCGGTGATGTAATAGACGGCGGTCTGGTTCGGCTTGAGATCGGACGTGTAGCTCTCCAGAGAACGCCATTGGTCGGCCGACGCGGTGGAGCGAAAACGCGAGAGCTTCAACAACTGCTCGCGGCGCTCGAAATCCTCGTAGAGGCCTTCCTTGATGACGGCGCCAAAGGTGTCCCAGATTTTTTCGTACGCCGCGGCGTCGCTGGTCGAGAGCTTCTCCAGTTCGCCCAGCACGCGGTTGGCAAAACCCTTCTTGATCGCGGCGAGGATCGGGCTTTGCTGGATCAGTTCGCGCGAGACGTTCAGCGGCAGGTCCGAGGAATCGACGAGGCCGCGCACGAAGCGCAGATAGCGCGGCAAGAGCTCCGCCTCGTCGGTGATGAACACGCGCCGCACGTAAAGTTTGATGCGGCCGTGCCGGTCCGGATCGAACAGGTCGAACGGCTTCGTCTCGGGGACAAACGCCAGCACCGAATAATCCTGCCGGCCTTCGGCGCGGTAGTGGATGGTCAGCGCCGGCTTGTCGAACTGGCCGGCGGCGGTGCGATAGAAATCGGCGTAGTCGTCCTCGCTGATCTCGGACTTCGGTTTGGTCCAGAGCGCCGCGCCGTCGGCGATCTCCTTCGGCTCAGCGTCGGGCTTCTCCTTCAGCGCGATCGGGATCGGCACATGGCCCGAGCGCATCGTCACCAGCCGCTC
This sequence comes from uncultured Alphaproteobacteria bacterium, assembly GCA_963757845.1. GTDB lineage: Bacteria > Pseudomonadota > Alphaproteobacteria > Rhizobiales > Xanthobacteraceae > P52-10. Next base: position 234,723 of record CAVWTB010000073.1, read on the forward strand.
CAGCGTGAACGGCTCGGTGTAGGATTTCGCGTCCTCCATCAGATGCAGCACGACGCGGGTGCCGCGCAGCTGGCGCTTCCGCCGCATCGATCGGGCTGATGCTGTACGTGCCCTTGCCGTCGGACGACCAGACCGCGGCCTCCGCGTGGCCTGCTTTGCGCGAAATGACATCGACATGGTCTGCGACCATGAACACCGAATAGAAGCCGACGCCGAACTGGCCGATCAGCTGCGTGCCCTCGTCGGCCTTGTTCGCAGCGATCCGGTCCATGAACGCCTTTGTGCCGGAGCGGGCGATGGTGCCGAGCGCTTCCACCATCTCGTGCGCGGTCATGCCGATGCCGTTGTCCTCGATGGTCAGGCGGCGCTGATCCGGATCGGCGGTGATCGTCACGCGCGGCTGCGGATCGTCGGCGAGCAGGGCGGGCTCGGCGATCGCCTCGTAGCGCAGTTTTTCGCAGGCATCCGCGGCGTTGGAGATCAATTCGCGCAGAAAAATGTCCTTGTCCGAATAGACCGCATGCACCATCAGATGCAGCAGTTTTGCGACATCGGCCTCAAAGGCATGGGTTTCAGGGGCGGGCGCGTCAACCGTCGTCATGGGACTGAAAAGCTCCTCGAATTTCGGCGCGGCGCCACAACAACACCGTCATGCCCGGGCATAGCCGTTCGAAGAACGGCGTCGCTTCGCTCGCCTATGCCCGGGCATCCACGTCTTTACGGCATCAACCGGGAAAAGACGTGGATGGCCGGGACAAGCCCGGCCATGACGCGGATATGCAGATGGCAAAATTGGTAAAAATTTCAAGACGGAAAGCGTCAAGTCAAAGACAGGCGGCAAGGCAGGCGATGAACCGGGCCGCGCGGCGGCGACACCAACGTCCAGAGGCAAGGGAATGGGCCATGCTCGAGTTGATGCTGGGACTGCTGGTGCTGGCGATCATCGTCGCCGCGGTGCTCGTCTACTTCGAGGCGATCGACCTGTTCGAATCCTGATCGCCGCGGTCGTGAAGCTGGCCGCCGGCTTGCTGTTCGCTGTCGGCGCCTTCTTCGTCTGGCTGGTGAGGCGACGTGGCCAGGAAAAGCGCCCTTAAGCGACGTTCTGACGCACGCGCCGCACGCCGAACCGCGATCAGCAGGTCCGCGACCAATTCCTCATAAGGCGTCTGTGACCCCGGCCACATCAACTGTGAGATAAATCACAGTTGCCGGACGGCGATGAAAAGGCAGGGTAGCGGCTCAACCTTTCGGAGGATGTCGTGCGTAGCTCTGCCAGTTACGACATGATCGCCAACCGCTTCCTGCTGCTCGGATGCTCGGGGATCGTCGCGCTGATCGTGACGCTGCTGATCGTCGGCGCTGCGCTGACACAATCTGAGCGCGCTGGCCGCCGTGCGGCAGGTCAAGGCCGCTCGATCACGGCGACGCGTGCTGCGGGGGCGGACTGAATCTGCTAGCTTCGTAAGAATGTGACCGAGGAGATTTCCATGTTGCGTCACTTCAAGGCGGCCGCTGCTGCCGCAAGCTTCTTCGCCATCATCGCCTGCAATCCCGGCCTTCGCCGAGAACCGCGTCGCGCTGGTGATCGGCAACTCCGCCTATCGCGCGGTGACGCCGCTGCCGAATGCGCAGAACGACGCGAGAGGCATGGCCGAGCTGCTCGGCGCCGCAGGCTTCGAGGTGATGGCGGCGCCGGACCTGTCGCAGGACGACCTGCGCAAGACCATCGGTGACTTCGCCGGCAAGCTCGCCGAGAAGGGGCCGGACACGGTGGCGCTGATCTTCTATGCCGGCCACGGCATCCAGGTCGACGGCGAGAATTTCATCGTGCCGGTCGACGTCGATCCGAAGCGCGAGGCCGACATTCCGCTGCAGGCGGTGCGGCTCAACGACCTCTTGAACACGCTGAATTCCGTGCCGAACAAGATGCGCATCCTGATGCTGGATGCCTGCCGCAACAACCCGTTCCCGGCGATCAACCAGACGACGGGCAAGGGCCTGGCGATGGTCGACACCAAGTCGGGCGCGCCCGGCACGTTCATCTCGTATTCCACCTCGCCGGGCGCCGAGGCCGAAGACGGCTCCGGCAACAACAGCCCCTACACCACCGCGCTGCATGAAAGTGGCGCGCGAGCCCGGCCTGCCGATCGAGGAAGCGTTCAAGCGCGTGCGCGTGTCGGTGAACGATGCGACGCAAGGCCGGCAGGTGCCGTGGGAAAGCTCGTCGCTGACGAGCGACTTCCGCTTCTTCGGCGGCGCAGGCGGCGGCACGCTGCAGGCAAGCCTGTCGCCAGCCGTGAGCGCTGCACGCGCGTCCGCGACCCGTTCGGTCGACGACTGGCGGCGCGAGCTGCAGGGCAAGGATCCGCAAGCCGGCTATCAGCTGGTGATCGCCGAGGACACGCTCGAGGCCTATCAGGCCTACGCCGCCGTGTTCCCGCAGGCGCCGTACACGGTGCGCGTGCGGCTGCTGGCCGATCGCCGCGAGGAGATGATCGCCTGGAACATCGCGGTGATCGGCAATACCGTCGCCTCGTTCCGCGCCTTCGTCGCCCGCTATCCGGGCAGCGACCTTGCCGCGACCGCGCGAAAACTCGAGGACCGCATCCGCAATCGCTCGCTGAATGCGAATGCGGCGGTGATCCCGACGCCGGTGCAGACTGCGGCCGCAACACCTGCCGGCGCGCCGAACGCGACGCCGATCCCGGCGACCCTGCCGACCAACGTCGCCAACGCGCCGAACATGTGCCCGTGCAGCATTCAGCCGCTGCCGCCCGTGAAGAAGAAGGCCGACACCAAGCCGCCGGTCAAGCGGGCCGACATCCCGCCGCCGACCAGGCAACCGACCCCCGCCGCCGCGTCGCGTGCGCCCGCCGACTGATGCGGATATCGCCCGCGGCGGTCCGCCGGCGGATGTGGTCGTTCCGGCGATCATCGGTGGCGCGATCATCGGCGGCAGCATTGCCGGCGGCATGGGCCGTGGCGGGGGCGGATATCGCGGCCCGAGCGGTGGACATCGGCCGCCGCCGTCAGGCGGGCAGATGCACTACCGCTAGGCGACTGATTGCCGCCCATCCAAAGATGCGCCGGGCCGAAAATCCCGGCGCATTCATTTGCGACGGTCGCGAAGCGCGATGCCCGCGACACGCTGAAGCGTTTCATTCAAATTGCGCGAAATCCGGTGCCGAAGCGGTATCTAATTTGCGGAATGCTCGTCGGCCCAGAAACCCGGAACGAGGGCCAGGCGTTGCAATTGTTCAGGAAAAATCCGGCGACCGACGCCGCGACCCTCGGTGAGGCTGAAGAGATGAGCGGCCTGCGCGTTCTCGTTCCGATGACGGATACCGAGATCGAAACGATGTTCGTTCGCCTCGGCTACCGCGTGCGGATCGACGAGCTGGTGTTCACCGCCGAGACGATCGACGACTTCTGGTTCGCACGTTACGAGGCCTGGGACGATCCGGGCGCAGTCGCGCGGCGCGAGCCGGGCCTGCTGATCGTCAAGGGCGCGCGGCCGCGCAAGTCGTCGCAACCGCGTGACGTCGTCGTCGTGGGATTTGTGATGGTGCGCGTGGTGCTCGGCATCGACCGGCAGGAAAGCGATTTCATCGACCTTCCGGAGATGCCGGTCGCACGCACGCTGTTACTGGCGACGGCCCCGAAAAGGAGCCGGCTTACTGACGCACTACCAGGCGATCCGCGTATAATTCATGCCGCGCTGATCGAGCTCGGTCGCGATCTCGTCCGACCATTTGCGCCAGTCGGAATTCTCGCGCACCTGAAACGGCCGGTCCTCGGGGTTGCCGTCATCCTCGTCGAGCGCAAGCTTGACCGCCTGATAGAGCATCAGCAGGCCATGCGTCGAAAGGTGATGAATATCCATTACGCCCCGGTTCAGCTCAACGACGTCACTCATGTCAGCGCCTCCATGCATGTTTGCACGTCCTTCCACCCGGAAAAATTCAGCAGGCGTATTTGGCAACCGCATGCACTTAGCACGGCAAAATCTTGGCAGATTCGCTGCTTCGGATTTTGCTTAACGACGCGCCGAATCCGCCTGAGTCCTTGGCCGACCTTCGCTTTTCGCAATGGCGCGCGGCTTGAAGCGGCGGTTCCCTCCGGTAGGCGGCTAGGCTAGGTCTGGGCCATGAGCTTTCCGTTCGACGATGCCTGCCGGGACAAGGTGGCCGCGCTCTGCGCGGCGTTCGAGCGGCTGCCTGCGGGAGAAGCCGCGCGGTCGCTGAAGCCTGCCGCGGTCGCCATCGCGCTGATCGAGTCGGACAAGCGGCCGGGTGAGGCGGCGTTCCTGCTGACGAAGCGAACCAGCCGGCTGCGCGCCCATGGCGGCCAGTGGGCCTTGCCAGGAGGCCGCTGCGACGAGGGCGAGACGGTGGCGCAAGCGGCACTGCGCGAGCTCGACGAAGAACTCGGCCTGCGGTTGCCTGAGGACGCGGTGCTCGGCACGCTCGACGATTATCCGACCCGCTCGGGCTATCTGATCACGCCGGTGGTGATGTGGGCCGGACGCGGTGCGCGCGTAAAACCCAATCCGGACGAGGTCGCGTCGGTGCATCGCATTCCGCTGAAGGACATCGCCCCGATCGACGTCGTCAGCTTCGTCTCGATCCCTGAGAGCGATCGACAGGTCGTGCGCATCCTCATCAACGGCAATCACGTCAACGCGCCGACGGCTGCGCTGATCTATCAATTCCGTGAGGTGCTGGCGGGGCGGCAAACGCGGGTCGCCGACTACGAGCAGCCGGTGTTCGCCTGGCGGTGATCGATTGGACTTAGAGCATGATCCGGAAAAGTGGATACCGGTTTTCCGAAAAGATCATGCTCAATCAAAAAAGCTAGTGCGCGAAGGCTGGGCGCAGCTGGCGGCGGGCGCCGAGCACAGCCGCGCGCGTCTTCGGCAATGGCTGGCGACGTGAATTCTGCGGCGTGACCAGAACAAGCTGCGGCGACTGCCGGCCGATGCGCGCGGCCATCAAGTGCCCGCTGCGGCGAAACGAGATCAGGATATAGGTGATGCAGCCGGTGGCGATGACGGAGGCGGCGGTAGCGAGGGAGGCTGCGACCAGCAGAGCGGACATGGGGACCACGCGGGTTGTTTGAATTGGACTCGACAAGCCAACCGAAGGTTCGAGCAATGGTTCCAATTTCCGGCGCGGCTTCTCAAGGTGACTATGATCCCAACACGGAAAAAGAGCGCCATCGTGTCCGATGGCGCTCCTTTTCGTCACAACTTGGCTTCGGAAATGTCAGATCCGTTGCGCGGTCCAGGTGCCCGAGCACGGGCCGCCGCGCCAGGTGCCCGAGCCGAAGGCTTCGGCGAGCTTGCCCGAACCGAACGCGCGCTTCAGGCCCTGGATCACGGAGACGGTGATACCGCCGCCTTCGGCGACACGGCCGGTGACGCTGACCTCGGAGTGTCCGGAGACCACGCGTCCCGCGTTGATCTGGATCGGCAGCGCCATGCCTTGCTCGCAAACACCCTTGGTGGTGACGATGCTCACCGTCCAGGCGCCGTCGAACGTTGCGGCTGCAGGAGTGGCCGCGAGAATTGCGCACATTGCGAATGTGCCGGCGATGACGCCGCCCTTAAAAACCTTCAGCAAAACGAAATCCCCTCTCATTGCGCGCCAAAAGCGCGGAGTTGGTTCCTGCCTCTGATCTGGCAAATAGTGATCGCCGGTTCCGGTTCCGCGCCCTTGCGAATAAATTCTGGACACACGGCCGATCGCGATACTTGGCGCGCGTTTCAAGGCCAAATGAGGCAACTTGAAGGCACGACCGCCCCGCCTCTGGGGATGGTCTGTTCCGAAAATGGCCGAAGCGCCTTGCGCCAGGTCAAATTGTCGATGCAGGACCACATCTGCATGGGGCTATGCGTAAGTCGACTGCTGCTCGCGCTCCTTTGTTAACACTTGTGACCTGAAGCAAAGGCCGCAGAAGAAAGGCCGCCAGCGCAGTATGGCGCTGGCGACCTCCCGCCGAACAATTGCAATCAAGTCCACGACGCGTGACATACGTGGACTTGTGTCCGGTGCGTGTGGTTGTGGAAGGCTGCGGCGCGCGACGTCAAAGCGATCTGCGCCTTAACCTAAAGCGTCAAGCTTAACGGCTGCACGGACGCGAAACGCGAATACGCTGCGGAATTTCGCGTGAGCCGCGGAGTTCACATTATTGCCTGCGCCGGAGCGATGGTTCACCATGCCGGCAAATCACATACGACAAGAAGCGTCTGTTGCGAGGACGGCCCCGATGTGGAGCTCGAAGAGTACGCCTGAGGAATATGCGGCCTTCATCGACAAGGACGAGATAAAATGGTCCAAGATCGTGAAGGCGAGCGGCGCGAAGGGTGACTGACGTGAGGGATTTGCGCATCGTCGGAGTGCGATGGTGCCGCTGAACCGCCGGCTACCTCTGGCTGCTGCCGGCCGCGTTGCCGTTGCTCGCGACGATGGCGTTCGCGCAGGAGGCCGAGCCGCGCGGCTCCGCGCCGTCGGCGGTCAGCCCGCAAGCGACGGCCGACTATCGGCGCAGGCTGCGCGACTACACGCCTGGCGTGGCAAAGCTTCGACAGTCGGGCCACCGCCTACTGGAACGAGATCACCGAGAAGCGGCGGACGCGGGCGAGCAAGCGGCGCAACGGTCAGGCGGTTACGCTCGACGACTATGTGCTGACGCAGCCGCCCGTCTATGACGGCCCGCCGCGGCCGTTCGATCCCGCCGCGCCGGACAGGCCGCCGCCGATCGCGCGCGATGTGAAATACGTGCCGACGATTCCGGAGATGCTGGCGTCCGCGCAGAAATATTTCCAGTTCGCGCCGCAGCGCGCGCAGCGAGATCGAGTTCAAGCGCGCCTATGCGAAGGCCGTCGCGGCGGAAGGCGTGCCGCGCGACCTCGCGGTGCGGCTCTACGCGTTCGAGACCGGCGGCATCGGCACCTACGATGTGCAGTCGGGACTGCTGAACGCGCGTCCCGGTGCAAAGCCGTTGTCGGCGGCGCTCGGCTACAACCAGCTGCTGATCACCTACACCCTGCATCTGCTGGCCGATCAGGGCGACGATTTCGTCCGCGCGCTGCAGGTGAAAGCGGCGGGCCTCGGCGGCGATCAGCGCGAGGCGATGCTGGCGAAGATCGCGGTGCTGAGGCGCATGATCGCGTTCAGCCGCACGGTGCCGAGCCAACTGGAATGCCCAGGAGAAGCTCGGCGAGACGCAGCAGGGCTGGGGCGTGCACCCGCTGCTGCTGGATATCGACGTCGGGCCGCTCCTGCAGGCGCGCAAGCTCAACGGCTCGCTTCGCTATGCGCACGCGCACGGCTACCGCGAGCCGCTGTCCGCGGCCGAACTGCAGATGATGAACCTGATGGGCGACGGCAGCGGGCTCGACATCGTCACCATGCCGCGGGCGATGCGCGACCAGGTGCCGACATCGAACTTCTTCCAGCGCCGCGGCTACGAGCGCAACACGGTCGCAAGCCGCAACAACACCGTGACGAAGCTATTGGCGGTCACGGATGCCCGCATGGACGCCGCCGTGCAGCAGTCCGGCGCGAGGGATCTGGCGGCGAGCTTTTGAGTGCGCACTGCCGCCGTATGTTGAACTCCAGCAACCGATTTGCTGGACCAGCAAACCAGGCGTCAGACCGGCCGACCGGCCACCACAGGAGCGAGACGACGCAGCTTGTCCGGATTGCGCACGGCGTAAATCGTCTGCGCTTCGCCGTTTGCATTCCAATCGATGGACCAGGTCTGCATGCCGCCGTCGCCTTCGATGATCAGAAGCCCGTCGCCGCCGTTCAGGGGCAGGCGGCGGATCTCCTTCGGCACACCGAACTTCGCGACCAGACCAGCCAGGAATCGCACGATCCTGTCGCGGCCTTCGATCGGATTGAGGGCTGCATAGACCTTGCCTCCGCCGTCGGCGATGAGCTTCGCGTCCTCGGCCAGCATCTTCGCGAACGATGCGACATCGCCGGTCGTCAGCGCATGCTGGAATTTCTCGATGAAGGCGTTGGCGGCCGAGCGCGACGGCTTCACTTGCGGACGTGCGTCCGCGACGCGCCGACGCGCGCGGGAGGCAAGCTTGCGGCAGGCGGCGGGTGTGCGGTCGAGCACTCCGGCGACGTCCTCGAACGTCAGGTCGAACACGTCGTGCAGCAGGAATGCGGCCCGTTCGAGCGGAGAAAGCCGCTCCAGCACCACAAGCAGGGCGATCGAGAGATCGTCCGCAAGTCCTGTCATCTGTTCTGCGTCGGGCGGCGCGCCGATCGCATGCAGATCGGCGACCGGCTCCGGCAACCATGGTCCGACATAGACCTCACGGCGCGCCCGCGCCGAGGTTGCGTGGTCGACGCACAGCCTCGCGACGATCTGCAGGAGATAAGGCCTCGGTGAATCGACGACTGCAGGATCGATGCGGCTCCAGCGAAGCCAGGCATCCTGCACGATGTCATCGGCGTCCGTCAGCGAGCCGGTCATGCGATAGGCAAGCCCCGCCAGGTACGGACGGTGGATTTCGAACACCTGCAGATGGGTTTGATTGGTCTCCAACGTTCAGGTCTCACAGGATGGATTCGAGCAGCGCGCGGTATTCCGGCGGCAGCCGGATCTCGTAGAACGCGCCCATGAAGACAGCAACGATGCCAGGGGCGATCACAGCACCGGCCGCTATCAAGACGCGCGCGACGTTCGCACCGAATGCGCCCCGGGCGCGAAAATGCACGGCACAGGCAACATGCACGAACACCGCCAATACGCCTGCCACATAGTATGGGGCGAACAGGAGCGGCAGCGGTGAAATCGTCAGGAATGTCGCAGCCAGATAGAAGTTGCTGTCAAGACCGTAGCCGATCCGCGCAGCCAGGACCCAGAACGTGTGGTTGACGAGGAAAAACGCGAGATAGAGGCCCGAGATCGCCTGGAGTCGCGCCCACACGCCGTGCCGCTTGCCCCAGCCTGCGCGAACTTGCGCGATACCGGTTACGGTCTGGACCAGCACGGCGGTCAGCAGCAGCGGTTCCACCAGGGGCGATCGATAAACCAGCCGCGCCGTGTTCATGAAGGCTTGATGGGCCGCAACGCCTCCCAATCCCACAAGGTGGTTGAGGAGATGTGCGGTCACGAACAGTCCCAGAACCGCTGCGGTCAGTCGATGTGTGATCCTTACCCAGTTCACGCCGTGCATCGTGGTGTTCCAAGCCAAATCCTGCGGCCACTAGACGGCGCAGGGGCTCGGAGTGTGACATCGGTGATGTCGAGACGAGCGCGGAGGGAACGCACCAGGTTCGGCGTCATTCCGGGCGCGAGCTGCGCGAACGCGCGCGATAATCGCGAAGCGACGCCGTTCTCAAACGGCTATGGGCGCGAACCCGGAATCTCGAGCTTGATTTGCTCTGCGGCTCCGACAATCTCTGCGATTCCGGGTTCGCTTGCTTCGCAAGCGCCCCGGAATGACAGCGTGACTACGCCCGGAAATACGGCTTGTCGCCGCAGACCGTGACGCGGTGGGCGTAGCGGCGGTTCGGCCAGTAGTCGAACATCGCCTGGTGCTGGCAGCTGCGGTTGTCCCAGAACGCCATCGAGTGCTTCTGCCACTTGAAGCGGCAGTGAAACTCCGGCGTCTCGACATGGCGGAACAGCATCTCGAGCAGCGCATTGCTTTCGTTGCGCTTGAGCTGAGCGATCTTCGTGGTGAAGCCGCGGTTGACGAACAACAGCTTGCGCTGGGTCACCGGATGGGTGCGGATCACCGGGTGCTCGGCCTGCGGGAATTGCTGGTCGGTCGCGCCATCGCGGCGGCGGTGCGTGTGCGCCTTGGTGCTGTCGTGGATCGCGGTGAGCCCTTCGAGATAGCGCTTCATCGAATCCGACAGCGCCTCATAGGCCGCATACATGTTGGCGAACATGGTGTCGCCGCCGCCATTGGCCGCGGGCTCGTGCATGTAGAGGATCGAGCCCATCGGCGGTTCGGCATCGCAGGACACGTCGGAGTGCCACTCTTCGCCGGCGACATGCTTGCTCTTCTCGTCGGCCTTGATGACGAGGATCTCCGGATGCTCCTCGATCAGCTTCGGCGCGTTCGGATGAAAGTGCAGCTTGCCGAAGCGGCGGCCGAAATCCTTGTGCTGGTCGATGGTGAGGTTCTGGTCGCGGAAGAAGATCACCAGATTGTCCATCAGCGCGTCGTGCACCTCCTGGAACTGCTGGTTGCCCAGCGGCTGCGCCAGGTCGATGCCGTGGATCTCGGCGCCGATGGTCGGCGTCAGCTTGCGAACCTCGATGGTCTGGTAGCTCATCCGCGGCGTCCTCCGTTGATGGCCGCCTTCGCCGGCGACCTTGGCCGCAAGCCTAGCAAGCGGCTTTGCACCGCGCTGGAGCTAAATCGACAAATTCCGTATTACGGAATAGCCTTCGTGCCATGCCGCTCGCTGCGCCCACAGCCATCGAACCGGTCCAGCGCGCCTTCGCCGTGCTGGAGGCGCTGAACCGCCATCGCACCGCGACACTTACGGCGCTCGCAGAAGCCACAGCCTTGCCGAAATCGACCACGGCGCGGCTGCTCGAGACGCTGGTGGCGCTGGGCTACGTCACCCATGTGTCGCGCAGCATCGGCTACCGGATCACCGATCGCGTGCTGGCGCTCGCCGCAGGCGTCCGCTTCATCGATCATCTCGTCAACGCGGCCGCACCGCCGATGAGCGAGTTCACGGCCACAACCGGCTGGCCGCTCTATCTCGGTACGGTGAGCGACGCGCTCGTGCTGATCCGTCACTCGACCGCGCCCGAAAGCCCGATGTCGTTCGAGACCGCCGGCTACGACCAGAAATTCCGCATCTATGAAAGCGCGCTCGGTCTTGCCTACCTCGCGTTCTGTGCGGCCGACGAGCGGCGTTCGATCATTGAGGCGGCCGAGGCCATGCGCGACGGCGGCCGCTTCTCGGCCGCGCAGCGTAGCGCGCTGGAGCGCCATCTCGCGCTGGTGCGCGAGCGTGGCTACGCCTTCACGCGGTCGACGCGCTCGCGGCGCGTCAATGGAATGGCGGTTCCGATCGTGCGCGGCCAGCAGGTGCTCGGCGCGCTGACGCTGCGCTATCCGAAGCGTGTGATGACGGAGGAGCAGGCGGCCGCGCGCTATGCGGCGCCGCTGGCCGCGACCGCGCGGCAGATCGCGGCACGCGCCTTTGCAAGACGGTAGTGCAAAAGAAAGGGCCGGCTCTCGCCGGCCCCTCTTGCCCCCCAAGAAATCCGCTGCCGCGTCAGAAGCGATAGTTGAAGCCTGCGCGCAGGATGTGATCGGTGAACTTTGTGCTGGCCAGGCTGAGGTGTTGGTGGTGGCCGTGATCTGGCAGCGCGCGTCATTCGGGCACGCGAACAGCGGCGTGATCAGATGTTGGTCGTGCCGATGCCGACGACGATCCGTTTCCGAAGTCGCCGAGATCCATGTAGAGATACTCGAGCTTGACGGTCCAGTTGCGATCGATCGCGCCTTCGACGCCGGCGCCGGCGGTCCAGCCGGCGCGAGTGGTGCTGCGCTCGCGGCCGCAGCGGTGCCGCCGTTGACGCCGCTCGGCGTAGTCGGACTCGAGGTGGCCGTAGGCGAGACCGCCGGTGGCGTAGAGCAAGACACGATCGCTCATGCGGCAGCCAGCCGAGCCGGCCGCGCAACGGTGCCGAACCACTCCAGCTCGGGCATCCGCTGAGCCAGGAAGAACGATCCGAGCGGCGCAGCTCGCGACGCTGCAGCCAGTGCGCCGAGCCCTGCTGCGGTGCTTCCCTGAAAGTCGGCCTCGAGGCCGAGCAGCCAGGAGCGGTCGAACTGCCAGTTGTAGCCGATCTGGCCGCCGCCGACGAAGCCGTCGACGTTCGCCCGGCTGGACGTGCCGCCAAGTGGACGGTCGATCGTCGGGCTCACGAGCGGAAGCGCGGTGCCGGCGAGATCGCGAGCGGCGTGCCGCCCGCGGAGAACGCGCGCAACGTTCGCGAAGTCCGTGAGCGGGTCGTCTGATCCGTGGTCGCCTCGCCCCAGCTGTAGCCGGCGTTGCCGCCGATGTAGAAGCCGCGTCCAGCTGTAAGGCCGCGACGACGGGCGGCTGCGCCTTCACCGGCATCCGCATATCCGCCGCGGAACCCATGCCCGCGCTCAGCGCCAGAATGCCGGCGGCGATCAGCAATTTCTTCATTGCAAAACCCCTCAATTCCCATTGCCCGAGAATCTTCGGGAAGTTCCATCGCCAAAGTCCCGCAACAGATTCGGCTTTACAAGCAAGTTTCCGCTATATTTTCAGATTATATTCCGTTTGTTGCGTTTTTATCGCGATTGGTGGCACGCTGCGGCAAGGCGTCGTGGGGAACTTACCGATAGAAAAGCTGTGTATCGTCAATGTCTTAAATGATGTTGGTTCTGCCCGACGGGAATAGGCATGAGCCGCCTGGCCGCGTATAAATCCGGCGGGGTCGCTCTACTCGGAATGATGATGGGATGCGGGACACGTTCGATGACATCGATCGCAAGCTGATTGCACTTCTGCAGGAAAATGACCGGCTTTCGCTGGCCGACCTCAGCACTGCAACCGGTAGTGCGTCCTCCACGATCAACGATCGCATCAAGCGATTGGTGCGCAACGGCGTCATCACCGGATTTCACGCGCGGCTGTCGAGCGAGGCGCTTGGGCTCGAGCTCCTGGCCTTCGTGCTGGTGGGCTGGAGCGATCCGAAGGTCGAGCCGAACTTCATCGAGAAAATCCAGCAGTCGGCCGGACGTGCTCGAAAGCCACCACATTACTGGCGCGTGGAACTATCTGCTGAAGGTGCGGGTGCGCACGACGCGTGATCTCGAGGCCTTCCTCGCCAACACCGTGAAGGCGATCGAGGGCGTGCAGCGCACGGACACCATGATCGTGCTGTCGTCGGCGAAGGAAACATGGGCGATGCGCGTTCCAGACTAGTGTGGCCGATTTGAAAGGCCTGCACCAACTGCGGCGAGTTCGTGAGCAATCGCCCAAATCATAGTTTGGTAAGTTGTCGTTGCGACATTGACCGTCTTGTCGCTGCCGACCGCTTCTATGCTTCCAGCGGTCATGGAGCCGGAAGATTTCCGATGATGAAACGACTGCCCGTCGCAGCGGTTATCGCCAGCGTCGTCGCGCTGGCCGCGCCGGCAGCCCAGGCGCAGCAGCCGATCAACGTGCTGACGGGCGGCACCTCCGGCATCTACTACCCGCTCGGTGTCGCGCTCGGCAAAATCTACGACGACGAAGATTCCGAACGTGAAGACGCAGGTGCAGGCCACCAAGGCGTCGGTTGAGAACCTCATTTTGCTGGAGCAGGGTCGCGGCGACGTTGCATTCACGATCGGCGACTCGCTGAAGGCCGCCTGGGAGGGCGACGAGGACGCGGGCTTCAAGGCGAAACTCGGCAAGCTGCGCGCGATTGCCGCGATCTATCCCAATTACATCCAGCTGGTCGCCACCAGGGAGAGCGGCATCAAGACGGTCACCGACCTGAAGGGCAAAAGGCTGTCGGTCGGCGCGCCGAAATCCGGCACCGAGCTCAACACGCGCGCGATCCTGAGGGGCGCGGGCATGAGCTATGCCGACGTCCGCAAGGTCGAATATCTGCCGTTCGCGGAATCGGTCGACTTGATGAAGAACCGTCAGCTCGACGCGACGTTGCAGTCGGCCGGCCTTGGCGTGGCGTCCGTGCGCGACCTCTCCAACGCGATGGAGGTGACGATGGTCTCGGTGCCGAAGGCGATCGTCGACAGGATGGGACCGCCGTTCATGCCGGCAAAAATCCCGGCGAATACCTACAAGGGACAGGACAAGGACGTCGAAACCGCCGGCGTCGCCAACTACCTCGTCACGCATGCCGGCGTGTCCGACGAACTCGTCTACCAGATGACGAAAGCGCTGTTCGAATCGCTCCCGGAACTCGCGAAGGCGCACGAGGCCGGCAAGGAGATCAAGCTCGAGAATGCGCTTGCGGGTGTTCCAATTCCACTGCATCCGGGCGCCGAGCGCTACTACAAGGAAAAGGGCCTCAAGAAATAGGGGCCGCAAGCGGTTGAGCGCATGAGCGTTTGCTTCATCGCCGGAGCCGTCACGAAGTCGCTGCAGGTGGCAGCCTTCACGCTTGTCTGGACCCACTCGGTGCAGAAGACCGATTGGCAGGAGGATTGGCGCGTGACGGCTGACGGCCTCGCGCTCGTCGAAGCACGGATCAAGGGTTCCGGCGCGGGCGTCGATCCGCCGGCAGAGGCGCGCCTGATCGACGGCTGGTGGCGCTGGCGCCCCGTGTCCACACCTCGCAAGGAGGTGATCCTGGGCCATTCGGGCGCAGCCGGCGACTGGCGGATCTGCACGGGCAGCCGATGCCGGACCTTGCCGGATATTTTCGGCCGTCCCCTGGCCGGGGCAGCCGATCGTGATGAGTTCCTGCGCCTCGCACGAATAGCGAAACAGCTTCGCCGCGTGTCGAATCCCTGGCTGGCCGTTCGACTGGATGACGAGCGACCATGCTCGTCATCCAGAGGAGCGCCCCAAATGCTGATCCTGCTGTTGCCGCACGCCGTGCTTTTTTTCAGAATTCTGAAGTTGGCTGTCGAATCCCGCCTCCGCCGTTCGACTGGATGACGGGCAACCACGCCCCGGAGACCAAGTTCTTCCCGTCCTGCCTGTGCCGGCTGTGCCGCCTCGCCTGGCGCTGCCTGCGCGTCTCGCCGTTGTCCTGAGCTGCGCTGTCTTCGCCGTCGCGTCTTCGTGTCCCGCGCTCGGCGCTCGGTTGTTGCTCGTTGTCCCGCGCCGAGCGTGGTCGTCAGCTGCCGGCGCTGGTTCGAGCGCCTCGTGTTCGGTCGTAACTGCAGGTCGAAGATTCGAGATATGAAGGGAGTGAGGGGTTAAGGAGCGACCCATGCAGTACCTGCTTTTGATCTACAGCAACGAAGCCGAATACGACGCGCGTCCGCAGGCGGAGGTGGCGGCGACGATGAGCGAGTACGGAACATTCACCCAAGGCATCATCCAGAACGGCAACTACAAGGGCGGCGAGCGGCTGCGGCCCGTCGCCATGGCGACCACCGTGCGCGTGCGCAACGGCAAGACGCTGACGACCGACGGTCCGTTCGCGGAGACCCGCGAGCAGCTCGGCGGCTACTATCTGATCGACGCCAAGAACCTCGACGAGGCCACCGCGATCGCCGCGCGCATTCCGGGCGCGCGCTACGGCTGCGTCGAGGTCCGCCCGGTCTGGGCGATGGGCGAGGCGTGAGATCGATCGCCATCGAAGACGTGTTTCGCGCCGAGGCGGGTCGCGCGCTTGCGACGCTGATCCGCCTCGTGGGCGATTTCGAGTATGCGGAGGATGCGCTGCAGGATGCGTTCGCGGCGGCGCTGGCGCAGTGGCCGGCCGAAGGCATCCCGCACAATGCGCGCGCCTGGCTGGTCGAGGTGGGGCGCCGCAAGGCGATCGACCGCATTCGCCGGCAAACATCCTGGCAGCACAAGCAGCGCGAGTTGCAGGCGGAGGCGATGATCGAGGCGCAGGCGGCGGAAGAGGCCGACGAGCAGGTCGTCGCCGACGACATGCTGCGCCTGATCTTCACGTGCTGCCATCCCGCGCTGAACATGGAGGCGCAGGTGGCGCTGACCTTGCGCGCCGTTTGCGGGCTTGCCACCGGACGAGATCGCGCGCGCGTTTCTGGTCGGCGAAGAGACGATGGCGCAGCGGCTGGTGCGGGCGAAGGCGAAGATCCGCGCCGCCGGGATTCCCTACGAGACGCCGGACGCCGGCATGCTGGACGAACGCGTCGACGGCGTGCTCGCCACCATCTATCTCGTCTTCACCGAAGGCTATGCGCCCACCACGGGCGGCGAGCTCGTGCGCGAGGATCTGTCGCGCGAAGCGATCCGGCTCGGCCGCCTGCTGTTGCAGTTGATGCCGCAGCGCGCGAGCGTGCAGGGACTGCTGGCGCTGATGCTGCTGCACGATGCGCGGCGCAATGCGCGCGCGACGCCAGAGGGCGACATCATCCGCCTGGAGGATCAGGATCGAAGCCTGTGGAACAGAGTGCAGATCGCCGAGGGCGCAGCGCTTGTCGAGCAGGCGCTGCGGCTGCCGGGCGCGCCGAGCCCTTACGCCGTGCAGGCCGCGATCGCAGCACTGCACGCGCAGGCGAACAGCTATCTCGAGACCGACTGGCGGCAGATCGCAGGTCTCTATGATGTGCTGCTGCGCCTGCAGCCCTCACCGGTGATTGCGCTCAATCACGCGGCGGCGATTTCGATGGTCGACGGGCCGCAGGCCGCTCTGAATCTCGTCGATTCACTTGCTGCGCGGGAAAAACTCAGCGGCTATCACCTGCTGCCGGCCGTGCGCGCGGACCTCCTGGTGAAGCTGAGCCGCAATGACGAGGCGAAGGCCGCCTATCGCGAGGCCATCGCGCTGGCAAAGCTCGCGCCCGAACGGCGCTGGCTCGAAAAGAGGTTGCAGGAGTTGGGCTGAAAGGTGCCTGCCGCCGCGCCGGAAGATTTCGGTGGAGCCGGTGAGAGCGCGCTAAAGATACCAGGCAACAACGGCCTTGAGGCCGCGTTCATCGATGAACGGAAGCGCGATCGACATGCCAAGACCGGCGGCGACCGCGGATCTGGCCGCCGGGGAGTCGTCTTCCGAAAGCTGCAGGTTGATTGCGGGCACTTCATCCCGCCAGACCTTGCCGATCGTTCCTTCGCCTTTGCCGATCATGGTCTGCCGGTAGTCGTCCGCAAGCGAGCTGTTCTGATCGCAGTCGCCCGAATCGAATGCAAGCGCGTCCGTCGTCTCGTTCGGAACCCAGATCTCGAACCGGCGTGCGATCGGCGTGTCGCGCGCCGAAAGCAGGACAAGGATCCAGTCGTTGCCGGGCGTGGATGTGTAGGGGATGCCGATGCCGCGATTGATGCCGACCTCGGTCGCTTCCTGCCACCTGAGGAAGGCTGTGGAGCGCAGCAGGTCCTTCATGATCAGCGGCATGTTCTTCTTCCAGACCCGGCCGGGAAGGCCGAAGCCGCGCGGGAAATGCGTGTGGCGCGAGTTGAATTCGAACATCTCGGCCGTGCCGTAATATCCTTCCGCGAGCTTCATCTCGTAGGATTCTTCGGCATTGTTGTGCCATAGCTCGATCGCGCCGACATGCGCGTCGTCGTCGCCGCAAAACAGCACGAGCACGGCCTTCAGTTCGGTGCCGGAAAACACGGGCAGGGCGGTGCCGCAGGTCAGTCCTGCGGCCTTCGCCGCCTCGGTTCGCTTGAAATACGAATTCGAGAACTTCTTCAGGATGACCGGATGTCGCGTCGCCCACGCCTTGCCCGGCAGGCCCTCATCGAAGCCGAAGGTCATCTTTTCGCTGACCTCACGGAACTCGTCGAGAGGACCGTAGAATCCGTCCAGGAATCGTAGTCGCGACTTATCCGGCGTCGGTATCCAGATTTCTGCCGCCCGGATGAATGTCTTCATCGTCGCACCTCAATCGGATGTCTTCGGATCGGCGTCGAGCCAGATCAATCCGCCGTCGCGCAACGAGATCGGGAAAGACGGCGAGATGCGTGCACTCGCCGTTCAGTCCACGGCCGGTCCGCAGGTCGTAGGTGCGCTCGTGGAGCGGACAGACGACTGTCGCGCCGCCGGTCAATCCGTCTGCGAGAGGTCCCTGAAGATGCGGGCACTCGGCCTGCGTCGCGAAAACCTCGCCGGCATGCGTGCGAAAGACGGCGATGCGCCGTCCTCCGACCGAGAACGTGCGGCCTTCGCCTTCCGGAATTTGCGCCAGGGCGCCGATCAGGATTCCGCTCATGATGTCGTCCCGGCGGAAATGGTCGATGCAAACTGATTGGCGGTCTTCGGTGCATTGGCTTCGAGCCAGGGATCGTAGGCCGCCTCGACCGCCGCCTGCATCGCCGCATCGAGGGCCGCGGCCAGCCCTTCGCTATCGCCAATCACGACGGCGCGAATGCGCTCGATGCCAAGCCGTTCGACAAAGGTGTAGGTCCGCTCCTTGTATTTGGCGTTTTCGCGGTAGAACTGCATGAAGCGGCCGGAATAAAGCAGCGCATCGTCTTCGTTGTCCACGACGCACAAGAGGTCGCCCTTGCGCACGTGCGAGCCGCCGGCGCCGCCGATGTAGATTTCCCACTTGCCATCGCCGATCGCGACGGCGCCGACGTCCTTGATCAGCGCCTCCGAGCAGTTGCGCGGACAGCCGGCGGTGGCGAGCTTGAGTTTGCCCGGACTGTCGATGCCGCGAAAACGCCGTTCGATCTTCAGCGCCAGCCCCATGCTGTCGCCCAGGCCAAACCGGCAATAGTCGATGCCGATGCAGCTCTTGCAGGTCCGGTAACTCTTGCCCCAGGCGGAACCCGCCGGCATGCCGAGCTCCTGCCAGACACGCGGAAGCTGATCCTTTGGCACGCCGACAAGGTCGATGCGCTGCCCGCCCGTGACCTTGACCAGCGGCACTTCGTATTTGACGGCGACGTCGGCGATCCGCCGCAACTCATCGGGAGTGCACACCCCACCCGGCATTTCCGGAATGACCGAGAATGTTCCGTCCTTCTGGATGTTCGCATGCACCCGGTCGTTGATGAAACGCGCGTCGCGCTCGTCTTCGTACTCCTTGCTCCAGATCGTGATGAGCAGTGACGCGAGCGCCGGCTTGCTGGCGGGATCCTCGACGCCGCCGCCGAGCGCCTTGAAGACCGCCGAGACCGACTTGAGCTTCTGCTCGCGTATGGCCCGGACCAGATCAGGCTTCTGCATTGGAATGGTCGGCACGTAGTAGTGAATTGAGGGATCGTCGGTGACGTCGCCGCCGCAGAGCCACGAGACCAGCTCCTCAACCAGCCCCTTGCAGGATCCGCAGCCCTTGCCGGCACGCGTCGCATCCATGACGGCCTTCGTGCTGCGATTTCCGGAGGCGACGCACGCGCCGATCGCCGCCTTGGTGACGCCATTGCAGTTGCAAACCTGCATGTCCGCCGGCATCTCGTCGAGCGTGACTTTCTGGGTCGGCGCGCCGAGATCGAACAGTAGCGATAGCCGCTCATCCGGCAGCCGCGAATCGCGATCGAAGCACTGCATGAGATAGGCCGCCTTCGAGATGTCCCCCATCAGGATGCCGCCCACCAGCCGGCCGTCGCGGACGATCAGTTTCTTGTAGGTCCCTTTCTTCGGCTCGATGAACTGCACGACCTCGTCACGCTCCTCGGCCACTTCGGTGAGCCCCATCGAGGCGAGTTCGACGCCCATGACCTTCAGCTTGGTGGCCAGCTTCGAGCCATGATAAGCGGCCTTCGGATCACGCCCGGTGATGTGGTCGGCAAAGACCTTCGCCTGCTCCCAGAGCGGTGCGACCAGGCCGTAGACGCGCCCGCGATGCTGCGCGCACTCGCCGACGACGTAGACGTCCGGATCGTCGATCGAGCGCATGTGATTGTCGACGACGATCGCGCGCTCGACCGTCAGCCCGCATCGCAAGCCGATCTCGGCGTTTGGCTTGATGCCGGCTGCGATCACGACCATCTGGCAGTCGAGCGTGGTGCCGTCCTTGAACTGCAGGCCAGTCACGGCGTCAGTTCCGAGGATCTCCGTGGTCTGCTTCTTCAGATGGACGTTGACGCCCATCGCCTCCATGTTCGTTCTCAGGAGTGAGCCGCCCTGCGGATCGAGCTGCATCTCCATCAGGTGACCGGCCAGGTGAACGACGTGGACTTCGCAACCGTGGTTGAGCAATCCGCGCGCCGCTTCCAGACCCAGCAGGCCGCCGCCGATGACAGCCGCGCGCCGGCTCTGCTTGGTCGCCGCAACAATGCTGTTGCAGTCGTCGATGGTGCGAAAGCCGAAGACGCCCGGCTTGATCTTGCCGTCCTCGCCGGTCACGCCGGCAATCGGCGGAATGAACGCGCGGCTGCCGGTTGCGATCAGCAGCTTGTCGTAAGGTTGGCGAAATCCGTTCTCGGCGACGACGATCCTGGCGAAGCGATCGATTTCGGCCACCCGCGTTCCGGCGTGCAGCCTGACGCCGTTCTGTTCGTACCAGTCCAGAGGATTGATGAAGATCTCGCTTGCGTCCTGTGATCCGCTCAGAATGTTGGACAGCAGGATGCGATTGTAGTTTCCGTAGGGCTCGTCGCCGAACATGACGATGTCGAAACGCTCACCTCCGTCCCGCGCCAGCACATCCTCGACCGCACGCGCGCCGGCCATGCCGTTGCCGATCACCACCAGAGTCTGTTTGGCCATCGCTCGTCTCCGCAATGAGGTGGCGCTTTCCTGTGTCTCCCGGAAGTCTCTCAAATCTCCAGGAGGCCGATGTCCAGCACCAGATGACCCGCTGATCCCGGCGGAGCCGCGAGCAGCACGTCGAGTTTCGTTTCCGGAAAGATGTCTTCGACGACCGCGAGCGGAACGTGTACGTGGCTCTTGGCGCCGATCGGGAAATAGCGCATCGGCTTTCCGTCGCGCGTCAGCACGATGTAGACGACTTCGTCGCAGGAATTGCCGGCGCGCAGGTAGATCAGCTGGGTGCGTTTGTCGGCCGGGACGGTATAGCTGAGTGTTTCGGCGAGCGTTCGCGGCTTGTCATATCCGCTTCCCTCGAAGGTATAGACGCCATTCAGAAATCGAGGTGTGGCTTCCATGTGTCTTGATCCTTCGACACAGGAACGAACCCAGGCTTGTGAGAAGTCTTGCAAGCGGCTTGCCAGAGGCCGGAGCGCGGCAACCGATCGTGTGTTCAGCCAAAATTTGTGCAGCGTGCCGCCTGGCAAGTCGTTTCCCTGCGACGGGACGATTTGCGGGGACGCCGGTCGCGCATGCTCGCCGGCCCGCGCTGCATAATCGCGCGCCATCGTGCATCTGCTTCGCGCAGCGAACGTCGTCTCGCGCGGAAGGAGCCCAGTCTCGCACCGGTTTTTCCAGCGGCCTGGAGTTGGCACGAAGTTTGTGTGCCGACCTTTGGTCCTCGGTTGTCGCCGTCGGCGATTCCGGGGATGCGGTCGGCCGTCGGCGCGCCGCGCCGTCGGCGCACGCAACATTGCGTTGGAGGGTTGTGATGAAAGGCTATTTGGTCGTCGACCATGTCGACAAGACGTTCGTCAACGGGTCGATCGTCAATCAGGTGCTCACCGACGTCTCTCTCTCCATCGATCAGGGCGAACTCGTTGCGATCATCGGGCATTCAGGTTGTGGCAAGTCGACGCTTCTGAATCTTGATTGCGGGCCTCAGCACGGTGACGTCCGGCACGGTCCTTCTCGAGGAGCGCGAGGTGAACAGGCCCGGCCCCGACCGCGCCGTCGTCTTCCAGAATCATTCCTTGCTGCCGTGGCTGAGTGTCTATGACAATGTCCGCCTCGCGGTGGACAAGGTATTCGCCGGGCAAAAGTCGCGCGCCGAGCGCGACGCCTGGACCATGCACAATCTGCAGCTGGTACAGATGGCGCACGCCAGCGCCAGACGACCGTCCGAGATTTCCGGAGGAATGAAGCAGCGGGTTGGGATCGCCCGCGCCCTGGCCATGCAGCCGAAGGTGCTGCTGCTGGACGAGCCGTTCGGCGCGCTCGATGCATTGACGCGCGCCAACCTGCAGGAGTCCGTGATGGATATCCACGCAAAGCTCGGCAACACCGCCATCATGATCACCCACGATGTGGACGAGGCGGTGCTGATGTCGGACAGGATCGTGATGATGACGAATGGGCCAGCTGCAACGATCGGTGAGATCCTGCATGTGCCGCTGCGGCGGCCGCGGCGGCGGCTTGAGCTGGCAGCTGATGCTACCTATCTGAAATGCCGCCAGCGGGTGCTCGAATTCCTGCACGAGCGCCATCGTTTTCCGACGATGGCCGCGTGAGGCATCGGGGCGAAGGCTACTTGGCCTGCGCGTTCTTCTTCGGGCGATGACGCAGCGTCGCTTCCTGCTGCTGGGCCTGGCGCGCGGCTTCGGGCTCGAGGCGCGTGGCGAGAATCTTGTCGATGCGCCGGCCGTCCATGTCCATCACCTCGAAGCGCCAGCCGTCGCGCTCGAAGCTGCCGCCGACTTCGGGCAGCGTGCCGAAATCGTGCAGCACGAAGCCCGCGACCGTGTGGTAGCTGCGAATTTCCGGCACCGGAATCGACAGCAGGTCGGCGAACTCGTCCACCGGCATCCAGCCGGAGATCAGATACGAGCCGTCGTCACGCCGCACGGCGGCCGGCTCAGCCGGACCTTCCTCGGTCTTGAAGCCGCCGACGATCAACTCGAGGATGTCGGCGCTCGTCACCACGCCCTGGAACGCGCCGTACTCGTCGTAGACGAGCCCCATGATGCACGGGCGAATCCTTCAGGATCGCGACCACGTCGCGCGCGTCCGCCGATTCCGGAATGACCGGCGCCTGGCGGACGAGGCCGCGGACATCGGGCGTCCCGCCGGACATGTAGGCGTCGAGCAGGTCCTTGGCCTGGACGATGCCGAGCGGATGGTCGCGGTCGCCTTCATGCGCGGGAAGGCGCGAATGCGGGCTTTCGGCGAATGCTTCGCGGATCGCATCGAAGTCGTCGGTGAGATCGATCATGTTGACGTCGCGCCGCGGCGTCATCACCGCGCCGACCGGCCGGTCGCCGAGCCGCATCACGCCCGCGATCATCTCCTTCTCGCCCGGCTCGAGCACGCCGGCATTCTCCGCTTCGACGATCAGCGTGCGGATCTCGTCCTCGGTGACCTTTTCTTCCTTCTTGCCGCGATGGCCGAGCAGCCACAGCAGGGCCCTGCCGGAGAGATCGAGCAGGGACACGAGCGGCGAGGAAATCTTTGGCCAGCAGCGTCATCGCCGGCGCGACCTTCAGCGCAATGGCTTCGGGGTCGCGCAGCGCGATCTGCTTCGGCACGAGCTCGCCGACGATCAGCGAGGCATAGGTGATCAGCGTCACCACGAGGCCGACGCCGATGATGTCGGCTGCGCCCTGCGGCACGCCGATCTCGACCAGCCAGCTCGTCAGCCGCAGGCCGAGCGTTGCGCCCGAAACCGCGCCCGACAGCACGCCGACCAGGGTGATGCCGATCTGAACCGTGGAGAGGAATTTGCCGGGGTCAGACGCCAGCGTCAGCGCGCGGCGCGAGCCGGAGGCGCCCTTCTCCACAAGCGCGGCGAGACGCGCGGGCCGGGACGATACGATGGCCAGTTCGGACATCGCGAGCAGGCCATTGACCACGATCAGGATCGCAATGATCCCGAGTTCCAGAGCTAACATTTTCCTTATGAGCCCGTCTTTCACGGGCCAGAATATAGGAATTCGGGGCCCGCGGCGCTGGCCATCCGAGAATTTGTCGAGTGGCGCCGTTCAGATCATAAAATATGTCAATAAAAACAATGCCTTGATTGCACCTGTGGCTGTGTGCAGGGCTGGGCTGAAACACTCGTTTGAGTGCCGAAATGGTTGCTATCGTGCGCAGGAAATGCGGATGGAACGTGGCCTACGCGAGGTGGTACTCACTCCACCGATGTACCGCGAATTGCCGACCTGTCTCCTCGGCGCCGCGCTCCTCGTCGTGGCGTTGCCCGCAGCTGCGCAAATCGCGCCGAAGGGGGCCAATTGCGTCGAGGCCAGCGAGGCCGCACCCGAGCGCGTGATCGAGGACTGCGACGCGTTGCTTTCCGACAAGGCGACAGCGGAGGCGAGGCTGCCGGCCATCTTCCTTGCGCGCGCCGAGGCGTTTGTCCGCCAGGGGCGCCTGAGGTTTGCGATCGAGGACCTCGACAATGTCGTGGAGCGATGGCCGGACAATGCGCGAGCCTTCTTCAAGCGCGCCGAACTGCAGCGCGCACGCGGCGACGCGGATGCTGCAATCCGCGATTTCACCGGCGCGATCCGGCTCGAACCCAGGAATATCGGAGCGCTGATTGCGCGCGCAGAACTCTATCGCGCCAGGACCGACCGCCGGCGTGCGCTCGCCGACTATGCAGCGGTGCTGCGGCTCGATCCGTCGCACGAAGTCGCAAGCGCCAACCACAAGGCGCTGGCGCTGGAGATCGAACGCCTCGGCGCGATGATGCCGGTGCCGGCGAAGTAGTTGTCATTCCGGGGCGCGAGCGAGCTACCGCACCCGCACAAATCCGTCGGCGCTCCAGTCCTCGCTGCCGACGCCGTGGTGAACGAAGAACAGTCCGTCGGGGTCGTACTTCTTCTTCACCTCGGCGAGCTTTGGATAGTTGTCGCCCCAGAAGGCGCGCTGCCAGTCGCGTTCGAAGAAGTCGCTCTCGGAAACGTACGAGCCCGGATCGGGTGCGACCTTCAGCAGCTCGTCCATGGCCTTGGCCACGGCCTCGGCGCGTTCACGGGCCATCGGCCAGTTTGGCTCGCGGCCCAGCAATCGGGCAATCGCGGGCGAGCTTTCCGAGGCGACGATCGCCAGCGCGAAGGCGTCGAGCATCTTCGGATTGGTCGCGGTGTTGCGCGCGGCTTCGATCTCTTCCGCCGGCGCGCCTGCCAAACCCTTGTTCATGTGGAGGGAGACCTGCCAGTGGCGGCTGCACGCGAACAGCGCATCGGCAAGCTGCTGGCGCCGATCGTCCTGCAACAGCTGCGCCGGCAGCCAGGCCGACTTGTAGCCGTGAATGAATTGTCCCGCCTGGTCGCGGTCTCCCGCCCAGAACACATTCTGCGGCGACGCGCCCGGCCGGTCGTCCTGCAACATCAAGCCCGGCGAATTCGTTCGGAAGAACTCGTAGTCCCAGGCGCTGCGCCCAGGGAGCGCGACGATCAGCACGGGATCGTCGATGGAATAGTCCTGAGGCGAAGCCTTGATGCTGTCGAGGAACGGCTTGAAGGTCTGCTCCGCCGCGCGCTGGTCGAGGCCCTGGAACAGCATGCCGAAGCGGACGGCATTGCCGCGCTCGAAGATGATCTGCTCGCCCCAATGACGATTGAACAGGCTCTCACGGTAGAACGCGAGCGTCCGTGCGATCAGCGCGCGAAACGCCGTGTCGGACGACGCCCTGATCCTGATGAACGCGGCGCCGATGAACGCCGGCAATTCGCGGGTCCTGAGCGTCAACCGTGTGACGACGCCGAGACTGCCGCCACCGCCGCCCTTGATGCCCCAGAACAGGTCGGGATTGGTGCAGGCATTGGCGATGCGCGTCATCCCGTCCGCGGTGACGATCTCGGCCTCCAGCAAGGCCGCTGCGGCGAGGCCGTAGTTTTTGGAGAAGCTGCCGAAGCCGCCGCTCTGGATCAGGCCTGCGACACCGACGGAGAGACAGCCGCCGCCCTGCACATAGCGGCCGCCGCGCGTGGTGACGCGATCGTAGGCCGCGCCCCAGGTGGCGCCGGCGCCGATGCTGACGGCGGGCTGCGCCGCCTGTCGTCCCTCGCAGCCTTGTCCCACGAAGGCCTCGTGCAGGACGATGTCCTTCATCGCGCGAGTCCAGATCAGCAGCGAATCCGGTGCGCTGGACGTGCCCTGGTAGCTGTGACCGCCGCCCTTGATCACCAGCCGCAGCCGATGCTCGCGTGCGAAGTTGACGGCCGCGACGACGTCCTCGGGCGTGCGTGCCGCGACGCCATAGGCGCTCGGCTCCGATCGCCACGCGTCGAGCCAGCCCAGCGTCTGGGTGAGGCCCGGCTCGTCGCCGATGAAATAGGGGTTCTTCAGCTGCTTGAGCACGTCGTTGCACGCGTCGTCCTGGCCCTGCCGGCAGGGGCCAAGCGGCGAGGTCACCTGAAACAGACGTCCGTGCACGTCACGGTTCAGTTGCTGCCAGCTCTGCTGGGACGGCCAGGACGGATCGGCCGGCCGCACGCGGCGCAGCGCGCCGAGCTCGCGGCCGGTTGAGCGGTCGCGGGCATGACTATTCTGTGCAACGCGCCGGAGAGAAGCGGAATTGCGGCCGCGGACTGCAACAGCTGTCGTCTGTTCATGGCGATTGTTCCGGACGTCTAAAAATCAGCGACCGTTGCATGGCATTCAGATCGGCATCAAATGGATTGGTCTTGAATTGATCGCTGGTCCCGTGACAATGGCGTGAAAATAAGGCGCACAATGTGACACGCGCGGGAGAAACCCCATGAACGCCCATGAGAAAAGTCGTTACCACGAGGTTTACGCGCGAGCCAAAGCCGACCCCGAAGGCTTTTGGGCGGAAGCCGCGAAAGACATCGACTGGATCAAGCCCGCGGACAAGGTCTTCGATCCGGCCCAGGGCGTCTATGGCCGCTGGTTCACCGGCGCGCGTGGTCAACACCTGCTACAACGCGCTCGATCGCCATGTTGCCGGCGGCCGCGCCGATCAGGTCGCGCTCATCCATGACTCGCCGCTGACCAACAGCGTTTCGAAATTCACCTACCGGCAAATGCTCGACGAGGTGAAGACGCTCGCCGCCATCTTGCAGGATTTGGGCGTGACGAAGGGCGACCGCGTCATCATCTACATGCCGCTGGTGCCGGAGGCCGTGATCGGCATGCTCGCCTGTGCGCGCATCGGCGCGGTGCATTCGGTGGTGTTCGGCGGGTTTGCGGCGAAGGAGCTTGCCACGCGCATCGACGACGCCGAGCCGAAACTGGTTCTGACGGCGAGCTGCGGTGTCGAGCCGGGGCGCATCGTCAAATACAAGCCGCTGCTGGACGAGGCGATCAATCTGTCGAAGGCGAAGCCGCAAGCCTGCATCGTGCTGCAGCGGCCGCAGGAGACCTGCACGCTGGTTGAGGGGCGCGATCACGACTGGGCAGAGCTGCGCGCAGAAGCGATCGCGGCGAAGAAGAGCGCCGACTGCGTGGGCGTCGCCGCCACCGATCCGCTCTATATCCTCTACACGTCAGGCACCACGGGCATTCCGAAAGGTGTCGTGCGCGACAACGGCGGGCATCTGGTCGCGCTGAAATGGTCGATGTTCAACCTCTACGGCGTGAAGCCTGGCGAGGTGTGGTGGTGCGGCTCCGACATCGGCTGGGTGGTCGGGCATTCCTACATCGTCTACGGCCCGCTGATCCATGGCGCGACCTCGATCATGTACGAGGGCAAGCCGGTCGGCACGCCGGACGCCGGCGCGTTCTGGCGCGTGATCTCGCAGCACGGGGCGACCGCGCTGTTCACCGCGCCGACCGCGTTCCGGGCGATCAAGAAAGAGGATCCGGACGGCAAGCTGATCAAGAATTACGATCTGTCGAAATTCCGCACGCTGTTCCTTGCCGGCGAGCGCGCCGATCCGCCGACGGTGGAATGGGCGGAGCAGCAGCTGAAGGTGCCGGTGATCGATCACTGGTGGCAGACCGAGACCGGCTGGTGCATCGCCGGCAATCCGGTCGGGCTCGGGCAGTTGCCGGTGAAGCACGGCTCGCCGACGGTGCCGATGCCGGGCTATCAGGTCGACGTGGTGGACGAGGCGGCAAAACCTGTGGCGCCGAACACCATGGGCTCGATCGTCATCAAGCTGCCGATGCCGCCCGCCTGCCTGCCGACGCTGTGGAAGAACGACGCGCGCTTCAAGGAAGCGTACCTGACGGAGTTTCCCGGCTACTACAAGACCTCCGACGCCGGCTATCGGGACGAGGACGGCTACGTGTGGGTGATGGGCCGCACCGACGACATTATCAATGTCGCGGGCCACAGGCTGTCGACCGGCGGCATGGAGGAGGTGCTGGCCTCGCATCCGGACGTCGCCGAATGCGCCGTGCTCGGCATCAAGGACGAACTGAAAGGCGAGGTGCCGTGCGGCTTCCTGGTGCTGAAGGCCGGCGTGACGAAGAAGCCTGTCGACATCGAGCGCGAGGTGGTGGCGCTGGTGCGCGAGAAGATCGGCCCGGTCGCCGCCTTCAAGCTCGCGATCACGGTGGGCCGCCTGCCGAAGACGCGCTCCGGCAAAATCCTGCGCGGCACGATGAAGAAGATCGCCGACGGCGAAGCCTGGAGCATGCCGGCGACGATCGACGATCCCGCGATCATGGACGAGATCGACGGCGCGCTGAAGGAGCGGGGCGTGGGGACGTGAGCTTCACCGTGCGCCAACCTTTCCCCTCATGGTGAGGAGCCGCGCGAAGCGCGGCGTCTCGAACCATGTGGCCGAGGCGGTTACGCAGATGCTCGGGCCACATCCTTCGAGACGCCCGGCTGCGCCGGGCTCCTCAGGATGAGGAGATAGGGTTGCGTGCGTCCGAACGTCCAGAGTCCGCCATCCCTCCGCCACATCCGTGGTCTTAACCGCGCTCACACAATCACCGCACGAGGCCAGATGCGCTCCGCTCTCACCAAGTTCCTGCTGGCGACCGCCGTCGGCCTCTCGCTGTCGGCCTGCATGCAGACGGCGCGCGAGCAGGTCGAGGCTGCTGCCGTGGATGACGATGCCCTGTGCCAGAAGAGTGCCGGTCCGCCGGGCTCGAACGGCTATGCGGCCTGCATGAAGGATCGCGACGTCGCCAGGGCGAACTCCCAGGCCCGGGTCGATCGCGCGCACCGGCGCGTCACCGAGGACATGCTGAACGCGCGGTAGTCGGCGTCTTCGGGTCTGGCCCGGTGCCGTTTGCCTGCATTAAACAATCTCTGGATTCCGGGTTCGCTCGCTTTGCTCGCGACCCGGAATGACGCGTAGATTGAGGCCGGACGGACCAGCTACCCAGAGGCGGACGAACCATGCCGGGACAGGACACCGGGTTCGAGATGCGGCGCTTCGAGGCGCTGAGCAACACGATTTTTGGCGTGGCGATGACGCTGCTCGCCTATGACATTCCACGACGGCAGCTGTCGACCGACAATCCGGACTGGGCGGCGATCTGGGCGACCTATGAGTCGCCGCTGCTGGCCCTGTTGCTCGGCTTCATCATTGCCGGGCTGTTCTGGTTCAGCCATCAGCGCCGCCTGGTCTACGAACCGGAGGGCACGCGGCTCGCGGTCGTCGGCAACCTGATTTTCCTTCTGTCGATCGTGGCGCTGCCGCTATCGACGGGCCTCTATGGCCGCTATCCGGGCGCGCCCGACGTCATTGCGCTGTTTGCCCTTCACCTCGCGCTGATTTCCGTCTTCAATCTGATCTTGTGGCTGATGGCGGCTGTGCCTCGGCGCGATTGGGAGGCGCTCGGCGCGCCGGCCTTTGCTGCGATCGTCTTCCTGATTGCGGAGCGGTGGTAGCTTCATCGGCCATGCGTATCGTGCAATACATCTGGCTCGTTGCCTTCGGCGCGTCTGCCTTCGCTGCCTATCTGGAGCGCCGCCACGCCTAGAGTCTGCGGAGCGGCTCGCTGATGAACGCCACGGCGTCGGCGATCACGGTCGCATCGCCAAGCAGGCGCATGTGACCGAGGCCGTCCAGCTGCTTGAACGTCGCGCCGTGCCAGAGCTTTGCTGCCTCGCGCGCGGGCGCGATCGGGCACACGGTGTCGTCCGCAGAATGCATGAGGAGCGCCGGCGCACGCATTGATGGCGCCATCGACGCGAAGTCGATTTGCTCGAGCTCGGCGCCGAGCCGGTTGGCGGACGTGAGCATCTTTCGCGCGCCTCGCCCTTCAAGCCCATGAAGCGCGCGACGATTTCCGCCTGCGCGCGATAGTTCGTCGGCGAGGCGAGAAGCACGACGCGGCCTGGCAGCGAGGCCGCGTGCCAGCGCCGTCATCGACGCCGCACAGCCGATCGAATGCGCGATCAGTCCGTGCGCGCCGCCGATCGCATCGGCGACGGCGCGAACGGCCTTCGCCATCAGCGGGATCGGTGCCAGCGTGCCGGTCGAGACGCCGTGGCCGGGCAGGTCCATGGCGACTGCGCGAAAGCCGGCGGCCACGAGCGGCGCGACGAAACCGTCCATGTCGGCATGCGATCCTTCCCAGCCGTGCACCAGCAGGACCGGCAAGCCTTCGCCCCATTCGAAGGCGGCGAGCGCGCCATCACCAAATGGAATGCTTAGAGCGCGCGCGCCGGGCGGCCGCAGCTGCGGCAGCCGCGCTTTGGCGCGATCCGGCGTCAGAAACAGATGCGCCGCTTGCTCCGGCGTCGGGATGCGGGACTGCTCGATCACGGTCATGCGATTTTGCCTCAAGCGACTGGATGACGGCCACCATTATATGATGGATATAATTTAATTTGCAGTCGCAGCGCAAGCGCTGGCAGGCGACCAAGAGAGTCAAGCAAGGGCATCACAAATTCGCCGTCATTGTCGGACGTGCCCGGAAGGTCACCGTCGTCGTCAAGACGTTCCGACAGTGCTGCTGCCCGCGGCATCGGTCGAAAATCAATTGACGGACTTCGAAACCGCAGCCATCATTTTCATCAAAGAACGAAGCGCCACAAAGAGCGGTCCACAAATCGTCTCTTCAATGCGGCGGCAGTGGGGAGACGCGTACCGTGGAAGACGCAGCGCGCCTGTTGCAGCTCGTCATCAATGGCGCCGCCGGTGGCTGCATCTATGGCGTGATCGCACTTGGCTTTGTGCTGATCTACAAAGCCACCGAAATGATCAATTTCGCCCAGGGCGACCTGATGATGCTGGGCGGCTTCGCCGCCTTCAGCATGATCGCCGGGATGGGCTTGAACTACTGGGCCGGCGCAGCGGTCGCCATCGCCGTCATGGCCGTCTTTGGTTTTCTCCTCGATTCAGTCGTGCTGCGTCGCGTGATCGGGCAACCGCAATTTGCGGTGATCATGTTGACGCTGGGCCTCGGTTTCATCTTCCGCGCGGCCGCCGGCGTCACCTTCGGCTACGGCTCCGTCACCTTCGTGACGCCCTTCACCAACAAGGTCGAGAACATCGGTGGCATGGTTATCGGCCAGGACAGCCTGTCGATCGTCATCGGCACGGTCATCCTCTGCACGGTGCTCTACCTCTTCTTCAGCAAGACGCGCCTTGGCATCGCCATGCAGGCGGCCTCGCAGAACCAGCTTGCCGCCTACTGCATGGGCATTCCGGTCCGTACCATCTTCTCGCTGATCTGGGGCATCAGCGCCGCGGCCTCCGCCGTCGCCGGCATTCTGCTCGCGCCAAGCACGGTGCTCGACGTGAACATGGGCTTTCTGGGCTTCAAGGCGTTCGCGGCCGCGGTGCTCGGCGGCTTCGGCAGCATTCCGGGCGCCCTGGTCGGCGGCGTCATCATCGGCATCGTCGAGCAGCTGTCGGGCTACTACCTGCCCGCCGGCTTCCAGGAAGTGACCTCGAACATCGTGCTTCTTCTGGTCCTGATCGTGCGTCCGCAGGGCCTCTTCGCCGAAACCCAGCGCAAGAAGGTCTGACCATGCATCAGTCGCTGAAGACGAGCTACACCCAGGACCTCTCGCTCTTCGCCGACCGCAATACGGTGTTCTGGTACGCCCTCCTGATCGTGGCGTTGGTGTGCGTGCCCGCAGTGTTGGGAGAGTTTTACGTCGGCGAACTCGGAGGCGTCTTCATCTTCGCCATCGCCGGGGTCGGCTTGATGCTGCTCACCGGCTACACCGGGCTTGTCAATCTCGGGCAGGCTGCGTTTCTCGGCATCGGCGCCTACACCAACTCCGTGCTGATGACCAAAGGCGTGCCATTCATCATCACGCTGCCGCTCGCCGGCATCGTCTCCGCGTTGTTCGGCGTGCTGCTGGCGGTCCCGACGATGCGGATGACGGGCTTCTACCTTGCAATCGCAACGCTCGCCTTCGGCTCGATCATCGGCACCGTCTTCCAGAAATGGACTTCAGTGACCGGCGGCTTTGACGGTTTCCTTGTGCCGACGCCGTCGATCTTCGGCTTCGCCATCGAAGGTACGACCGGCATCTACTACTTGTCGCTGGTGGTGCTGATCGTCGTGATCTGGCTGGCCATCAACATCCTGCGCTCGCCGGTCGGCCGCGCCATGGTCGCCATTCGCGACAGCGAAATCTCGGCGCAGAGCATGGGCATCAACCTTTCGCTCTACAAGACGATCTCGTTTGCCATCTCCTCCGGGATCACCGGGCTTGCCGGCGCCCTGTTCGCCCACTACGTGCGCTTCCTGGCGCCAAACTCCTTCGACATCCTGCTGTCGATCCAGTTCGTCACCATCATCTTCGTTGGCGGGCTCGGCTCGCTGCATGGCGCGATCTTCGGCGCCATGTTCGTGCGGCTGTTGCCGCAGGTCATCGCCATCGTGCGCGACGATCTGCCGTTCGGTATCGGCCGCATGCCCGGCCTCGAACCGTCGCTGTTCGGCCTGGTGCTGGTGCTCGTCATCCTGTTCGAGCCGCTCGGCATGTATGGCCGCTGGCTCAAGATCAAGGCCTACTTCAAGGGCTTTCCGCTGCACCGGCGCAGCAGCATGCGGCGGCAGAAGGCCTACGCGCGATCGGAGCGATTGCGATGAGCCTGTTTGCGGCCAAGGACATTGCCATCCAGTTCGGCGGCATCAAGGCGGTCGATGCGGTCACGTTCGACGTGGACAGGGGCGAGGTGTTCTCGATCATCGGCCCGAACGGCGCCGGCAAAACGACGATCTTCAACCTGATCAGCCGTATCTACAACCCAACTTCGGGCGAACTCGTCTTCGACGGCCAGAACATCACCAAAGTGCCGCCGCACGAGATCGCGGCGCTCGGCATCGCCCGCACGTTCCAGAACATCGAGTTGTTCGCGCAGGCGACGCTCCTGCAGAACCTGCTGATCGGCCGGCACTGTCATGTGAAGACGAACCTGCTGTCGCAATTCGCCTTTCTGCCGTCCGCGCGCGACGCAGAGCTCGCGCATCGCGAAAAGGTGGAGGACATCATCGCGTTCCTCGACCTGCAGCGCTATCGTAACACGCTGATCGCCAACTTGCCTTATGGCGTGCGCAAGGTGGTCGAGCTCGGCCGCGCGTTGTGTGTCGAGCCAAGACTCTTGCTGCTGGATGAGCCGTCCTCCGGTTTGAACGTTGAAGAGACCGAAGGCATGGCGTTCTGGATCGAGGACATCAAGAAGGACCTTGGCATCACCGTGATCATGGTCGAGCACGACATGAAGCTGGTGAGCGCCGTCTCCGACCGCGTCATGGCGCTGAACTACGGCCGCGTCATCGCGCTCGGCAGCCCGGGCGAGGTGCAGACGCATCCGGAAGTCGTGCGCGCGTATATCGGAGGCGAGGCATGAGCCAGACCGCCGACCCGATCCTGCGCGTCAGCAACATCGAGACTTACTACGGTCCGATCCAGGCGATCCGTAGCGTCAGCCTCGACGTGCCGCGCGGCCGCATCGTCGCCGTGCTCGGCGCCAACGGGGCCGGCAAGACGACGATCCTGCGCACTGTCTCCGGTCTGATGGATCCCGAGCGCGGCAATGTGTCCTTCGAGGGCAAGGACATCGCGCACATGGCGCCTGATCTCGTGATGCGGCGCGGCATGTGTCACGTGCCGGAGGGTCGTGAGATCTTT
Source organism: uncultured Alphaproteobacteria bacterium (assembly GCA_963757845.1). Taxonomy (GTDB): domain Bacteria; phylum Pseudomonadota; class Alphaproteobacteria; order Rhizobiales; family Xanthobacteraceae; genus P52-10. The sequence continues at coordinate 268,072 of CAVWTB010000073.1, forward strand.
CCGTTCCTCACGGTACAGGAAAACCTGGTGATGGGCGCCTTTACGCGCCGCGACAGCGACGGCATCGCCAAGGACATGGAGGTCTGCTTCGGCTACTTCCCGGTCCTGCGCGAGCGCTCCAGCCAGCGCGCAGGGCTCTTGTCGGGCGGAGAGCAGCAGATGCTGGCGATCAGCCGGGCGCTGATGGGCCGGCCGAAACTGCTGCTGCTCGACGAGCCGTCGCTTGGCCTGTCGCCGATCCTGGTGACGCAGATCTTCAGCATCATTCGGCGCATCAATCAGGAGCAGGGCGTTTCCATCCTGCTGGTCGAGCAGAACGCCCACATTGCGCTGAAGACGGCCGACTATGGCTACATCCTCGAGGTCGGCCGCATCGTCCTGCAGGACGAATGCAGGGCGCTACTTGAACGGGAGGACATCCGCGAATTCTATCTCGGCCAGAAGGATGCGGGCGTTCGCGGCGCGCGGCGGTGGAAGAGGAAGAAGCTGTGGCGCAGCTGAACGAAATCCAGCAGCCGGTGGCGGATATCGCGGCGACGATTCCTGCGATGGTGTTTGCGCAGATCGAAGCGCATCGGGCCGAGACGATTATTCGCAAGAAGGATCGGGGCATCTGGAAAACGACGACGTGGAGCGATCTCGGCAAGACCATCCGCCAAGCCGCGATGGCGCTAAGGGAGTTTGGCTTCAGGCCAGGCGAGGTTGCCTGCGTGTTCGCGCCGACGAGCCCGGCGTGGGTGGTGACAGACCTTGGCATCCTGAGCGCCGGCGGTATCTCGGCGGGCCTCTACACCACCGATGCGCCGGAGCAGGTGCAAGCAACGCTGAATGCGTGCGGTTGCCGGATCGTGTTCGTCGGCAGCGAAGAGCAGCTCGATACGGTTCTCGATGTCAGAGCTGGCTGCCCGGCGCTTGAAAAGATCGTCATCTACGATGCCAGGGGTCTGCGCGACTTCAGCGACCCGATGTGCGACAGCTTCCAGGCGTTCCTTGGGCGCGGCGAGGTCTACGATGCATCGCAACCGGGCGAGTGGACGGCGATGCTCGCGGCGCTTGATGGCGCGCAGGGCGCGGCCTTGATCTTCACGGCCGGCACTTCGGGACCCTCGAAGGGCGTGCTGCTCAGCCACCGCACCGTGCTGGCGCAAACGGCCAAGACGGCATCGCTATTCGGCCAGCACCCCGGCGACGAGCGCCTCGCCTTCCTGCCGATGCCCCATTTCATGGAACGCGTGCTCGGAATTTACCAGGCGCTCTATACGCGCACGGTCAGCAACTACGTCGAGAGCGCCGACAGCGTCGGCGAGAATCTGCGCGAGGTGATGCCGAGCGTGTTCTTTGCGCCGCCGCGCGTCTGGGAACAGTTCTACGCCGCGATTACCGTCGCCGCGACGGAGGCGACCTTTCTGCAGCGCGCCCTGTTCAATTGGGCGATCGGCGGCGGCTTCGGGGCCTGGCTGATCCTGCGCAATGTCCGCCGGCGCTTCGGGCTGGATCGGGTCCGGATCGGTTGCATTGGCGGCGCGCCAGTATCCCCCGCACTGATCCGTTGGTATCGCGCGCTCGGCATCGATCTCGTGGAATTCTATGGCTTGAGCGAGGCTGCCGGCCTGACGATGGCGACGCAGGCCGACCCCGCGCAGCGCGGCAAGACCAGGCAGGTCGTTTCCGGCGGCGAATTGAAGATTTCGCCGACCGGCGAACTGCTCGTGCGCGACGAAAACATTTTCACCGGCTATTGGCGCTCGGCCGGCCATCCGGAGCGATCGACGAACGGCGGCTGGTTTCCCACCGGCGATACCGCACGCATCGAAGATGGGGTGATGCGCATTACCGGACGCGCCGAGGATTTGATCACGGTGCGGTCCGGGGCTAGCATCTCGCCATCGGAGCTCGAAGCTGAACTGAAATTCAGTCCCTATGTCGCCGACGCGCTTGTCGTTGCAGGCACGGACGGTCTCGGCGCGCTCATCGTCATCGACCATGAAAACGTCGAGCGTTGGGCCCAGAACAAGAGGATCGCATTTGCCGGCTTCGCCGGTCTCGTGCGCAGCGATGCGGTGCGCGATCTGATCGGAGTCGAAATTGGCCGGGTGAACGCTATGTTCACAGAACCCATTCGGTCCTTCCGCCTGATCGAGCAGAGGCTCGAGCCGGAAGATCCGGAACTGACGCCGATGATGAAGCTGCGTCGCCGATTCGTCAGCGAGAAATACCGTGAATTGATCGAAGGAATGTCCTGAGAGACCCGATCGCCGCCGGATCTCCAGCAACGGCATCGAGCCAATAACACAACGGCGAAGGGAGACGTACGGATGCGAAAGTTGCTACTGACTACGGCCGCAGCGGTCGTTCTTGCCATGCCCGCGTTTGCCGCAGGCGTCACCGACAAGGAAATCGTCATCGGCACCAGCACGGATCTGTCGGGCGTCACGGTAGAGTGGGGCGTTAACAACACCAACGCCATCCGCATGGCCTTCGAGGAGCAGAATGCCAAGGGCGGCATCAATGGCCGCATGATCAAGTACATTGTCGAGGACAGCCAGTATCAGGTGCCGCGGCACGTGCAGGCGGTGAACAAACTGCTCAATCGCGACAACGTATTCCTGATGCTCGCGAACGGCGGCACGCCGATGAACAACGCGACGCTCCCGACCCAGATCGAGAAGAATGTTCCGAACGTGTTTCCGCTGACGTCGGCGCGCTCGATGTACAGCCGTTGCACAAGCTGAAGTTCGGCCTCGCGTCGTCTTACTACGACCAGATCCGCTCGGGCCTCAAATATTTCGTCGGGCAAGGGCAAGAAGGCCGTCTGTGCCGCTTCGCAGGACACCGACTTCGGCCGCGACGTCATGGACGGCGTGCGCGACCAGTTGAAGGCGATGAAATGCGACCCTTGTCGCCGAAACGCTGCACAAACCGACTGATACCGACTTCAGCGCGGCGGTCGCCAAGCTGCGCGACGCCAAGTGCGACTTGATCGTGCTCGGCACGATCGTGCGAGATACGCTCCAGTTCGTGTCTGCAGCGCGCAAGGTCGGCTGGGATGTCGACATGCTCGGCCAGGCGGCCATCTATGACTTCGCGGTCGCGGAGGTCGCCGGTGGCGTGACCGAAGGCGTCTACACAATGACGCCCGTGCTGTTCGTCGCAGCCGACGATCCACGTCCCGAGGTGAAGGCGTTCGCAGACAACTTCAAGAAGAAGTACGGTCACGCGCCCAACTTTGCTGCGCAGATCGGCTATACCGCGGCACAGGTCACGATTGCCGGCCTCGCCAACGCCGGCAAGGATCTCACCGTCGACAGCTTCGTCGGCGGGCTTGAGAAGATCAAGGACTACAAGGACGTCTTCGGCTCACCGCCCATGGGCTTCACCAAGGAGAAGCACAGGGGTCGAACGAGTTCGTTCCTCGCGCAGGTGAAGAAGGGCAAGTGGGTCGCAGTGGACACCAATCCGCTCGGCTACTGAGCGTTACAATCTGAAAGAAAAATGCGCCGCAGCGATGCGGCGCATTTTTCTTGCGGTCATTCTGGGTTCGCGCTTCGCGGACCGAAATAACCGATGTCTCATTCCTCGTCGCGCTTGCCGCCGCCGAGCTGCTTGAGCTTTGCGAACACCGCCGCGTCGTCGGTCTCTTCCGAAGACTTCGTCGGCTGGGTCGGCGCTTCGTCCTCGATCTTCTTCGTCGTCTCCGAGGCCGGCAGCAGCGTCGCGCCGCCGTAGGCGACCTGCGCGGGCTTTTCCTTCGCCGCGCGCTGCACCTCGAAGTCGAGGTCGATCTGCGAGCACAGGCCGAGCGTCACCGGATCCATCGGCGTCAGCTGCGCGGTGTTCCAGTGGGTGCGATCTCGGATCGAGGCGATCGTCGTCTTGGTGGTGCCGACGAGGCGCATGATCTGCGCGTCCTTCAATTCCGGGTGGTTGCGCACCAGCCAGAGGATCGCGCTTGGCCGCTCGTGCCGGCGCGATACCGGCGTGTAGCGCGGACCTTTCTTGCGCTTGGGCTCGGGCAGGCGAACTTTTGCTTCGCTGAGCTTCAGCCGGTATTCCGAACTCGCCTCGCCGCGGGCGATCTCCTCGCGCGTTAACTGTCCGTTCGAAATCGGGTCGGAACCCTTGATGCCCTGGGCGGCATCGCCATCGGCGATCGCGCGCACCTCGAGCGGGTGCATCTTGCAGAAATCGGCCACCTGATCGAACGAAAGCGCGGTGTTGTCGACCAGCCACACGGCGGTCGCCTTGGGCATGAGAGGGGCGTTGCTCACGGGCAAATCTCCTTTGTGCTTCGCCCGCCTGTTGGAGGCGAAGCCGGGTCATCGCAGATGACGGGAATTGCGCCCTATATAGGCGTTTTCGGGGTGTTCACGCAATGGTTTACGCGATCACGCAATGGTTTACGTACCAAATCCGGCGGCCCTTGAACCGCCGCGCTTGACTTCCAGACCCATGAGGGCCAATTCCTTGTCCGCATGCCGCTGACCGCCGATTCAGCTGAAAAATACCCGGTGGAAGGGGCCAAAACCGTCCGTTTCGGACCGCCGAAATGGCCTCAGAGATCACCATGACGGCTAGCAAGCCTGAGCTCCATATCGTTCTTTGTTCCCCCCGCGGCTTTTGCGCGGGCGTGGTCCGCGCCATCGACACGGTGGAACGGGCGCTGAAGCTCTATGGCCCGCCGGTCTATGTCCGGCACGAGATCGTCCACAACCGCCACGTGGTGGAGAGCCTGCGCACCAAGGGCGCAATCTTCGTCGAGGAGCTGGACGAGATTCCCGATACCGACGCGCCGGTGGTGTTCTCGGCGCATGGCGTGCCGAAGTCGATCCCGGCGGAAGCCGAGCGCCGCAATTTCTTCGCGCTCGACGCAACCTGTCCGCTGGTGACGAAGGTCCACCGCGAGGCGGAAATCCATTTCAAGCGCGGCCGCGAGATCGCGATGATCGGCCATGCCGGTCACCCGGAGGTCGTCGGCACGCTCGGCCAGCTGCCGGCCGGCGCGGTGATCCTGATCGAGACCGTCGAGCAGGCGAAGAAGTTTGAGCCGAAGAACGCTTCAAAGCTCGCCTTCGTCACCCAGACCACGCTGTCGATCGACGACACGGCGGCGATCGTTGCCACCTTGAAGGCGCGCTTCCCCGAGATCATCGGCCCGCACAAGGAAGACATCTGCTACGCCACCACCAACCGCCAGCTTGCGGTGAAGAAGGTGGCTCCCGTGGTCGATGCGATGATCGTGGTCGGTTCGCCGAACTCGTCGAACTCGCAGCGCCTGCGCGAAGTGGCCGAGCACGAAGGCTGCCCGCGCGCGGTGCTGGTGAACGGCGCCGCCGATCTCGACTGGTCGATGTTCCAGGGCGTCACCCGGCTCGGCATCACCGCAGGCGCGTCGGCGCCGGAGGTGCTGGTCGAGGAGATCCTGGACGCGTTCGCGGAGAAATACACGCTGCACGTGGATTCGGTGTCGGCGGCCTCGGAAGACGGCATCTTCTTCCCGCTGCCGCGGCCGCTGCGGCCTGCCACCGCCGCAGAATAGGACCGCCCGATGGCGGTCTATACCGATGTCTCCGCCGACGAGCTTGCGGAGTTCCTGAAAGACTACGAGATCGGCGACCTGCTCTCCTACAAGGGCATCGCCGAAGGCGTCGAGAACTCCAACTTCCTGGTCCACACGTCCAAGGGCGCGTTCATCCTCACGCTCTATGAAAAGCGTGTGGCCGCGGACGACCTGCCTTACTTCCTGTCGCTGATGGCGCACCTGGCTGCGCGCGGCGTGAACTGCCCGCAGCCGGCGCAGAACCGTAACGGCGAGGTCTATGCGATGCTGGCGGGGCGTCCGGCCGCGGTCATCAACTTCCTCGAGGGCATGTGGCCGCGCCGGCCGAACGCAACCCATTGCGCGAGCGTCGGCCAGGCGCTGGCGAAGATGCATCTCGCAGGCGCCGACTTTCCGCTTGTGCGGAAGAACCCCCTGTCGGTCGGCGGCTGGCGGCCGCTGTTCAAGCAGACGGCACTGCGCGCCAACGAGGTGCAGCACGGGCTCTACGAGTTTCTGGGCCGGGAGCTCGATCATCTCGAGCGCAGCTGGCCGAAGGATCTGCCCGAAGGCGTCATCCACGCGGATCTGTTTCCGGACAACGTGTTCTTCCTCGGCGACAAGCTGTCCGGCCTGATCGACTTCCCTTTCTCCTGCAACGACATCCTTAGCTTCGACGTGGCGATCTGCCTCAACGCCTGGTGCTTTGAGCCGGACGCCTCCTTCAACGTCACCAAGGCGCGGGCGCTGCTGAACGCCTATACGCGCGAGCGGCCGCTGTCGCTCGAGGAGCAAGATGCGCTGCCGCTGCTGGCGCGAGGATCGGCGATGCGCTTCCTGCTGACGCGGCTGGTGGACTGGCTGCACGTTCCGCCCGGCGCGCTGGTGCGGCCGAAAGATCCGCTCGAATATGTGCGCAAGCTGCGCTTCCATCAAACCGTCGCAAGCGTGCGCGACTACGGTTTGGCGCAATCGGGTTACGCCGCGTGAACGACAAGTCCGGCCTGCCGCATGTGATCATCCACACCGACGGCGCCTGCTCGGGCAATCCCGGGCCGGGCGGCTGGGGCGCGATCCTGAAATTCGGCGACGTGGAAAAGGAATTGAAGGGCGGCGAGGCGAACACCACCAACAACCGCATGGAGCTTCTGGCGGCGATCTCGGCGCTGGAGGCGATGAAGAAGCCCGTCCAGGCCGACATCCATACCGACAGCCAGTATGTGCGCAACGGAATCACCAGCTGGATCCACGGCTGGAAGCGCAACGGCTGGAAGACCGCCGACAAGAAGCCGGTGAAGAACGTCGATCTCTGGCAGAGGCTCGATGCGGCGCTGAAGGCGCACAACGTGCGCTGGCACTGGGTCAAGGGCCATGCCGGCCACGCCGAGAACGAGCGCGCCGATCAACTGGCGCGGGACGGGTTGAAGGAAAACCGCCAGAAGCGCTGATCGCTTGACGGCATTCCCCTTGGTGGTACACCTCTGCGCATGATCTGCTGCTTCCGCGCCGTTTCGAAAAAATCGCCCCATCCCGGGGCCGCGGATCTTTGCGCGTCGTAAGCTTTTACGCAGCAGGATCAGTTCAGGACCCCGCCGGTTTCGACGGGGTTTTTTCTTGCTGCTCCGTCTCCGGCCAAACAGGAGACACTTCGATGCAGACTTCAAGCTCAATTCCGCAAGGCGTCTGGCTGCCGCTGATAACGCCGTTCAAGGACGGCGCGTTCGACGAGGTATCCGCGCGGCGGCTTGCCCGGCATTACGTCGCCGCGGTCGACGGGTTCATCCTCGCCGCGACGACAGGCGAGGGGCTCACGATCGACGACGATGAAATCGAGCGCTTCGTGGATATTTGCCGCGGCGAGATCGACACGGCGGGGCGGCCCGTGCGGCTCTATCTTGGATTATCAGGCAGCGACACGCGCAAGGTCACCAAGGCGCTGGCGCGCACCTCCGCCTGGCCGGTCGACGGCTATTTGATCGTGTGCCCTTACTACACCCGGCCGTCGCAGCTTGGTCTCTACCGGCATTTTTCAGCGCTGGCCGACAGCACGGCAAAGTCGATCATGATCTACAACATCCCGTATCGAACCGGCGTCAATCTTGGCAACGAGCAGATGCTGCGGCTTGCGGAGCTTCCAAACATCGTCGGCGTCAAGGATTGCTCGGCGGATCCGGCGCAGTCGTTCGATCTCTTGCGGGACCGACCGGATGGCTTCGCGGTGCTGACCGGGGAGGATGCGCTGTTTCACAACGCGCTGACGCAGGGCGCCGATGGCGGCATTCTGGCGGCCGCGCATGTCGAGACACAGGCGTTTATCGCGATCCGCAAGGCGATGCTGGACGGCGATCACACAGGTGCGCTGGCCAATTGGCGGGCGCTGGTCGACCTGCCGCGGCTTCTGTTCGCCGAGCCGAGCCCGGCGCCGATCAAGCACTGGCTCTGGCGCACCGGATTGATCGACAGCCCGGAAGTGCGGCTGCCGATGACGAATGTCAGCGACGCGCTGGCGGCGCGGATCGATGCGGAGATTGAGAAGAGACGGGGAGAGGTGCGGCGCGCGGGATAGATGCGTGTCGCTCGCGTCATTCCGGACGGCGCAAAGCGCCGATCCGGAATCGCGCGATTATTGATTGCAGAGCCAAATCAGCTCGGGATTCCGGGCTCGCCGCTTCGCGGCGCCCCGGAATGACTTCAAAGCTGGCCGAGCAGCGTGTCGCCGCCGGAGACTTCCACCGTGCCCGGCTTCTCCTCGATGTTCAGCTTCTTCACCACGCCGTCCTCGACCAGCATCGAGTAGCGGCGCGAGCGGACGCCCATGCCGCCTGCGGAGAAGTCGGCGTCGAGGCCAACCGCCTTGGCGAAATCGGCGCTGCCGTCGGCGAGAAATTCCACCTGGTCCTTGCCGTCGGTGTCGCGCTTCCAGGCCTGCATCACGAACACATCGTTCACCGATGTGACCGCGATGGTGTCGATGCCCTTCGCCTTGATGGCGTTGGCGTTCAGCGTGATGCTCGGCATGTGCATCTTGTGGCAGGTGCCGGTGAAAGCGCCGGGAACGGCGAACAGCGCGACCTTCTTGCCCTTGAATACCTCGTCGGTGCTTTTCCAGGCCGGGCCTTCCCCACCCATCACACGGAACTTGCTCTCCGGAATCTTGTCGCCAACCTTGATCGTCATGTCATGCTCCCTGAAGCTACTGTCACAAATTGTGCATCGAGGCTGTTCATACGGCCTCTGAGTGCCGGTCAATTCAGCCTGATGTTGTATTCGAAGGCGCCGTCCGCGCCAACAACGGTCAGTTTCAACTGCGCCCCTTCCGGCCGTGCCTTCGCCGGCAGGCCGTCGAGCTGGAATTCGAAGCGGGTGATGTCCTTCTCGTCGCCGTCTATCCGCTTTGGCACCGGCAGAGACCACTCCGGCGTGGGGCCTTCGGCGTAAAGCTCGAGCCCGGTCGAATTCTGCGCGGCGATGTCGACGACGACACGGTCGCCAATGCGCCTGAAGGATTTCAACGCAATCGGCGTTGCCTCCGCGGTGCCGACCGGCTTCGGCACCTTGTTGAGTGCGCCGGCCACCAGGCTGTCCAGCGCGCTGGCCGCACTGGTGAAGGCGAGCTCGGCCTCGGCCTCGACCGGCAGGCAGAGCTTTTCGCAGACCGCGTAGCTGATCGCGGCGCGCAGCTGCACCGGTTCGTTCGGATTCTTCGGCACGATGCGGAGCGGGAAAATGACGTGCTTATGATAGCCGTAGCTGACGCCGCCTGCGCCATCATCGAACTTTTTCGGCGCGGGATAGAGCGGCGTCACACTTTCGACGTTCGTCGATTTCGAGAAATCGAAGCGCGGCGGAACCCCGGAATCGCCCGGCGCGCGCCAATATGTCTTCCATCCCGGCTGCAGCTGGATTTCGATGCCGCCCACCAGCACCGAGCCGGTGCGGGAGCCGGCCAGCAGCCGCAGCGAGGAATGCGCGTCCTTGACCCAGGCCGAGGCGTCCTGCGCGCGGGCGGTGCCTGCATCGGCGCCGATCCATACGAGCGCGATGAATGCAATGAACGCGTGTGGTCGAAGCATTGCAGCCATTTGTTGCGTTTACCGATCGGGCCTCGAGGGGGCCACTGAATTGCTTGTGATAGGCGGTAGCGGCCTTGATTGACACCCTGCCATCCCAATATCAGGATAGGGCAGAAAAGCGAAGGTGGCCTCTCGATGAAAGAGTCGCGCAAAGGCTTCGGATTAGGCCAGCCCGGACCCGCGGCGCGCGAGAAGTCCGGCTCGCGGTCCGATGCCGAAAACCAGGAATCCGAGTATCTCGACGGCCAGATGCTGATCGCGATGCCGGTGATGGAGGACGAACGCTTCCAGCGTTCCGTCATCTATATGTGCGCGCACTCCTCCGAGGGCGCGATGGGCATCATCGTCAACCGCCCGGCCGGAAGCATCGATTTTCCCGGCCTCTTGATGCAGCTGAACATCATCAAGAAGGGCGAGCGCATCATGCTTGGCGAGGACGCCGAGGCGATGAAGGTTCTGCGTGGCGGACCGGTCGAGACCGGCCGAGGGTTCGTGCTGCATTCGAGCGATTTCTTCATCAAGGATTCGACGCTGCCGATCGATGACGACATTTCGTTGACGGCCACGCTCGACATCCTGAAGGCGATTGCGACCGGTTCCGGGCCGAAGCGCGCGATCCTGGCGCTTGGCTACGCCGGCTGGGGCCCGGGCCAGCTCGAGAACGAATTGCAGCATAACGGCTGGCTGCACTGTCCGGCGGATCCCGATCTGGTGTTCGGCAAGGACGTCGACGGAAAATACGAACGCGCGCTGAAGAAGCTCGGCATCGAACTCGCGATGCTGTCGAACGAGGCGGGGCACGCCTGACCTGTCGTTCCGGGTGCGCGAGCTTTGCTCGCGCCCCGGAATGACGGCGTGAGACTACTGCGCTGCCTCGAGCCGCTCCTCGCTCAGGATGCGGCGCGCGGCTTCCGGGCTCATCGGCTCGCCGAAGGCAAAGCCTTGCGCGTATTCGCAGCCCAGCTGGTAGAGCTCGACCGCATCGGAATCCAACTCCGCGCCTTCGGCCACCACGTCCATGCCGAGGTCGTGCGCCATCGCGACGATGGATTTCAGCAGCACCGGCCGCGTTCCGCGGTTGGTGGTGCGCACAAACGACTGGTCGATCTTGATGGTGTCGAACGGGAAGCGCTGCAGGTAGGCGAGCGAGGAATGTCCGGTGCCGAAGTCATCCAGCGAGAGGCCTGCGCCGAGCTCGCGGATCCGGTGCAGCATCTGCGCGGCATGCTCCGGATTCTCCATCACCAGCGATTCCGTCAACTCCAGCTTCAGCGTGCCGCGGGCGACGCCGGTGCGTGACAGCACGGTGCGCAGGTCGTGGATCAGGTCGTGCCGCAGCAACTGCCGCGACGAGACGTTGACGCTGGCAAAGATCGAGTTGCGCTGACGCAGCGACTGTTGCCACAGCGCCAGCTGCCGCGCGGTGCGGTCCATCACGAACAGGCCGAGGTCGACGATCAGGCCGGTCTCTTCGGCGATGCTGATGAACTCAGACGGGCCCATGCGGCCGAGTTTTGGATGATCCCAGCGCGCCAGCGCCTCGAAGCCGGCGACGGACCGGTCCTCCAGCCGCACGATCGGCTGATAGAGAATGGTGATCTCCTCGCGCTCCAGCGCGCGGCGCAGCTCGGATTCGATCGTCAGCCGGTCCTGCTTGCGGGCCCGCATGGCCGGCTTGTACACGTCGATGCGGTCGCCGCCGATGCGCTTGGAGTGATACATCGCAAGCTCGGCGTCCTTGATGATCTCGTCGGAGACCTGTGAGGTCGGATCGGCGAGCGCAAGGCCGATCGAGGCTGTGAGGAAGATCTCGCGGTCGTTGAAGGCGATCGGCGCGCGGATGGTCTTGCGAATGGTCTCGGCCAGCGCGGTGATCTTCACCGCGTCCGCCTCCGACATCAGGATCAGGCCGAACTGGTCGCCGGCGAGCCGCGCCAGCGTGTCCTGCGGTTTCAGGATGCGCGTCAGCCGCCGCGCCAGCGTCAGCAGGATCGAGTCGCCGACCGCGATGCCGACGAAGTCGTTGACCTGCTTGAAGCGGTCGAGGTCGATCACCATCACCGTCGGCCGCAGCGTCGGCATGGTCTTCGACAGCAGCGCCAGCGCGTTGATACGGTCGATGAACAGTTTTCGGTTCGGCAGGCCGGTCAGGTTGTCATGCACCGAGTTCATGCAGCATCCGCTCTTCGGCGTTCTTCAACTCGGTGACGTCGGACAGCGTGCCGATCACGCGCGCGACTTCGCCGTCGGAGCCGACCACGGGGCGCGCCTTCAGCGAGAACCACATGAAGTGGCCGTCCGGCGTCCGCAGGCGGAAATCCTGCACCAGGCGGCCGCGGCGCTGGTCGAGCACGCTGTCGAGCGCCGCGCGGAAGCGGTCCTGATCCAGCGGATGCAGAACCTCGAGCCATTTGGCGGCGGGACCTTCCAGCGTGCCGCGGCGCAGCCCCAGCATGCTTTCGGTCTCGGCGCTGGTGAACACCTTGTCGGCGGAGACGTCCCAGTCCCAGATCAGGTCGCCCGCGCCGGTGAGCGCCAGCGCGCGCCGCTCGACGTCGGTGACGATGCCTTGCCCGGAGCCGCCGCCCGCAAAGGCATGCTGCATCACCGTGAAGCCGATCAGCATGACGATCAGCACCAGGCCGCCGAGCAGGGCAGGGCCGACGATGTCGTTGGTGACGCTGCCCTGGATGGTCATGCTGGCGGCGACCACCCAGACCAGCAGCAGGAACCAGCTCGGGATCAGCAGCACCGCGCGGTCGAAGCCATGGGTGGAGAGGTAGACGATCAGCGCAAAGCCGAACACGGCGATCAGCGCCAGCGAGATGCGGGCGATGCCGGAGGCCACCGGCGGATCGAACAGGGCCAGCGCCACCAGCGAGCCGAGGAAGGCGAGCCAGCCAACGGTGATGTGCGAGTAGCGCACGTGCCAGCGGCTGAGATTGAGATAGGCGAACAGGAACACCAGCAGCGTTGCGGCGAGGATCGCTTCGCCCGAGGCGCGCCAGACGCGCTCGGCGCCGGACGACATGTCGAGCACCTTGCCCCAGAAGCCGAAGTCGATGCCGATGTAGACCAGCACCGCCCACGACAGCCCCGCGGCGGCGGGGAACATGATGCTGCCCTTCACCACGAACAGGATCGTCAGCACCAGCGAGAGCAGGCCGGCAATGCCGATGACGATGCCCTGATAGAGCGTGAACGAGTTGACCTTGTCCTTGTAGGCTTCCGGCTCCCACAGATAGAGCTGCGGCAGCTTGTCGGTGCGCAGCTCGACGACGAAGGTGACGACGGATCCCGGATCGAGCGTGACGCGGAAGATGTCGGTGATCGGGTTTTCCTGCCGCTCGGGGCGGTCGCCGGTCGAGGGCGTGATGGTGGCGATGCGCGACAGGCCGAGATCGGGCCAGAGCAGTCCGGACGAGACGATGCGGTAGTGCGGGGCGACGATCAGACGGTCGAGCTGGTCGTCGGTGTTGTTGGCGAGAGCGAACACCACCCAGTTGGTGCCGCCTTCGCGGGCGCGGACTTCGATGCGGCGGACGATGCCGTCGGTTCCAGGCGCAGTCGAAACCTGGATGCGGTCCGTGTCGCTCTTCTGGAACTCGAGGATGCCGGTGAGATCGATCGCCGGCAAATCGGAACGGACGCTGACGGCGTCAACCGCATGCGCCGCCGTGAGGCTCGCGAACAGCGCGAACGCAAACACAGCAATGCCGCGCGAGACACGCGCAATGCGCCCTGAGAACCGCAATGTCTGCTCCGCGTCAAAACCCCTTGCGGGGTCCGTGTTAGATGCCACGAAACTTAAGGAAAACCAAGGGTTTCCGCCCCGTCCACCCCGCCCTCAGGTGGCCAACACAATCTTGCCAATATGATGGCTGGACTCCATGCGCGCGTGGGCTTCGGAGGCCTTGGTCAGCGGATAAACGCTGTCCATCAAGGGCTTGACCTTGCCGTCGCGCAACAGCGGCAACACCTTCGCCTCCAGGGCGCGGGCAATGGCGGCTTTATCCTCGATTGCCCGGGCGCGCAACGTCGATCCGGTATGGGTCAGCCGTTTCAGCATGATCCGCCGAAAGTCCACATTTGCCTTGGGATTGCCCAAAAAGGCGATCTGGACGATGCGGCCTTCGATGGCCGCGGCCTCATAGTTCCGTTCGATGTAGTCGCCGCCGACCATGTCGAGGATGACATTGGCGCCCGCGCCGCCGGTCACAGCTTTCGTCTTCGCGACGAAGTCCTCGGTCTTGTAGTCGATCGCGTGATCCGCGCCGAGTTTCAGGCACGCGTCGCACTTCTCCTTCGAGCCCGCGGTGACGATCACCTTGGCGCCGAAAGCTTTGGCAAGCTGGATGGCCGTGGTGCCGATGCCCGACGATCCGCCATGGATCAACAGCGTCTCGCCGGCCTTCAAGGCGCCGCGTTCGAACACGTTGTGCCAGACCGTGAAAAAGGTTTCCGGAACGCCCGCGGCTTCGTTCATCGAGAGCGAAGGCGGAACCGGCAGCGCATGCGTTTCATGGGCGGTGCAGTACTCGGCGTAGCCGCCGCCCGGGACCAGCGCCATCACCTTGTCGCCGGGCTTGAACCGCGTTGCGCCTGCGCCAAGCGCTACGACTTCGCCTGCGATCTCGAGGCCCGGAATATCGCTCGCACCCGGCGGCGGCGGATAGTTTCCCGTGCGCTGCGCGACATCGGGACGATTGACGCCTGCGGCCGCGACCTTGACGAGGATTTCGCTCGGACCGGGTTTCGGGACCGGCCGCTGCTCGGCGACGAGCGCTTCCGGCCCACCGGGCTTCGGGATGCCGATGGCGGTCATCTGTGCGGGCAACGTGCTCATGGTCCTCCCCGGGAGTTTTTAGCGCGAAACAATGGGTGGCGGCGATTTGGCTGGCAAGGCTGTTCGCGCGATGTGCTTAATCTGCACGCCGCCGTGCGATATGATAGCCGATGCTGAATGCTTTTGGGATGCGAGCCGATCGTGCTTGCTCAATCGGAACGCTGCGAGGATCGCATGGCAACTGACGACGAAGACCGCCCGCGCAAGAAGATCACGCACGAGATCGGCCAGGAGCTGGCACTGCTGTCGGTCGGCGAGCTGAATGAGCGCATCGCGTTGCTGCAAGCCGAGATCGAGCGATTGCAGGCGGCGGCCCAATCGAAGCAGGCGAGCCGCAGCGCCGCCGACAAGTTCTTCAAGCCGTGATGCGCTTTGGCCCGTGCTGAGGCGGCCGCGACATGGCAAACGCAATCGCTGCCCGGCTGCGCCAAATTTGCAAAAAAAGCCTGAAAAAATTAGCTCATTTACGAAAGATTAAGCTTTCTCGTCCATTACTTGGATCGTCCAGCTTTGGACACCGAGTGGCTCCTGTCCACTCTGTTTGACGCCTCCCTGTTATCAACTCTTCAGCCGCCGGAAACGGCGGCTTTTTTTTGCCCGCATTTCGCCTTGGTGGCTCTGCGGTCGGGTAACCTGCGCGGAAACCATATCCGCCCTTAGCGCTGGACTCCGCGCCCGCTCCGCGCGATGATTTCCCTGCGCAAGAATTTGTTCAGCATATTTGCGCGGGGCGGTCGTAAAGTTGCGTGAGGCGTTAACCATGTCCGACAGTTCGGCGCGTGAAGCGGATCTCGTTCTCTTCAGCGAGAGGCTGGCCGGTTCGGCGGTGTTCTCCACGCTGTTCCGCGAGGGAATGAACCTGGTCGAGGAGACCGCGGCTTATCTCGACGGTGCGGGCCGCAAGGACGCCAAGACCCTCGATCGCTCAGCGAGCCTCACCTACGCCACCGAGAGCATGCGCCTCACCACGCGGCTGATGCAGCTTGCGTCGTGGCTGTTGCTGCATCGGGCGGTGAAGGAAGGCGAGATGTCGCTCGCCCAGGCCAACCGCGAAAAGGTCAAGGTGAAGCTCACCGCCGCCGAGCCTGGCGCTGCGGACGCCGTCGCAAAGCTGCCGGCGCGGCTGCAGGATCTGATCGAGCGCTCGATGGCGCTGCAGGTGCAGGTGAAGCGGCTCGACGGCAGCATTCATGCGCCGGCGCCCGAGCCCGCCGTCATCGGCAACCCGCTGGTGCCGCAGCTCAACATGCTGAAGGCCGCGTTCGAGCGGCAATAACCGAAATCAGACCCTGTGAAAACGAAAACGCCCTGCTCAAGCAGGGCGTCTTGTTTAGGAAGCCGGATCGAGGTGCTTCAGGAAGCCTTATTTCTTCAGGAAGCCCTGAGAACTTCTTCTGGAAGCGCGACACGCGGCCGCCGCGGTCGAGGAGCTGCTGCTGGCCGCCGGTCCAGGCCGGATGCGACTTGGAGTCGATGTCGAGGTTCAGCGTGTCGCCTTCCTTGCCGTAGGTCGAGCGCGTCATGTACTCGGTGCCGTCCGTCATGACGACCTTAATCGTATGATAATTCGGGTGAATTTCGCTTTTCATAACGGCATCCTTGGCGCGCTCGGCGCCTCGCTCGGTTTCAGGTGTCCGGAGTTGGCGGCTCTATATCGCAGGAGCCCCGCTGAGACAAGGCGATCAGGCCCCGGATCCGGCCCGAAAGTCCGCTATTTGCGAGCCTCGCGGGGCCTGTCCGGTCGCTAAGGGGTCTGCGAAACCATGCGTCATCGTGCGCACGTACGCAATAGGGCGGCTGTGTCGCTGGAGACTTTGTGTGCGGGAGTGACAATTGCCATGGCTACCTGCTTGGCCTATCCCCGGCCCGGACATTTGCCGCTGAGGTTGCATGAGCACGTTGGGACGGATCGATAGCGGCGGGCGTGGCGGCGCGCCTGCGCGCGAGGCCGGCTCCGCTGCAAGCCGGCGACGACGCGATCCGTGGCATCGGGCGTGGCGGAGGCCGCGCGCGGCGCAAAGCTGCGGCCGCTGCTGGCTCTTCTGCCCTATGTGGCGCGCTATCGCGGCCGGGCGCTGTGCGCGCTGGTCGCGCTGGTCGTCGCCGCGCTGACGACGCTGGTCGTGCCGATCGCCGTGCGGCGGATGATCGACTTCGGCTTCACCGCCGACGGCATCGCGATGATCAACAACTACTTCAGCGTGATGATCGCCGTCGTCGCGGTGCTCGCCGTCTCCAGCGCCTCGCGCTTCTATCTGGTGATGACCATCGGCGAGCGCATCGTCGCCGATATTCGCAGCCAGGTGTTCGAGCACCTGACGGCGCTGTCGCCGGCGTTCTTCGATTCCGCCCGCAGCGGCGAATTGATCTCGCGGCTCACCGCCGACACCACCCAGATCAAGTCTGCGGTCGGCGCATCCGTCTCGATCGCGCTGCGCAACTTCGTGCTGTTTGTCGGCGCCGCCACCATGATGGTGGTGACGAGCCCGCGGCTGTCCGGCTTCGTGCTGTTGATGATCCCGCTGGTCGTGCTGCCGTTGGTGGCGTTCGGCCGCTGGGTGCGGCGGCTGTCGCGCGACGCGCAGGATTCGCTTGCCGAAGCCTCCGCCTACGCGTCCGAACTGATCGGCGCGAGCCGCACGGTGCAGGCCTTCACCAACGAACGGCTCGCCACCGCCCGCTTTTCCGGCGAGGTCGAGCGCGCCTACGCGGCGGCGCGCAACTCGACCAAGGCGCGCGCGCGTGCTCACCGCAATCATCATCTTCATCATCTTCACCAGCGTCGTCGGCATCCTGTGGGTCGGCTCGCACGACGTGCTGAGCGGACAGATCTCCGCCGGCACGCTCAGCCAGTTCATCCTCTACGCGGTGTTTGCCGCAGGCGCCCTCGGCGAGCTGAGCCAGGTCTGGGGCGAGGTGTCGGCGGCGTCCGGCGCGGCCGAACGCCTGTTCGAGATCCTGCGCGTCAAGCCGGAGATCGCGGCGCCGGCGCATCCGCGCGCGCTGCCCCTGCCGCCGCGCGGCGACGTGGCGTTCGAGAATGTCC
This sequence comes from uncultured Alphaproteobacteria bacterium, assembly GCA_963757845.1. Classification (GTDB taxonomy): domain Bacteria; phylum Pseudomonadota; class Alphaproteobacteria; order Rhizobiales; family Xanthobacteraceae; genus P52-10. The sequence continues at coordinate 285,573 of CAVWTB010000073.1, forward strand.
GCTTCGCCTATCCGACGCGGCCGGAGACGTTTGCGATCGACGGCGTGTCGCTGAACGTCCGCCAGGGCGAGAAGGTCGCGATCGTCGGTCCTTCAGGCGCGGGCAAGAGCACGCTGTTTCACCTGCTGCTGCGCTTCTACGATCCGGCGAGCGGCACGATCGCGCTTCGACGGCGTTCCCGTGCGCGATGCCGATCCGCACGAGGTGCGCAAGCGCATCGCGCTGGTGCCGCAGGACTCGGTCATCTTCGCCGCCAGCGCGCGCGACAACATCCGCTTCGGCCGGCCCGGAGGCGAGCGACGCGGAGATCGAGCGCGCGGCGCAGCTTGCGCACGCGACCGAGTTCATCCGTCTGCTGCCGCAGTGGTTTCGACACGCCGCTCGGCGAGCGCGGCGTGACCTTGTCCGGCGGCCAGCGCCAGCGCATCGCGATCGCCCGCGCAATCCTGCGCGACGCGCCGCTGCTGCTGCTGGACGAGGCGACCTCGTCGCTCGATGCGGAGAGCGAGACGCTGGTGCAGACCGCGCTCGAGGATCTCATGCGCAACCGCACCACGCTGGTGATCGCCCATCGCCTCGCCACCGTGCTCTCCTGCGACCGCATCGTCGTGATGGAGCAGGGCAGGATCGTCGAGCAGGGCACGCACACCGAGCTCGCCGCCGCCGGCGGCCTCTATGCGCGGCTGGCGAAGCTGCAGTTTCAGGGCGACGTGATCGCGCTGAGGCTCAGGTCGGCGAGGAAGGCGTCGACGGCCGCGCGGTCGCCGTCATAGACCCAGCACTCGTGCAGCTTTCCGTCCTTGATCGCGTAGACCAGGATGCGCTCGAACTCCGCGCGTCCGTCCGTCGCGCTCGAAGGACTTCCCGCGCAATGATCACGGCCCGCGATCGGTCCCGCCATGACGTCGACGATCGAGATCAGCCGGCGGTTGGTGCGTGCGGCGAATTTTGCCAGCGTCGCCAGCGCAGCCTGCTTGCCGGCGTGATCGCCGGCGAACGGATTCTGGCCGAAATAGTGCAGCGTGAAATCATCGTGGTAGCAGTCGGCGATCGCGGCGCGGTCGCCCGACCGCCAGGCCGCGGCATAGCGCTGTACGGCTTCGAGGTTCGCTGCTTGCGCGTCGGCTGCCGCCATCGGCTTCGTCTCCTGTTGCTGAAAGGAGGCAGAGACGTAGCCGCAGCGGTCGATGCAGCGCTTTCAGAAACTGGCTGCTGATCAGGTCTTGCCGTCCTGAATGGTGAGCCGCGCCGCTGTGAGCTGCGAGGGCGACAGGCCGAACATCTCGCGGAATGCCGTGCTGAAATGCGAGGAGCTGGCAAAGCCCGCGGCCAGTGCCGCTTCGGTCAGCGAGCGGCCCGCGGTCATGCTGCGGACCGCTGCGCCCATGCGCACCCACATCCTGTAGCGGCGAAACGGCACGCCGGTCGCCGCCTTGAACAGATGCAGGAAGCGGGACGGCGAAAGGTTGGCCTTGCGCGCGACCTGATCCAGCGCATGCGGCTTGTCGGGATGCTCGCGCAGGCTCTCGCAGCGCTGCGGTGATGCGTTCGTCTTCGTGCAGCGGCATGCCGAGACCGAGCGGCGCGGCGAGCTCACTCCGCGCCTCGCGCCATGGCCGGCCGTCGCGCAACGCGGCAAGCGCATCGAGATAGCGCGTTTCGTTTGCGAGCTGTGTGCCGAAGCGGTCGTGCGTGAACTGCATCGACGCCGCAAGACGCCGAAAATCGTCGCTGCGCGCATCGACATACAGGAACGCCATCGCGCCGTCGCCGCAGCGCAGGTGATGCAGCGTGTTGGCCGGGATCAGCGCCGTCCGGCAGGCGACGTATCCTGCTTCCGGCCGCTTCGGATCGCGCGCGACCTCGAAAGGCGCGTTCACGCCGGCGCAGAGCACTGCGACCGCATTGCGATGCGCGCTGAGGCCGAGCGCCTTGCCCGAGGAAGAGCGTGCGCGCGCCCCAGAAGAACAGCTTTGGAGCATCCCGCTCAGCCGACGCAGGCGCTGCAAGAGCTGACGCGCTGCGCCACGCTCAGCGTTCCGTCAGCTTCAACTCGATGCGGCGGTTGCGGCGGAAGGCGTCTTCGGTCTTTTCCGGATCGATCGGCTGGAATTCGCCGAAGCCGGCGGCGACCAGGCGCTGCGGTGAGATGCCGTGCGCGATCAGGTACTGCACCACCGAGATGGCGCGCGCGGACGACAGCTCCCAGTTCGATGGAAACTGCGCGACTGGCGATCGGCCGCACGTCGGTGTGGCCGTCGATCCGCAGCACCCAGGGAATTTCCGCCGGGATCTGCCGCTCGAGCTCCGACGAGCGCAGCGGCGAGGCGGTCGAGCTCGGCGCGGCCTTCCGGCTTGAGCGCGGCCTGACCGGCGTCGAAGAACACTTCCGACTGGAACACGAAGCGGTCGCCGACGATGCGGATGTCGGACCGGTTGCCGAGGATCGCGCGCAGGCGGCCGAAGAACTCCGAACGATAGCGCGCCAGCTCCTGCACGCGTTGCGCCAGCGCGACGTTCAGCCGCTGGCCGAGCTCGGCGATGCGGGTCTGCGAATCCTTGTCGCGCTTCTCCGACACATCAAGCGCGGCCTCCAGTGCCGCGAGCTGGCGGCGCAAGGCGCTGATCTGCTGGTTCAGCACCTCGATCATCGCCTGCGCGCGCGAGGAAATCTGCTTCTCGGAATCGAGCGCCTTCGACAATTCGCCGGCGCGGCCGGCGGCGTCGCTGCCCTGCGCGGCAAGGCCTTGGTAGAGGCCCTTGACGCGGTCGCGTTCGCTTTCGGCGGCGGCGAGGCCGGCGCGCATCTGCGACAGCTGTTCGTCGAGATTGAGCTTGCCGAGCTTCTCCAGCGACAGCAGCTCGTTGAGCTGCGCGATCTGCGCGTTCAGCCGCTCGAGCGCCTTGTCCTTGCCGCTGACCTCCTGCGACAGGAAGAACTGCACGACGACGAACACCGACAACAGGAAGATGATCGCCAGAATCAGCGTCGAGAGCGCATCGACGAAGCCCGGCCAGTAGTTGAAGCCTTCGCCGCCTCTTCGGTTCCGTGCAAGCGCCATGGCGGTTCTCCGAAAGCTAGCTCTTCTCGGGCTGGCGGGCGATGTGCTCGAGCAGCCGCTTGATCTCGCGGCTCTGCTCGCCCTGTCCGTCGGCCCATTCGCGGATCAACTGCTGCTCGCTGCGCATGTGCTGCACCAGGCCCTGAATGGCGTCGGCGAGGTTCGACATCGCCGTGGTGGCGGCGCGCCCCGACCCCATGTCCTCGATCGCCGCGCGCAGCCGGTCGACGACGTTGTAGAGATCGGTCGACGTGGTGACGCCGCCTGCGCGGCGGCTCGGCCGAGTATTCGCGCACGATCGTCACCAGCCAGTCCTCGAGATCGGTGTAGAAGCGGTTCTGCGCCTGGCTCGATTGCAGGTCGAGAAAGCCAAGCACCAGGGAGCCTGCGAGGCCGAACAGCGATGACGAGAATGAAATGCCCATGCCGCCGAGCGGCGCGGCGAGGCCTTCCTTCAGCGTATCGAAGATCGAGCCGGCATCGCCACCGACCTTCAGTCCCTCGATGACCTTGCCGACGGAGCCGACCGTTTCGATCAGGCCCCAGAAGGTGCCGAGCAGGCCGAGGAAGACGAGCAGGCCGGTCATGTAGCGCGACAGATCGCGCGCCTCGTCGAGGCGCGTCGCGATCGAGTCGAGCATGTGCCGCATGGTCTGCTGGGTGATGGCGGTCCGTCCGGTGCGGTCGCCGAGCAGCACGGCCATCGGCGCGAGCAGCGCCGGCCTGCGATCCATCGCCAGACCCGGATCGGAGATGCGGAAATTGTTGACCCAGCGGATTTCCGGATAGAGGCGGATCACTTGCCGGAACGACAGGATGATGCCGATCGCCAGCACGCCGACGATGACGCCGTTCAGTCCCGGGATTGGCGAGGAAGGCGGTCCAGATCTGCTTGTACAGCACGAGGATCAGGAGCGCGCAGAGCACCAGGAACACCAGCATCCGGAACAGGAAGATGCTCGGCGAGGAAAGCTTCGCCGGTTCGACGGAGGCTGCGTAGCTGTGCATCGGGTCGCGCGCCATCTTTCAGAGCTCGGTGTGCCAAAAGGCGTCGGAGGGACGATTTCAGCGCTCAATATGGCATAGGAGCTTCCGGAAAACAGGTGAATTGATCGAAATCGACAGCTTCGCATCGCGGAACTGACGATTGAAACCAGACGTCGCTTTGAGACGTATTTATGACCGTCCACTTCATTGCAGACAGGGGCCGATGGTTCTTCCGTTCGTGATTGCGCTGGCGGCGATGGCCGCAGCGCTCGGTACGCTGATGGCCGTCGCCTGGGTCGATCCAGCAGCGCACCGGCAATTCCGGCTGGGTCGATACCATCTGGACGTTCTCGACCGGCTACGTCGGCGTGGTCGCGGCGCTGTGGCCGTTTGGCGCAAACGCGCTTGCCGTCGCGGCAGTTCATGGTGGCGGCGCTGGTCATGGCCTGGGCCTTGCGGCTCGGACTGCACATTGCCGTACGCTCGGCCGGCAACCACGACGATCCCCGCTACGCCGAGTACGCAAAGCAGTGGGGCAGCGCCGCGCCGCGCAAAATGTTCGTCTTTCTGCAGCAGCAGGCGCTCGGCTCGATGCCGCTGGTGTTTGCGATCTTTCTCGCCGCGCAAGTGCCTGTCCGCGCGTTCCGCCTGCAGGACTATCTCGGCGCGCTGATCCTGTTTGCCGGCATCGCCGGTGAGGGGATCGCCGACGCCCAGCTCAAACGCTTTCGCGACAATCCGGCCAACAAGGGCAGGGTGTGCGACGCAGGCCTGTGGCGCTGGTCGCGGCACCCGAACTATTTCTTCCAGTGGTTCGGCTGGCTCGCCTATCCGGTGATCGCGATCACGCCCGGCCACCCGTGGGGATTTGCCGCGCTGGCTCGCGCCGCTCTTCATGTTCTGGATCTTGAACTACGTCACCGGCGTGCCGCCGCTCGAAGCAGCAGATGGCGCGCTCGCGCGGCGAAGCCTGGCGCGCCTATCAGGCGCGAACCAGCCGCTTCTTCCCGCTGCCGCCAAAGGCCTGAAGAGCGTTCTCGAGCTGCCAACCGGCCTCATAGGTTGGACTTTGCTGCAAGCGAGCAGTCCGCAAATATGCATGGCCGGCAAGGCATTTGCGCCGCTTGCCGTCGCGGCTCATTTTATATGATGATCATCATCGAAGCGGCGGTCCCATTTGGCCGCCAGCGGGACCTTGATGGACGCTCTAACGCCCAAGACAGAGATTGTGGTTCCGCCGGTCGCGCAGCCCGCTGCGATCAATCCGCTGACGCTGCGGCTTCTGCAGGCGCCGATCGTCCCGCTGATCCTGAAGCTCGTCCTGGCCGAACATGATGATCATGCTGGCGCAGGCGGGCGCAGCGTTGGTCGACACCTGGTGGCTGGCGAAGCTCGGCAACGACGCGCTTGCCGGCATGGTGCTGGTGTTTCCGTTCGTGCTGCTGGTCGGCACCGTGTCCGGCGGATCGATCGGCGCCGGCATTTCCGCCGCCGTGGCGCGCGCACTCGGCGCGCGGCAGCAGGAGCAGGCCGACGCCGTCTTGATGCATGGGCTGATCATCAATGTGGTGATCGGCGGCTTGTATGCCGCCGTGATGCTGATCTTCGGCCGCTCGATCTATCAGGCGACCGGCGGCCGCGGTGGCGAACTGGAAGCGGCGCTGATCTATTCGAACGTGCTGTTCGCAGGCAACACGCTGTTCTGGATCATGAACGCGCTGATGAGCGTGATCCGCGGCACCGGCAACATGTTCGTGCCTGCGCTCGTCTCCTGCGGCGGCGTGGTGCTGATGCTGCCGCTGTCGCCCTGCCTGATCTTCGGCCTTGGGCCGTTTCCGGCGCTCGGCATCGCCGGCAGCGCGATCTCGCTGCTCGTCACCTATGTCGTCGGGACGATCGTTCTCGCCTGGTACATTCTCTCCGGCCGCTGCGTCGTCAAGTTCAAGCGCACGACGCTGCGCTGGCAGACATTCGTCGCCATCCTGAGCATCGGCGCCGCGGGCACGATCGTCTCGCTGCTGATCAACCTGACGGCGTCGGTGAACAACGCGCTGGTGTCGCTCGCTCGGCGGCGCCGGCGCAGTCGCCGGCTACGGCACCGCCGCGCGGCTCGAATTCCTGATGATCCCGCTCGCCTTCGGCCTCGGCGCGCCGCTCGTCGCCATGGTCGGCACCAACATCGGCGCCGGCAATCGCCAGCGCGCGCTGAAGATCGTGCTGATCGGCGGCGCGGTTGCTTTCGGCGTCACGGAGACGATCGGCGTCCTGGCCGCGCTGTTCCCCGAAGGCTGGCTCAGACTGTTCACGCAGGATGCGACGGCGATCAAGGTCGGCAGCGACTACCTGCGGATCGTCGGCCCGGCGTTCGGCTTCTTCGGCCTCGGCATCGGCATGTATTTCGCGCTGCTCGGCGCCAACCTGCTGTTCTGGCCGATCGTCGGCGCGGTGCTGCGCAGCGCGCTCGCGATCTGCGGCGGCGCGATCGCCGCGCTTTATTTCGGCTCGCTGCACGCCATGTTCATCGTGCTGGCGCTGGCGCTGGTCGTCTCGGGAACGATCCCGCTGCTGAGCGTGCGGAAGAAGAACTGGACCTAGCCGTGCCGTCATTGCGAGCGAGCGCACAAACTCGACCCTCACCCTGAGGAGCCCTGCGTAGCTCGAAGAGCGAAGCAGGGCGTCTCGAAGGGCGAGGCCCCATAGGCGAGCGAAGCGACGCCGTTTTTCGAACGGCTACGGGCGAGCGAAAGCGACGCCGTCTTCGAACGGCTATGGCGCTTCCTCGCGGATAGGCACGGGCCTCGTAGGTTCGAGACGCCTGCTTCGCTCCGCTACGCAGGCTCCTCACCATGAGGGTCTGAGGTCGGTGCAACCGGCGCGACTCCCGAAATTCAATTGTCAAACAGCCGAGCGCCTGAAAGTCTGTCGCTCCGACTCGCAGACACGCCTCATCGCCCCGTGCTTCATGTCCGGCCACAGGGCTCGCCGGTCATCTTGTTCCTTCCATCACGCGTAGGAGCGTGCGGAACGACTGGGCGAGAACCCGCGCCCGCGGCGCCCGCATGTGTTGGCATACGGGCAGCCCGCACGCCGCTTTCGCGGCACACGGGCAGTGGCCCAGCCCAACGCCGAAGATCGCTGAGCTGAACCGGGCCTCGGAAGCAGATCTTCGCCTGCGTTCCGCACGCGGATGGATTTTGCGGCTTGCTGCATCACTGACCGGGAATTGTCGCTTGCGCCGACCCCGCCCGGACCGCACGAGCTGTCGCACGGGTATGCACTTGGACCGTCCGCCCGTCGCGTCGGCGTCAATCTCCTGTCCGACCGCGGATCCCCGACTTTCGTCCGTAATCCGCAGCATTCAGGCCCGACATCGCAGCGGCCACCGCATCCCGCTCCGCGTTTCGATGACGATCGCGACGCGCCCCTCACCGGAGCGGGACGACGGCGACGATATTAGTCCTATCGAGATGTCAAGAACAAAAAGACGAACATACGGTCAGCTATTTTTTCTGAAAACCAGAAAGATGGCGTCATTCTGATCTCCTTGCCGCCGCCTTCACTACCGTAGTGGTCCCGCGCGGAGTTTCATGCTCATGTTCATCGCACGGGCTCCAAGGGCGAGAGACGGGCAGAGGGAACGGAGCCGAGCTACCTAATCCGGTGATCAGGAGGCGCAACTGGAAATCTTTTTGCTCGTGCTTGCCGCGATCTTTCCAATAGTCAATCCGCCGGGATCAGCCGTGGTGTTCCTGAGCATGACCGGGCGAGCGCCGGGTGAGACGCGGCAATTCCTGGCTCGTCGTGTCGCGCTGAATTCGTTCTTCGTCATGAGCGGATCGCTTCTGGTTGGAACGTTTGTCCTTTCGATCTACGGAATTTCCATTCGGATCCTTCGCGTTGCGGGCGGTATCATTGTCGCTGCCTCCGGCTGGAAGCTGCTCAACGAGGGAAACACGAAAGATGCGGAAAGCACGCAAGAGTTCGTGAGCACTGATTATCATGGCATGGCGTTCTATCCCTTGACGCTTCCACTGACCACCGGCCCTGGAACGATCGCGGTCATGATCGGCCTTGGCTTTGGACGAACGAAATATCTCTCCTGGTTTGAGGAACTGCGTTACGTCGCGATGGTTCTGCTCGCCGCCGTCGCTACGGCGGTGGCGATATATTTCTGCTTTGCCTACGCAGATCGCGTGCAGAAGCTGCTCGGCCGCGCCGGCACCGACATTGCAGTGCGTTTGTCAGCGTTCATTCTCTTCTGCATTGGCGTGCAGATTTTCTGGACGGGCCTGAGCGAATTGATTGCGGAATTGCCGGTCCTCGCCCGCTGAGCGTTTTCGCGCTCATGAAATCGGCGAGCGCTTTCCTCTTGCTGCCACAGGTCATCCTCGAAATGAGCCTGTCACAGAAATTAGCGTGTCTCACTTGCGGGGTGCAGTCCAGCATTGTCACTGTAATTACTCGGTATCGGCATGTATTTCGCGCTGCTCGGCGCCAACCTGCTGCTGTGGCCGATCGTCGGCGCGGTGCTGCGCAGCGCGCTTGCGATGTGCGGCGGCGCGATCGCCGCGCTTTATTTCGACTCATTGCATGCAATGTTCATCGTGCTTGCGCTGGCGCTGGTTGTCTCTGGCACGATTTCGCTGCTCAGCGTGCGGAAGAAGAATTGGGTGTAGCGACTTGCGTTGGCCTATCTCCTCATCCTGAGGAGCGTCGCGCAGCGACGCGTCTCGAAGGATGCAGGCCAGGACGTGTCGCCGAAGCGCCCGGGCCTCGTGGTTCGAGACGCATCGCTCCACAAGTCGGCTATTGCCGACTTGTGCATTTAATTGTGTCGATCTCGGGTAAACCCGAGATCGATGCGATGCTCCTCACCATGAGGGTCAGGAGTGTTGTTCGCGGAGCCGCCGTCATTTCCCGATCGGCTTCAGGATCTTCACCAGCTCGCGGTGGATGTAGTCGTTGCCGGCGATGATGTCGCGCGTCTCGAAAATCTTGTCGCCGCCCTCGATGTCGGTGACGAAGCCGCCGGCCTCGCGCACCAGCACCATGCCCGCGGCCATGTCCCATGACGACAGGTTGCGCTCCCAGTAGCCGTCGAGGCGGCCGGCGGCGACCCAGGCCAGATCGAGCGCGGCTGCGCCAAAGCGGCGAAGGCCCGCCACCTGCGGCTGGATGGCGCGCAGCTCCTGGGAGGCGATGTCGAAATCGCCGCGGCCGATATGCGGCAAGCCGCAGGCGATCACCGATTCGTTGAGCTTCTTGCGCGCGGCGACGCGCAGGCGCTGATCGTTCAGGTACGCGCCCTTGCCCTTCTCGGCGAGGAACAGGTCGTCATCGGCGGGATTGTAGACGAGGCCTGCGATCAACGCGCCTTCGCGCTGGAGCGCGATCGACACGGCGAAGTGCGGAATGCCGTGCAGGAAGTTGGTGGTGCCGTCGAGCGGATCGACGATCCAGACATTGGCCTTGTCGGTGCCTTCGCGCGTGCCGCCTTCCTCGCCGATGAAGCCGTAACCGGGGCGGGCCTTGGTCAGTTCGTCATAGAGCGTCTCTTCCGCGCGCTTGTCGGCAAGGGAGACGAAGTTCGCCGGACCTTTCAGCGAAACCTGCAGATTCTCGATCTCGCCGAGATCGCGCTTCAGGTTGCGGCCGGCGCGGCGCGCGGCTTTCACCATGACGTTGAGAAGGGCTGAATGCAGCATCGGCGGATCGCTTTGAAAAAGGAGAATGCGGCTTGCGGTCTGCCCGTTGAGGGCGCTTGCGTCAAGGGCGCAAGGTTGCAGTTATTTGGTTGATTTGCCGCTGTACCAGCGCCTCGCAGCCTCTTCGGCCTTTGCCTTGCTCTCGGCGCTCAGCGGCGCCAGCATCTCGTCGAGCGTCGGATCGCCATTGCCGCGTGCCTTGGCGATCAGGTGCCACTTCAGCGCCTCGGTCATATCCCTCGGCGCGCCGATGCCGGAGGCCAGCACCCGCGCGAGCCGGTTCTGCGCGATCGCACTGCCGCGGCGCGCGGCCTTCCACAGCCACGCCGACCGCGCCCGCTTCGTCCTTCGGCGTGCCGTTGCCGTTGAACAGCGCGATTGCGTATTCGACCTGCGCATCGAGATTGTTGGCGATCGCGGCGGCCCTCAAGAGGCGCGCAGCCTCGGCCGGGTTCTTCTCGACGCCACGGCCTTCCTTGTAGAAGGTTGCGAGCGCGTATTGCGCCTCGGGGTTTCCCGCGTCCGCCGCCTGGCGGAACAGCTCCGCGGCCCGGCCGAGGTCTTGCGGAAAGATCTGCCCCTCGATGTTCAACAGCGCCAGGTTATAGGCGGCCGGCGGGCTGCCGAGCCGCGCCGCGAACGCCAGCAGTTTTGCAGCTTCGTCGCGATTGGCCGGCCCGCCGCGTCCGGCCATGCGCATCATCGCAAGGGCAAAGGTCGCCTCGCGATCGCCGCGGTCGGCGGCCTGCTTGTACCAATCGGCGGCCTTCTTGTCGTCGCGGTTCACGCCCTGGCCGTTGGCGTAGAGCTCGCCGAGCAGCGTCATCGCTTTCGCATCGCCAAGCTCCTGCGCGCGTCGCGTGGCGATGCGGAACGCCTCGCCATACCTGCCGCGCTGGTAAGCGCCATAGGCGAGATCGACATTGGGATTGTCGGGCGCGAGCGGCGTCTCGGTCGCGGGCGGAGCCTTGGTCGCCTTCGGGCTGTCGGTCGATTTCGGCGGATCTTTTTTCGGCGGGGCCTGCTTCTTCGCATCCTGCCGCTTCTGCACGCCGCTGTCGGAATTCTTCTCGGGCGGCGACTGGGGCTGCGGCGTGAGCTGAATCTGCGCGACCGCGGCGGCTGCAAACATCGAGAATGCAGCCGTCATCACAACGCACAAGGAGCCGTGCCGTTGCCCTCATCTGTTCCGCGTCATCCGTGCTTTGCCGCGACTTTCTTGACGTTCGCCGCATGACCCTGTTGGAGGCGTTCTACCACATCCAGGAGCGCCGTTTTCGGACCGCGCCCGTCCAGCCAAATGGCGTCGCCCACCATGATGAAGTCCGCACCGGCGGACGCGAACAGCTCGGCCTCGTCCGCGGTTTGTGCATAGCCGACGCATGGAGATTCAAACAGCTCCGCCCACCATTCGAGCCGCTCCGCGATCGCTTCGGTGGAAGGTCTGCGGCCGTCCGTGTCGACCTCGCCGAACAGCAGGTAGTCGGCTCCAGCCTCCCCAGCAACCATCGAATCGTGGCGCGAATGCAGCCCGCCGACGCCGACAATGCGATCCGGCTTCAGCTGCTCCAGCGCGTCATTCATCGGTTCGATACCGTTCACATGCGCGCCGTCGGCGCCGGCGCGCGCGACCAGCTCGACATGTCCGTCGAGCAGCAGCGCCGCGCCGGGTTTCTGGATGCTGGCTGCAAGCGCCTTGACCCGATTGATCTTGCTGCGATCGTCCGCCTCGGCAAGCCGCACCAGCACCGCGGCAACATCGGCCGCAGCGAGCAGCTCTTCCAGCAGCGGCGCGAGCGCGCGCCGCATCCTCGACCGGCTGGGTTGCGAGATAGAGCCGGGGCGCGGGCGGGGCAGGGGGCGGCTTGTTCGAAGGCATGTCTGAAAGGTACGTCCGTGCTATTGGCGCTGCGGATAGAAGCTTGAGAGTTATTGCAACATGGCCGTCCGGACAATTGCCGAATCCGACATCCCCGCCGCGCACCATGCTGATCGGCCAGCTTGGTTACGAGATGCCGCAGGCGCGAGCTGGTGCGAAGGTTAACGGCCGTGCTCGCCCACGCCGATCATCGCGTCTGGGTTTACGATGACGGCGGCAAGGCGGTCGGCCTGCTGCACGCCTTTTTCCGCCCGGCGCTGGACAAGCCGCCGGAGGTGATGGTGCAGGCGCTGGTGATCGAGGCGTCGCAGCGCTCAAAAGGCGTCGGCGAGGCGCTCATGCAGGTTGCCGAAGGCTGGGCGCGCGAGAAGGGCTGCACCTCGGTTGCGCTCTACAGCCGCGTCGACCGCGACCGCGCGCACCGGTTCTACGAGCGGCTGGGTTACGAGAAGAAGCTGGCGTCAGCGCAGCTCGGAAGGATGGTCGTATCGGCACGTGCGATGAGTCGGTCGCGCATCTTCTCCTCCTGCCCGGCGAGCGCGATGCCGTGCTCGAAGGGGTCGGCAGTGAGACGCCGCTGCGCGGCAGTGGACGCCTCGAGAGCGCCGATTTTCTGCGCACGTCGACCTGAGAGCAACTCGCGATTTTCGCATCGGCGCGCGTCATTCCGGTTCGCGCCACGCGCTCGCGCCCGGAAGTGGCGGAGGCGCAATGCGGCGAAGCCTTACGCCGCCTTCTTCTCCAGATCCTGCTTCCACTCGCCCTTGCTGGCGAGGCCGTTCATTGCGGCGCGGTGGGTGAAGGCGCGCTGGGCTGCGGCGACGTTCTCCGACTTGCCCGACCATGCCTTCTGCGGCGCGGCCTGCAGCGCGCGACCGTAGGAGAAGGTGAGCTTCCACGGCAGGCCGCCGATCTTGTTCATCGCGTCGAGATGCGCGGTCGCTTCTTCGTCGGACTGTCCGCCGGAGAGGAACGCGATGCCGGGCACGGCGCCGGGCACGCAGGCTTTCAAGCAGCTTCACGGTCTTCTCGGCGACTTCTGCAACGCCGGATTTCTTCGCGCTCTTCTTGCCGGCGATCGCCATGTTCGGCTTCAGCACCATGCCCTCAAGGGCGACCTTCTGGTAGTAGAGCTCCTGGAACGTCTCCTTCAGCACGAACTCGGTGACCTCGTAGCAGCGGTCGATGTCGTGGTCGCCGTCCATCAGCACTTCCGGCTCGACGATCGGCACGATCTGCGCGGCCTGGCAGAGCGCCGCATAGCGCGCGAGCGCATGCGCGTTGGTGTGGATCGCCGTGTAGCTCGGAATGCCGGGGCCGATGTCGATCACCGCGCGCCACTTCGCAAAGCGCGCGCCCTGCTCGTAATACTTCTTCAGCCGCTCAGCGAGCTTGTCGAGGCCGACGGTGATCAGTTCGCCCGGGCAGCCCGGCAGCGGCTGCGTGCCCTCGTCGACCTTGATGCCGGGAATGGAGCCGGCCTGCTCGATCAGCTTCACCAGCGGCGTGCCGTCCTTGGCCTTCTGCCAGATCGTCTCGTCATACAGGATCACGCCGGAGATGTTCTTCGACATCGCATCCTTCGAGCGGAACAGCAGCTCGCGATAGTCGCGGCGGTTGTCTTCGGTCGAGTCGACGCCGATCGCATCAAAGCGCTTCTTGATGGTGCCGGAGGATTCGTCCGCGGCGAGAATTCCGCGACCGGGCGCGACCATGGCGTTGGCGACTTTGTTGAGTTCGGCGAGGTTCATGGGCATCTCCTTCAAGAGCTTTGACTGGCTTTTACAACGCTGAAATTTCGCGGCAAAGGCGGCCAAACGCCGTCCCTCAACGCTATTTTCGGCGCAAGTTCCCCCTTGGCATACCGCTTCGCCATCTCGGACGGCGGCAGCACCTTCTTGATCTTGCCCGCCTGGCCCGCGGTGTTGAACTCCTCAAGCCGCTGCCTGCAGAGCTTCGTCATCGCCTCCATCGCGGGCTTCAGGTATTTGCGCGGATCGAACTCGCCGGGGCTCTCGCTCAAAACCTTGCGGATCTGCCCGGTCATGGCCATGCGGTTGTCGGTGTCGATGTTGATCTTGCGCACGCCGTGCTTGATGCCGCGCTGGATCTCGCCGACCGGCACGCCCCAGGTCTGGGGCATCTTGCCGCCGTAGCTGTTGATCACGTCCTGCAGGTCCTGCGGCACCGACGAGGAGCCGTGCATGACGAGATGCGTGTTCGGCAGCTTGCGATGGATCTCCTCGATCACGTGCATGGCGAGGATCGCGCCGTCCGGCTTGCGCGTGAACTTGTAGGCGCCGTGCGAGGTGCCCATCGCGATCGCGAGCGCATCGACCTGCGTCTCCTTGACGAACTTCACCGCCTCGTCGGGATTGGTCAGCAACTGGTCATGACGAGAGCTTGCCCTCGGCGCCGTGGCCGTCCTCCTTGTCGCCCATGCCGGTCTCGAGTGAGCCGAGCACGCCGAGCTCGCCTTCGACCGAAATGCCGCCGAGATGCGCCATGTCGGTGACGGCCCTGGTGACGCCGACGTTGTAGTCCCAGTCGCCGGGCGTCTTGCCGTCGGCCTTCAGCGAGCCGTCCATCATCACCGAGGTGAAGCCGGCCTGGATCGCCGTCATGCAGGTCGCGGGCTCGTTGCCGTGGTCGAGGTGCACGCAGACGGGGATGTGCGGATAGATTTCCGTCACCGCGTCCATCATGTGCTTGAGCATGATGTCGTTGGCGTAGGAGCGCGCGCCGCGCGAGGCCTGGATGATCACCGGCGCATCGACCGCGTCCGCAGCCTCCATGATCGCCAGCGCCTGTTCCATGTTGTTGATGTTGAAGGCGGGCACGCCGTAGTCGTTCTCGGCGGCGTGATCGAGCAACTGGCGAAGCGTTATGCGAGCCATCGGATGATCCCTGTTCCTTCGCGGCGGCCTACCGCTTCAACACCTCAACGCCCGGCAGCGGCTTTCCTTCCATCCATTCGAGGAAGGCGCCGCCGGCGGTCGAGACATAGGTGAAATCGTCGGCCACCTTGGCGGCGTTGAGCGCTGCGACCGTGTCGCCGCCGCCGGCGACCGAAATCAGCCTCTTCGCCTTCGTGCGGGCTGCCGCATGCTTTGCCGCTGCGACCGTTCCCTTGTCGAAAGGGTTCAGCTCGAACGCGCCGACCGGTCCGTTCCAGACCAGCGTTGCCGCGTCGTCGATCGCCGAATTGATGCGCTGGATCGACAGCGGGCCGACATCGAGGATCATGCCGTCGGATGGGATCGCGTCCAGGCCATAGGCGTGGGAGGGCGCATTCGCCTCGAAGTGGAATGCAACGATGGCATCGACGGGGAGAATGATCGCGCAGTTCGCCTTCTCGGCCTTGTCGAGGATGCGCAACGCGGTCGCGGCGAGGTCCTTCTCGGCCAGCGACTTGCCGATGCCGATCCCTTGCGCATGCAGGAAGGTGTTGGCCATGCCGCCGCCGATCACCAGCGCGTTGACCTTGCTCACGAGGTTCGCCAGCAGGTCGAGCTTGGTCGAGACTTTTGCGCCGCCGACGATGGCGATCACCGGCTTTTTCGGCGTGCCGAGCGCCTTCTCGAGCGCCTCGAGCTCGGCCTGCATGGTGCGGCCGGCGAAGGCCGGAAGCACGTGGCCGAGGCCTTCGGTCGAGGCGTGCGCGCGGTGCGCTGCGGAGAAGGCGTCGTTGACCCAGATGTCGCCGAGCTTTGCCAGCGCCGCGACGAATGCCGGATCGTTCTTCTCCTCTTCCTTGTGGAAGCGCGTGTTCTCGAGGCAGAGAATGTCGCCGTCCTTCATGGCGGCGACCGCCTTTTCGGCGACCTCGCCGATGCAGTCGTCGGCGAACGCCGACCGGACGGCCGATCACCTGCGCCACGGCGGCGGCGACCGGCTTCAGCGACTCCTTCGGATCGCGGCCCTTCGGCCGGCCGAAATGCGCGAGCAGGATCACCTTGCCGCCCTTGTCGGCGATCTCGGTGATGGTCGGCGCCACGCGCTCGATGCGGGTGAGGTCGGTGACCCTGCCGCCTTCCATCGGGACGTTGAGATCGACGCGCAGAAGGACGCGCTTGCCCTTCACGTCGACGTCGTCGAGGGTTTTGAATTTGGCCATGACGGATACTCTGTCGCGGGCCTCATGCCTTCGAGACGGACATTGTCCTCCTCAGGGCAGTCTACGGCGTTTCGCGCCGCTAAGACCGTGGATGGCCGGGACAAGCCCGGCCATGATGTGGAGAGCGTTAACTTAGAGCAGCTTGCCCATCGCGACGGCGGTGTCCGCCATGCGGTTGGAGAAGCCCCATTCGTTGTCGTACCACGACAGCACGCGCACCAGCGTGCCGCCCTGCACCTTGGTCTGGTCCATCGCGAGGGTGGACGAGTGGGCGTCGTGGTTGAAGTCGATCGAGACGTTCGGGTGGTTGGTGTAGCCGAGGATGCCCTTCAGCTCCTGCTCGGCCGCCCGCTTCATCGCCTCGTTGATCTCCTTCACGTCGGTCTTTCGCTTGGCGA
The DNA here is from genome assembly GCA_963757845.1 of uncultured Alphaproteobacteria bacterium. Taxonomy (GTDB): domain Bacteria; phylum Pseudomonadota; class Alphaproteobacteria; order Rhizobiales; family Xanthobacteraceae; genus P52-10. The sequence goes on from CAVWTB010000073.1 coordinate 301,721, forward strand.
CGATCTTCAGGTCGACCACCGAGACGTTCGGCATCGGCACGCGGATCGCGGTGCCGTCGAGCTTGCCGTTCAGCTCCGGCAGCACGAGGCCGATCGCCTTCGCCGCACCCGTCGAGGTCGGGATCATCGACAGCGCCGCGGCGCGGCCGCGGTAGAGATCCTTGTGCATGGTGTCCAGCGTCGGCTGGTCGCCGGTGTAGGCGTGGATCGTCGTCATGAAGCCGGTCTCGATGCCGACCGTGTCGTTCAGCACCTTGGCGACCGGGGCGAGGCAGTTGGTGGTGCAGGAGCCGTTCGAGACGACCAGGTGGTCCTTGGTCAGCTTGTCGTGGTTGACGCCGTAGACGACCGTGAGGTCGGCGTTGTCGGCCGGCGCCGAAACCAGCACGCGCTTGGCGCCGGCGGTGAGGTGGGCCGAGGCCTTGTCCTTGGAGGTGAAGATGCCGGTGCATTCGAAGGCGATGTCGACGCCCATCTCCTTCCAGGGCAGTTTCGACGGATCGCGCTCGGCGGTGATCTTGATGGTGCCGTTGCCGAGGCTGATCGAGTCGCCCTTCACAGTCACTTCGCCGGGGAAGCGGCCGTGCACGCTGTCGAAGCGCAGGAGATGGGCGTTGGTCTCGACCGGGCCGAGATCGTTCGCGGCGACAATTTCGATGTCCTTGCGCTTGAACTCGTAGATGGCGCGGAGGATGTTGCGGCCGATGCGGCCGAAGCCGTTGATGCCGACCCGGATTGCCATATCTTCTTCTCCTTCAATAGCTTAAGCCCCGCCCGCGGCGACCTTTGGTCACTCCGAGGAGGTTTTGCTTCAGATCCGCCCGGTTCTGCCGGATGACGTCGGACGATATGGGGGAACTGCTAGCCCTTTTTGCAGTTCCGCTCAACTCTGCGGCACCGGTTTTGGCGGCCGGTCAGCCTTGCAGCGAGCGGGATGCTTAACCCAGACGTGCTTCTCGGCCGCCTTGACCACGGCCTCGGGCGTAATCCCGAAATGCTTGAACAGGTCCTTGGCCGGCGCGCTGGCGCCGAAGCCGGTCATGCCGACGAATGCGCCGTCATGGCCGATGATGGCGTCCCAGCCCTGGCGAACGGCCGCCTCGACGCGCGATCTTGACCGGCGCCTTGCCGACGATCGCGTCGAACTCGGCGCCGCGGCAGCCCCAGGAGGAGGTCCATGCACGGCACGGACACCACGCGGGTGGCAATGCCCTTGGCGGCCAGCTGCTTCTGCGCTTCGACGGCGATCTGCACTTCCGAGCCCGAGGCGAAGATCGAGACCTTGGCCTCGCCGGCCGCCGCAACCAGCTCGTAGGCGCCCTTGGCGCAGCGGTTCGCCTTGTCGTCGGTGAGCCGCAGTTGCGGCAGGTTCTGGCGCGTCAGCGCCAGCACGCTGGGGTGGGTCTTGGCTTCCAGCGCCAATTGCCAGCATTCCAGCGTTTCCACCGTGTCGCAGGGGCGGAACACGTTCACGTTCGGGATCGCGCGCAGCGCCGCCAGATGCTCGACCGGCTGGTGGGTCGGTCCGTCTTCGCCAAGCCCGATCGAGTCGTGCGTCAGCACGTGGATCACGCGCTCTTCCATCAGCGCCGCAAGGCGCAGCGACGGCCGCAGGTAGTCGGAGAACACCAGGAACGTGCCGGAGTAGGGGATGATGCCGCCATGCAGCGCCATGCCGTTCATGGCCGCCGCCATGCCGTGCTCGCGGATGCCGTAGTGCACGAAGCGGGCGGCGTAATTGTTGGCGGAGACGGCCGCCATGCCCTTCGGCCGCGTGTTGTTGGAGCCGGTCAGGTCGGCCGAGCCGCCGACCATTTCCGGCACCGCCGCGGTCAGCACGCCCAGCGCCTCTTCGGAGGCGGCGCGGGTGGCGATTTCCTTCGGGCTCGCGGCGAGCTTTTCCTTCATGCCGCGAACAGCTGCGGCAAGCTGCTCGGCCGGCAACTGGCCTTCCATCCGGCGGCTGAATTCGGCCGCCGTCGCGGCGTCCTTCGCCGCAAGCCGTGCGGTCCAGGCCTCGCGCGCCGCCTTGCCGCGCGCGCCGGCTGAGCGCCAGGCGCTCAGGATATCCGCAGGAACCTCGAACGGCGCCGCCGTCCAGCCGAGCTTTTTGCGGGCTCCGGCGATTTCCTCCGCGCCCAGCGGCGAGCCGTGGGACTTCTCCGAGCCGGCCTTGGTGGGCGCGCCGAACGCGATGACGGTTTTGCAGGCAATCAGCGTCGGCCGATCGGCCTTCTGTGCCCGCGTGATCGCGTCGGCAATCGCCTTCGGATCGTGCCCGTCGATCCGCTCCGCGAGCCAGCCGGCCGCCTCGAACCGCTTCACCTGGTCGACCGAATCGGCAAGCGACAGCGGGCCGTCGATGGAAATGCCGTTGTCGTCGAACAGCACGATCAGCTTGTTGAGCTTCAGGTGGCCTGCGAGCGCGATCGCCTCCTGGCTGACGCCTTCCATCAGGTCGCCGTCGGAGGCCAGCACGTAGGTGAAATGGTCGACCAGGTCGCCGCCGAAGCTTGCCGCCAGATGCCGCTCGGCCATCGCCATGCCGACCGCGGTGGCGATGCCCTGGCCCAGCGGGCCGGTGGTCGTCTCCACGCCCGGGGTGACGAAATTCTCAGGATGCCCCGGCGTCAGCGACCCAAGCTGGCGGAAGCGCTTGATCTGGTCGATCGTCATCGCCTCGTTGCCGGTGAGGTACAGCAGCGCATAGAGCAGCATCGAGCCGTGCCCGGCCGAGAGCACGAAACGGTCGCGATCCGGCCACTTCGGGTCGGCGGCGTCGAATTTCAGGAACTGGGTGAACAGCACGGTCGCGACGTCGGCTGCGCCCATCGGCAGGCCCGGGTGGCCGGATTTGGCCTGCTCCACGGCGTCCATCGCCAGCGCGCGGATCGCATTGGCCATCGCGGAGTGCTCGACGCGCATGTTCATGGATAGCTGTTCCTGTGGATTGTCGGAGTTGGGTCACGGCGCGCCGGAACCGCGCTTTTTTGGGGCTGCATCATGGCCGGGGCTTATCACTTGGCAGCGAAAACTCCAAGATCGCGCCGTGCTGCCGCCTAACTCAGCGGTGCATATCGGTGCATAGATCGCTGTGGGGACGACGTGCGGTCTTGGCGGGGCGTTGATTCGCATGCGAGATACGAGGCCTAAACGTCTGCGGAGGCGTATCTTTTGCCTGTATCAGCGACAGCAAGGGAGGTCAGCGTGACGGATCTTCCTCTTGGGGAGATTGCGGTCGAACAGCGTCGTCCGTCGACGCTGCGGTTCGCAGGCTGACCGCTGCGCTCGAACGAGCTCGAAGCGGTGGTCGAGCGACGCCAGGAGCACGATCGCGGCCAGGACAATCTTGCGGCGCGTATCCAGGCGCTCGGCGTCGATCGCTCGCGCCTCGCCGACGAACTCGATCATTCGCTGTCGCGTTCGCGCACGCTGGAAGATGCCAGCCGCCACATCGCCGAGCGCATCGACGGCGCCATCGAGACCATCCGCTCCGTGCTGAAGTCGGAACAGCAGCCATGAGCAGCGTCAACATCACCATCAACGGCAAGCAATATCCGCGTCGCCTGCGAACCGGGTCAGGAGCAGCGGGTGACGCAGCTGGCGGAGGATTTCGACGAGCGTATCGCCAGCATGCGCTCGCGCTTCGGCGAGGTCGGCGATGCGCGGTTGACGGTGATGGCGGCGATGATGCTCGGCGACGAGTTGTTCGACGCCAAGGCGAAGATCGCGAGACTCGAGGCTGAGATCAACGCGCTGCAACGCTGCACGCGCGGGCGTCAGCGATCGCGCCAGCCGCACCGAAGCCGCCGTCGCCTCGGCGCTCGATGCCGCGGCCGACAGGATCGAGCGCATGACGCTCGCGCTCAGCCGCCCGGCGGGCGGCGGCATGGCGGTCGGCTAGACAGCCTCGAAAACGATCCTGCAATGCGCCGTTCAGGTTCGGCTTGGCGCGCGCTGCGGATCGCGCCTAGATTTCGCCGACCGGCAGGGGAAATTCATGCAGACCGCGTTGCGCCAGTTGTTTCTGGATTTTCTGTCCGCGATCGTTTTTCTCACGCTCTATGCGCTGACCGAAAATCTCTATCTCGCGACCGGAGTGGCGGTTGCCGTCAGCATTGCGCAGATCGTCATCGCCAAGGTGCGCGGCGAGCAGGTCGATGCGATGCAATGGCTGGTGCTGTTTCTGGTGCTCGTGCTCGGCGGCGCCACGCTGCTCGCCAACGACGGCCGCTTCATCATGCTGAAGCCGAGCATCACGCACTCGGCGATCGGCATCGTCATGCTGCGGCCGGGCTGGATGGGGCGCTACCTGCCGCCGATCGCGACCGACAATCTGTCGAAGCGGTTCATCGTTGGCGCGGGCTATTGCTGGGCGGCGTGGTTCTTCGTGCTCGCGGCGGCAAATCTCGTCGTCGCGATGAACTTCGACTTCCAGGTCTGGAGCTGGTTCTTCGCTCATCGGCCTCGTCGGCGGCAAGATCTCGGCGTGGTCGTGCAATATGCGGTCGGCCGGACCATCGTCGTCGCGCAAGCTGCGCGCGACGCACTCGTCAGGCGGCCTGGCTCGCGACGATAGAGCTCTGCGCAGCGGTAGCGCTCGAGGCCCGATCGTCGCTACATTAGCCGCTTGCGAAGCTGCGGGGTGCGTCAGGAGCATTAATCCCCGGGGCCTTATCGATCCTTAAGGGAGCTGTCCCTGACCGGACCCGTGGGTCCGGACACACGGTGCCCACCTACTTTCGTAGGGAACCCGGGATCGAGCCTCCAACGGCCACTGCGGCTTCGCACTTTCTGTCATGGCCGGGCATGTACATTGTCGTCCATGGCCGGCGCTTGTCCCGTGCCATCCACGTCTTTAGGCTGCTGACAGCAAGAAAGACGTGGATGCCCGGCACAAGGCCGGGCATGACGATGTGTATGTCCGACGACTCCATTCACAACATCGTAAGGCAGCGCTTCGCGCCACAGCGCTTGCGGCGCGCGACGCGCTGCCTGTGGCCGATCGCCGGCGCGCGGCGCAGACGATTGCGATGCGCCGCTTTCCGGTGCCGCTCGGCGAGGGCACCATCGTCGCCGGCTATTCGCCGATCCGCAGCGAATGCGATCCGGTGCCGTTGATGCGCAGCCTTGCGGCGAAGGGCGCGCAGCTCGCGCTGCCGGTCGTCCATGCCAAGGACAAGGAGCTCTCGTTTTCCGAATGGCGGCAGGGCGAGCAGCTGGTCGCGGGGCCTTACGGCATTCTGCAGCCGCGCGCCGAGGCGATTCCGCTCGAGCCCGACATCATTCTGGTCCCGCTGGCGGCCTTCGACCGCGCGTTGCCGCCGGATCGGCTACGGCGCAGGCTACTACGACCGCACGCTTGCGGTTTGCGGAAACGCAAGGTCGGTGATTGCGGTCGGCATTGCTTTTGCAGTGCAAGAAGTCGAGGCGATTCCCAGTGAACGAGCACGACCAACGCCTCGATCTTGTGCTAACGGAGCGTGAGATAGTCGATTTCAGGAGCCGTTAGTTTTGCGCATCCTCTTCGTCGGCGACGTGGTGGGCCGTTCGGGGCGCAACGCCATCACCGAGCATTTGCCCGGCGCGAAGCGCGACTGGAAGCTCGATCTGGTCGATCGTCAACGGCGAGAACGCCGCCGGCGGCTTCGGCATTACCGAGGCGATCTATCACGAGTTCATCGATGCCGGCGCCGACGTCGTCACGCTCGGCAATCATGCCTGGCGGCAGAGGGAAGCGCTGGTGTTCATCGAGCGCGTGCCGGCGCTGATCCGCCCGCTGAATTTTCCGAAGAGCAATCCGGGGCGCGGCGCTGCGATGATCGAGGCGAAGAACGGCGCGCGCGTGCTGGTCATCAACGCGCAGGGCCGCGTGTTCATGGAGCCGCTGAACGATCCGTTCACCGCGATCGACCGCGAACTCGACGCCTGCAAGCTGCGTGCAGGGCGCCGATGCCATCATCGTCGATTTTCACGCGGAGGCGACCAGCGAGAAGCAGGCGATGGGCCATTTCTGCGACGGCCGCGCCTCGCTCGTCGTCGGCACCCACACGCACATTCCGACCAGCGACTATCGGATTCTGTCCGGCGGCACCGCCTACATGACCGACGCCGGCATGACCGGCGACTACGACTCGGTGATCGGCATGGAGAAGGACGAGCCGCTGTCGCGCTTCCTCACCGGTCTGACCACCGAGCCGCTACGAGCCCGCCGGCGGCGTTGCAACGCTGAGCGGCGTCGCGGTCGAGACCGACGATGCGACCGGGCTCGCGACGCAAGATCGCGCCGGTGCGGCTCGGCGGCAAGCTGACGGAGGCGAAGCCGGAGTTCTGGGCTATCGTAGCCGGATGCTGCGGCCTTGGCCGCCGTCCAGAACGCCGATGCGTCGCATCGGCTAGGCGCATCGGGTCGACTCAGCCCCGCATGGCGCTTCGCTTGTCCGGGCTACGGCCTGTCCTATTCAATCACAACACGGTGTGTTGAGCCCATCGTCTCGCGCCTGACACAGTCCGCGCGCAAACTCTTCTGCTTTCAATTCATAAGGGGACGAATCATGCTTACGCGCTTTGAGCTTTCGCGCAGGGATCTGTTCATTGGCGCATCCGCCGCAAGTCTCGCTACGCGCTCTCCCAGCCTTCGCCAAGGCGCCGATGCAGAATGTGCAGGCGCCGGGTGTCTATCGCTTCAAGGTCGGCGCCTTCGAGGCGACGGTGATTTCCGATGGGCCGCTGATGCTGGGCCCGCCGCAGGCGGATGTTTTTGTCGGCCTTTCGAAAGAGGATTTCACCAAGGCGCTTGCCGATAATTTTCTTCCCTTCGACAACCTGGCGCTCGAGCAGAACATGCTGCTGCTGAACACCGGCGACAAGCTGGTGCTGTTCGATACCGGCACCGGCTCAACGAAGATGATGGGCCCCAACAGCGGCAAGCTGCTGGCAAATCTGAAGGCCGCAGGCGTTGAAGCCAAGGATGTCGACGCGGTGATCCTGACCCATCCGCATGGCGACCATTGCTGGGGCCTGATGGCCGACGACGGCGCGCGCAACTTCCCGAACGCGCAGCTTTATCTCAGCCAGGCCGATCTCGAATTCTGGACCGATGAAGCCAACGCCAAGGGCGACATGTTCAAGATCCAGGTCGACGGCGCCCGCAAGAACCTGCTGCCGAACCGCGAGCGCATCGTCTTCGTCAAGGACGGCCAGGAGGTCGTGCCGGGCGTGCAGGCGATCGCGACGCCTGGCCATACTGTCGGGCACACGAGCTACATGATCACGTCGCAAGGCAAGTCGCTCTGCAATGCCGGCGACGTCGCGCATCATCACATCGTCTCGACGCAGTTTCCGCGGCTGCCGTTCGCCTACGACACCGACGGCAAGCAGGCGGTCGCCTCGCGCGTAAAATTGTTCGACATGCTCGCAGCCGAGAAGATTCCGGTGCTCACCTATCACTTCCCGTGGCCGGGCGTCGGCCATCTGGCGAAGCAGGGCGACGCCTATCGGTACTTTGCATCGCCGATGCAGACGGCGCTGTGACGCGGCGTCTCTGTAGCCCGGATGCTAGGCGGCCTCGGCCGCAGTCAGAACGCCGAGCTTCGGATCGGCTATAGCGATATCCGGGGCACTCGAGCCCCGCATGGCGCTTCGCTTATGCGGGCTACGGTCCGCGCCCCGGAATGACGAGCGTCAGAGCTTGTACGCCGTCCTGAAGCCGCCCCAGTGGCGGCCGTCGACGGTGATCGGCACGTCGATCTCGCGCATCATGATGGTCTGGCCGTTGCCCATGTCGCGCGGGTAGCTCTGGATCAGGTAGGTGCGCTTGTTGCTGCGCGGCGGCAAGGCCGGCGCGATCGTTGAAGATGCGGCGGTTGCGGCAGTTCGCCGTGTTCCAGGCGACGTCGCCCGGCCGTTGCGGCTGTGAGTAGATCTTGTTGTGCACCGGCAGGTAGCCGTTGCGGTCGACGGTGGCGCAAAACACCATGCGCGGGTCGCGGCTCAGGAACGGCTCCTGGATCGCGGGCAGAACGCGTTCGACGAAGTCGAGATATTTCGTGCGGAACTGCTGCGGATTGGAGCCTTCGATCGGCGCGTAGGCCTCGTCGAACAGGTCGGCGACGCTCATCGCGCCTCTGCGCGATGCCGTCGTTGAACAGCTTGTTGATCGCGTCGCCTGCTTCCAGCGCGCGATTGACGAACTCGGCGTTCTCCTCGCGGATCGCCCAGAGCTGTTCCTCGATCGCCTCGCGCGTGCGTCTGGTTCAGATCGGTGAATTGCGACAGCAGCCCATGCTCGGCTGCTTGACGACACGAATGCCGCATGTGCCGATCGATTGCACCATCGCTCGCAGGTTGCGGTCGACCGGTATCCGGTCGGCCTGCGGCGTGACGATCAGCATGCCACCCGCCGAGATGTCATAGGCGACAGCATCAACCTTTGCGCCGCCGACCTCGATCTCGAGCTTGAGCTGGCAGGGCAGGCGGTCGTGCTCGCGGCCGATCGCGCAGCTGGTTCTCGCGCAGCAGCATCGTGCAGCGGGCCTTCAGCTTCTCCGACAGCGTCTTCACCGTTTTGCCGGCTTCGGCGACGCCCTTGCCGTGCGCGGCAGCCTCGGTGGTCGCCTGGTCGATCTCCGAAGCGCCGGCCGTCACCGAGGCGATGAAGCTGGAGGCGCTGGCGGCGTTCTCCGTCAGCTTGTGCGTCGTCGTGCCTTGCTCGCGCACCGCGCCGTTGACGCTTTCGAACACCGGGCGGATCGCGTCGATCGACTGCGAGATGCGCTGCATCGATTCGATCGAGTGGGCCGCGTCGCGCTGCAGCGCTTCGACCTTGCGCGCGATCTCCTCGGTCGCCTGCTGCGTCTGCACCGCCAGCGCCTTCACTTCCGAGGCGACGACGGCGAAGCCGCGGCCCGCTTCGCCGGCGCGCGCGGCCTCGATGGTCGAGTTGAGCGCGAGCAGGGTGGTCTGGCGCGCGATCGAGGCGATCAGGTTGATGACGTTGCCGATCGCCTGGGACGACTGGCGCAGGCGCTCGACGCCTTCGCTGGCTGCGCTGGCGGCGGCGCTGGCCTGATCGGCGAGGCCCGCCGCGTTCATCACCTGCGAGCCGATGTCGGCGGCGGATTTTGCGAACGCTTCTGAAGCCTGTGAGAAGATCGTTGCGGTCTGTCCGGCCTCACCCGTGCGTTCGTTGAGCGCGGCGGTCCGGTCACGGATGGTCGAAAGGGTTTCAGCGGTCGAAGCGGCACCATCGGCAACGGACCCCGCCGCGCGCTCGACCTGCCGCACCATGGCGACGAGATCCAGCTCGAGAAGTTCCAGGGTGCGCCTGGCCGAATCGCTCTCGGCCGCACGTGCGGGGACGGCTTCGGCACTTTCGTCGTATCGGTCGGCGCGTTCGCGGGGACGGCCTCGGCGGACTCTCGGCGACGGCGGAAGGAGAAAGCCATGGTGTCCTTCAATGTCGGGGTGACGTCTCCCGCATATCGTCCTATTTCCGTGTAAATCTCCGGTTAACCAAGTTAGGCATTGGAGTACCACTTTAATTCCGGCCGCGCCGGGCCTATAAGGCCGCGCGCCGGTGGTGGGAACTTCAGACCAAGGCGACAGACGAAGGCGACGAGGGACAGATGGCCGGCCATTCCCAATTCAAGAACATCATGCACCGCAAGGGGCGGCAGGACGCGCAGAAGTCCAAGCTGTTCTCGAAGCTTGCGCGCGAAATCACCGTCTCGGCGAAGATGGGGCTGCCCGATCCCAACATGAACCCGCGCCTGCGCGCCGCCATGGTCGCCGCGCGCCAGGAGAACATGCCGAAGGACAATATCGAGCGCGCGATCAAGAAGGCGCTCGGCAGCGACAGCGAGAACTATGACGAGATCCGCTACGAGGGCTATGGCCCCGGCGGCGTCGCCGTCATCGTCGAGGCGTTGACCGACAACCGCAATCGCGCCGCCTCCGACGTGCGGTCCTATTTCACCAAATCGGGCGGCAACCTCGCGGAAACCGGTGCCGTGTCGTTCATGTTCGACCACGTGGGCGTGATCGAATACAACGCTGCAGTCGCCTCGGAAGACGCGATGATGGAAGCGGCGATCGACGCCGGCGCCGACGACGTGTCGTCCACCGAAGGCGGCCACGAGATCTACGCCTCGCAGGAAACCTTTCGCGAGGTGGCGAAGGCGCTGGAAGCGAAGTTCGGCGAGCCGCGCAAGGCGGCGCTGACGTGGAAGCCGCAGAACACGGTCGCGGTCGATGACGAGACCGGCGAGAAGCTCTTGAAGCTGATCGACATGCTCAACGAGCACGACGACGTGCAGAACGTCTACGCCAATTTCGAGGTCTCCGACGCGCTGATGGCGAAGATGGGGGCGTGACCTGTCGTGAGCTGTGCGAGCCCGCTGCGCACGCGCGCTTCGTCACGGCTGCTGGTGCTCGATTCATCGGATCGGGTTCTGCTGTTTCGCTTCGCGCATAAGAGCGGCGTGCTGGCGGGACAGAGCTTCTGGGCCACGCCGGGTGGCGAGATCGATCCCGGCGAGACGTTCGAAACCGCAGCAATCCGCGAGCTGTTCGAGGAGACCGGCCTTCGCGTCGACGACGTCGGCGCCGAGGTCGCGCAGCGGACATTCGTCATGCAGATGCCGGACGGCGAGCATGTGATGGCCGATGAGCGCTTCTTCGTGGTCAGGGCCGCCGACAATGCTCTCTCGCGCGAGCACTGGACCGAGCTCGAGCGGCAGGTGATGGCCGAGCACCGGTGGTGGTCGCGCGCAGAGCTGGCCGAGACGCAAGAGGTGGTTTTTCCGGAGAATTTGCTGGAGATGCTCCCGCAATAGTTCCTCGATCCTGAGGAGCCCTGCGAAGCAGGGCGTCTCGAAGGATGAAGGCCCGGGAGCTCGCCGACATGAACGGGCCGCATGGTTCGAGACGCCCGGCTGCGCCGGGCTCCTCACCATGAGGAGACAGTCAGAAAGCTGGGCTAATTGTTCACCTGCGGCTATCACTACCCCATGTCCGCCGCGCCGATTCGCTCGACCGTCCGCATCCTCGGCATCGACCCCGGCCTCCGCCGCACCGGCTGGGGCGTGATCGACGTCGAGGGCAACCGGCTGATCTTCGTCGCCTGCGGCTCGGTCGAGACGCGCGAGAACCTGCCGCTGGCGGAGCGGCTCGTGGCGATCCACGCAGGGCTTTCGCAGGTGCTGGGCGAGTTCAATCCGCTCGAGGCCGCGGTCGAGCAGACGTTCGTCAACAAGGACGGCGTGGCGACGCTGAAGCTCGGCCAGGCGCGCGGCGTGGCGATGCTGGCGCCGGCGATGACCGGAATTGCCGTCGCCGAATACGCGCCCAACCAGGTGAAGAAGACCGTGGTCGGCGCGGGCCATGCCGACAAGAACCAGATCCGGGTGATGCTCGGCGTGCTGCTGCCGAAGGCCGATCCGAAGAGCGCGGATGCCGCCGACGCGCTGGCAATCGCCATCACCCATGCGCATCATCGCCAGAGCCTGACATTAAGGATGGCGGTGGCGCGATGATCGGCAAGCTGAAGGGCCTGATCGATTCCTACGGCGAGGATTACGTCATCCTCGACGTGCAGGGCGTCGGCTATCACGTGCACTGCTCGGCGCGCACGCTGCAGGCGCTTGCCGTCCGTGGGCGAGGCCGCGGTGCTGTCGATCGAGACCTATGTGCGCGAGGACCAGATCAAACTGTTCGGCTTCCGCACCGATGTCGAGCGCGAGTGGTTCCGGCTGCTGCAGACGGTGCAGGGCGTCGGCGCAAAGGTGGCGCTGGCGGTGCTCGGCACGCTCGCGCCCTCCGATCTCGCCAACGCGATTGCGCTGCGCGACAAGGCTACGGTCGCGCGCACGCCCGGCGTCGGCCCAAAAGTCGCCGAGCGCATCGTCACCGAGTTGAAGGACAAGGCGCCGGCGTTCTCCAACGTCGATCCGGCGCTGGTGCAGCTCTCCGGCGCCGTGGACGAGAAGCGCGCGCCGCAGCCGGTGTCGGATGCGATCTCGGCGCTGGTCAATCTCGGCTACGGCCAGCCGCAGGCCGCGGCCGCCATCGCCGCAGCCTCGCGCAGCGCCGGCGAGAAGGCGGAGACGGCGCAGCTCATCCGGCTTGGTTTGAAGGAGCTGGCAAAGTGATACAGTCGAGACGATGAACGCACCGCGCCTGTTGACCCCCGAACGCCGCGAGGACGACGCGAGCGACACCTCGCTGCGCCCGCAGACGCTGTCCGACTTCGTCGGCCAGCAGCAGGCGCGCGAGAACCTGTCGATCTTCATCACCGCAGCCAAGAAACGCGGCGAGGCGCTCGACCACGTGCTGTTCGTCGGTCCGCCGGGGCTCGGCAAGACCACGCTGGCGCAGATCGTCGCGCGCGAGCTCGGCGTCGGTTTCCGCGCCACCTCGGGGCCGGTGATCGCCAAGGCGGGCGACCTTGCGGCGCTGCTGACCAATCTCGAAGAGCGCGACGTGCTGTTCATCGACGAGATCCATCGCCTCAATCCGGCGGTGGAGGAAGTGCTCTATCCGGCGATGGAGGATTTTCAGCTCGACCTGATCATCGGCGAGGGGCCGGCGGCGCGCTCGGTGAAGATCGATCTATCGAAATTCACGCTGGTCGGCGCGACGACGCGCGCAGGGCTGTTGACCAATCCGCTGCGCGACCGCTTCGGCATTCCGGTGCGGCTGAATTTCTACACCGAGGCCGAGCTCGAGCTGATCGTCTCGCGCGGCGCGCGCGTGCTGGGCGTCGGCATGACCGCAGATGGCGCCAACGAGATCGCCCGCCGCGCGCGCGGTACGCCGCGCATCGCCGGACGGCTGTTGCGGCGGGTGCGCGACTTCGCGTCGGTGGCGGATGCGTCGGCCATCGACCGGGCGATTGCCGACAAGGCGCTCGGCGCGCTGGAGGTCGACGCAGCCGGCCTCGATGCGATGGATCGGCGCTACCTGACGACGATCGCGCTGAACTACGGCGGCGGGCCGGTCGGCGTCGAGACGATGGCGGCGGCGCTGTCGGAGCCGCGCGATGCGATCGAGGACATCATCGAGCCGTACCTGATCCAGTGCGGCTATCTGCAGCGGACGCCACGCGGACGATTGTTAACCTCGCATGCGTTCCGCCACCTGGGACTGACTGAGCCGTCGCGCGATCCGGCGCAATTCGGCCTGTTCAGCCAGGACGAGGACAATTAGGCGCAGCGCCACCACAATTCCGCTCGATTAAACTGATGTTCAAGCTGCACAATCAGCATCAGACACAAATGATATCGCGCCGTCAGTTTCTGAAATTTGCCGCAGGCACCAGCGTGTTCGGCGTTGCGCCGGCCGCCTATGGCGCCGGCATCGAGGCATGGGGTCTGCGCGTCACGCGCTACGATCTGCAGCCGCCGCAATGGCCGGCGGATTTTCCGCTGAAGATCGCCGCGCTCGCCGACCTGCACGCCTGCGAGCCGTGGATGGATCTCGAGCGGATCGCCGAGATCGTCGCGCATACGAATTCGCTCGGCGCTGATCTGATCGTGCTGCTCGGCGACTATGTGACCGGCATGCAGCGCACCTCGGGACTACATCCCGCCCGCCGCAGTGGGCGCCGGTGCTGGCCGGATTGAAGGCGCCGCTCGGCGTGCATGCGGTGCTCGGCAATCACGACTGGTGGGACGATCGGACGGTGCAGCGGGATGGGCGCGGCTTGCCGGAATCCCGCCGCGAGCTCGAAGCCGCCGGCATACCGGTTTACGAGAACGACGTCGTGCGGCTGACGAAGTCCGGCCGGCCGTTCTGGCTGGCAGGGCTTGGCGATCAGCTCGCTTATCTTCCGGCTCGGCGTTTCCGCAAGCTGACGCGCGTCGGCGTCGACGATCTCACCGCGACGCTGAAGAAAGTGACCGACGATGCGCCGATCGTCCTGATGGCGCATGAACCCGATGTGGCCATGCGCGTTCCGGATCGGGTGTCGCTGCAATTGTCCGGGCATACCCATGGCGGTCAGGTGCGGTTGTTGGGCTGGTCGCCGATCGTGCCGTCGCGCTACGGCTCGCGCTTCGCCTATGGCCACGCGCGCACCAAATGCGATGTGGTCGTCTCTGGCGGTCTCGGCTGCACCGCGCTGCCCGTCCGCATCAACATGCCGCCAGAGATCGTGCTGGTGACGCTGGGCGGGGCAGGGGTGGGCAAGGCCTGAGGCTGCGCCTAAAATCCCGCCTGCCATGACAGCACAAAACTCCTCCGCCGCGCTCGACGGCGTCATTCGCGACGGACGCCACCACATGCAGGTGCGCGTCTATTACGAGGACACGGACTTTTCCGGCATCGTCTATCACGCGAACTACCTGCGCTTCATGGAGCGCGGGCGCACCAACTACCTGCGCCTGCTGGGCGCGGATCAGCGCGCGCTGTTTGCGGAAGCGGAAAGCGAAGCGCCGGGCTTCGCCTTCGTCGTGCGTTCGATGCAGCTCGAATTCCTGAAGCCTGCGCGGATGGACGATCTGCTCGACGTCGTCACGCATCCGATCGAGGTGAAGGGCGCGTCGATCCTGCTCGCGCAGGAGGTTTTGCGCGGCGAGCGACGTTTTGATCGAGGCGAAAGTGCGCGTGGCGTTCGTCTCCGCCGGCCGCGCGCGGCCGATCCCGAAGGCGCTGCGCGTGGCGATGAAGGCGGATCAGTAGTTCTACGTCGCGGCGCTCGGGTGCCAGCGTGGCGCAAAACCGCGCGACAGCACTCTTCGCGATCGACGGCGGCGTCAGCATCTGCACCTCGATGCCTGTCGGGCGCGGCCGCTTGTCGGCGTAGCCCGACGGCGTCCAGCGCAGCAGGTGCTTTCCTTTCACCGCGAATGCGTCCTCGCCGGACAGCGTGACGAAGGTTCCGTCCGGCAAATCGTCGAGCTTGCGCCTGTGCAGTCGCTTGGCGCGGCCGTCAAGCCGTTCCGCATGCAGGATGTCGTCCATGTCCGGCGCGCTGGCGCGTGCGCCCCGGCCTGCGAACTTCAATGCAAAATCGTTGGCGTCCTCGCGGCGGCACTCGAAGCAGGGGCGGTGGCCGGCGGCCAGCGCGGTCGGCTCGTCGAGGAAGAACAGCTCCGTGTAGTATCTGCCCCAGACGTTGCGCTGCCGGCCCTTGAAACTCAGCACGCAGCAGATCCACTGCCGCGTCGCATAGCGCCGCTTCGACACCGTCCGGTCGTCGCGATGGAATTTTCCGCCGCGGTTGCCGAACAGCGTGCCGCGCGCGCTCGTGGCGAGCAGCTCTCCGAACGGATCGACGCGGTTCTGCAGCGGCATTTTTGCTCCGGCGGTGGACACATGCACCGTCATGGCCGGGCATAGCCGTTCGAAGAACGGCGTCGCTTCGCTCGCCTATGCCGGCCATCCACGAATTTACGCCAGCGTGTCATACAGGTCGCTCCATTCCGGATTGTTCTCCAGAATGAGGCGTACCTTCCACGTTCGGCTCCAGTGCTTGATGTTGTGTTCGCGCTGGATTGCCGAACGAATATCGTCGAACACTTCGAAGTAGACGAGCCGCTTTAGCCCATAGCGCTTCGTAAAACCGGCAGCAGCCCCGGTGCGGTGTTGATGCACGCGTTGGATCAAATTGCTTGTCACGCCAACGTAGAGAATTCCGTTGGGTCGGTTTGTCAGAAAATAGCTGTAACCATTCTTCATTCAGCAACCACGAAGAACGTGGATGGCCGGGACAAGCCCGGCCATGACGGATTAGGTGGATGCGTCTTCCCGTC
Organism: uncultured Alphaproteobacteria bacterium; assembly: GCA_963757845.1. GTDB lineage: Bacteria > Pseudomonadota > Alphaproteobacteria > Rhizobiales > Xanthobacteraceae > P52-10. The sequence goes on from CAVWTB010000073.1 coordinate 317,473, forward strand.
TCTTTACTTCTTCATCCGCTCGGCGAACACCACGCCGCCCTTCATCTTGTCGACCAGCGGCGCCTCGATGATCTGCACGGTGACGGCGTCGATCGGCGCGTTGGCGTTCTTCACCACCGCGTCGGTGATGTCCTTCATCAGGCCCTTCTTCTGCTCCAGCGTGCGGCCGGCGGCGAGATACACGATCACTTCAGGCATGCGTCACTCCCTTAAACATGCGCGTCGTTGGCGACGGCGCAGTTAACTCCCAACGCGGTCGAGGTGTGCAAGCGCTCTGTGCGCCGATCTTTGCTAGGTGTGAAACTTCAGCCCATCGACGACCTTGTCGATGACCTTGCGTTCGGCGCGGAAGGCAAGCCCGACCAGGTTCAAGTCGGCCCGCGGCACGGCCTTCACGACGGCGCGATTGGCTGCGTCGTGCGTCGTCTTGAACATGTCTTCGGTGTAGAGCGCGGGTTTTACGTCGCGCGCGAGCGCCCGTTCCAGCGCGCGCGTGAGCGCTGCGCGGTCGGCGCCGTAGATCAGGATCGGCTGGCCGATCAGCGGCAGATACGGCGTCGCGCTTCCGTCTTCGTAGGGCTCGCCGATGCATTGCGGAAAGCCCGCGGCAACGCCGCCGGCGAGAAACGACGCGACGTTCAGCTTCTGCCAGACCTCAAGATCGGTCCGGATGACGATGGCGATCTTGGTGTCGAACTGCATGGAGCGCTGTCAGCTCCAGCTCACATTGTGGCGCGCGAGCACCTTGCGCACTTCCTCGACGAGCTTGCTCTCGTCGATCAGGAGCTGCGCTTCGCTCTGCTTCTTCAGGTATTCCTCGCGGTCCTCGATCGACGTGAGCCCGGCGCCGAGGATCAGATCCTTGATCTGCACCTTGCCGTTCGCGCGCTCGTCCGAACCCTGGATGATGGCGCACGGCGAGTTGCGCTTGTCGGCATACTTCATCTGCTGGCCAAGGCTGTGCTTCGGATTGCCGAGATAGAGTTCTGCGCGGATGCCGGCGTTGCGCAACGCCGCGACCATCTTCTGGTAGCCGGCGATCTCGCCGCCGAACACGGTGACGACCACGCGGGCCGAACTGCGGTTTTGCATCGAGCTTGCCGATCAGCGTCAGCGCGGCCTGCAGGCGCGACACGCCGATCGAGAATCCGGTCGCCGGCACCGGCTCGCCGCGGAAGCGCGAGACGAGCCCGTCATAGCGCCCGCCGCCGCCGACCGCGCCGAAACGCACGGGGCGGCCCTTCTCGTCTTTCGTCTCGAGCAGGAGTTCCACTTCGTAGACAGGGCCGGTGTAGTATTCGAGGCCGCGGACGACGGACGGATCGATGCGCACGCGATCGGCAGTAGCCGAGCGCTGCGAGCAGTTCGGCGATCTGCACTCAGCTCGCTGATGCCTTTCCTGGCTGATCAGCAGTTGTCAGTTCATGCGTCGTCAGCTTGGCGACGATCTCTTCGTTTGTACCTGTTTCAGGACGGGTCGAAGCAATCACGCGATCGATCGCCGCTGCATCAAGCCCGGCGCCCTTCGTGAAGTCGCCGCTCTCGTCTTTGCGGCCTTCGCCGAGCAGAGCCTTGACGCCCGCCTCGCCAAGCCGATCGAACTTGTCGATCGCCCTTAGCACCGTAAGCCTGCGGCCGGCGTTCTCGTCGCCGCCAAGTCCGATCGACTCCAGCACGCCATCGAGCACTTTGCGGTTGTTCACCTTGACGACGTAGCTGCCGCGCGGAATGCCGAGCGTTTCCATCGTGTCCGCAACCATCATGCAGATCTTCGGCATCGGCCGCCATCGAGCCCGATCCCACCGTATCCGCATCGAACTGCATGAACTGGCGGAAACGTCCCGGCCCCGGCTTCTCGTTGCGGTAGACGTAGCCGAAGCGATAGCTGCGATAGGGCAGGGCGAGGTTCTGGAAATTCTCGGCCACATAGCGCGCGAGCGGCGCGGTGAGGTCGTAGCGCAGGCTCAGCCACTGCTCGTCGTCGTCCTGGAACGAGAACACGCCCTCGTTCGGCCGGTCCTGGTCGGGCAGGAATTTGCCGAGCGCGTCGGTGTATTCGATCGCCGGCGTCTCCACCGGCTCAAAGCCGTAGCGCTCGTAGACCTCGCGGATTTTCTCCACCATCGCGCGAGTGGCGGCGATGGCTGAGGGGCCGCGGTCTTCCAGGCCGCGCGGCAGCCGCGCGCGCAGCTTCTGGGGCTTCTTCTGCTTCTTGTCGGACATGGGCGGGTGTTATCAGCCGAGTTTGGCGACAGCAAACCCGCGGTTTGAGAGATTTCGATGAAGGTCGCGGCCGTCTTTCTATCAAATTACTGAGTGGATTCAAACATTTCAGCCAGCGCCGGCGGCTGCGCGGGCAGGCACATCACGCTCAACCCAGGCTGCCTCGCGCGCCACAGTGTGCACGAAATGACGGGCACAGCGTGCGCCAGGCGTTTGACAATACCTGAAAATTTTCCGTCACTGTCGCCGTCTCCGCCGCCGCGGGAGGGACGATGAAGCGTCCGCGTCCGTCGCCTTATGCGCAGCACAGCCGCTGGAGCGCCCCCGGGCCGCTCGGCGAACGGGGATTCGACACCCTTCCCGCAGCCCCTGCCCAGTTGCCGGCCGTCGTCAGCGGACTTGTGCTGCATCCGCAGGAAGCCGCGTTGCGGGGCATTGCAATCCCCGACACCTCGCGCGGCGACGCGCATCTGCGCTCGGTCGGCGAATTCCTGCAGGTGCTGATGGCGCGCGACCGCCGCTCGCTGCAGATCCCGCGAAAATCCGAGCACCGGCTGTTCGGCGTCTGCCGCGACTATGCGCTGATCGCCTGCTCGATCCTGCGCAGCCACGGTATTCCGGCGCGGCTGCGCGTCGGCTTCGCCGACTACTTCACGCCGCATTATCTCGAGGATCATTGGGTCTGCGAGTACCGCGACGGCCATGTCTGGCGCCTGCTCGACGCCGAGCTCGTGCCCGACGTCCGCAGCCGCTATCGCATCGCCTTCGAGGCGCATGACGTCCCGCGCCAGCGCTTTCTCGCGGCAGGGCCAGCCTGGCAGGCGGTGCGGAGCGGCGCGTTCGATGCGTCGCATATGGGCGTGCATGCCATCGGCATCGGCGGGCTCTGGTTCGGCGCGGGGAGCCTGCTGCGGGACCTCGCGGCGCTGACCATGAACGAGATGATGCCATGGGACTATTGGGGGCCGGTGCGCGCGTGGGGGCCCGGCAGCGATGTCACGCGCGAGTGGCTCGCGCGCTTCGACGCCCTGGCAAAGGCGCTCGCCGCAGAGCCCGCGGACTACCAGGACGCCTCGGCGATCCTTGAGGACCATCCCTGGGCGGCGCTGACGGACACGGTGATCAGCTATCCGCTCGGCGAGCCGGCCGAGGTCGTTGTTGCGCCGGCGGAGTAAGCCACTGCGCCATCGCCGCAATAGGCCACGCACCCGCCATTTCCCGGGCATGGACTTTGCTGATAGAGTTTCGCGCAATGAAGCGAGGTTTCAAAAAATGAACATCAAGACCGATATCCGCCCCGCCACCGCCGTTCCGAATGATCTGTCCGCCTTCTGGATGCCGTTCACCGCGAACCGCGCCTTCAAGAAGGCGCCGCGCATGCTCGCCGGCGCCAAGGACATGCACTACTTCGCAGCCGACGGCCGCAAGCTGATCGATGCCGCTGCCGGCATGTGGTGCACCAATGCCGGCCATGGGCGCGAGACGATCGCAGCCGCGATCCAGAACCAGGCGGCGGTCGTCGACTATGTGCCGCCGTTCCAGTTCGGCTACCCGCCGGCGTTCGAGCTTGCGAGCCGCATCGCCGCGCTGGCGCCGGCCGAGCTCAATCACGTGTTCTTCTGCAACTCCGGCTCGGAAGCGGTGGACACCGCGCTGAAGATATCGCTCGCCTGGCAGCAGCAGCGCGGCGAGGGCACGCGCACCCGCCTGATCGGCCGCGAGCGCGGCTATCACGGCGTCGGCTTCGGCGGCATTTCGGTCGGCGGCATCGTCAACAACCGCCGCATGTTCGGCACGCTCCTGACCGGCGTCGATCATCTGCCCGCTACCTACGACCGCGAGAAGCAGGCCTTCACCAAGGGCGAGCCCGACTACGGCGCGCATTTCGCCGACGAGCTGGAACGCATCGTCGGCCTGCATGGACCCCAGACGGTCGCAGCCGTCATCGTCGAGCCGATGGCGGGGTCGACCGGCGTGCTGCCGCCGCCAAAAGGCTATCTGCAGCGCCTGCGCGAGATCACGAAGAAGCACGGCATCCTGTTGATCTTCGACGAGGTGATCACCGGCTACGGCCGGCTCGGTACGGCGTTCGCCGCCGAACGCTACGGTGTGACGCCGGACCTGATCACCTTCGCCAAGGGCATCACCAACGGCGCGGTGCCGATGGGCGGCGTGCTGGTGCGCGACGAGATTCACGACGCGTTCATGACCGGCCCGGAACACGTCATCGAGCTGTTCCACGGCTACACATACTCGGCGCATCCGCTCGCCGTTGCCGCCGGTCTTGCAACGCTCGACATCTATCGGGACGAGGATCTGTTCGCGCGCGCGAAGAAGCTGGAACCGAAGTTCGCCGACGCGGTCATGACGCTGCGCAAGGAACCGAACGTGGTCGACATCCGCACCGTCGGCATCACCGCGGCGATCGACCTTGCGCCGCGGGAAGGCGCGGTCGGCAAGCGCGGCATGGACGCGCTGTCGGCCTCGTTCCACGACTGCGATATCGTGCTCCGCGTCACCGGCGACACCCTTGCGTTGACGCCGCCCTTGATCGTCTCGGAGGACCAGATCGGGGAAATCGTCGACAAGGTCGCAAAGACCATCCGCGCGGTGGCTTAAAGCTGTTAGCGGACAAAGCGGATTGCGCGAAGAGTGTAGCCGCCGAATCACCGGCAGTGCTAGAGTGAGTGTCTGGGCAGGGTGTTGCGCATTCCATGATCCGTATCTCGACGATTTTCATCGCCGTCTGCATGGTGTTGATCGCGTCGTCGCTCGGTCTCGCGCTTTACACCCTGGCCGGCCTGCAGCTGATGCAGGCGGCGATCGTGGCGCTTGCGGCGCTGACCGTTCTCATCCTCTACAACGCCGCGGCAATGCGCTTGCGCGACCGCACCGATGTCGGCGGCCAGATCGCCGATCTGTCGCGCGGGACGGCCGACCTCGCCCGCCAGGTCGCCGAGTTCGGCCGCAGGCTGCATGCGGTCGAGGGCAAGATCGCCGGCGCCAGCGGCAACATGGAGCGCCGCGTCGATCCGCTGCGCGAGGAAATCTCGCGAGCTCGGCAACCTGGTGCGGCAGCTGGCGGTCTCCGTCGCCGCGCACGAGGAACTGCTGAATCCGGACACCAGCGGCGACGTGCCGCCGCCTCCGCCCGCAGTTATCGCGCCGCCAAAACCTCCGGCCGAGCCGTCGCCGTCGGTCGTCCCCGCAAGGCTCGAACGCCTCCGTTGCTCCGCCCCGCCCGCGCTGAAGGCAAGTCGGAACCGAAGCCGGCGCCGCAAAAGCCCGCCGCGCCCGTCGAAGACCCGCGCCTGGTCGCCGCGGTGAAGGACGCGGTCGACCACAATCGCATCGATCTGCATCTGCAGCCGATGGTGACGCTGCCGCAGCGCAAGGTGCGTTTCTACGAGGCGATGTCGCGCATCCGCGATCGCGACGACAACGTCTTCTCCGCGAGCGAGTTCATCGACATCGCCGAGAAGCACGGCGCGATGGCGCGGATCGACGAGGCGGTGCTGCTGCGCTGCGTGCAGGTGCTCCGCCGGATCCTCGTGCGCAACAAGGAGGTCGGGCTGTTCTGCAACATGTCGGGTGTCGACGTTGCGCGACACGGACGTGTTCGGCCGCTGCCTCGACTTCCTCGACGCCAATCGCGCGCTGGCGCCGTCGTTCGTGCTGGAGATCAAGCAGAGCACGCTGCGCAGCCTGGGCCCTGCGGAAAGCGAAGGCCTCGCGGCACTCGCCCAGCGCGGCTTCCGCTTCTCGATCGACAACGTGACCGACCTGCGCCTTGAGCCGCGCGAACTTGCCGACCGCAGCGTGCGGTTCGTCAAGGTGCCGGCGGCGCTGTTGCTCGATCCGACGCGCGCGTCGGATATCCACCCGTCCGATCTCTCCGACATGCTTGGCCGTTTCGGCATCGACCTCGTCGCCGAGCGCATCGAGGGCGAGCGCGCGGTGGTCGACCTGCTCGACTACGACGTGCGCTTCGGCCAGGGTTTCCTGTTCTCGCCGCCGCGGCCGTTGCGCACCGAGACCGCACAGCCGCCGGCAGGGGTTGCCCAGCCGGAACAGCCTGCTACAGCAGTGACAGCGCCTGCACCGGTGCCCGCCGCCGCGCGCGCGCAAGGCCTCGCAGCTCTCGCGCGCCGCTCGGCGACCTGACGCAAACGATCCTTGAAAGAGATGGCCAGCACGATCTTCACTCGTCATTTGCGCGACGTCCTGGACGGCGTCGACGTGATCCTGTCCGACATCTGGGGTGTCGTGCACAACGGCCTGCAAGCGTGGCCCGACGCCTGCGCGGCGCTCGCCGAGTTCCGCCAGGGCGGCGGCAAGGTGGTGCTGATCACCAACGCGCCGCGGCCTGCCGACTCGGTGCAGCGGATGCTGCGGCGGCTGCATGTGCCCGACGACGTCTATGACGCCATCGTCTCCTCCGGCGATCTCACCCGCGGCTATATCGAAGAACACCGGACGCAAAAGGTGTTTCACATCGGGCCTGAGCGCGATCATGCGTTGTTCGAAGGTTTTGGCGTCGCATTCGGCGACGTCGAGGATGCGGACTACATCGTCTGCAGCGGCCTGTTCGACGACGAGACCGAGACCGCGGAGGACTATCGCGCGACGCTGACGCGGGCGCGCGAGCGCAACCTGTTCCTGGTGTGCGCCAATCCCGACATCGTCGTCGAGCGCGGCGAAAAGCTGATCTTCTGTGCGGGTGCGCTGGCGGAGCTCTACGTGACGCTCGGCGGCAAGGTCCTGTTCGCCGGCAAGCCGCATGCGCCGATCTACGACCGCGCGCTGGAGCTGGCGGCAAAGGCGGGCGCTGCGAGCGTGGCGCCGCAGCGCGTGCTGGCGATCGGCAATTCCGTCCGCACCGATCTCGAAGGCGCCAACGCAAGCGGCTTTCGCTGCCTGTTCGTCACCAGCGGCATTCATGCGGCCGAACTCGGCGAGCGCGCCAATCCGGACGCAGCATCGGTGACGAAACTGTTCAAGGGCGCCAGCAAGCCGCCGTTCGCGGTGACGCCGAAGCTGATGTGGTGATGGCTTCGTAGCTTCGTAGCCCGGATGAAGCGCAGCGTAATCCGGGATTTTTTTGCCGCTGAGTCAGCCCCGGATTGCGCTGCGCTCCATCCGGGCTACGATCCCTAGGTCACCTTCTCGACTCCGCAGCCAGAACACCAGCATGATCGCAAGCCCCGCCCAGGCGATTGACGCGGCATTGGCGATGTAGACATCGCGCAAGCCAAGGCCGAGCGCGGGCTTGATCAGCCAGCCGAAGGCGACGAGCAGGGCGAGCCGCGAACTGATGGCGAGAAACGGCCAGGCGACGCTGCCGAGACCCTGCGAGGCAAAGAACAGCGCGGCGCCCGCGCCCAGCAGCAGGAAAACCGGGCCGTTGATGATCAGGTAGCTCGCGCCGATAGCGTTGATCTCAGGGTCGGCGGTGAAGAAAGCCATCCACTGCGGCGCGAACAGCGCACCGAGCAGACCGACGGAGCCTGCGATCACCCCGCCGATGGCGCCGGCCGTCCAGGCGGTGCGGACCGCGCGAGCTCTCTGGCCTGCGCCCATGTTCGCACCGATCATCGTCACGCTCGCTGCGCCAACGGTGAAGACCAGCGGCATCAGCGTCAATTCCAGCCGCACCGCCGCGCCGTAGCCGGCCAGCGCCGCGCCGCCGAACGAGGCGGCCAGAATGCCGAGCACGATATAGAGCGCCTGGTTCTGCAGGGTGTTGACCGAAGACAGCGCGCCGACGCTGAGGATCGCGTCGAACAGGCGCCGCTCGAACCTGGCGCGGGCAAACCAGACCGCGGCACGGCGGGAGGCGAGATAGGCGATGAGGACAAGCGTTCCGACCGCATAGGATGCGACCACGCCGATGCCTGCGCCGGTGACGCCGAACGACGGGATGCCGCCAAACCCCAGGATCAGCACGGGCGCGCAGGCCACGTGGACGGTCTCGTTGATGACGACCACGCTTGCTGCGATCGTCATTGCGCCGGTCCCGCGCACGACGTTGATGAGGATATTCGTCGTCCAGACGAAGACGCCGCCGGCGAACACCACGAAGGAGTAGGTCACCGCGGCCTCCAGCACGTCGCCGCTTGCGCCCATCGCCCGGTAGAGCCAGGGGCCGGCGAACACGAAGACGGCCGAGAACAGCGCGGCCATCACCAGCGCGATGACGATGGCGTGCGCAACGAGCGCATTGGCGTCGTCCTGCTTGCCGGCGCCGAGCGCCCGCGCGACTGCCGACGACACGCCGCCGCCCATCGCGCCCGTGGCCATCGTCTGCATCAAAAGGAAGAACGGAAACACCAGCGCCACGCCCGCCAGCGCATCACTGCCGAGGAAGCTAACGAAATAGGCGTCAAGCGTCAGGAACGCGACCCGGGCTGCGGCGTCCGCAAGGTTCGGCGCGGTGAGCTTCAACAGCGTCGGCAGAATCGGCTCCTCGATCAGCCGGCGGATGCGCGGGTTCAAGGCAGTTGTGGCCGCAGGCGTCGGAGCAATCGAGATTGTGGTCATGCAAAAGGGGCCGCCGTCGGGGTAGTGCAGCGGCGTTTGTGATGGATGGGCGTGGGAATGTCGATAGGTGACACTTCGGTATGGGTCGAAGTGTGGAGGCGGTCATTCCAGAGCACTCACGACGTGAGCGAACGCGGAATGACGAAAAAAATCAGCGGGTGAAGAAGCCGCCGGGGCCGAATGGATTATCGGGCGCGAACGCTGAGCGTCCCCGCGGAGGCTGCGCCCGCGGCGTGAAGCCGGGCCAGTTGCTGCCGTGCTCGGTGTTGATGACGGCCGGCCGCGGACGGCGTTTCACCGGCTTCGGCTGCTGCGTTGCCGTTGCCGGCCGCGGACTGAGCCGTGCCGTCGGCGCGGCGTGCCGGCGGCGATCGGGATGTCGTCCTTGGCGTCGACCTTGCCGACCTCGCGGCGCGGCCAGGCGAAATCGTCGGCGCGTCCGCCAGGGCGCCGCCAGCGGCTCGCCCTTGACCAGCGTGCGCGCAGCAAGCGCATCGATGGCCGCAGGCCGCGAGCCGGCGCCGCCGAGCAACTGGTCGCTGCCGACCGATGACGCCACCAGCGGCAGGATCGGCCCGGCGAGCGGACGGGGCGCCGGCGCGCCCGGCTTGATGTTGGTGTCGGGCGTGCCCGGGTCGCTCGGCAGCGCGACGGGCAGAGCGCGGTTCGCGAGCAGACGCTTGATCTCGCGGTCGACATAGTGGGCGAGTTTTCGCGCGCCGGGCTTGGTGAAGAACACGCCGTCGCCGGTGCGCAGGCGGCGGGTCTGACCTTCGAAGTCGGGGCCCTGCTGCATGAAGCGGCCGGCTTCATCGACGAAGCCGTCCCAGACGTCCACATAGGTGATGCCGGCCTTCGATGCGCTTTCGCGGTAGAGCGAGTCGAGGAACAGCATGTCGGAGGTCGCCTTCGGTCCGCGCAGCGCGGGCAGGCCGACCCACAGGATCGGCACGCCCTTCGCCTTCAGGACGCCGATCATGTCCTCGATCTTCTTCTTGTAGAGCTCGATCCAGCGTTCGGAGCGGAATTCGTTCAGGCCGTTGGCGGAGCGCGCGGCGCGCTCGGGTGCTGCGATCGACGGCGCGTCGCTGTTGTCGGCCTGGTCGTCCGCAGGCGGCGCCTCGGCGTCCTCGTCGGGCTTCTTCGCGGTGCTGGGCGCTGCCGGCGCCTCCTGCTTCGCGCCGGCCTTGCTGTCGGCCTTCTTCTTGTCGTCCTTCTTCGGATCGGGCTTCTCGGCGACCGGCTCGCGGATCGTCGTGCGGTCGTGCAGGCCGAGCATGACCACGATCACGTCGGCCTTCTCCTGCGCGACAATTCCCTTCGCGGCGGCGGCCCATTCGGACGGCTCGCCGCGCGGCTGATAGCTTGATCAGGCCGGAGACGGTGCGGTGCTTGCGGATCACGCCCATGTCGGGCTGTTCGGAGAACGCGTCCTCGAGGCCGTAGGCGAGCCAGTCGGCCATCGCGTCGCCGAGCACCAGCACATAGCGCTCCGGCACCACGTCGCCCTTCTCCGCCTTCGGCGGCGGCGCGCGCGAGTAATCCACGCGCGGTGCGGGCGCCTGGTCCGCCTGCTGCTGCCGCTCCTGGAACGGTGCGAAGAAATCGCCGAACCCGCGCTGCTGGAACGGGCCGGGTTGCTGCCATACTGCTGCCGCGGTCGCTGCCGCTGCTCGAAACCGCCGAACGGAAAGAACTGCGCCGATGCGGGAGCTACGATCGCAACCAGCATCGCCACCGCGACGGTCACCGCGATCAGCGGCCCGCTCTCGGTCAGCAAACGCAACGGGTTTTTCGGGTCCGACATCCGTCCGGCTTCACGTTCGACGCATGGGTTGGTCGCAGCAGAGATCGCTGCGGTTGCTGCGTCGCGCAGGCGACCATAAGCCGCCTCGCAGCGCGTTCCGTCAAGTATGCGCGGAAAATGTCAACCTGAAGGTTACTGGCACTTTCCGGGGCATTTTGGGCTCCGAATCACCGCCCGCGCAACCGGTCCAGCACGCTGGAACTCGCAAACCCGTCCGCCGGCGCCCCGATCGACGCCTGGAAGCTGCGCACCGCGTCGCGGGTGCCGGTTCCGAGATTGCCGTCCGGCTCGCCGCGGTAGAACCCGCGCTGGCTCAGAAGCTGTTGCAATTCAAAGCGTTCTGCCCGGGTCAGGACCCGCTCCTCGCGCGGCCAGGCCTGCACCAGGGGAGCGCCGCCGCGCAGCCGGTCGGCGAAGTGGCCGATCGCCAGCGCATAAGCCTCCGCCGGGTTGTAGCGCATGATCACTCGGAAGTTATGCAGCATCAGGAAGCCCGGTCCGTCGGCGCCGCCCGGCACCAGCAGGAAGGTCGTGTCGCTCGATCTCGGGAACGGCTTGCCTCCGGCGCGGCGGATGCCGAGCTTTTCCCACTGGGCGATGGTCATGTTCTTCGACCGGTCGGCGAGCGCGAAGTTGAAGTCGCGCGGCACCTCGACCTCGTAGCCCCAGGTCTCGCCGCTCTTCCAGCCGTCCTTTTTGAACTTGTTGGCGGTGGAGGCGACGATGTCGGCGACCGAATCGACGATGTCGCGCCGTCCGTCGCCGTCGCCGTCGATCGCGTTTTTCTTGAACGCCGTCGGCATGAACTGCGTCGCGCCGAATGCGCCTGCCCACGAGCCCTTCAGCTGCTCCGGCGTGAGGTCGCCACGATGCAGGATCTCCAGCGCGCTCAGGAACTCGTCCTTGAAGTAGGCCTGCCGGCGGCCGACGCAGGCGAGCGTCGCGGTCGAGCGCACCACGCTGCGGTCGCCACCTTGCGTGGAGTAGTTCGATTCGATCCCCCAGATCGCCGCGACGATGTAGCGATCGACGCCGTAGGCCTTTTCCATCGCATCGAAGATCGCGCGATGCGTGGCGAGTATTTCGCGGCCGCGCGCAAGGCGCTCGTCGGTGACGAGGATATCGAGATAATCCCAGACCGCCTTGGTGAACTCCGGCTGTGCGTCGACGAAATCCATGATGCGCAGGTCCGGCGTCAGCCCCGCGGTGTAGCGATCAAAGCTGTCGCGCGAGATGTTGCGGCGGGCCGCGTCGCGGCCAGAGGTTGGCGACGCAGTAGGGAAAGTTCGCAGCCGCCTGGCGGATCGCGTCCGCGGTCATCAGCGGATGACCCGAAGCGCCGTCCTCGCCGCTCCATTCCTTCGGCGGCGAAGGCTGCGTGAAGCCGAACTGCGAGGTGCGTGTTCGTGCAGGCGCTTGCGGGATCGATCCGGTGACCGCACTCGGGCGGTAACGACTCGGCCGTTGCCCTGGCCGGTCAGCACGAGCGGACCGCGGCCCGAGGCCGTCTGCGCAAGGCCGTCGCCCGCGAACGCAAGAATGCCCGCCACAATCAAACCCGCGGCTGGCGTGCGCCATCCGTTCGTCACTTTTGCCATCGATGTCATTTCAGACCCGTGTACCCGACCAAAAAGCCCGAAAGAGGGAGGCTCAGGTCCGGTTTCAATCAGCTTAACAAAGGCGGTTTTTCCAGTCACGAAGCGTTCAAGTTGGTTCTTGTACCTCCGCTTCGCAATGTTTCTGCACGCGAAAAACTGCTACCAACCGCCGCCATATCCCCTGATTTGCTCGAAGAGACCGCATGAAAATCCGCAAAGCTGTGTTCCCGGTCGCCGGCCTCGGCACCCGTGTCCTCCCCGCGACCAAGGCCATGCCGAAGGAAATGCTCACCATCGTCGACCGGCCGCTGATCCAGTACGTGGTGGACGAGGCGCGGGAAGCCGGGATCGAGCACTTCGTGTTCGTCACCGGCCGCAACAAGGGCGTGATCGAGGATCACTTCGACCGGGTGTTCGAGCTCGATGTGACGCTTGCGCGAGCGGTCGAAGAAGGCCGAGATGGAGCTGCTCGAGCGCGACCAGCCCGCGGCCGGCGCCATGAGCTTTACCCGCCAGCAGGCGCCGCTCGGGCTCGGCCATGCGGTGTGGTGCGCGCGCGACATCGTCGGCGACGAGCCGTTTGCCGTGCTGCTGCCGGATGAGCTCGTGCTGAACGCGCCGGGCTGCCTGAAGCAGATGATCGATGCCGCGAAAGACCTCGGACCCAAGGCCAATGTGCTTGCGGTCGAGGAAGTGCCGATGGAGCGCGTGCATCAGTACGGCGTCGTCGGCGTCGGACCGAGCAAGGGCAAGGCCTTCGAGGTCTCGAGCATGGTGGAGAAGCCGCCGCGCGAAAAAGCGCCGTCGAACCTGTCGATCACCGGCCGCTACATCCTGCAGCCGGAAATCTTCAAGATCCTCGAGACCCAGGAACGCGGTGCCGGCGGCGAAATCCAGTTGACCGACGGCATGGTCGGCCTCTCGAAATCGCAGAAATTCTACGGATTGCGGTTCGAGGGCGAGCGGCACGATTGCGGCTCCAAGGCAGGCTTCCTGCGCGCCAACATCGCCTACGGCCTGCGCCGGCCCGAACTGGCGGACGGCTTGCGCGAGGAAATGCGGAAATACCTGAAGGATTAACCTTCCTGGTCAGCCGTCGGGCTTGAACCGCGCCTGTTTTCGCCACGACCAAGGTGAAAGCGGGCGCATTCCTGGATGACTTCGCGTGCCTTGTGGGAGACGATCCGATGATCGCGTCGCGATTCTGGCCGCGCTGGCTGCGCCGTGCTTGCCCTCAGCCTTGCGAGCGGCGTCGCCGCAGCGCAGAGCGGATGAGCTCAAGGCGGAAGAGAAGGCGCAGTTCGACAAGCGCATGTTCGGCAAGGAGCCGGCGCCCAAGGCCAAGACCTACGCCTGCTTCGTCCGCCGCTACGACGCCGATCACCTGGCGCGGCATCCGCACCAGAAGGTGACGCGCATGAAGCTCCTGTTCACCTCGGAATGTTCGAGGGCAACACCGAGCTCGAGCGCCACTTTCGCCTTGGGGTGACGTTCCGCAACAAGCGCGGCGCCTACGACTCCAGCGGCAGCTGCAATCATTTCCGTCCCGAGGATGCCAAGGACGAAATCCGCTTCGGCTGCGGCGTCGATTGCGACGGCGGCGGCATCAGCATCGCCATGGGCAAGGAGGACAAGTCCGTCATCGTCCGCCTGTCACGCGTGCGCATCTGGCAGAACAACAAGCCGGACGAGGAAGCCGGCGACGAACTCGTTGCGGGCAAGGACGACGCGATCTTCCGCCTCGACCGCGCGGAGCCTCGAGGAATGCCGCTCGCTGGTGACCGACCGCAAGGAGCTGGCGGCGATGCGTGCGGTCAGCAATCGCAAATGATACAGAATCGCCGCAAAGCGCATGAAGGAGGACAGCATGCACCGGCGCAATCTGTTTCAGGCAGCTCTCGCATCGATCGGCGCGGCCTTCGCGACCGCTGCGGTGACGAAGGCGCAGGCGGCGACGCCGGACAAGCGCAAGGTCGTCTATCACCTGAACGAGTCCGACAAGGTCCAGTTCGTCATCGGCAACATCGAGAACCATTTCGAGGGCGTCGGCGGGCCGGACAAGGTGACGATCGCGCTGGTCGTGCACGGTCCGGCGCTGCGGGCGTTTCATGCGGCGACCGCCAATCCGGACGTCAAGAGCCGGCTCGCAACGTTTGCAAGTCGGGCGTCGAGTTCGCCGCCTGCGGCAACACGCATGAAGGGCCAGAAGGTGACCGTGAAGGATCTGCTGCCGGGCTTCGTCAGCCTGGAGCAGGGCGGCGTGGTGCGCATCGCCGAGTTGCAGTCGCAAGGCTACGTCTACCTGCGGCCGTGAGCCGCCGATGGCGGCGTCATTCGCGGCTAATGCGATCCGTCGCGATGCGATGAAGAACGGGCTCTACTCCATCCACGTCAATGCTGGACGGCCATCCGGACCGCGGGCCGGCGTGCTTGTCCTGCGGACGGCGACATGCGCGGCGGCAACGGCTCGCTGTTCTATACCGGCAGCTACACGTCGACGGCAGTGGAAGGCGAGCTCGTCACCAGCCCGCACACCCGCAATCCGGGCCATCACGGTATTCGAGGACCGGGAATCCGGTATCGGCTTCTCCGGCACCTTCACTGACGATACCGCGGAAGCCGGCGGTACGGCGCTGCTCGGCAAGGTCAGCCTCGCTTTCCAGGTCACGCTGCGTCGGCTCGCCGACGAATAATTACAAGTATTTTCAATATCTTAAGACGATTTTCGGGCCTCCGGCAAACTTGTGTGAGCCCCATCACGGTCAGTTGCGCGGGACCCGGGCATTCTCCTGTCCATGAACACGGCGGCTCGCAAATGAGCGCCACAACCAGGAGAACGGCCATGAACACGCATCACCAAGACCATTCGCGTCCTGAGCGTTGCCTCTGCGGTTGCGATCTCGCTCACCTCTTTCGCCGCTCATGCGGTCGAGGCGACTGCCGAACAGCGCCGCGCCTGCACGCCGGACGCGTTCCGTCTCTGCTCGAGCCACATCCCGAACATCGAGGCGATCACCGCCTGCATGAGGGCCAACAAGTCGAAGCTCAGCCCCGAGTGCAAGCTGGTGTTCGACAAGGCGGCGACGGACCAAGGTCGCGAGCACCAAGGACTGACAGCCTTCGCGGATCCTGAAGGGACCGGGATCCACAACAGTTGCGACGTCGGCAGTCATGGCCGTCTGTCGATGTCCAGAGCCGGGAGGGCGTCCCCACAGCCTCCCGGCTCTTCCTTTTTGTCATTCCGGAGGCGCGAGCGAAGCGATGCGAGCCCGGAATCCCGAGATGATTCGACTCTGAGTTCGCCAAGCTCTGGATTGCCGGTATCAACGCGCTGCGCGCGTTGTCCGGAATGACGCGCGAGCTGCGGCGACGCTACCGCTGCAATCGCACGCCGAGCATGAACAGCGTCGCCTGGTAGTCGGCGCTGTCGACCGTGCTCTTCAGCCAATCATGACGCAGCTGCGCCTTGAGCTGGAGGTCGCGGTTGAACTTGTAAACCAGGTCACCACCGACCGAGTAGATCTTGTCGAAGCGGTCGGAGCCGTCGTAGTCGGCGGTCGTGTAGCCGGCCTTCAGCGTGGCGATCAGGTATCGGCGGAAGGCGTGCTCGACCTGCGCGTTGTAGCTGCGGGTGATGACGCCCGAGACGCCGGGCAGGGTCGATTCGTCGACCGACGATTGCGCGCCGAGCGTCACCATGGTGAGCCCGGTCGGCCTCCAGATCAGCGATCCTGCCGCCAGAAGTCCCTTTGCGTCCTGCAGCCGCGCGTCTTCGTAGGAGCGGGTGGTGTAGCCGATCGACGCTTCGCCGGTGATCAGCCGGCCGAGCTCGAACGTCGAGCCGACCCGCGCGGTGTGGCCGTTCGAGCTGCGCGCAAAGCCGTTGCGATCGAACTCGAGGTCGCGCTCGCGGCGATCGATCTGGACTTCGCCGAACGGCTTGATATGCGGCAGGATCTCGTAGGAGCCGCGCAGCGAGCCGCCGATACTGGTTGAAGTTGCGGTCGCTGTTGCTCGAGCGCGATCCGTCGCTCAGCGTCGATTCCTGGTAGACGGTGCGGTCGACCGTGCCGTTCGCCGCGATCTCGAAGCGATTGTAGGCGTGGGCGCCGCCGAGCGTGCTGCCGTAATGAGAAGAACAGCGGATAGCGCTGCCAGATTGGCCTGGATGTTCGGGCTGCCGGGATTGTCGGTGCCGATGCCGCAAGCGGGTTTCGGTGTTGATCTTCGTGTCGCGCGAGACGTCGAGGCGCCCGTTGATCCTGCCGGTGAAATCCGGCCGGTCGATGTTGACCGGCAGCTGCCGAGCCGACGCCTCGTTCTTCAGCGAATAGCCGGTGAACGAGCCGCGCAGGTCGGCGATCAGCGAATGCTGCTGCCAGTCGGAGGCGACCAGCAGTTCCGGCGCGACCATGTAGAGCCACGAACCCTTGCCGCCGCTGACGCGGGCCGGGTTGGTGTCGTAGCCGGTCCAGAGTTCGATGGCGGGCTTCACCAGCATGCTGCCGCGATAGAAGCCGGCCGCGCCGAACGGATCGTCGTCGACCCGCAGCCTCCGCCGTAGCGGCTGGCCCTGGACCGGTGCCCATCATCGACGGCGCAAGGCGCGGCCTGTTGGCGGTCGCCGCCGACGGCAGCGGCGGAGGCGGCGGCGCGACAGGCACGACCACCGGCGTGATCTGGACTGGCTGCGCGACCGCGACCTCTGGCGGCGCGCGCCTCGGCGATACGATGGCCGCGACCGTAGGGGAGACGCGGGTGTGACGGTCGGCGAGACGCCGGGCCTGCGTCTTGGCGGCCGTCTTCTTGCGGCTGAGCGAGTCGAAGCCGGTCGATGCGGCGCCGGCCGCAGCGGGGGCTTCGAATGTCGGGATGCGGCCGATGCGCGACGGCGCGGGCCGGTCGCGGCGGAGTTGCGGCACGTTCGAGCCGGTGTTGTCCGTGCTGTCGCTGGTATCGCCAATGCGGCGCAGCGGACGATTCTGGCCGAGAAGCCGTCGCGTTCGCCGCGCAGCATGTCGGGGGTGAGTGTCTGACGCGGTCGCATCGCCGGCAAACATGCACAGGAGCAGCAGGCCTGACCGGCAGACTGCGAGCGGGGCCTTTTCGCCTCCGCCGGTCCGCATTCGGACCCTGTCTCCTGCCAACCTGACACGCGTGGAACTCCCGGTTCCGTAACCGCACTCGTGCGCGGCCGAAAACTGAACAATTTCAGGATGTTGGAAGGCGACGCCAAACGCGCGCACTTCGCCCGTCCTGGCGAAAGCCGTTAATGGAGTTAAAACAATTATGGTTAATGAGCCGTTGAGGCTGGTGCCTGCCGCGTCGCCTCGGGCGGCCGGGCGTGCTAGACAGGCGACGTCGCTCAGGGGCGATCTTCCAATTTCCAGGTCAGAGTATGCCGATGCAACAACCGCGGGCCACATCCTCGTCCGCGCAAGACGCAGCCAATCCTGCGATCGCCTCGGCGCTGCGGACGCTCGAGGCCGAAGCGAACGGCGTCAACGCGCTGACCACCGCGCTGCAGGGCGAGTTGGGACCGGCGTTTGTCGCGGCGGTGGAGCTGATCCGCGCCGCGAAGGGCCGCGTGATCGTCACCGGCCTCGGCAAGTCGGGCCACATCGCCCGCAAGATCGCCGCGACCTTCGCCTCCACCGGCACGCCGGCGTTCTTCGTCCATGCGGCCGAAGCGAGCCACGGCGACCTCGGCATGATCACGGCCGACGACGTGATCATGGCGCTGTCCTGGTCCGGCGAGACCGTCGAGCTGAAGAACCTGATCAACTATTCGCGCCGCTTCCGCATCGGCCTGATCGCGGTGACGGCGGACGGCGAGTCGACCCTGGCCAAGGCGTCCGAGGTGGCGCTGACGCTGCCGAAGGCGCTCGAAGCCTGCCCGCACAATCTCGCGCCCACCACCTCGACGCTGATGCAGGCCGCGCTCGGCGACGCGCTGGCGGTGGCGCTGCTCGAAAGCCGCGGTTTCACCGCGCTCGAGTTCGCGAAATTCCACCCGGGCGGCAAGCTCGGCGCGATGCTGAAGGCCGTGCGCGACATCATGCACACGGGCGAGGAGATCCCGCTGAAGCCGATCGGCGCGACGATGTCGGACGCGCTCGTCGAGATGTCGAAGAAGGGATTTGGCTGCGTGGTCATCGTCGACCAGCAGGGCGAACTCGCGGGCATCATCACCGACGGCGACCTGCGCCGTCATATGCATGACGGACTGCTGCTGGAGCCGGTCGAGAGCGTGATGACGACCAATCCGCGCACGGCGACGCCGGGCATGCTCGCAAGCGAACTGCTCGACATGATGAATTCGATGAAGCCGAAGGTGACGGTGCTGATCGTCGCCGAGGGGAAGAAGCCCGTCGGCATCGTCCACGTGCACGACGTGCTGAGAGCAGGGATTGCCTAGTCGCGAACGAATTTGCAGCCTGGACGAAGTGTAGCGAAATCCGGGATCGTCTCGCGGACTCAGCCCGGATTTCGCTGCGCTCCATCCGGGCTACGGCTCGCTGCGCTCCTCGCAATGACGGCTAAGTCTTCGGAAACCTCGCCGCCGTCGCCTCCAGCGGCAGCTTCAGCGCGTTCGCGAGATACGACACGGTTCTGTAGAAGCCGCACAGCAGCAGGATTTCAAGGATCTGCGCCTCGTCGTAGTGCGCAGCGAGTGCGGCGAATTCATCGTCGCTCAGCGTCGCCCGCTCATGCAGCGCGTCGACAGTCGCGATCAGCACGCGCTCGGCCTCGGTCCAGCAATCGGCGTTCGCGCCCTCCAGCACCGTGGCGCGGATCTGCGCGTCGGTGAGTTGCACATGGGCGGCGAAGGCCGTGATGTGGACGCCCCATTCGTACTCGCAGCGGTTCCTCGCACACGTCCGGTCGATGACGATCTCGCGCTCGCGCATCGGCAGCGGACCTTTGTCGAGCAGGCCTGCGGCGGTGAACTTCTTCCAGGCGCGCTCCTGCGTGGCGATGGTGCGGAACAGAACCAGCGGCGGCCGGCCGGGACCCATGATCCGTTCGAAATCCTGTTGAATGGCGGCGGGGTAGGGCGGCTGCAGCGGTGCGATGCGGGACATGGACTTCGTCCTTGTGGTAGGAATGCGGTCGCTACGATTTCAGTAGCAGTATGCTACATTTTTAATAGCGAAGCAACGGCAAGAGGCGTTCGATGGCGAAGAAGGCGGCTGGAAGCCCCGCCGTGCGCGGATCAAAAACCGGCCGGCCGATCATGGCGCTGCTCGACCTGCTCGGGCGGCGCTGGAGCTGCGGATCCTGTGGGAACTGCGCGAGGACGCGCTGACCTCGCGGGCGCTGCGCGCGGCTTGCGACGACGCGTCGCCGACCGTCATGCAGCAGCGCCTGTCGGAACTGCGCGCCGCCGGCTTCATCGAGCTGCGCGAGGAGGGCGGCTACGCGCTGACCGGGCTCGGCAGGGAGCTGTTGCAGACCTTCCTGCCGCTGCATCAGTTCGCCGATCGCTGGCGCGCGAAGAAGGGCGCCGGTCAGTGAGGCCTTGCCAACTTATTTGAACTGGTGTTCATTTCTTAGTGAGCGCGGCATGCCGTGCCAACAACAATGACCGCGGCTGTCGGTGGACGCCGCGCGGGAGCAGACGTTCAGTGGTGTATCGGCGTACCCAGCAGGTGATGCGTCGGCTCGCGGCTCGCCGCCGCGCGATCCTCGCCGCCGCGCGCGACACCGCGGCCGAGCAGGGCATGACCGCGGTGCAGATCGCGCCGATCGCAACGCGCGCGAACGTCGCCGCAGGCACGGTCTATCGCTATTTCCCGTCCAAGGCCGAGCTCATCTCCGAGCTGATTTCGGATGTTGCGCGCGAGCAGCTCGATTCCGTCCGCCGCGCGGCGGACGCAGCACCTGGTCCGCTTGTCGGCGCTTGCCGCCGCGGTGACGACCATCGCCGTCGACGTGCTGTCGCAGCGCAAGCTCGCCTGGGGCATCCTCGCCGAGCCGATCGATGTGGATGTGGCGTCCTCGCGCATCGACAGCCGCAAGGCGATCGTCGCCGAGATCGAAACCCGCATCGCGGCAGCGGCGCGCGCCGGACACCTGCCGGCGCAGGACGCCTCGCTGACCGCGGCCGCGCTGATCGGCGCGCTGCACGAGGCGCTGGTCGGCCCGCTCGCGCCGGAAAATCTCGACGATCCGGCGAGGGTGCGCGATGCGGTGCAGACGCTGACGCTGATGGCGTTGCGTGCGGTCGGCGTGATGGATGCACGGGCGCGCGGCCTCGTGGTCCAGGCGGTGCTGCCGGTGACGCCGGAGCCGAAAGCGCCGGCGCCCGCATCAGGCATGTCGGCGCACTAGTGCCGCCGATTTGAAATCCCTGCACCACCTGCTGCAAACTCGTGTCAGGGATTTCAAATCGATAGCGGCACTAAATCATATAGTTGCTAGTGCCCTTTTACTTTTCGAAGTTGTCTCAGAGGTTGCCGCAGCGTATCACGAACTTCGAAAAGCGGGCACTAGGTCCGGGCGGCGGCGGGCCGGATCAGGCCACGCATCCAGGCAAGCAGGATCACCACCAGGCCAGCCACGATGGTGAGTGGCGAGTGATACCAGGCGCCCAGCACCATGATGAACATGCCGGCGAAACGGATCATCTGCATCGACAGAGTCATGTAGGTACCGATGTAGCGGCCGAAGGCCGAGCCGCGCAGCTTCGTCAGATCGACGTATGAGACCAGGATGAAGGTCGCGATGATCGAGGGAACAAACAGGATGAGAAGGCCTGCAAGCCACTCATGCCGCCAGAAGAACCAGAGCGAGGCGAAGGCCGTGATCCAGTCGACCGCGAGCTTCAGGGGATGGATCTGGTGGTAGAGCATCCGCTCGTTCCGATCCATGACACCCTCCTATCGACGCCTGTTCAAGGTCGGCGCTTCATGCTTGAGTCAATTTCTCGAAAGCAAGGTCGATGCTTTCCGCGGAGATTGCAATGGCGCTGAAGATGCCCGAAGCCGATGAAGGCGTGCTTGGCCGGCGTGCCGAGATCGTCGCGGCGCTGCGCGCCATCGTGCCGGGCGAAGGCGTGATCGATTCCGCCGCCGAGATGGTGCCCTACGAGTCCGACGGGCTCACCGCCTATCGCCAGCCGCCGATGGTGGTGGTGCTGCCGGAGACGACCGAGCAGGTCAGCCGCGTGCTGCGCTATTGCCACGAGCACCGCATCAAGGTGGTGCCGCGCGGCGCCGGCACCTCGCTGTCCGGCGGCGCGCTGCCGCTGAAGGACGGCGTGCTGCTCGGGCTCGGCAAATTCAAGCGCATCCGCGAGATCGACTTCGACAACCGCTGCGCCGTCGTCGAGCCGGGCGTCACCAATCTCGCGATCAGCCAGGCGGTCGAACGACCGCGGCTTCTACTACGCGCCCGATCCGTCATCGCAGATCGCCTGCACCATCGGCGGCAATGTCGCGGAGAATTCCGGCGGCGTGCACTGCCTGAAGTACGGCATGACCACCAACAACGTGCTCGGCTGCGAGATGGTGCTGATGAGCGGAGAAATCCTCCGCATCGGCGGCAAGGCGGCGGAAAGCGCGGGCTACGACCTGATGGGCATCATCACCGGCTCGGAGGGGCTGCTCGGCGTCATCACCGAGGTGACGGTGCGCATCCTGCGCAGGCCTGAGACCGCGCGCGCCATGATGGTCGGCTTCGGCCAGGTCGAGCAGGCGGGGCTTTGCGTCGCGCAGATCATCGGCGCAGGCATCATCCCGGGCGGCATGGAGATGATGGACAAGCCGGCGATCCACGCCGCGGAAGCGTTCGTGCATGCGGGCTATCCGCTCGACGTCGAGGCGCTGCTGATCATCGAGCTGGATGGCCCCTCCGTCGAGGTGGACGAATTGATCCAGCGGGTCGAGACCATCGCGCGCGCCTGCGGCGCGACGACGCTGCAGATCTCGAACTCCGAGGACGAGCGCCTGTTGTTCTGGGCCGGCCGCAAGGCGGCGTTCCCGGCGGTGGGGCGCATTTCGCCGGACTATCTCTGCATGGACGGCACCATTCCGCGCGGGAAGTTGCCGGAAGCGCTGGCGCGCATCCGCTCGCTGTCGGAGAAGCATGGCCTCGGCGTCGCCAACGTCTTCCATGCGGGCGACGGCAACCTGCATCCCTTGATCCTTTACGACGCCAACAAGCCGGGCGAGATGGACGCGCGCCGAGAAATTCGGCGCCGACATCCTGCGCGTCTGCGTCGAGCTCGGCGGCGTGTTGACCGGCGAGCACGGCGTCGGCGTCGAGAAGCGCGACCTGATGGGCGAGATGTTCACCGAAATCGACCTCAATCAGCAGCAGCGGCTGAAATGCGCGTTCGACGAA
The DNA here is from genome assembly GCA_963757845.1 of uncultured Alphaproteobacteria bacterium. Lineage (GTDB taxonomy): Bacteria > Pseudomonadota > Alphaproteobacteria > Rhizobiales > Xanthobacteraceae > P52-10. The sequence continues at coordinate 339,988 of CAVWTB010000073.1, forward strand.
GAAGGGCTGCTCAATCCCGGAAAGGTGTTTCCGACGCTGTGCCGTTGCGCCGAGCTCGGCCGCGTGCATGTCCATGGCGGCAAGCTGGCGTTCCCGGACATCCCGCGGTTCTGAGTTGAGCCGGCGCCTCTGATGACCACCCTCACACCCCGCGACGCCAAGGACGTCGAAACCGCCGTGCGCGACGCGATCGGCGCCGGCCAGCCGCTCGAGATCATCGGCCATGGGACCAAGCGCGCGATCGGCCATCGCTCGCAAACCAATGCGCTGCTCGATATCAGCGCATTGAGCGGCGTGACCTCCTATGAGCCCAACGAATTGATCCTCACCGTGCAGGCCGGCGCCTCGCTGCATGAGGTCGACCAGCTGATCGCGGGCAAAAACCAGGAGTTCGCCTTCGAGCCGATGGACACCGCGGCGCTGCTTGGGGACGCCGGCGCAGCGGGGCACGATCGGCGGCATGATTGCGGCGGGGCTTGCCGGTCCGCGCCGCGTCAAGGCGGGCGGGGCGCGGGATCACCTGCTCGGCGTCGCCGCGGTGTCGGGCTTCGGCGAAAGCTTCAAGGCGGGCGGCAAGGTCGTGAAGAACGTCACCGGCTACGACCTCTGCAAGCTGGTGGCGGGATCGTGGGGCACGCTGTCGGTGATGACCGAGGTGACGCTGAAGGTGATGCCGCGGGCGGAGAGCGAGCGGACGCTGGTGCTGCGCGGCCTGGACGCGACGACGGCCGGCCAGGCGATGGGGACGGCGCTGGGCTCGCCCTTCGACGTGTCCGGCGCGGCGCATGTGCCGGTCTCGTCATGGCGGGGAACGAGCGCGCTGACCGAGCTGGCCGCGGGCGAGGCGCTGACTCTGATCCGGCTGGAAGGCATCGCCGCGTCCGTCGCCCATCGCGCCCGCGCGCTCGCCGCGGAGTTGAAGGCCTTGGCCGTCGCGGAGGAGATCGAGGGCGAGATGTCGCAGCGGGTCTGGCGCGCCATCCGGGACGTCGAACCGTTCGCTGCGAGCCGGGCCGCTCGGCGCCTGGCCGGTGTGGCGTATCGTCTGTCCGCCCGCGGCAGGTCCGGCCTTCGGCCATCGGCTGGCGCGCGAGACCGGCGGAGACCTGATCTACGACTGGGGCGGCGGCCTGGTCTGGGCGGCGCTGCCGCCCTCGCAAGATGCCCATGCCGCGACGGTGCGCGAGCGCGTCAGTGCCATCGGCGGCCATGCGACGCTGATCCGCGCCTCCGAGGCCATGCGCGAGACAATCGACGTGTTTCATCCACTGGAAGCCGGCCTTGCCGCGCTGACCGCGCGCGTCAAAGCGTCGTTCGATCCGTCCGATATCCTCAATCGCGGCCGGCTGACGCGGGTGGTCCAGATGAAGACCGAATTCACCCTCGAGCAACTGGCCGACCCCGACATCCGCGAGGCGGACAAGATCCTGCGCGCCTGCGTGCATTGCGGGTTCTGCACCGCCACATGTCCGACCTACGTGCTGCTGGGCGACGAGCTCGATAGCCCGCGCGGCCGCATCTACCTGATCAAGGAGATGCTGGAGAAGAACCAGCGGCCGACCGCCGAAGTGGTCAAGCATGTCGACCGCTGCCTGTCGTGCCTGGCCTGCATGACGACCTGCCCCTCGGGGGTCAACTACATGCATCTCGTCGACCAGGCGCGGGTGCGGATCGAGAAGGAGTACACGCGCCCCTTGAGCGAGCGCCTGCTGCGATGGACGCTCGCGCTGGTGCTGCCGCGGCCGCAGCTGTTTCGGATCAGCCTCAAATTGGCGCGCCTCGGGAGAGTGTTTTCCGCCCTCTTGCCGGTGTCGGCTGCGGCCTCGGGCCAGCCGTCTTTCTTCAGGCGAATCAAGGCGATGCTGGCGCTCGCGCCGGCTCGCCTGCCGCCGGCGGGCGCGCGCGGCGGCACGGTGTTTGCTCCGCCTGGCGAGCGCCGTGGCCGGGTCGCTTTGCTGCAGGGCTGCGCGCAGCAGGTGCTGTCGCCGTCGATCAACGAGGCGGCGGTCAGGCTGCTGACACGGCACGGCGTCGAGGTCGTGCTGGTTGCCGGCGAGCAGTGCTGCGGCGCGCTGACCCATCACATGGGCAACGATCGCGATGCGCTCGGTCGCGCGCGGGCGAACATCGACGCGTGGATTGCAGAGGCCGATCGCAGCGGCCTCGATGCGATCCTCATCACCACGTCCGGTTGCGGAACTGTGGTCAAGGACTACGGCTACCTGCTGCGGGAGGACGCTGCATACGCGGCCAAGGCGCAGCGCGTCTCGGCGCTTGCGAAGGACATCAGCGAGTATGTCGCGGAACTTGATCTGTCCTTTCCTGACACACGCAGCGATCTCGTCGTCGCGTATCACGCGGCCTGCTCGTTGCAGCATGGGCAAAAGATTCTGCGTGCTCCGAAAGAATTGCTTTTCAAAAGTGGTTTCGTGGTGAAAGATGTCCCCGAGGGTCATTTGTGCTGCGGCTCGGCGGGCACCTACAACATCCTGCAGCCGGATATTGCGGAGAGATTGCGCGAGCGGAAGATCTCCAACATCGCGAGCTTGAAGCCGGATGTGATTGCCGCCGGCAACATCGGATGCATGGTGCAGATCGCCGGCGCGACGGATGACGAGGGACATCCGCTTCCGGTGCTGCACACGATCGAGCTTGTGGACTGGGCAACAGGAGGACCGAAGCCGAACATCGAGAGAGCTTTGAAGACGAATTAGGCTGCGCGCGATCACGCATCGATGGCGCGAGGAGTTAAGGGGCAAAGCGCGATCGCGGAGGGCTGAAGCAGCAATCCGGATCGCGGCAACAGGAGGATGTTGAATGGCTAAGAAGTCGAAGAAAGCGAAGGCGAAGAAATCGAAGAAGGTGAAAAAGGCGAAAAAGGTCGTCGCCGCGAAGAAGAAAAAGGGCGCGAAGAAGGTCGCAAAGAAGGCGGCAAAGAAATCCGCCAAGAAGTCTGCGAAGAAGGCCGCTCCGGCCAAGAAGAAGGCCGCAAAGAAGCGGAAGGCCTCTCCGCGCAAGGCAGCGCCGGCAGCGCCCGCGCCCAGCATGGAGGAGTCGCCGCCCGCTCCGGCTGGAGCGCGCCGCCGATGGGTGGCTCGGACCAGGGAGACGAGACCCACTGAATTTGCGTGCGGGTCGCTTTCGGCGATCTCAAACGTCTGGGATATCGGGACCGCGCGGCCGAAAGGCCTGCGCGGTTCGTTGGTTTCGGGGATCCGTTCGCTGTTTCAGGCGACTTGGTTTCAGCACGTCGAGCGGGTCGGACGCCTTCGAAGGTCGGGCGAATCGGCTGCCCGGCAGTGGAAAACTTGCGAGCTTCCACCGGGCTTTGAGCCCGGTCGGTACCGTTTGCAGGTCCAAAATTGTGACCCGGATGTCACACTCTCCGACAAGATTTTGCCGAAAGCCTTGCAAACGGCCAAAACGCCCAAAAAGGCGGCAGTTGCTCCCGTTTTTTGCTTCACCCTGAAACCCTGCCGCCGCAGATTGCGCCTATCGCAGGGTCGTTTCGCGGCAAAAGTGATCGGGGGCCTTTGGGGGGTTCCGAAGTTTCCAGCCGCTCAGAGTGGATCAATGGGGATCGCAATGAAGAAGGTTGGTTTAACAATCGCCGCAGTGCTGGCGCTCGGTGGCTCGGCATATGCCGCTGACATGAAGATGCCGGTGAAGGCGGTCGCGCCGCCGGTCGATCGTGTCGCCCTGGGATTTCGCGTTCGGCGCATCGATCACCAACGACTACCGCTTCCGCGGCATCGCGCAGTCGAACCGCCAGCCGTCGGTCGCCGCCTACTTCGAGCCGCGCTACAACGTCAGCGACACCCTGCAGCTCTACGCCGGCGTCGGTGGCGCCAGCATCTCGTTCCCGAACCGCGCCGCCGCCGAGATCGACGTCTACGGCGGTATCCGCCCGACCTTCGGCGCGTTCGCGTTCGACTTCGGCGTGTTCGGCTATCTCTATCCGGGCGGACGCTGCCACTACGGCGCGTTGGTCGACACCGGCGGCCAGGTGCTCGATCCCGAATGCTTGATCAACATCATCGCGCCGAGCGGCAACGTCATCAAGAAGGACCTGAGCTTCTTCGAGGTGTACGGCAAGGTGCTCTACACCATCAACGATAACTGGGCGCTGGGTGCGAACTACTACTACACCCCGTCGTTCCTGAACTCGGGCGCCGATGGCAACTACGTGTCGGGTACCGTGAAGTGGACGGCGCCTGGGACGCTGCTGCCGATGGGCCTCGGCATGTACATCTCGGGTGAATTCGGCCGCCAGTTCCTCGGCACGTCGGACTCGTTCTATGGCACTGCCATCGCCTCTCCGCTCGGCGGCGGGCCGTTCCCGTTCGGCATCGACTACCGCGACTACAACACCTGGAACGCCGGCATCGGCTTCACCTACAAGGTGTTCACGCTCGACCTGCGCTACTCCGGCACCGACCTGAACAAGGGCGACTGCAACGCCTTCACCAGCGACCAGACGGCGACGTTCACCGGCTCGTTCACGCCGATCAATCCGACCGGCTTCGGCTCGAAGTGGTGCGGCCACGCCTTCGTCGCGAAGTTCTCTGCGGACCTCGTTGCCTCGCAGCACCTGAAGTAAGGCGTCTCTCCCAAATAGACTGGACCAAGGGGCGGCAGATCATCTGCCGCCCCTTTTCTTTTGCCGAGTGTGGCGCGGCTCTCACGCGCACCGTCTGGTCCGGCGTTTGCTTTTCAAACCGGCATGAGCCTGGATTCCCGACGGGACGAGCGCGACCTCGGCGAAGGCCAGCCGCGCACGAAGACTGCTTCGCGACGGCGCGTTGCCGGCCGTCCTGTGCGGCGCAGGCTGCGGCGCTCGCGATCTACATCATGGAAAGCTCGGCGGCGCTGACGGCCTATCCGATGGCGGCGATCCCGTTCGCTACCTCGATCGTGCTGGTCATCAGCCAGCCGAACGCGGTGCCGGCCCAGCCGCGCGCGCTGATCGGCGGCCACCTGGTGTCGGCGCTGGTCGGCCTGCTGGTGCTGGCGGTGGCAGGGCCGGGGCCGGTGGCCGCGGCGTTCGCCGTCGGTCTCGCGGTGCTGGCGATGATGCTGACCGACACGCTGCACCCGCCCGCCGGCATCAACCCGCTGCTGGTGGTCGCCGGCAACCTGCCGTGGTCGTTCATGGTCGCGCCGGTGCTGGTCGGCGCGCTGATGCTCGCCGCCTTCGCGCTCGTCTGGCACCGCTTCGTGTTGCGCAATGCCTGGCCCGAGCGCTGGCTGTGATCACTCCGCCGCCTGCGCCACCGTGAAGCTGGCTGCCGTCCTTCTCGAACACGACGTTGCGGTCGTGGAATGCATGCAGCGTCGCGCGATGCCCGATCGAGACGAAGGTGGTCGCCGGCAGCTGCTTGTGCAGCAGCTGGTAGAGCGCGGCCTCCGACGGCTCGTCGAGCGAGGCGGTCGCTTCGTCCAGGAACAGGTATTGCGGCTTGTGCAGCAGCGCGCGCAGCAGCCCCAGCCGCTGCTGCTCGCCGAGCGAGAGCGTCCGGTTCCAGTGTCCGTGCTCGTCGAGACGCTCGGCCAGCGCGGGCAGCCCGACGGCACGTCAGCGCGTCCTGCAGCGTCGCGACGCTGAACGCATCCTCGGCGCCCGGATAGGCGATGGCTCCCTTCAGCGAGCCGACGGGGAAGTAGGGCCGCTGCGGCAGCATCATCAGCGTGGCATTCGCCGGCACCTTGATCTCGCCCTTGCCGAACGGCCAGATGCCGGCAATGCGCGCGGAACAGCGTCGACTTGCCGGAGCCGGACGGCCCGGTCACCAGCACGCGCTCGCCGCTCCTGACCGAGAAGCCGTCCGCCGCGACCAGCGGCTTGCCGTCCGGCAGCTCGAGCGTCAGCTGCTTGACATCGACCGCGCTGGTCGGTGACGGCGTCAACCGAACCAGGTCATTGCGCGCAGCGAGCGCCTTGGCGGTTGCGATCGAGGCCTCGAAACCGTCGAGCCGCGCAACGACCGCGCGCCATTCGGCAAGCGTGCGATAGGTCGATTGATGAAGAACGACAGCGCACCCTGCACGCTGCCGAATGCGGAGGCCGTCTGCATCATGCCGCCGAGCTGTACTTTTTCGGCGAAGTAGGCCGGCGCGACGAGAATGAACGGGAACACCTGCGACGCCTGCCCGTAGGTTGCGGTGAAGGCCGTCAGCCGCTTGGTGCGGGTCATGATCTGCAGCCAGTTTTCGACCACGCGGCCGAACCGGTCCAGCAGCCGCTGCCGCTCGGCTTCGTCGCCGCGCAGCAGCGCGATCTGTTCGGAGTTTTCGCGCACGCGGACGAGATTGAAGCGGAAGTCGGCCTCGAACCGCTGCTTGGCGAAGTTCAGCGCAACCAGCGGCTTGCCGATCCAGTGCGTCAGGAACGTACCGAGCACCGCGTAGATCAGCGCGCACCAGACCAGATAGCCGGGAACCGTGTAGTCGACGCCGGCGATCACCAGCGGCGCGGCGGTGGACAGGCCCCAGAGAATGACGACGAAGGAAATCAGCGTCACGATCGAGCTCAGCAGGCCGAGGCCGATCGCCAGCGTGCGGTCGACGAACATGCTCGACGTCCTCGGTCAGGCGCTGGTCCGGGTTGTCCGCCGCGTCGCCCGGCAAGCTGCATGCGATAGTGGTTGGCGTCGTGCAGCCACTCGCCGAGATAGCGCTGCGTCAGCCATTTGCGCCAGCGGATCTGCAGCCACTGATTCAGGTAGAGCTGATAGACCGCGAGCAGCACAAAGAACGGTCACGATGACCGAAAAGTAGCCGAGCTCGTAGACGAAGTTGTCCCAGTTGCGGTCCTGCAGCGGCGTTGTAGAAACGGTTGCGCCACGAGTTCAGAAGGACATCGATGGCGACCAGCGCAAGTTCGATCGCGACGATCGCGGCCAGCAGGCCGCGTGCCGCCCATTTGTCGTCCGAGCGAAAGTACGGCGCAGCCATCCGCCACACGATCGCAAGCGTCGCGCTGATGTTTTTCACGGGCGAGGTCTCCTGAAAAATCGCCGGCGCTGATGGCCGGCGTGCGTGGGCTGGTTTGGGCGGAAACTCGCAGATTTGCCGCGCTGCGTCATCTCGTTAGTCGTGCCGCTGGATCACGAAAAGGAATATCCCCCCGAGACTGCAGGGTTTTAATTGATGGCGGAAATGAGGTGACCGGAACGTTGCCTGGCTCACAGACAGCTCGGCCCACGTTCTTCCGCAAGACGGCGATGGCTGCGTCGCGGCCGTTCCACGGAGACATTGTGCGACCTGTCAAGACTGGTCAGCTCGCGCAACCGCATTAAGAACCGCACGGCATCACAACGGAGGCGTGTCTTGCGGCAGTATTTCAAATCGACGACCGGTCTCGTTCTGCTCGTGGCTGCGGCCGTAGCATTCGACGCAACGCCGTCGCTTGCGCAGGAAGGCTTTCCGTTCGGATCAGAACTGACGCTGGACGCCGCGCCGATGCGCGGCTCGAAGCGCATTCCCAGCCTCGAGATCGGTCCCAACGGCGCCGTCATCATTGAACTGTGGTGCAAGGGCGCGCGCGGCCAGTTCGCGGTCGCAAACGACACGGTGATCTTCGTGCCCGGCCCGGTCGAGGACCGCAGCTGTCCGGCTGATCGCGCGGCGGCCGACGATGCGCTGCTGGCGGCGCTGGCGGACGTGGCGACCTGGCGGCGGCAGGGCGACGTGCTCGTGCTCGCGGGCTCCGCCAGCTCCGCTTCCGGCTCAACGCGAACTGAACTAGCTTCCGGCAAATGATCTCGTCGGCGCAGGCTTGTCCGGCCTGGATCGCGCCGTTGTAGCCGCCGAAGCCGGCGTAGGACGAGGCGAGATAGAGCCCGTCGATCACGGTGTGCGGCGAGCGCTGTTCGTTGCGGCCTGCGACCGGCGGGTTCGGCGCAAAGCCGTAGGCCGCGCCGTCCGGCGCGTTGAGGTAGCTCACCATCGAGCTTGCGGTGTTGAACGCCGAGGCGCTGATCGCCGCCTTCAATCCCGGATAGATGCGATCGAGATGCGCGACGATCGCCTCCTGCCAGCGCGCGCGCTTGGCGGTGTAGACGGCGCGCTCGACGCCGCTCCAGTTGCTTAGGCGGTCGGTGCCGACCACCGAGACGATGTAGGGCTGCGTCGGCACGCCGGAGTCGATGGCCGAGTAGTTGACGATCGACATCGGCGGCATTGCGCTCGCCCGGCTCGTCCGCAAACAGCGCGGTGCCCTTTGCGTAGTCGGCAAGGCTCGTCATCCAGTCGGGAAGCAACTGCGTCGAATAGCCGCAAGGCCGATCTCGTCCGGCTTGCGCGACAGGCCGAGCGTCAGCGCGAACAGCGAGACCGACGACGCGCGGTCGGCGTAGCTCGCAGACAGCTTCGATCCTTGCGCGGCCGGCAGCAACGTTGCGGCGATCTGCGGCGCCGCGTTGCTGATGATGCAGTCGGCTTCCACCGTCTGCGGATCGCCGCCGGCCTTGGCGATATGGGTGACCGAGTTGACGCGGCCCGCCGCATCGGTGCCGATGCCGGTGGCGACGCGCCGCAACGCGATCGCGCAGCCTTCGCTCCTGCAGGATCGTCCGCGCCAGCGCACTGGAAAGCCGCTGCGATCCGGTCTTCACGTAGCGTCCGCCGCTCTGCAGGTAGCCGCCCTGCGACGCGGCGAAGAAGATCCACCACAGCGAGGCCGGATCGTCGTGATAGTGCCAGAGGTTGCCGGCCAGCGCGCACTTGACGGCTTCGTTGCGGCCGAACGCAGCGTCGAATTTCTGCGCGAGCGACAGCGTCCAGTCCTGCGCGTCGGGCAGCGCCGCCTTCAGACGATCGAGGCTTTGCAGCGGATTGCGGAATTCTCCGTCGCGCGACAAGACACCCGCAGCGCTGGCGATGCGCTCCATCTCGCTCAGGATCGAAGCGATGCCGTCGCGCGCGTCGGGAAAACGCTCGCTCAAGCGCATCGCGCGCAGCTTCGAAACCCGGCGGCAAGCTGAAGGGTTCGCCGAGCGGGCCGCCACGCACCTCGAAGATCGATCCGGTCGGCACCCACTCGACCTTGTCGAGCGCGCCGGCGCGCATCAGCGCGCGATGCTTCGGATCGCGCGTGTCGTCCGGTCCGCTGGTCTTGTGCAGCGAGGCCTCGATGAAGAGGTCGCCGGACTTGTAGCTGGACGCCGCGCCGCCGACCGAGTTGCCGCGCTCGATCACCAGCACCTTGCGGCCCTCGCGCGCCAGGATCGCGCCGGCCGTCAGTCCGCCGAGACCGGCCCCGATCACCACCACATCAAAGCGCGCCATCAACCTTTGAACTCCGAAATCCTTGAAGTCGCAAACCTGTGAACTTCAAGCGTCGCGAGAATGCGGCCCGTTCTTGCCGCCGCATCCGCTCAAGTCAATGGGCTCGGCGGGACGTGGTTTCCGCTTGCTGTCGCTGTTTCCAGGCCCGCTACTTCCAGGCAGACGTGTCGGAATCCCAGCGCTGCGCGCGGAACGCCTTGGCCAGTTCCGCGAGCATCTGCTCGTCGTTCAGCGACAGGCTTTCCTCGTCGTTGCCGAGGAATTCTCGGCGAGATTGAGTTTCGGACCCGAACTCTCGTCGACCGTCTCGATCGACGGGCTTCCGGTCCACAGCAGGAGCTTGTCCGATTGACCCGGCTTTTCCGGCGCGATCATCGCGGTGACCTCGATGTTCTCCACCAGGCCGAGCGCGGGCAGGATCGCGCTTGGCCGCTTGAGCACGACCTTCAATTCGCCGGTCACGGGGCTCCAGCTGGATGACACGAACGTCGCCGGCAGCGACGCGGCGAGCGCGTTGGCGACTGCGGCCGCGACCTTGTCGCGATTGATCTTGCCGACTTCACGCCACTCGGCGGCGGGAAAGCGGATGGTCCGCTCCATGTCCATGTTGCCTTCGGTCCAGCCGGCGGTAATGACGCCCGGCTGCGCGCGCAGCTTCTCGATCAAGGCCGGCGCGCGCTCGGGATCGACGCTGAGCTTCAGCACCTGCTCGCCGCTTCGCAGTTCCGCGCAGGACGCGATCAGTCCATAGAGCGCCACCTGCACCGGTCTCGCCGCGCAGGCTCCGCGCGAAATCGACCACGGCGTCGCGCTTGACCTTCACCGCGATCGCTTCGGGCGACACTTCGGTGAAGTCGGCAGGGCTTGCCGTGATCGTGTCCTCGGCCGCCTGCTGGTCCTTGTAGTCCTTCTCGCTGAGGTCGGTGGTCTCGGGTGAAGCGACGGTGGAGGTGGAAGCCCCGACGGTGATCTTGCCGGCGAAGTCAAAGGTCTTGCCGTTCGCCTTGCGGGTCAGGTTGACCGACACGGCCAGCTTGCCTTCCTGGCTCTGGGTCGAGCCCGAGAGCTTGTCGCCGTCGATGCGCAGCGTCATCACGAAGCGGTCGGTGCGGCTCGGCGTCGCTCGGCATCGGAAAGCAGACGTCGAGACTTGCGGCAACCACCCGCCCGCCCTGCCGCGTCTCCTTCAGCACCACGTCGCCGCGGTCCTCGATCAATCCGTTGAGATAGGTGAAGTAGCGGATCTCGGGTCCGGCCGGCGCCTTGGTGCCCTTCGGCGTCTGGGCCGACGCAGGCGCCGCCGCAAGACCGGTCAGCAACAGGATCAACAACGGAGCGGTCGCGCGCATCGGCAGTCCTCAAGGCAATCAATTCGGCGGGCGCAATCTATAGGCCCGAGCGTGATGGCGATACGAAGGAATTTGCCAAAAAAGAAGGCCGCCCGGAGGCGGCCTTCTCGTGTCCTGCGAAGCGACCGGGCGTCAGAAGCCCATGCCGCCCATGCCACCCATTCCGCCGCCGCCGCCCGGCATCGCCGGCGCCGGCTCCTTCGGCAGCTCGGCGACCATGGCTTCGGTGGTGACCAGGAGGCCCGCGACCGAGGCTGCATCCTGCAGCGCCGTGCGCACCACCTTGGTCGGGTCGATGATGCCCTTGGCGACCATGTCGACGTACTCTTCGTTCTGGGCGTCGAAGCCGTAGGTCTCGTCCTTGTTGTCGAGGATCTTGCCGACGACGATCGAGCCTTCGACACCGGCGTTCTCGGCGATCTGGCGGATCGGAGCCTCCAGCGCCTTCAGCACGATGTTGATGCCGGCCTGAACGTCGGAGTTGTCGTTCGTCAGCCGGCCGACCGCCTTCTTGGCGCGCAGCAGCGCCGTGCCGCCGCCGGGGACGATGCCTTCCTGCACCGCCGCGCGGGTGGCGTTGAGCGCGTCCTCGACGCGGTCCTTCTTCTCCTTCACCTCGATTTCGGTCGCGCCGCCGACGCGGATCACCGCGACGCCGCCCGCGAGCTTGGCCAGACGCTCCTGCAGCTTCTCGCGGTCGTAGTCCGAGGTGGTCTCCTCGATCTGCGCCTTGATCTGGCCGACACGCGCCTCGATGTCCTTCTTCTTGCCGGCGCCGTTGACGATGGTGGTGTTCTCCTTGTCGATCACCACCTTCTTGGCGCGGCCGAGCATGTTCACCGTGACGCTCTCGAGCTTGATGCCGAGTTCTTCCGAGATCAGCTGACCGCCGGTCAGGATCGCGATGTCTTCCAGCATCGCCTTGCGGCGGTCGCCGAAGCCCGGCGCCTTGACGGCGGCGACCTTCAGCCCGCCGCGCAGGCGGTTGACGACCAGCGTCGCCAGCGCCTCGCCTTCCACGTCTTCGGCGATGATCAGCAGCGGACGGCCCGACTGCACCACGGCTTCCAGCACCGGCAGCATCGCCTGCAGGCCGGAGAGCTTCTTCTCGTGCAGCAGGACGTAGACGTCCTCGAGTTCGGCGGTCATCTTCTCGGCGTTGGTGATGAAGTACGGCGACAGGTAGCCGCGGTCGAACTTCATGCCCTCGACGATGTCGACTTCGGTCTCGAGCGACTTCGCTTCCTCGACGGTGATGACGCCCTCGTTGCCGACCTTCTGCATCGCCTGCGCGATCATCTTGCCGATCGAGGTGTCGCCGTTCGACGAGATGGTGCCGACCTGCGCCACTTCCGACGACGAGGCGACCGGCTTGGAGCGCTTCTCGATGTCCTTGACGACGGCGGTGACGGCGATGTCGATGCCGCGCTTCAGGTCCATCGGGTTCATGCCGGCCGCGACCGACTTCGCGCCCTCGCGCACGATCGCCTGCGCCAGCACGGTCGCGGTGGTGGTGCCGTCACCGGCGGTGTCGTTGGTCTTGCTCGCGACCTCGCGCACCATCTGCGCGCCCATGTTCTCGAACTTGTCCTCGAGCTCGATCTCCTTGGCGACGGTGACGCCGTCCTTGGTGATGCGCGGAGCGCCGAAGCTCTTGTCGATCACGACGTTGCGGCCCTTCGGGCCGAGCGTGACCTTGACGGCGTTGGCGAGAGTATCGACGCCGCGCAGCATCCGCTCGCGCGCATCGCCTGAGAATTTGACGTCCTTGGCTGCCATGTTTGGTTACTCCAATTGACTGAGGGTTCACCTCATCCTGAGGAGCCGCGCCGTAGCCTGCAGGGCGAAGGCGGGGCGTCTCGAAGGATGAGGCCGATGAGTTCGTTGAGACGAGTTCGTTGATGGTTGATGCCGGGGCCTCGCCCTTCGAGACGCCCGGCTTCGCTCTTCGAGCTTCGCCGGGCTCCTCAGGGTGAGGAAGAGAGGCCGGTTACGAGAGCACGCCCATGATGTCGGACTCCTTCATGATCAGGAGTTCCTCGCCGTCGAGCTTCACTTCGGTGCCGGACCATTTGCCGAACAGCACCTTGTCGCCGACCTTGATGTCGATCGGGATCAGCTTGCCGGTCTCATCGCGGCCGCCGGGGCCGACGGCGACCACCTGGCCCTGGGACGGCTTCTCCTTGGCGGTGTCGGGAATGATGATGCCGCCCGCGGACTTCTCTTCTGCGTCGATACGCTTGACGACGACGCGATCGTGGAGCGGACGGAACTTCGTCTTGGCCATGTGGTCCTCACTGATACGTTGGGTAGGCTGGCTGGTGGCGCGAGTGCGCCTGCGGCTGAAATTGGAGATGGCTTAGCAATCTCTCCCAAAGAGTGCTAAACCGCAGCGGACATATGGCCTGCGCCTGTTCCTGTCAAGCAATCCGGCTCTTAAGGCCTTGGTGAGGCCGATATTGCATGATCTGGAAACCAAACCTGCCCGGCGACGTAACTTTGGGGATTTGTTTCCGGCGCTGATGGGGTTAGCGTCTTGCCAGACGACGCTAGCGCGTCCAGAATTGTCGCGCGGGGATGTTTTGTGATGGTCGGTTCGAATTTCGCGCGCGCAATCGCCAGGGTCGCCATGGCCGGGGCCTGCGCCAGCATGCTGTCGGCATGCGGCGGCGGCAGCGGCATGAGCGGCATGTTCGGAGGCTCGTCTTCGTCTCCGCCTCCGCCGGATCCGCCGCAGGCGGCGGAAATGCCGGCGAGCATCCGCGCTGCCGACATCGTCGGGCGCTGGGGTCTTGGCGCCTATCACAGAGCAGAGGACAGAGCTCGCACCGAGGCCAGCGCAAGGGGAGCGTGCAAGCAACCCTATGTCATCAATGCCGGCGCGAGCGGTGGCGTGATCATGCATCTCGCCGATGAGGCGCAGCCGCAGGAACTGCGGCTGAAGGGCAGCCCGAGCGGCAAGAACTATATCGGCCCGCCGGGTCCGGGCGGCAGCGAGCGCGATCGCGAGATCGTCTCGTTCGACGGGCGCGTCATGCAGACCCGTTTCATCGATCCGGACGCCAACACCCGCTACGGCACCATGGTGTATGTCCGCTGCGCGCCGCGCGCGTAACGCCTGCTCTCCAGCTATTTGTCGAATAGCCCGGCCTGAGGCCGGGCATTTCATTTTGGGCGCGTCGTTCGCCTTGCGGATACGCAAACGGCCGGCGTGAGGCCGGCCGTTGCAAAGACGTCGCGTGTTGGAAGGACGCGTCAGCCGAACATCGCGTCGATGTCGTTCTGCGAGGCGTGGCCTTCCTCGTCGAGCCCCTTCGGGCCGTTGAGCAGGCGGGCGTCGCCGACGCGCTCGTCGACGATCGGCGGCGCGTGCGCCTTGATGGCGTCGACGCCGCCCCAGATATCCATCATGACGTTGATGTGATGCTCGATGAACTTCATCGTCGACATCACTTTCTGGATGCGCTGGCCGGTCAGGTCCTGGAAGTTGCACGCCTCGAAGATGGTGATGACGCGCTCCTGGATGTCCTGGCTGAGCCGCGCCTGCTGGTCCACGGACTGCGTCTTGGCCATGGCGCTGGCCGCTTCGTCGATCGCTTCCGCCGCTTCCAGGATCTGCTGCGTCGCTTGCTCGGTGCCGCCGACCACCGCGCCGAGTTCGCCGGTGACCTTCGTCATCTCGTCGCCGTTGAAGCTCGTGCCGTGCAGCACGGCGATCTCGCGCTTGGTGCGGTTGATCGCTTCATGGATCAGGTCGAGCTCGACCTTCAGCTTCTCGCACTGCTCGATCTGCGCGCGGTAGGCTTCGAGGGCGGCCTGCATATTTTCTGTCTTCACCTGAAGGGCTCTCTCGTCGGCGTCGCCGTGCGACGATGCCATCTGGGCGCGGATCGCGCGTAGTTCTCTCATGATCTCGTTGTGATGAGGCATCGGAGTTGCATCGGCCACTTCTGGTATCGACATCGCATCGTAGCCGACTTCTTCGATACGAAAGCGCTTGCGTTGAACAGGCATTTCTTTCCCCCAACCGGAATTCCGTCTTGCGTTCTAGCGGATGTTTTTTAACGCCGGGTTCACGCGGAGCTGAAGGTGCGGGCCGCAAGGGCGCGGGCAAAAACCCGCGGTTAACCATGCGTGCGCGCCGTTCATCGAAAATAAACGCTACGCGCAAGAAGGCCGGGCAGTTGGGGTCGTGGTGAATCGAAACGCCGATTTCATTTACCAAACCGAATGCGATTTGACGTCACATGAAAACCGCGCGGCAACTTCGCCGACCTAACGTGTCTCTGCCCAGGTGGGGCGGGACGATCGTCAACGACGCAAAGTACAGAGTACGTCGATGTTCAAGAAAACTGTCTCGGCGCTGGCGCTCAGCGCTTCGTTCATCATGGCCGGTCTCGGCAGCGCATCGGCCCAGTATGCGACGCAGGCCGCCTACAACAACGGCTCCAACATGGGCGGCGGCTTCATCGAATTCCTGTTCGGCGGCCCGCCGCAGCAGTCGCCCTATCATCAGCCGCATCAGCCTCCGCAATATGCGCCGCAGCCGTATCAGGCGCCGTATCAGCGGCAGCCGATGTATCAGGAGGAGCGCGAGCAGAGCTACGCGCCGGCTGTGCCCGACGAGCGCGCGGTCGATCCGAAATTCATGAAGCAGATGGTCGCCTATTCGGGCCGCGAGACGGCAGGCACCATCATCATCGATACGCCGAGCAAGTTTCTCTATCTCGTGCAGGATGACGGCCGGGCGCTGCGCTACGGCATCGGCGTCGGCCGGCCGGGATTTACCTGGTCCGGCGTGAAGACGATCTCGATGAAGAAGGAATGGCCGTCGTGGACGCCGCCGGCGGAGATGCTCAAGCGTCGCCCGGACCTGCCGCGCTTCATGGAAGGCGGCCCGGAAAATCCGCTCGGCGCGCGCGCGATGTATCTCGGCTCCTCGCTCTATCGCATCCACGGCTCGAATGAGCCCTGGACGATCGGCACCCAGGTGTCCTCGGGCTGCATCCGCATGCGCAACGAGGACGTGATCGACCTCTACAACCGCGTCAGGATCGGCACCCGCGTGGTGGTGATCTAAGGGACGCACGAGCCCCTTCGAAGTGTTTAACGGCCGCCGGTATCGCCACCGGCGGCCGTTTTGCCTGGATCGGCCTTGAACAATGGGCAGAAGCCGCTAAGACGACGGCCATGAAAATCGCATTCCAGGGCGAATTGGGGGCCAATTCGCACATCGCCATCGATGAAGCTTTCCCGGGCGCGGAGGCCTTGCCTTGCGCGACGTTCGAGGACGCGTTGTCCGCGATCTCGTCCGGCGAGGCCGATCTCGGCATGATCCCGATCGAGAATTCGATCGCCGGCCGGGTCGCCGATATCCACCACCTGCTGCCGCATTCCGGGCTGTTCATCGTCGGCGAGTGGTTCCTGCCGATCCGCTTCCAGCTGATGGGCGTGCGCCGGCGCAAAGCTTTCGGACATCAAGACGGTCGAAAGCCACGTGCATGCGCTCGGCCAGTGCCGCCGCATCATCCGCAAACTGGGGCTGAAGCCGATCGTCGCCGGCGATACCGCGGGCTCCGCGCGCGACATCTCCGAGCGCGCCGACAAGTCGTGCGCGGCGATCGCCCCGAGGCTCGCGGCGAAGATCTACAACCTCGACATCCTCGCCGAGGACGTGGAGGACGAGGCTCACAACACCACGCGCTTCGTCATCCTTGCGCGTGAGCCGAAATGGGCCGAGCGGGATTCCGGCCATCTGATCACGACTTTTGTCTTCAACGTGCGCAACGTGCCGGCTGCGCTCTACAAGGCGATGGGCGGCTTTGCGACGAACGGCGTCAACATGACCAAGCTCGAGAGCTACATGGTCGACGGCAATTTCTTCGCGACGCAGTTTTATGCGGACGTCGACGGCCATCCGGACGATCGCGGTCTTGCGTTTGCGCTGGAGGAGCTGAAGTTCTTCTCCAAGGAATTCCGCATCATCGGCGTCTACCCGGCGCATCCGTTCCGCGAGACGTTTGCGGCGGAGTGACGTTGACCCTGCGAAAGCAGGGACAACGTCATTGCGAGGAGCGAAGCGACGAAGCAATCCAGCCGCGCGCCAACGGCGCGCAAAATAAAATGCGCTGAGATTGCCGCGGCTGTCGTGTTTTTGTTTGGCGCGCTTCGCGCGCGCTGGATTGCTTCGCTTCGCCTCGCAATGACGGTTGGGGGCGACGCTTCAACTCGCGTAATAAAGCCCAACGACCGCACACACGATCGACGCCGCGCCCGCGATCCGCAAGACATGCGCGAGCCGCACGGCGGCGAGCATGTCGGTGCGCTGCACGGCGCGTTCGGTCGGCCTCAGTGCGCCGTCGGTGATGGCGTGACGGATGAAATCGCCATGCGCGTCGAACTCGTCGCGTTGGGCGGCGAGCAGCATCAACAGGCCTGCCAGGCCGAGGCCCGCAAAACCCAGAAACGCCAGCAGCAAGAGCGGCACCGAGCCGAGCAGGAACAGCGGCAGCAGAACCGGCAGCAGCAGGATGTCGGGCTCTTTGACGTGCATGGCGGACCTCGGTGCGAGGTGCAACAGCTAGGCAACGCGGAGATTATCACACAGGTGTCGGCGTTTCGAGACGCACGTTTTCGTCATTGCGAACTTCGGTCTACGCCGCCTCGCTCCGCTGCAGGCCGAACGCTTCCGCCAGAGCGTGTACGAGGCCTTGCGCTTCTCGTGATCGTAGATGCTGGCGGTGATCATCACTTCGTCGGCCTGGCAGGCGGAAATCAGCGGCTGCAGCTTGTTCATCACCGTCGACGGGCTGCCGACGAACAGGCGTTTGCGCGCGCGCGCGAGCTTGATGCGATCCTGTTCGGTGTAGGGATACGCCATCGCTTCCTCCGGCGAGGGCAGCGGAAAATACTGGCCGCGGTCGCGGCGCAGCCGGTTCAGGTCCATCGACTGCGCGAGATACTCGGCTTCTTCATCGGTCTCCCCGCAGACGACGGCCACGGCCAGGATCGACCATGGCGTCGCGCGCGACGGCGACGGCTTGAAGCGCGCGCGATAGTGCTGCAGCGCCTCGACCGCGTCATAGGATGC
This sequence comes from uncultured Alphaproteobacteria bacterium, assembly GCA_963757845.1. Classification (GTDB taxonomy): domain Bacteria; phylum Pseudomonadota; class Alphaproteobacteria; order Rhizobiales; family Xanthobacteraceae; genus P52-10. The sequence goes on from CAVWTB010000073.1 coordinate 357,715, forward strand.
GAAGTGATGTGCGAAGGCGAAGCCCATGCCGATCTGCGCCGAAAGGTCGGCTGAGTAGTCGGACGAGCCGAGCAGCCAGATCGGCGGCAGCGGCGCGTCCGACGGCATCGCATGGACGTTGTTGAACGGATGGCCCTCCGGGAAATTGCGCGTCTCCCACAGCATCAATTCCATCAGCCGTTCGAGGAATTCGTCGCCGTTGCGGCCGTCGAGCTTTGCGCGCAGCGCGTAGGCGGTGGCCGGATCGGTGCCCGGCGCGCGGCCGAGCCCGAGATCGATGCGGCCGGGAAACAGCGCCTCCAGCATCTTGAAGCGTTCGGCGACCACCAGCGGCGCGTGGTTCGGCAGCATGACCCCGCCGGAACCGACGCGGATGCGCGTCGTCGCCGCGGCCACCTGGCCGATCATCAGGTCGGGCGCGGGGCTCGCCACGGAGGCAAGATTGTGATGCTCCGCGGTCCAGTAGCGGGTGTAGCCCAGGGCATCGACATGCTGGGCCAGATCGATCGAGTTCCGCAGCGCCTTCGAGGGCGGCGTGCCGGTGGTGACGAGAGAAAGGTCGAGCACGGAGAGGTCGGTCATGGCTGGAAAGCTAGCTCCGTCGCGCCGGTCCGACAAGCCGCGGACGGACATTGCAGGGTGTCGATACCGTCGCGCGCAAGTGGGATTCGTTGGCTCGTAGGATGACGTCGTTCTCCGGAATCCCAACTTGTATCGTCGTGATCTATCGAAAGCCATAAAGTATAATATATTGATATTATTATATAAATTATTATTCTGGTGACGAAGCTCGGTAACTTCGGCCTGCCCACTCCGGCCGAGTGTTCGAGAGAATACGCCATTTCTGTCGATTTAGGGAAACTTCCCACCCGAAATCGGCGATTTCGACCTGTCTGCAGTGGGCACGGTCACCTATTCTTGGAGAAATTTAGCTAGGTCGGACTAGGACAGCGCCGAGGGCGGCGCGACAGGGCAGTGGATTTCATGAGTGAAGGTCAGGTGAGGGCGCAGGGCAGCGCGGCGTCGCGGAAGCTGCCGAAAATTTCCTTCGAGTTCTTTCCGCCGAAAACCGAAGAGATGGAGCGGACGCTGTGGGAGACGATCAAGCGTCTCGCGCCGTTGGAGCCGTCGTTCGTCTCGGTCACCTATGGCGCCGGCGGTTCCACCCGCGAGCGCACGCATGCGACCATCGTGCGCATCCTGAAAGAGACGCGGCTGACGCCGGCGGCGCATCTGACCTGCGTCGATGCCTCGCGCGGCCGAGATCGACGAGGTGGTCGCGCGCTATCACGACGCCGGCGTCCGCCACATCGTGGCGCTGCGCGGCGACCCGGCGTCGGGCATGGGCGGCGCCTACACCGCGCGCCCTGACAGCTACCAGACCATCGGCCGAACTCGTCGCGAGCATCAAGAAGCGCTATCCCGACATCGAGGTCTCGGTCTCCGCCTATCCGGAAAAGCATCCGCAGAGCCCCGACTTCGACGCCGACATCGACACGCTGAAGGCCAAGGTCGATGCGGGAGCGACGCGCGCGATCACACAGTTCTTCTTCGATAACGAACTCTACAACCGCTACGTCGAAAGAGTCCGCGCGCGCGGCATCGATGTGCCGATCGTGCCGGGCATCCTTCCCGTGCAGAATTTCAAGCAGATGACGAACGTCGCCGCGCGCTGCGGCGCCAGCGTGCCGTCATGGTTCGCGGAAAAGTTCGAAGGGCTCGATGACGATCCGGAGGCGCGCAAGCTGGTCGCAGCCACGGTCGCGGCGGGCCAGGTGCAGAAGCTCAACAAGCACGGCGTCGACAACTTCCACTTCTACACCATGAACCGCGCCGACCTCGTCTTCGCCATCTCGCATCTGCTCGGCTTCCGCGCCAACGCGCGCGCAGAAGGCGGCGTGAGATTGTCAGGTCGGGAAAGCGTCTTGGCCGGGCTTGTCCCGGCCATCCACGTCTCTCCTTGCCGCATCTCTCAGTGAGACGTGGATGCCCGGCGCAAGGCCGCGGCAATGACGACGAGAAAGTATCGGAACTGCCTGTGAAACACGACGCGACCAAAATCGAATCCTCCCTCCGCGCGCAGGCAGCCGAGCGCATCCTCGTGCTCGACGGGGCGATGGGGACGATGATCCAGGACTTGAAGTTCGACGAGGCGGCCTTTCGCGGCGAGCGCTTCAAGGATTTCCACCGCGATCTGCGCGGCAACAACGACCTGTTGATCCTCACGCAACCGAAGGCGATCGAGGACATCCACGCCGAATACCTGCGCGCGGGCGCCGACATCGTCGCCACCAACACGTTCTCGTCCACCTCGATCGCGCAAGCCGACTACGACCTGTCCAGCATCGCCTACGAGCTGAACCTCCAGGGCGCGAGACTGGCGAAGGCCGCGGCGGTACGCGTCACCAAGGAAGACGGCAAGCCGCGCTTCGTCGCAGGTGCCCTCGGTCCGACCAACCGCACCGCGTCGATCTCGCCGGACGTGTCGAACCCCGGCTTCCGCGCCGTCACGCTTCGACGAACTGCGCGAGGCCTATGGCGAACAGGCGCGCGGGCTGCTGGACGGCGGCGCCGACGTCCTCCTGCTCGAGACCATCTTCGATACGCTGAACGCCAAGGCCGCGCTCTACGCCTTCTCCGAGATTTTCGACGAGCGCGGCATCCAGCGTGCCGGTGATGGTGTCCGGCACCATCACCGACAAGTCCGGCCGGCTGCTCTCGGGCCAGACGCCGGAAGCGTTCTGGAATTCGGTGCGGCATTCGCAGCCGCTCTCCATCGGCTTCAACTGCGCGCTCGGCGCCGAGGATCTGCGCGCGCATGTGGCCGATATCGGCCGCGTCGCCGACACGCTTGTCTGCGCCTATCCGAACGCCGGCCTGCCGAACGAATTCGGCGGCTACGACGAAAGCCCGGAGTTCATGGCCGGCCTGATCGGCGAGTTCGCGGCTTCCGGCCTCGTCAACATCGTCGGCGGCTGCTGCGGCACCACGCCGGACCACATCCGCGCGATCGCCGACGCCGTCGCGCCGCACAAGCCGCGCGTCATCGCCGACGTGCCGCGCCGCTTCCGCCTCTCCGGGCTCGAGCCGTTCGAGCTCACGCCGGAAATTCCGTTCGTCAATGTCGGCGAGCGCACCAACGTCACGGGCTCCGCGCGCTTTCGCAAGCTGATCACCAACGGCGACTACACCGCCGCGCTCGCGGTCGCGCGCGACCAGGTGGAGAACGGCGCGCAGGTGATCGACGTCAACATGGACGAAGGGCTGCTCGATTCCGAAGCGGCGATGGTGACGTTCCTCAACCTCGTCGCCTCGGAGCCGGACATCGCCCGCGTGCCGATCATGGTGGATTCCTCGAAATTCCACGTGATCGAGGCCGGGCTGAAGTGCGTCCAGGGCAAGCCGATCGTCAACTCGATCTCCATGAAGGAGGGCGAGGAGAAGTTCATCCACGAAGCGACCATTGCGCGGCGGCATGGCGCGGCCGTGGTGGTGATGGCGTTCGACGAGACCGGGCAGGCGGACACGTTCGCGCGCAAGACCGAGATCTGCAAGCGCGCCTACGACATCCTCGTCACACAAGTGAACTTCCCGCCGGAAGACATCATCTTCGATCCGAACATCTTTGCGGTGGCGACCGGCATCGAGGAGCACAACAACTACGGCGTCGACTTCATCGAGGCGACGCGCTGGATCCGCCAGAACCTGCCGCACTGTCACATCTCCGGCGGCGTCTCCAACCTGTCGTTCTCGTTCCGCGGCAACGAGCCGGTGCGCGAGGCGATGCACTCGGTGTTCCTGTATCACGCCATCAAGGCCGGCATGGACATGGGCATCGTCAATGCCGGCCAGATGGCCGTCTATGACGACCTCGATGCGAAGCTGCGCGAGGCCTGCGAGGACGTGATCCTCAACCGCGACCCGGGCGCCTCCGAGCGCCTGCTGGCGATCGCGGAAGGTTTCCGCGGCCAGGAGAAGCAGACCAAGGAAGCCGACCTCGCCTGGCGCTCGTGGGAGGTCAACAAGCGACCTCAGCCACGCGCTGGTGCACGGCATCACCGAGTTCATCGAGGAGGATACGGAGGCAGCGCGGCTTGCCGCCGATCGTCCGTTGTCGGTGATCGAAGGCCCGCTGATGGACGGCATGAACGTGGTCGGCGATCTGTTCGGCGCCGGAAAAATGTTCCTGCCGCAGGTGGTGAAGTCGGCGCGCGTGATGAAGCAGGCGGTCGCCTACCTGCTGCCGTTCATGGAGGAGGAGAAGCGGCGCAACCTCGAGGCCGGCATCGCCGGCGATGGCCGCAACTCCGCCGGCAAGATCGTGCTCGCCACCGTGAAGGGCGACGTGCACGACATCGGCAAGAACATCGTCGGCGTGGTGCTCCAGTGCAACAATTTCGAGGTGATCGACCTCGGCGTGATGGTGCCGGCGGCAAAGATCATCGAGACGGCGAAGGCGGAAGGCGCCGACATCATCGGCCTGTCCGGCCTGATCACGCCGTCGCTCGACGAGATGTGCCATCTGGCGGCCGAGCTGGAGCGGCAGCAGTTCGACGTGCCGCTGCTGATCGGCGGCGCCACCACCAGCCGCGTGCACACGGCGGTGAAGATCGATCCGAACTACCGGCGCGGGCCGGTGGTGCATGTCAACGACGCGAGCCGCGCGGTGGGCGTTGCCTCATCGCTGCTCTCGCCCGAGCGCCGCTCGGCCTATGCGGCGGAGGTGCGCACCGAATATGCGAAGATCGCCGACACGCACGCGCGGGCGCAGGCCGACAAGAAGCGGTTGACGCTGAAGGCCGCGCGCGCGAACGGATTGAAGATCGACTGGGCGAAGTCGCAGCCGAAGAAGCCGTCGTTCCTCGGCGTCCGCAGCTTTGACGATTATTCCTTGCGCGAACTGGCCGACTACATCGACTGGACGCCGTTCTTCCAGACCTGGGAGCTGAGCGGCAGGTATCCGGCGATCCTCGACGACCCGAAGCAGGGCGAGGCGGCGCGCGCGCTGTTCGACGATGCGCAGGCGATGCTGAAGCAGATCGTCGATGAAAAGTGGTTCCGCGCCCGCGCGACGGTCGGCTTCTGGCCGGCGAACGCCGTGGGCGACGACATCTTCGTCTACGCCAACGAAAAGCGCACCGAAGCCATCGCCACCTTCCACACGCTCCGCCAGCAGCTCGAGAAGCGCGAGGGCCGGCACAACGTGGCGCTGTCGGACTTCATCGCCCCGAAGGATACGTTCGTGCCGGATTACATCGGCGCCTTCGTCGTCACCGCCGGCATCGGCGAGGACGTGATCGCCGACCGCTTCAAGCATGCCAACGACGACTACTCGTCGATCCTGGTCAAGGCGCTGGCCGACCGCCTCGCCGAAGCCTTTGCCGAGCGCATGCATCAGCGCGTGCGGAAAGAACTGTGGGGCTACGCGCCGGACGAAACGCTCAAGGATGACGAACTGATCCTCGAGCAGTACCAGGGCATCCGCCCCGCGCCCGGATACCCCGCGCAGCCCGATCACACCGAGAAGGGCACGCTGTTCCGCCTGCTCGATGCGGAGAACACGGCGGGCGTGAAACTGACCGAGAGCTTTGCCATGTGGCCGGGCTCGTCGGTGTCCGGGCTCTACTTCAGCCACGAAGAGGCCGAATATTTCGGCGTCGGCAAGATCGAGCGCGACCAGGTGGAAGACTATGCCGGCCGCAAGGGCTGGAGCGTCGCCGAGACCGAGCGCTGGCTCGCGCCGGTGCTCAACTACATCCCCGCCGCCAACGCCAACAAGCCGCAGGAGAAGGTGGCCGAAGCCGCCGCAGCAAACGATGACCTCGTCGCACACCCGCCCGGCTGCAATTGTCTGGCGCATGTGCGCTTGCGGAAGAAGGCGCGGGCCGGGTAGCGCGGCAAGCTTCCGACATGATCCAACGGCGGGCATGGGCCCGCCGTTCTCTTTTGGCCGGTGCTGTGCCGGCATCCGCGCCGTGCGCATGGCGGCCGCCTCGACGCCAACGACGCGCAGGCTGAGGCAGCTGGTGCCGCGGCGCCAGAGACCGCTAACGATCTCATGTCACATCCTCCCGGCTGCGGCTGTCTTGCGCATATACGGCTACGCCGGACCGAAAGGGCAGGGTAGGGACGGCGGCCGATCCGGCCGGCGCGTGCGCCGATGCGCCGTGCTCTTTATTTCGGTCCTTGAGATAGAGGATCGCCGATCTGCTGGGAATGAAGAAGTATCCCCCGGCTCGAACCGTAACGAACCTCTGGAGGCCGTCGAGCGTGATTGGGCCCGAGAGGGTCGGAATGGTGAATACAGATGCCTGTGACGGCCAGCTGATAATTGGATCGACCTCATCGGTCAGCCCGTGAAATGACGACGACCCGATCCAGGTTTGCTGCACGAACTCGAACTGTCGTTCCAGATCCGAGCACAGGCAGGTGAAGACGAGGCCTTTTTCACCCTTCGCGCCGCCGCGTTTTGCGTCCTCCTCCGAAATCTCATACGGACGGCCGCGTCGCAGCAGGCGGTGGCGATTGGTGATCGCCTGCTGCATCGGATCGTTCGGCCGAAGGCCGTCGCGCGGATTGGAGCGGCGGATGTGCGCGCCGAATGGGCAGCGCAGCCCTTGCGGATCATCGTGAGCGAATGTGAAATCGTTCTCCGCGGCGACTGGGTGGCGGTCCGCACCTGGCCGCAGCACCAGCGGGGCTCCGTCCTTCCAGCGCCCCATCATTTTCGCCGCCACCCAGTCCGCCGTGATGTTGGCGCCGACGGCCTTGTTGGCTCCCGTGAAGCGCGTTCTGAGATGCGTCGCCGCGTTGTTCGTGAAATTGTCGAACGTCTCGACGTGCTGCTCGATCTGGCGCACGGCCAGGAAGCTGCCATTGCGGCCGAAATCGCGCGCCTCGCCGTGCGTCGCGTCGAACGAAGGAAACGGTGAGCTTCGCGCCGCGAAGACATTGGGAAGGCGATCACCAATGTCGGTTGCAGAGCTCACCCGGAGTGCAGGGAGGACGTATCCCTGGTTGTCCCGATAGCCCAGAACGAATTCGCCGGGTTCGACCACGTCGCGGTCGTGCACACCTTCGACGGACCGCTGCGTCCCGCGGATGACTGGTTGTGAAAGGCCATCGCGGAATCCGAAATGCTCGCGGAACACGCGCTGATCGGGAGGCAGGTGTTTGTCGATCGGCTCGCAGTGGATGACGTCGATAAACGAGCGCCCTCCAAGCAAGTGATCGTGGCTGGCGAGCGCTGCTTTGCACTGCGTGGCGGTTGCGGCGTAGACGATGACGATGGCATCCGCCGTCGGAACGCGACCGGTCTTCTCGCCCTTGCGCCTGGCGTCCGACCAGCGCCACGGAAACTCGTCGTGACGGTCACCAAGGATGCGTTCGCGATTATGCATGCCGAGGTTGAAGGCGCTCGGGAAGGTCGAAAGCCCGTCACCCGTCGCGTCGGCAGGCAGCCCGAGCTTCTGCAATCCGCTCGCCGAGAAGGCGACGAACGTCGCCTGGTCCTGCAATCTCAAGTTCGGGTTGAACGGACGATCGCCGAACGTCACTTCGCAGTCTTCAGGCGATGGTCGATCTTCGGCCGTCGAGCACGGATTGATATGGAACGAGCGCATCCAGCCACGCGGCCCGGGCTGCCGCGATCGTCCGGCAGATCGACAAGCGCGTAGCTCGCGTAGTGGAGTTGCTTGAATCCCGCAAAGACCAGCGATTGGATTTCTTCGGTCTCCATCGAGTGATCGGGCTGCTGCATCGAACCGAAGCAGTCGAGCAGGCTGCGCGCCGCCGAGTCCGTATTGGCGCGCGCGAGCCCTCGATGGATGACCGCGTTGTTTCTGATCTGGTCCGTCGTCAGATCGGGAAAGCGGCTGTACCAGAACTGCGTCGGGACCTGCTGGCGGCGGACCCAGCGCTTGAAGCGATCCCCGTCGCTCGCCCCGTCGTAGACCAGGAATCGTGTTTTCGGGAATCCGACGCCGTTGCTCCAGGCTGCGGTCTGACCGGGGTGCGCCTTCATGATGAAATCTTCGAGATAGCTTTCCCAGCTGCCGTCGAAGTTTGACAGGAAGATGAGCTTGTCCGTTTTCGGCAGGCGGAACCATTTGGCATAGTGGATCGTGCCCATGTCGAGGACGAAGCCAGGGCGATAGGCATGCGCCACGAGTTGCCGGATGCCCCACAGCGACAGCGCGAGCGTGAGCTTGCGGAACCAGCCCGGTTTCAGCAGCGTGACGGCCATGAAATGGTTCTGCGCGTACCCCGGCAGGTTCTCCCGTTCGGCTGCCGCACGAACCGCCTCGATCGGCGGATCCTGATCGTCCGGCTTGTCGCTGCGCTCGAGTTGACGAAGCCGCCAACAAAAAGCGAGGCGACGACGATTGCGAGCACGATCGTCGATGCCAGGCCGCCGGCGAAGCTGAGCAGCAACTGCCCCGGAATGCCGAACCACGCGTCGGAGCCGATCATGAAGGAGAGACCGACGGTCATTGACTATCAGGACAGCCCCAAGCGGAACGGCGATCACCAGAACGTCGCGCGAGATCAGGAAATCGTACAGCGCCTCCGTGGGCGTGCGCTCCTTCCAGTCCGAGATCAGCAGCCGTCGGCTGCTGGGCAGGACGAGGTGATCCTTGAATGCGGAGCCCGCTTGCAACAGGGCGGCAAGCGCGGCGTCGCTTTTCGCGGCTTCGACGTAGCGGGGATGCTGGCGAATGACGTCCCGCATGAATCTGACCGCGTCCATCGCCTGGCTGCCGAAACCGGCACGGGGCATGATGAAATGGGCAAACACCTTTCGTGCGAACGCGGCAAGGCGCTGTTGCATCTCGATGTCCGCGACCGAGAATTCGCCAGTTCCCTTGTAGTTGAGGCCGGTTGCCCCCCAGGGGCGGCTCTTCAGGTCGATGGCGTAGCTTGCGAACGTCCGGGCGAGGTTGGAGCCGCCGGCCGGCGTATGCGCAAATATCGGTTCGAGGTGTCGTTGGACTGCCTTGGCGACCGTATGGATCGCCCTCTCCTTCGTCCCGTCGACGTTGAGCTCGAGGATCAGAAATGGGCTGGGCTCGGCCGCATCGCCCGCCTCGATCACCGACAGGGACGCGAAATGAACGATTTCGGTTTGCTTGAGCGCGCCGTTGATGCCGGTTTTGTCGAGGCCGGCAATCAGCTGCTCGAGATGTGCCTTCGTCGAACCCGGCTTGAGCGGTGCGCAGATCGTCAGCATCTCCTGGACGGCGGCCGGCCTTGCGGAGTCGAATTCCACCTCCAGGCGACGCGGGAACGGACCGGTCCAGCGCAGTTTTCCGGTAAAGCGCAGCCCCTCCTGTGAGAGTAGCACCTGGAAGATTTCGGTGATCTGCTCGATCGCCAGGTGCTTGCCGAGACATTCATGGGCGCCGTTGCCGAACATCAGATCGATGCTGGAAGGCTTGCGCTTCGGATCGAAGCTGTTCGGTCGCTTGACGGCGGCCGAGTCGCGCAACGCGGACATGGTGGAAACCATCAGCACCGAGCCTTGGGCGATGTGGACGGTTCGCCCCTTGGATGTGATGATGGACGTCGCGTTCGGCGCGTAGCGCCACTGGCCCGGTGTCAGCGCCGGATTCAGCCGTGCGGCTTCGAAGAGGATCGCTTTCAGTTCTTCCTTGTGCCTGTTGGTTCCTGGCGTACCGGCCCGCTCGAAGCCCTCGGCTGCGCACGCCGCGGCGATCGCTGCGTCGAGTGTCTGACGGCGGCGCAGCAGCTCCTGCAGGATCCTGCCCGCGGCGAGCGTATTGGTTGGAATGAAGCCGGCAGCAAGGCCGACAAGGATCGCCCTGATCTTCTCATCGGTGAGCGCCGGATTGCTCCCCTTGGCCTTGAGCAGGCGCGCAAGCAGGCTGCCCGGCACATGGAAGCGGTCGTCGTGAATCGAACGGTCGATCAGTGCACGGACGCGCGCTGCGCCGCTCAGGGCCAGCTGTCGCGTCGCCGGGTCACCGAAGGGATCAGCGAACAGCAGCGCCGAGATCGACATCGTCCATTCGGCGAACTCGTCGGGATCATCGACCCTGATGCCAAAATACTCGCCGCAGGTCTCGGTCGCGACACGCGTGACCAGGTCCTTCATCACGTCGATGCGGCCGCCGGATGATGCGATGAGCGCGCGCGCGAACCGCCGGCTCGACGCCGCGATTTTGGCGGGATCACCTTTGTGGGCGGGGCAGCCCGCATGAGCGCCGTCGCCCTCGTGGATCACCTGCCTGATGATCGTGTTCTGTATGTCGTGTTCAACGTCTTCCAGGCCCAGCACGAAATTCTCGCCGCCGGCCAGTTCTCGCATCTCCGGGCCGTAGGGAACGTTGAATTCCAAAGGACGCCGGAGCACATGCCTGACATCGGCGTCGCGGGAGATGATGACGAAGCGTCCAAATCGCGGGACCGGCCAGACAGCGCGGAAGACGGCAAACGCCGCTCGAAACAGCCAATCCGTCACCCTGAGCTTCAGCCGCCGCAGCCAGCTGTCGGCGCCGAGCTGGTCGAGGTCGAAGGTCAGTGCTCCTGTGGTCTCGCGTTGCGCGGCTTTGATCGCCTGGTAATCGTCATAATATTTGAATGAAAACATCGAGCCCCCCAACCTGGCCTGCAATTCGTTCCTCTAATCGGGTCCGGCCTCACCTTCACGTTCCAGCCAACCCGGATCACCGGTCGAAGCCGCCTTCAGGCTTTCGATGAGGCGCGCGATCCATGTCCTGTCCACGAATGGAATCCATTCGAGATAACGCGCGGAAAAATCGGGCTTGACGGAAAGGAGCTCGTTCAGAGCGGTCGCCGCCTCGGCGGCGTTCGCGCTCCTGACCAGCGCGTCGATCTTGATGACGTGCGCGTACCAGTAGGCCGGCCTGCGCGCGAGCGCATGATCGGCATGTTCGACCGCATCCGCCCATTGGCCGAGCATATCGAACGAAAGCGCCAGCTCACCGAGTGTGTAGAAGATATTCGGATCGTTCGCGCTCAGGCGCAACGCAGCCCGCAGATGAGGAATGGCGTCCCTGGGCTTGCCGGCGAGGTTGAAGCTGCCGCCGAGCTGCGCATGCGCAAGCGCCAGGCTCGGATTGAGCGCGATCGCCTGCTGCAGCAGCGTTTGCGCCGCCAGCGGATGGCGAAGCCAGATCTCGGTGATGCCGGCGAGCATGTAACCACGGCCGTCGTGCGGATCGGCATGAACCGCCCGTTGCGCCAGCTTGCGCATCTCGAGGATGCGGTCCTTCGATTCGCGTTGCGCCCAGATCGCCCAGCCGAGCGCGAAGGTGGACTGGATCAGCGCTTCCGGCGAGTCCGGATCGAGCGAGAGGGCTTCGGCGAACAGCTTCTGCGCCATCTCCGAATTGAGGCGGGTCAGGCGATTGAGGTGCCAGCGGCCGCGCCAGATCAGGTCGGTGAGCGACAGCTCGTTCTGCCGCTTGCTGCGGATGCGGCCCTGCTCGGCCCGGTCGATGCGGATCTCGAGATGCGCGACGAGCTCGGAGACCACCTGCTCCAGGGCGTGTCCGGAGATCGCTTCATCGAGCGGAAATCGATGCGACCAGATCGTATGCCGGCTCTCGGCCTCGGTGAGGGCAATTGCCAGCCAGTAGGACTCTCGTACCTTGTGCAGGCGGCCCTCCAGCAGATACTTGGCGCCGAGGGTGCGTCCGACCAGGTTGCGATCGGCGGTCTGCGTCAGCGAGAAGCTCGAGCTGCGCGCGATCACCGGCAGCCAGCGGATGCGCGACAGGCGCTCGATCAGCTCCTCGCTGATGCCTTCGGCGAGGTAGTCGTGGCTGCTCTCGCCCGTGACATTGGCGAATGGCAGCACGGCGAGCGCCGGATGGTCGTTGAAGCCGGCCGGCACCTTCGACAGGTCGAGGATATGGCTCGGCAGCGGCGCGACGGTGTTCGGCGTGGCCGGCGTCTGGTTGCGGGCTGCGGCTTGCAACTGTCGGTTGCGGTGCGACAAGTTCGCTGCGCTGCTCGCGCAGCCACTCCTCGAACCCGCCTTCGCCCGGAATGTCGATGCCTTCGAGAAATTCGCCGCGCGGGGCTTGTGACGCCGAGTCGCTACCGACATGGCGGGCATCGACGTCAAGCATGTCGATGCTGATGCGTACGCGGTCGCGTTCGAAAATCAGAAGCGGAGGCGCTTGTTGATTGAGCAGCTTGCGCAGGTTCGAGAGCTCGCGTCGCAGGCTTCCGCTTCTTTCGGTGTGCTGCCGTCTGCCCCACAGCTTTTCCTGCAGCCAGCCTCTGCTTCGCTCGCCTTCCTCGGCCATTGCCAGCATAGCGATCAAGGCGATCCCTTTTTTGCTTGGGATTTCGATCCGCTCACCGCCGGGCGTGAGGAGCCGGAAAGGACCCATGAGGCCGAGCGTGAACTGCGTTGAACGGGCGCCGACCATAACCTCTTCACCCCCAGGTTGAAGGGGACGATAGCACTTTTCACGGTAGATTTACGGGCTTTTCACGGAGTGCGCGCGCTGCCCTCGTAGCGCACGAACGCGCGCAGTGATCAGATCGACGTCACGGATCGAAGTCCTAGAGGAACAGGCGCGGAAGGCACTGCGCGGACGAAGCGGCCGGAAACGTCCGGACCGATCCTGATGGGGGCCCACTTGGCGAAGCGAATAACGTTGCCTCAGCTCATGGAGCGAATCCAGGCGCGAACGCTGACGGAGAGGGAGGCGCGCGACTATTTCAGGATCGAGCCGAACGTTCGACAGCCGTTCGATTTCCGCAGCTATCTCAATCCGGAAACGGTCGACGTCCGGAATTTCGAGACGCTTGCCAGGAACGCCGACCCGATCCTCCTGAGCTACGTTCCGCCTGCCGCGGCCCGCCGTCGGCCGCTTGCAAGACGAGCAGCGACCCATCGCATCGTCGCCGAGGGCGACTCCTGGTTCAAGCTGCCCTTCTTCTATCCGAAAACCTGCATCGACGTCCTGCAGGAGTCCGGTTATCCGATCGTCAATCTCGCCCGCTGGGGCGACGAACTGGCCGCGATGCTGGCGGAGGGCGCATTCTGGCCTTACGTCGATTCCGGCTACGACGTCCTGCTGTTCTCAGGCGGCGGAAACGACGTGCTCGGCAATGGCGGACTGGCGAGCTTCCTCAATCTCTATGACCCGCACCACAACAAGCCTTCCGATGCGCCCTACTACGTAAGGAAGGCGTTTTACGACAATCTGGAGCTGATCATGTCGAATCTCGAGAGCGGCTTGATCGTGCCGCTGAAAAGTCGCCGAAGGGGCACGACGCTCATCATGCACGGCTACGACTATGCGATCCCGCGCCCCAACGGTCCATGGCTCGGCGGTCCGATGATGTATCAGGGTCTGCACCCGGTCGATCACAAGCTGCTTTGCCGTGCGATCGTCCGGCTGATGATCGATGCCTTCAACCTCAGGCTTGAGTTGCTCGCGGCGAAATACTCCGACGTTCTCGTTCATGTCGACCTGCGCGGCACGGTGAAGGAAAACGAGTGGGTCGATGAACTGCACGGCAAGGACGCCGCCGCCAGGAAAATCGCCAGAAGATTCGCAGTCGTCGTCGATGCGGTGAGAGTGACGGCGGACCGCCGGGAAATCGCCAGCCTTTATCTGCCCGCGTCGACCGCAGCTTAAGTCAATCGGTTCCTCCGAGCAGACTTTGCACGGCAAGGTGCGGCCAGGGTTCCAGCAGTCAAAACATTGAGCCTACCAATGAATATTCGCACTTCGACTGCTGGAATTCCTGGTCGCAGCCTTGCCGTGCAGCCCTTTTTGACGCACCGGGGCGAGAGCTGATGAAGGTCGATCGTCCGCTTTGGATCTTTGCATGCTGCGGCGTGCTCGCTGTGGCGGTTTTCGCCGGCGCCAGCCCCGCGCGCGCGGCCGGCGACACGTTTACGAAGGCGACGGAGCTTCTCACGAGCCTGCTGGTCGTCACGCTGCTGGTCGAGCGTTCGCTCGCCGTCATCAACGACATCTGGCTCGGCCCGCAGCGCGAGCAAGCCGAGACCAGGGTGCAGCAGGCGAAGGACGAGCTGGACTTCGTCCGCAAGGGACTCGAGCGGGAGAAAGGCCTGCGGGAAGCGTTGATGCTCGAAGCCGCCCGCTCCGGCGATCTCGACGCGCTCAGTCCGGAGTCGTCGGCGATCAGGCTGCTCGACGGCCAGATCAAGTCGCGCGAAGATGTCGATTTGACATTCGTGACGAAACTCAACGAGGCGACGGCGGCGCAGTTCAAGGTGGAAATGCAACAGGCGGATTTGAGGCTGCGCCTCGGCTTCGTCTTCGCGCTCGTCATCAGCGCGGTCGGCGTCCGCGCGCTCGCGCCGCTCTTCACGCTTGCGTCGACGGGCACGGAGCAGAGTTACGCATTCCGCGCCATCGACATCGTCCTGACGGCCGGCCTGATCGCCGGCGGCAGCGCCGGCATCAATGCGATCGCCGACTTGCTCGGGAGATACATCGAGGCTTCGCGCAGGAAGGCGATCTGAGCCTTGGTGGGTCCGGATCGGCATGACCCGCCGATCCGGACTGTCGTCGGCGCCACAGCCGGCGGACTTGCCGCGCTGGCGACGTTCCCGCAGCAGAGGACAAGCTTTGTGAATGCCCTACGGTCGAACGGGGGATTTGCAGTGAGCTGGGAACAGGTCGAGGCAGGCGGACTACGCAACCAGCCACGCTCCGTTAACAATCCTCGGCTACCTTGCGCGCCGATGCTCTGGAAACGGATTCTCGTCGCCTATCTCGCCGTGGCCTTGATCGCCTTCGTCGTCTGGATGGTTCCGGTGACGAAGCAGATCGGCAAGCGCGCGTTTTGGCCGCAGACCTGGAAAGTCACCAAGCAAAGCGCGCTGTGGCCGTATACGGCGGTGCGGCAGGTGGTGAGATAACGTCATTGCGAGGAGCGCAGCGACGAAGCAATCCAGCGCGCGCGAAGCGCGCAAAATAAAAAGTGCACAGCACTTGCAACAGGCTCCGCGCTCTTAGTTGGCGCGCCTGCCGGCGCGCGCTGGATTGCGTCGCTTCGCTCGCAATGACGCCGGAGGGGTCTACTTCACCACTTGCTTGCTCGGGCGGAACATCTTGCCGCGCTCGGTCACCAGCACCACGGCCATTGCGATCAGCGTGCAGACGAAGAAGCCGGTGGTGAGCGGCATCATCGTGCCGTTGTAGGCCTGGCCGATCGCCGAGCCCATGGCGATGCCGATCAGCGTCGTGATCGAGCCGTACAGCGACGACGCAGTGCCGGCGATGTGGCCGAGCGGCTCCATCGCCAGCGCCGTGAAATTCGAGATCATCAGGCCGAAGGTGAACATGGTGATGGTCGCAAGCAGCATGTACAGCGGCAGCACCAGCACGCCGAACCAGGCCGCGATCATCATCAGCAGCGACGCCGCCATGAAGCCGCACAGCGCCGCGTGCGAGATCACGCGCATGCCGAGCTTGCCGACGATCCGCGCATTGACGAAGCCCGCCACCGCGACGCCGAGCGCGATCGCGGCGAAGGCGAGCGGGAAGTTCTTGCCGAGGCGATAGACTTCCGTGAACACCTGCTGCGCCGAGAACACGTAGGCGAACATGGTGCTCATGAGGCAGCCGGCCGCGAGCGCATAGCCGAGCGTCTGGCGGTTGGTCAGCGTCTCGCGGAAATAGCCGAGCACGTCGCGCACGGCCAGCGACTTGCGCTTCTCTTCCTCCAGCGTCTCCGGCAGCCGCAACGCGGTCCAGCCGAGGATGACGACGCCGAACAGCAGCAGCACGACGAACACGCTGTGCCACTCGTGCGATGCGAACATCACCAGCTGGCCGAGCGAGGGTGCCAGCACCGGCACCGAGATGAAGATCATCTGCGCCAGCGACATCACGCTCGCCATCCGCCGGCCGACATAGCAGTCGCGCACCACCGAGGTCGCGATCACCCGCGTCGCCGCGGTCGAGAGGCCCTGCAGGGCGCGTGCGAGCAGCAGCGTCTCAAAACTCGGCGCGATCAGCGTCAGGAAGCTCGCGATGCCATAGAGGATCATGCCGCCGATCAGCACCGGGCGGCGGCCGTAGCGGTCGGACAGCGGCCCGATCACGAACTGGCCGACGCCGAACCCGAGCAGGAACGTCGACAGCACGGTCTGCAGGTGATTGGCGTCGGTGACGCGGAAGGCTGCCCCAATTTCAGGCAGCGCCGGCAGCATCATGTCCATGGCGAGCGGATTGAGCGCCATGATCGCTGCGATGAGGACGACGAACTCATAAAAGCCCATCGGGCGATGGGTCGTGGAGACCCATCGGTCGGGGGTTGTGTCAGTCAAGGGAGGATTTACCTTTATTGCGCAGGCGCTTATCGCAGATCATGCTGCGCTGCGGTACCCTCTTGGGCGCAGGGCTGAATCCCGGCGGACGCGGTCATTTCGCGGAGTTGTGATCAAGCCGGATGCAATGGTTGGAGCGCTGGGGCTGATCAGAATTCTGGCTGACATACCGGTCGACTCCGCCAACGGGAAAATGCATCGTTCAGCTCGAACCCCTCAAGGCGGCCCAACTGATGCGCTCCACAGATCCGCTCGTCGCGTTTCTGCTCGTTCTCGTCGTCGGCGTTGTTGCCGGCTTGCTGTTCGACCGGCTTGCCGGGCCGTCGTGGCTCGCCCGCCAATTCTCCGGGTCGAGCCGCGGCATCGTGACCAGCGCACTGGTGGGAGTTGCCGGCGCGTTCGTCGGCTATCACATCGCCATTCTGCTCGCGCTGGGCGGCGGCCTGATAACGTCGCTTATTGCAGCGGCGGCCGGCGCTGCTGCGGTTCTGTTCGCCTGGCGCATGGTCAGGTAATTCCGACGCAGCCGGACGCGACGGGAGAAAAAGCGAAGGGCCGGTTCGACAACCGGCCCTTCATCTCGACGTTATGCCTCAGACTCAACGCTATGTCTCGAGAACTGCAACGATCTGCATTGTCCGCGGATTGACGACGATGATCTGATCGTTGACGAGGAAGTACTCGTATCCCTGCCAATCGGGATAAATCGTCACGAGCTGCCGCGGAACGGGATGAAAAGTTACCGTGCGCGGGACCTGCGTTCCGACCGAGATCGCGAAGTTGACGTTCGTGACCGGCTTGACGTTGTGCTCTTTGATCACGGTGCGGATGGTGGTGCGTTGCTCGGTATTGAGTTGCCTGGCGCCGGCCGGGGCTTGTCCGGTCGTCATTCCGGTCTTGGTGTCGGTGGCACCCTTCGAGTTGGCTTTCAAGCCATCCTTCGCGCCATCCTTGACGCCATCCTTGGACTTGTCGGCCTTCATTTCGGTCGTGGCCTTGCCGTCCGCCTTGTCCGGCTTCGATTCGGCACCCTTGGACTTCATTCCATCCTTGATTCCATCCTTGGCCTCGTCCGGGGCGCGTTGAGCGCTGCCGGTGGTGGCCGGCATCTTCTGGTCGGCCTGGCTGCCCTTGCTATCCGGCTTTGCTTTTGTGTCCGGGACGTCGCCGCGATTCATCGGGACCGTGTTTTCGACAGGTGCATTCCGCGTTGTGGCAGGTGCGGATTGCGAACCAGACCCGCTTGGCGTTTGTGCGTTGGCCAATCCAGCTGAAGCAATCAGCGCGACAGCAGTCGAAAGCAAAAAGGTCTTTCTCATATGTTCTCCTGAAATGCCCCAACCTAACAACGTGGGCCTGCCGAGGAACGTTCCTCGCAAACGAAGTATATTGCGTGAACACTCGTTCACGCGCGCGCCGGTGCTGAACTGCATGCGCTCCGGCGGTTTACCGGCCCGCGTGTCGCGATCAGCTTCACGTCGGCTGTAGCGTTTCGACTGACAACGTAGGCCTGCTGAGCGGCCTCGCGTGCCGCGGCGAGAAAATGCTCTGCGCCATGGCTGACGAAGGGTTCTGACCGGTACGAGGTGGTGGATATCAGGTCACCCTCACCGATGTTGAAAACATACGTATGCCCCTCGATGTGTTTGACCTTGACCTGGCCTTCGCCGACGTGGGTTTCGAACTCCATGATCTTCCTTTCATAGGCTAGTTGCTCCAGATTCGTTTCTCTGTCGTTGATCTTGACTATCGCAATTTGATCGCTTGAGGGTTGGTCTGCCTTACCGAAATAGTGTCGTGATCCGCTGCCACAGCGAAGTATCCCCGCTTCCGTTCCTTCGTGAAGGGGCAGGTTGGACAACGCTGACGGGATCGGATGCGGGAAAGCTCCCGGCTAGTCCGGCTTCGAGCGCGGCGTCGCGTTTTGCCGCCGGCTCGTTCGGGTTGTCGGCATGCTTGTCGTGTGGTGCAGGATCGAATTTGGTTGTCATTTAAGTTTCCTTTTGCAGCAACGTGCGAATGGCCGTGTTGCCTCAGTCGGCCATAAACACGGCATAGACGACAACAAAAGCGATCACTGCGAGGCTGGTGCTCAACACCAGCACATTGCGCATGGTTGGGCCGCGCTCGGCGCCGCGCGCGTCGAGTGCGGTTTCGACGATTTGACCTTGTTTATCGATTGGCATGAAATTCCTCATCATATGTGCGAGCGTGTGTGATCGCGTGTTCGATGTTCGACTTCGGATTGACGGTCGATGTCGCAAGCGCCGGCAGCACCGCGCCGGTTGTCCCGTTGCTCGTCGAGCATTTCACTCAACAGGTTTGCCGCGTTGCTCCTGGCCTCGCTCCTCGGTCCACGGCGTATGAAAGAGCCCGGCTACGCGGGGCTTCTCTCAGACCTTCTTGTCAGGCGTCTGTCTGTCCGCCCGGACCCGGCTTTTGCTTCTGCTGCCCGGGCTTTTGGCCGGGATCTTGCCCGCTTTGCTGGCCGGGCTTGCCGCCTTGCTGATCGTGCTTGTCCGTTTTGCCTTGATTTTCGCAGCCATGCCGGCTCCTGGTGGG
Organism: uncultured Alphaproteobacteria bacterium; assembly: GCA_963757845.1. Lineage (GTDB taxonomy): Bacteria > Pseudomonadota > Alphaproteobacteria > Rhizobiales > Xanthobacteraceae > P52-10. Next base: position 376,589 of record CAVWTB010000073.1, read on the forward strand.
GAGCGGGGCAACTGGCAGGTGCCAATATCGTTCCGGGCCTGCGACATCACCGCATGAGGTGGTTGAGCGTCGTTCGGCGAGAGAAGCGCGATCTATGCCTGCCGCAATGACGAGAGAGCTTACAGCAACTCCGCCAGCATCCTTGCCGCCCGCGCGGCGCCGTCGGCTTCGACCGGCATCGGCCGCTTCGGCGCGCGCAGCGCGTCGACCATGGCGTCGGCGATCATCTGCGGCGTCGAGGTCGCGAACGCCATGCGCCGTCCCGCGCCATAGCGATCGAGCCGGTGCGCCACGTGAAAATTCTGCTCAAAATGGTTCTGCAGCGGGAAATAGAGGAACGGCGTGCCGGCCGCCGCCAGCTCCATGCAGGTGGTGAGCCCGCCCTGCACCAGCGCCAGGTCACACGCGGCGAGATGGCGGTCGAGGTTCGCAACGAACGCATGCACCTCGACACCCGCCGGCGCGTTGAGCGATTGCGGGTCGATCCGCGGTCCGGCCACCACGACCATGCGCAGCTCGGGCATCTTCGCCTTGACCAGCGGATAGCTCTCAAGGATCCGCTTGATCAGATGCGCGCCGACGCCCGATCCGCCGACGGTGACGATGCAGACGCGCTCGTCGTCGCGATAGCCGAGCTGTGCGCGCAACTCCGCGCGGCTGCCGAAGGTCTGTGGATGCTCGCCGATGATATAGCCGGCGAAATCAAAATGCTTCGGCACCCAGTCCCGCATCGCCGGCAAATCCTTGCCGAACGAGAGCGGCACGATGTCGTCCGGCTGTGCCGACAAAGATCGCGCGGTCGCGCACGGAAGGGTGCCGCTCGATGTGCTCGATCATCTCGGCGTTGTAGTCGGTGGTCAGGAACGCCTCGTGGTCGCCGCCTGACGGCATCGGCACGTAGCCGACGAAGTCGGTGAACCAGGCGAGCGCCGCCTTCTTCAATTCCGGGTGCTCGTGCCAGTAGTGGTCGATGTCCCAGGCCTCGTCCGCGATCACGAGATCGTAGCCGCCTTGCTCCATCGCATCCTGGAAAATCATGAAGTTCTTGATCAGCACCTCGTCCATGCGGCGGATCGCCTGGAAGCAATGCAGGTCGTGCTCGCCGCTTTCGAGCTCGATGTGCCGCGTCTCGCTGGCGAGACGGGCACTCAAGGGATGCACACGTTCGTTGTTGGCTTCCAGAAGCCGCGTGACCGGGTCCTGCGCCAGCCAGTCGACCTTGAGGTCCGGGTGAATTTTGCGCAGCTCGCGCGCGATGGCGAGGTCGCGGCGGCCGTGGCCGAGGCCGATCGGCGAGGAGAGATAGAGCGCGCGCTTCTCTCTGCCGGCGCGCGGCGCGGCCTGCCGCGCCGGCGCGGCAATGCCGAGCCTGCGATCGAGAAAGTCGTTGATCAGCACGTTCGTCTTGCCGGGATAGCGGCCGAGCGGATTGTGGCCGCCGCCTTCGATGGTCACGAGCTCCGCGCCCGCCACCTCGACTGCTGCGGCCTGCGCCCGCGCATGGGGCTGGATCTGGTCGTCGTCGCCGTGAATGAACAGCACCGGGCAGCGGATATTGCGATACATCTGTTCGCTGACGTCGAACTTCGGCGGAACGGCGCGCGCTTCCACCGTCTTGATCAGGGTGGGGCCGGTGGTGTCGCTCGCCCAGTCGATGCCGTCCTCGATCTGTTTGGTCGAGTGCGGCTCCGATGCAGATGTTGCGGATGAAGAACTCCGCGAAGTCGGGGTAATCCGTCAGCCAGTAGTCGCGGTTGAATTTCTCCCAGCCCTCATGGCGCTCGCGCTTCGCCGTGAATTGCGTCGCCGCCAGCCGTGCGTAGTTTGCAGGCCCGATGCTGGAGACGGTGCCGGCCAGGATCGCTGCTTTCACGCGCTGCGGATGATGCGCGGCCAGCACGCAGGCCAGAAGCCCGCCGAACGACAGCCCGACGAGGATCGCCTGTCCTGCGTTGGTCGCATCCATCACGGCCAGCGCGTCGGCTGTGTAGTTGTCGAGCGTATAGGCGGCCACATCCTCCGGCCGGTCGGATTTGCCGTTGCCGCGTCCGTCCCAGGCGATGCAGCGGAAGCGCTCGCTGAAGTAGGGGATCTGCGCCTTGTAGATGCGCGAGTGGACGATGCTCCACGGCGGGATGAACACCATCGTCTGGGCGCCGTTGCCATAGATCTCGTAAGCGAGTTTTACGCCGTCGCGTGTGACAAAACCTTCCTTCTCGGGGAGTTTTGCGCGCATGAGATCACCTCTTCGACGAGGACTTTTCGGTGATGCGGATGAGGTCGCCGATCCGGCGCAGCACCTGGCGCACCGGCGAGCCTTTCTTTTCCAGGCCCAGCAGGTAAAGGCTCTCCGCACCGATGAAACAGTTGGCCGCGAACGCGCCGACCTCGTCGGGCGAGAACGGCCCCAGCGCGCCGGGCGCGGTCCGCTCGGCTTGCTCTGCGACGGAGACGATCAGTTCGACCCATTTCATCAGGTCGGTGCGGATCACTTTGGCGACCTCCGCGTCGTGCCAGCTCGCGGCGATCAGCTCCTGCAGCACGCGCACATAACCCGAGGCAATGTCCTCGTCGAGATAGTCGCAGGCTTTGTCCCATTGCTCGGCGAGCGTCAGCGACGTGTCGCCGAACAGCGCGTGCTGCCGGTCCAACAGCTGCGCGTTGAGATATTCGAACAGCGCCAGCACCATCCCCTGCTTGGAGCCGAAGTGATAGTGGATCTGGCTCAACGGCACGCCGGCCTCGGCTGCGACGTCGCGGGTCGACAGCCCCGCATAGCCGTTCCGCCGCAGCACCGTCTTCGCCGCCTCAATCAGCGTCGTGCTCGTCTCCACTTTCCTCACCGCCGCGCGCGCCATCTGGGCTCCAGTTCGATTTGACGCCTGTCACACTACAGTCGGTCGATCGACCGAACTCGGTTAAGCATATTTCGGTCGACCGACCGAATCAAGGGGGTGACGAGGGAACCTGGTGGCGTGCGGTCGGGAGAGGGGGCTGCGGGACGCTAGTGCGCTGGAGGCTCGAGAGCGGGCTAGGTCGGACCAGCAAGCGCCGGGACGTATGCGGTGAGCGGCCCGGGAGGCGCGACACATTCAGCGTCATTGCGAGGAGCGAAGCGACGATAGCAATCCAGCGCGCGCCGGCAGGCGCGCCACGAACAAGCGGAGCCGCGGCGCTCAGCCGCGCAGCTCCGGGCCGCATTCTTCGATACGCGCCTGCGACGCGCGTTCGATTGCTTCGCTATGGCTCGCAATGACGGTGGGCGCTGCAGGCGCCGCCTGCACGTGACCTTACGCGCTCGCCTTCAGCGGCTCGTCGAGACCGGCCGTCTCCTCCAACCCGAGCATCAGGTTGAGGTTCTGCACCGCTGCGCCCGAGGCGCCCTTGCCGAGGTTGTCGAGCAGGGCGACGAGGCGCACCTGGCCGGATTCGTCCGAGCCGAACACGTAGAGCGTCATCTGGTTCGTGCCGTTGAGGCTTTCGGGCGCGAGCGTCGTCAGCTTGGCCGAATCCGCAAGCGGAGCCACGCGCACGAAGTGCTCGCCGGCATAGGCCTTCGACAGCGCCGCATGGAAATCGCCGAGTTTTGGCGAGCCCGGCAGCGCTGCGAGCGGGAACATCACCTCGACGATCATGCCTTGCGCGTAGCGGCCGACGGACGGCGCGAACATCGGCGGATGCTGCAAGCCCGTATGCACGCGCATCTCCGGCACGTGCTTGTGCTTCTGCGTCAGGCCGTAGATCCGATACGGCACGCGCGTGTAGCTCGCCGCGCTCTCGTCCTCGAACTCGGTGATCATGCTGCGCCCGCCGCCGGAATAGCCGGAGACCGCGGCGATCGACACCGGCCACGTCGCCGGCACCAGGCCCGCTTCGACCACCGGCCGCACCAGCGCGATGAAGCCGGTCGGATAGCAGCCCGGATTGGAGACGAACCGCGCGTCCTTGATCGCCGCGCGCTGCGTCTTGGTCATTTCCGGAAAGCCGTAGGTCCAGCCCGGCGCCGTACGATACGCCGTCGAGGCGTCGATCACGCGCACCTGCGTGTTGGTGATCAGCGACACGGCTTCGCGCGCCGCGTCGTCCGGCAGGCAGAGGATCACGGCGTCGACGCCGTTCAAGAGCTCGGCGCGGGCGTCGCGGTCCTTGCGGCGCGCCGGATCGATCGACACCAGCGAAATGTCGCGCCGCGAGCGTCAGCCGCTCGCGGATCTGCAAGCCCGTCGTTCCTGCCTCGCCGTCGATGAACACCTTTGCTGCAGCCATGGCCTTAGTCCTATGGTCCAGAAGTTCCAGTGGTTCAGAGTCCTGATCAGGTCCAGATACGCAAACGGGCGCGTCGCCGAAGCGATGCGCCCTGTTCATCTCTGCTTAGCAGAAACCGCCGGCCAGGTCCAGCTGGTTCCAATCGCCGCGTTCCGGGGGCGCAGGCGTCGTCGAGATGGCCCCTCGAGGCCCCGTTCGCGCCATCGACGACACGCTCGCCAGCGGAACCGAGCTCTCGATTGTACAACGGCCGCAAGTGGCTTAGAGGTGACGTAAGTCGAGCCGACCGGAGGCGAAATGGCACATTCATACTCAATTGACGATGAAGTTCATCATCGGCGGCAAGGACCGCAGCTGCGCGATCTGCCGGGTCCGCGCGAGGTCTACACGGTCACGCGGTGTTTGCCGATCGAAGGCGACGGCCGCGTCCGCTATCGGATCAAGAGCAGCAACGAGAATTTCGAACGGGTCGTGACTGAAGACGAACTCAGCCGCCTTGGCTGAGCGGCGTCGGGGCAGGGGCGCTGCGTCGGATCGCGCGGGCAAGGCCTGATTTCCGCAAGGCCTGATTTCCGCAATGTCTGATTTTCGCTGGGCCTGATCCCGCAATGCCTACGTCCGCAATATCATTACTTTCGCGGGTGCCATGGGCGCGACGTCGCGCATATCGTTGTGATGATAGAAGCTCGTCTTGCCGTTATCCCAGTTGATCTTGACGCCACTCCAGTCCCGCTCGACGACGATCCCGCGATCCTGATCGTTTCCCAGCCAGGACACGCGCTGGCCGACGTTCAAATTTCTTGATTGCTCCGCGGTCACGCCGGATCCTCAGCTGTGCGAATGCACGATGCGCCTCTTCCCGTTGGCTGTCCAACGAATTGCGCCGCGGTGAGCGGGTGCTGCGCGACGTTGCGGCCAAACACAAGTTGCGTCGCACTGGTTTCGATGCCAAGGTGAATGCGACCCTTGGTTCGAAACGACAAGGTCCCGCGTCGCGGACGTATCTCGCGACCCCGCCTTCCAGCACGACCAAGGCGGACGAAAACTCGAAATTCCTTTCAATGAATGGATGCCGATGAGCGAACGTCTGGCGACCTTGACGGCCGCGCGCGAGCGGATGATCGAGGACAGGGATGCGTTTGCAAAGGTGCTTGCCGGTCCGCCCGATCGGGACCGCTCGGAACGCGCGCGCGCAAAATTCATCGAGCTTCAGGTGCTGATCGAGGCGATCGAGCGAGCGATCGAAAGCGAACGCCGCGCCGGGCGCAACGGGCAGATCGAAAGCGAGGTCCGATGACACAGCTCTCGGCAATCGGTTATGCGGTCCTCATCGCCGCCATCCTGTTCGCACTCTTTTCGCTGGGCGACGGGACCGCAGAACAGTCTGCGACGATGGCTCCGGATCTGCGCACGCTGCGCCAATGACACGCGCGTGCCCCGCACGTCACACGGTCAGTGAAAGGCTCGTTTCGGTTGCAATGCGTTCGAAGGCCTCGGCTTCGCTCTTGATCCGGTAGCGGACTTCGCCATCGCGCTCGATCGGCAGCGCCGCGATAACCTTGAAGGAGCCGGTTCCTGCCGGCTGCCCGCGCTGGGCCTGTCGCAAACGGACTCGCTGACCCTTCGAGAATTTGTGCTTCATGGCTGGTCTCCGTTGATGAACGTGTGGCGAAAGCGAGTGAGTCGAAACAATGCAAGTGCGTCGAAAGCAAAGAAAGAAGGTCTGGTCGTTGATCGAGGCGCAAGTTACAGCGGCTATCAGCGGCAAGTTAGAGGCGGCAAGTGATGTCGACCGTTCGCGGTGATCCGCGTGTTCGTCGGCCACAACGTGCGACGCATCCCGCGCGCCGTTCGGCAATGACATCGCGCGGATCAAGCAGCGGCGCGAACGCGTTCAAGCACTAGCCGACAATCATCCGCATGTCTTCTGTATCATTGCCTGCGACAAGGAGCTAACCTGCCGTCAGCTCTGCGATCGACCGAGGTCTTGCAGGGTCAGGCCCGGCGCGCGGACCGGTACGCAGCGCCGGGCCGCAGACTTGATGACGCCCGGCGTCGGCTCGATGTTTGCGGCCGCGAAGAACTCCAGCGATTACGCCGGTGAAAGGCGTCGAGGTGAGCAAGCTCGCCGCAAAGGATCGATACGATGCTCGGGCATCGAATACCGGGCTGGCTGCTTGCGGTCTCGTCGTCGTGGCTGTCGCGGCTGTCAGGCTGCTTCTTTCGATCTGACGCGGTCGGCTGCTCCGCCCGGCAGAACCACCGCGTATTCCCGCGCGATCGCGATTTGCCTTCACCGAGCCTTGCGCCGGCGCAGGTTCGGGCGCATGATCGGCGCATGTCCGATTCGGCGCGGCGAACCTGCGAATGCGGCGCGATCTATGCGCGCAACGAGCAGATGGCGCCTGCGCGTGAAATCAACAGCTATCAGTGCGTCTCGTGCGACCGCACGCTCGAGAGCTGGAATTCGGCCTGGGTTCCGGTCTATCGCCTGATCGTCCGGCCGCTGAAGCCGGCGACATCCTGATCCACCTGGCCCTGATTCACCTGAGCCCCTGATCAGCTGGTCGCGGAAGTCGATGCTGCGCAGCACGATGCCGCGCGGCGTTCCCTCGAATTCGAGCTTTCTGATCTTGACCGCCGCCTGCGCTTCGATCCGCGCGCGCAGGCGCATGAACTGTGCCTCGCGCTGATTGGCGCTCGCGCCCGCGCAGTTCTCCAGGTTGTCCATCGCGATGGTGCTGACCGAGCACGGCACCACGACATCGTCGTTCACCACCGTGAAGCGGACGATCATGCGGTCGTAGTCGTAGCTGTGATATTCGCTTTGCGTGGTCGTCATCGGCATCCTCAACGTTACGGCCTGCAATACCCCCGTCATGTCGTCACGCCGAATTGCGTGCTCGCGTCGATCCGCTGCGCGTCCGCAAGATCGAGCGGCGTAATCGGGATCATTTCCGTCGACGATTGATAAGGCGGCGCGGCCGGCGCCATGATGAACGTGTTTACGCGCCGGTAGACGGGAAACGACAGTCCCTCGATCAGTTCGTCCTCGCTGATGATTTCGTAAGTTCCTGCCGCCAACATCCGATCGACGCCTTTGAGCCGGAACGGATGCAGGAAGGCCATCGTTTCCATTCGCGAGCGCATCGTCAGCGCGCGGTTTTCCTCGCCAGCGGAAAATCGGCGCTCTCGTACAAGAGGCGGATGTCCGCTGCACTGAAGCGGTCCTCGTCGACTTCGAGCAGGGCGAAGTCGAGTTGAGCGGGCGCAAGCTGTTCGATCGCGAACAGCACGGCCGCGGCCGCGCTGGCAAAGCGGCGATAGCCGGTCGCCTTGCGCGCCTGCACGCCGGGCCTTCCGAAATACAGCCCCGCCGCTGCGTCATAATTGAACATGCGGTGCAGCAATGCGCCCTTCGAGGCCGAATAGCCACGCCAAATTTGCCGGCCGGGCCGGTGTGCCGATTTCCGCCGTCTTTTGCCGCGATCGGCGAGGTTTTAGATTGTTCCCCGCAGGGAATTGTCAGCGGCAGCGCGACGGCCACGCGACCGCGGGGCCTTCGCGTGCGATCAGGTGCCGAACAGACGTTCGGTGTCGGCAGTGCTGCGGGCGGGCTGGTCTGATGCTGCAAGCACGTCGATCGCGCTGCGCAGGCGGTCGATGCGCTCCTGCAGCAACTTCTTCGCGGGCTTGTTGCGCGCGTTGTTCAGCGCGCTTTCCAGGTCGGCCAGAATAGCCTTAAGCAGGCGAGGGAGGTCCTGCTTCGCCTCACCGTCTGCCTGCTTGCTCATCGGCGCGTCACCTTGTTCGACGGGAGGTTGCTTGCGTTCTCTTGCACTTAATCGGCGCCGGAAGGCCAGCAGTTCGTCGGTCGATGCGACGTCCGGTTCAAATCGCCGCTTGCTATTCGAGCAAAAAGCTCTATGTATGCGACATTCGATTTGTTGGCCCTGCCCTGAGATCGCGGCCTAAGCCTCCTTCCCTGAGACATCGCTGAGATTGAATGGAAGCCTGCACGGAGGTCGTGCGGGCATTTGACGCGTTTGCGCGTCAGTGGAGAAGACAATGGCTACAGGTGTTGTGAAGTGGTTCAACGGACAAAAAGGTTTTGGCTTCATTCAGCCGACCGACGGCAGCAGCGATGTGTTCGTGCATATCAGCGCGGTTGAGCGGGCGGGCCTGACCGGCCTCGGCGAAGGCCAGAAGGTGTCCTTCGAGCTGAAGACCGACAAGATGCGCGGCAAGACCAGCGCAGAAAATCTCCAACTGATCTGACCGTTCAGCCGATCATCCCGCGGATGTACCGGGATGATCCAGGCGGTTTGAGAAGCCTCGTCGGTCTCCGGCGGGGCTTTTGGTGTTTGGGTGCTGCCGTCATTGCGAGCGAAGCGAAGCAATCCCCTCGCGCGCGAAGCGCGCCAGATAAAAAGCGCGGCAACAGTGGCGCGTTCAGCGCATTTTTTTGGCGCGCCTACCGGCGCGCGCTGGATTGCTTCGCTTCGCTCGCAATGACGGGGTGGCGTTTTCCATCGTCGCATGCAGCAGGTAGCGCAGCGGCCCCGGCGTCACGGCGTCGAACGGCCAGCAGGTCGAGAGCACCAGCTCATGGCCGCCGGCGAGCGGATCGAGGCCGGACGCATCGAAGCGCACGATCGAGGCTGCGTCGGCGCGATAGCGAACGTCCTGCCGTCGCGGCGCGTGACGGTGATCTCGTCGCCGATCGCCACATCCTTGAGGAAGCGGAAATGCGTGTCGCGATGCGCCGAATAGACCGCGATGCCGCGCTCGCCGGCTTCGGCGTCGGCTCCACATGGCCGGGACCGAACGCGAGCGCCTGGCCGCTCGAGCCGGCGAGCGCGATCGCGCGCGCGCCGAGCCGCGTCACCTCGATGCGCGCGACCGGCCAGGTGTCGGCCCAGGACCAGGGCTTAGGCGCGGCCGGTCGCGATGGTCTCGGCAAAGGCGCGCTCGAGCAGCACCTGCGCGAGCAGCGCCTTGGCGTGGATGTAGGCGCCCTGGCCGAACAGCAGCGGGCCGGCGAGGCGAGGAGGAGGGCGAGGGCGGGTCATGGTACACCGTCATTGCGAGCGTGCGACGCGCGATCGCGAGAGCGAGCTGCCTCGCAATGTCGCAGACGGCGCGCGTCCGCCTTGCTCGCAGAGAGAGGACGGCGCGCGTAAGCGCGTGGGGAGGGGCCGCCACGCGCGAGGTGCGGATGGGTGGAACGTTACCATCCGGTGAGCGCAACGGGTGGACGGCGCAGCCTCCACCGTCATGCGCGCGCTCCGAAGCAATCCAGCGCGCGCGCGGCGCGTTGACATGCCGCGCGCGCGCGGAGTCGCGGTTGGCTCGTCGCATCGCTCGCGCAATCCGGCGGGAATCATCGTCACGCTGACGACGCACGCGCCGACGCCGGAACGCGAGCAGAAGCACGCCAGCGTGAGCAGCACCGCGCCGGCGATCATCTTCAGCTCGGCGTCGGTCGCGGTCTTCGGCAGCATGACGCCGGGCGCGCGGCCGGCGAGCCCGGGCGCTTCAGGCAGTGCGCCGCAGGCCATCGCAAGCTGCACGCGCGTCGCCGCATCGGCGCGCCGCTCCACGGCGCGTCGCTGGATCCGCCGGCCTGCTGCGACGCGGGCCGAACACCTTCTCGAAGTCCCAGCCGGCCGGCAGGTTGAGCGGCAGCTCGCTGACCTTGAGCGGCGCGCCTTCGGGACGGCTCGGCGTCTGGTCGACCGCGACCAGGCTGGTGAGCCGGGTCACCAGCTGATGCTCGAGCGCGAGCGCGAGGATCGCCTTGTCGGCATCCTCCGGCGACGAGCCTGCCGCATGGTGCGGGCGACCTCGGCGTCGGCGATCTTGCGCCGCGCCCACAGCTTGGAGAGGCCCTGCGCCTTCGGCGGCGTTCGCGAGCGGCAGCGTGACGCTCCACGGCCGGTCGCCGATGCGGCCCTTGATCTCGACCGCGCCGGCAAGCTGGTCGAGCCGCGCCGCCAGCACCAGCGGCTCGCCGCGATAGAGATCGGGCAGCACCGCCGGCGTCACGTCGGCGCTTGCCGTCGGAGAAGCTTGCGCCGTGATGCCGGTGACGGCCGGGCTCTCCAGCTTGGCGAAGAGGTCGCGCATGCGCTCCTCGACCTGCTCGACCGAGCCGATATGCGTGAAGGTGCCGCGGCCGAGCTCGGCGGCGCGCGTCATCAGGAACGAGTTCGGCGCCGAGCCGATGCCGACCATGAACACGCGCGAGCGCCCGCGCATCGCCGCGATGGTGTCGAACAGCTGCTGCTCGTTGCCGATCGCGCCGTCGGTGAGGAACACGACCTGGCGCACGATGCGCCGTCGCGTGCCGCGCCGCGGTCGGTGAGCGCCGCGCGCATCGGCGGCACCATCACGGTGCCGCCGCGCGCCTCGAGCGCGCTCGACGAAGGCGCGGGCGCGGCCGAGATGCTCGGCGTCGGCCGGCACGGCGTCGGCGAACAGCGTGTCCATGGTGTCGTCGAAGCGGATCACGTTGAAGCGGTCGGCGGGCTGCAGGCGGCCGAGCGCGTAGATCAGGCTCTGCTTCGCCTGCACCATCGAGGTGCCGCCCATCGAGCCGGAATTGTCGATCACGAAGATCACCTCGCGCGGCAGCGGCTTCTCGCTCCGCGTCGATCGACCGGCGGCGGCGTGACGAAGGCGAGCAGGTAGTCGGCATCGCCGACGCGCTCGCGGAACAGGCCGACCGACGGCGACTTCCCGGCCGCCGGCTTCCAGGTGAGCTCGAAGTCGCGGTCGGCCGGCACCGGCCCTTGGCGAGCGTGATGATGCGCGTGGCGGCGTCGAGCGCTGTCGAGCTTGACGGCGTGATGATGGCTCTTCACCTCGCCGAGCGGGAAGCCGGCTGCAGGCGCACCGTGATCTTGGTCGGATTGACCGGCGGATGCCCGCGGGATCGAGCACCGGCGGCGTGATGCGGTCGCGGTCCGGCACCGGATCGGTGACGGTCGCGCCCCAGCCGTTCTCGCCGCGTGACGCAGGTCGACGCGTCTGCACCACCGGCTTCGGATTGTAGCGCGGGCCGACCACGAGCGGCACGCGCAGCGAGAATTGCTCGCCGATTGGCGCACCGGCTCCTGGTACTCGATCTGCACCAGCACGGTCTCGCCCGGGCCGATATTGGCGACCGAGTTGGTGAAGATGTTCGGCCGCTCCTGCTCGGTCAGCGCCGCCTTGCGGCCGTCTCGCCGCGCCTGCTCGTAGAGCGATGCGCGCCGCCTGGCGCTCCTTGATGTCGCCGACCACGATGCGGTCGCCGATCACCATCTTGAGCGTGTCGACCGCGCCGCCCTCGGCCAGCGGATAGACGTAGATCGCCTCGACCCAGTCGCTGGTCGGGTTGCGGAAGATCTGCGTGACGCGCGCGCGGATGGTCGGCCCCGAGACCGTGAGATCGACGTCGATGCCGAGCCGCGCGGCGTCGGCGTAGCCGCCGTCCTCGGTCTTGAGCAGCAGCGAGCCGGAGCGCGCGTCGCCCGGCCGCGCGCAGGGCGAGCTCGGCTCGGCCGCGCCGGCTGCAGGCTGGCCGAAAAAATGCCGCAATTGCCCAGGAGAATTGCGGCCGCGCTGTGCATTGCGCACGGCGGCGCGAGACTCGGCTCGGCCTGAGATCGATCCGGATCGCGGCACTGCCGTGTCTGGATTTCATTCGACACCGATGGCCATGTGCAGCGTGGCTCCCGTGAAGGCATTGCTCGGTCCGGTCGTTGTGCGGCGAGGACGCGCGTCGGCTTGCGCGAGCGTGATGATCGACATTGTTCAGCCGCCGTCCGCCGCGCGCCGGCAGCGCGCGCGCCGGACGCGCCGTGCGGTTCGGTGCGCGCTTTTGTGTGTGGTTTGTCGCGTACTGGAGGACGTCGCGGCAGGCAATGACGAGGAGGACATGCTGACGACCGACAAGCAGCTTTCCGACGAGCAAAGCCGGCAGGTCGCCGCGACCATCCGCGAGGAGCTGGCGCGCCGCCGCATCTCGCGCCAGCACCTGGCCGAGCAGGCCAAGCTCAGCATCTCGACGCTGGAGAAGGCGCTCGGCGGCCGCGCGCCCGTTCACGCTCGCCACCACCGTGCGGCTCGAGCAGGCGCTCGGCGTATCGCTGCGCAAGGCGAGCGCCGGAGCCCACGGAGCCGAGGCCCGCCGGCCAATGGCGACGTCGCGCCCGACAGTCTCGGCGCCTATTCGCGCCGCGCGGTCGCCTGGCTCGAGGGCACCTATCTCACGCTGCGGCCGTCGTTCGGCGAGAAGGACGCGATCTACGCCTACCGCACCGAGATCGCCTGGGACGCGGCGGCGTCATGCCTGTGTTCCGCGAGGCCGAGCGGATGCGATGCGGCGTACGCGCAGTTCGGCGAGGTCGCGGTGCCGAACCAGTCCGGCCACATCTATCTCGTCACCAACCGCACGGCCAGCACCGGCTGATCACGGTGTCGCGGCCGACCATCACCGGCGAGATGTACGGCATCATCGCGACGCTGCTCGCGGGCCGCGGCTCGCTGCTGACGCCGATCGCCGCGCCGATCGCGTTCTTGCCGATCGCGCAACGTCGCGGCGCCGACCTTCGGCCGCATCGCGCCGGACGACGCCAACTACGCGGCGTATCGCAAGCAGCTGCGGCGCACCATCGACGAGCCGTTCGCGCTGTTCGTGGCGGGCTGACGGCGCCCAAGCTTCCCGTCCCTCCGCGCGCGCGAAGCGAGTGGCGGGGAGGGGTCGGGGGTGGCGGGCCGCGCAGATGCACGCACAAAATCGCGTGCGTGAAAAACTCGGTAAGCAACGATGTGACGGAAACCGCTGAGCGTGTTCTCTTAGTGTTCGTCGCGATCGTCGAGCAAGCGGCGCCCCCCACCCCGGACCCCTCCCCGCCACCCGGCTGCGCTTCGCAATGACGCGGGCGGGGGGCAGCACGCGGCCCCAAATCTCATCATCACCTTCCCGCGAGCCTCGCGGTTCCCTTCGAACCGCACCGAACCCCGCGTGCGACCCATCACCGGTGCGTCCAAAACTCGCGAGGTGGGCCATGAAACGCTTGCTCGGACCGGCATTGCTGTCTGCCCTCATGTGCGCGGCGCAGCCTGCGCTTTCCGAAAGCCCGCGCAGCGTCGCGCTGGTGCTCGATGCGTCGGGCAGCATGAACGCAAAACTGCCGGACGGGCAGACGCGCATCGACGCCGCCAAGAAGGCCGTCGGCGATCTCGTCTCGCGCATGGACACGACCACACGGATTGCGTTGCGCGCGTACGGTCATCAGTCTCCGACCTCGAAAAAGGACTGCAAGGACACCGCGCAGCTGGTCGGCTTCGCCCCGGTCGCTTCGAACCGGGGCGAGGTCGTCAGCCAGGCGCAGGCGCTGCAGGCGCGCGGCTACACGCCGATCACTTTCGCGCTCACCGCCGCGGCGCAGGACATGGCTGCGGAAGAAAGCGGCGAGCGCATCGTCGTGCTCGTCAGCGACGGGCAGGAGACCTGCGCCAGCGACCCGTGCGTCGCGGCGCGCGCGCTGGCCGCGGCCGATGCGAAGCTCGTGATCCACACGATCGGCTTCGGCGTCGGCGCCGCCGCGCGCACGCAGCTGCAGTGCATCGCCAATGTCGCGCGCGGCAGCTATTTCGATGCCAACAATGCGGCGGATCTGTCGTCCACGCTCGGCAAGGCGGCGCAGTCACCAAGGCCGCGGCACAGGCCGCGGCGCAGAGGCCACCAGCACCACCGTGCGTGTCGCAAAGCAGACGCCGAGCCGCATCGTCATCAAGAACACCTGGGCCGGCGTCAGCCATCCGGTGACGCGCGCCGAGGACGGCCAGCAGGTCGCCGACATCAACGGTGCGGTCGGCCGCGAGGACGTGCCGCCGGGCCTTTACAATGTCAGCTTTCCGAACGGCGTCTGGCGCGGCGTCGAGGTGAAGCCAGGCGAGACCACCGAGCTCGAGGTCGGCCTGTTGAAGATCGAAGGTGGACCAAGCGACATCTGGGGCTACGTCATCACCGATCCCGAGACCGACGAGGTCGTCACCCGCCGCGGCGTCATTTCTTCGCTGCCGCTGATGCCGGGCCGCTTCAACATCGCGCTTGGCGAGATCGGCTGGCAGAACGTCGAGATCACGCCGGCCGCACCACCGTCCTCAACCCCGCCCGCATCGCCATCAGCGGCAACACCCAGGCCCAGTACCGCGTCACCACCGCCGACGGCCGCGAGGCCGGAAAAGTCTCAATACTGTTCCGCCTGCCGCTCCCGCCGGGCAGCTACGTCGTGGATGTCGAAGGGCAGAAGATGAAGGTGGATCTCGCGGAAGGCCAGACCCACACGATCAACGTGGAGTAGGGGCTCTTCTTCTCCCCTCCCTCCCGCCGGGCGTAGCGAAGCGAAGCCCGGTGGCGGGGAGGGGTCGGGGGTGGGGGGCCGCGGCGGGCACAAACCGGGCTGAGTCCTGACATCCCAGCGAAATTGCGCGCGTATGTTTCCGGGCTTCAGGAATAATGACTGACGGAGAATCTGGAGAACATTTCTTTCGGTGCTCCTCACTCTCGCCGAGCAAGCGGCGCCCCCACCCATAGCCGATGCGAAGCATCGGCGTTCTTTTCGTTAAGAACGGCGGCCGCAGGCCGCCTATGCCCCTCCCCGCCACTCGCTGCGCGAGCGGGAGGAGGTGAGAAGGACTGCGCCCCGCGCTGTTTCATTCAATATATCGCTGAAATCATATCACTGGAACGATCCGGGCCTTTGCGGCTACGCCCGGACGCGAAGAACTGCACCCGACGCTTTCGTTTTTGCGGTCTGCTGACATTGGTGAGAATGTGGAAATGGCCAGGACAGAAATAGAACTGCCGAACCAACCCGTCGTCGCCGGCCCCGGCTCACCTCCGATGGCCGCGGTCGGTACAACCATGGTCGTTCACGAATGGACGGATCCCGGACCCGCCTACATGCACATTCATCGGTCGGACGATGAAGCCTGGCATGTGCTGGAAGGATCATTGCGCTTCCGCCTCGCAGATCGGGAGATCGAAGCGAGTGCGGGCACAACGGTCTTCGTGCCGGCCGGCGTGCCGCACACTTACTCGATCGTCCAACCCGCCCGCTATCTGATTTTTCTGACGCCGAAGCTCGACCAGTTGATCAAGCGGCTGCGCAGCCTGACCGACGACTCCCAACTCCGCGCCACGCTCGCCGAATTCGACACGGTCATCTGGCCGGATCGTCCGTGCTGAGTCAGCGCGAGCCTTTCGCCGCATGCAGTTGTCGGAGCGAAAGCGAAGCAATCCAGCCGCGCGCCGGCAGGCGCGCCAATAAAATGCACGGAACCGCGACCAACGTCGCGGCTTTTTAGTTTACGCGCTTCGCGCGCGCTGGATTGCTTCGCCATAGGCGCGCGAAGCGACGCCGTTCTTCGAACGGCTATGGCTCGCAATGACAGTTGGGCCCAATCGTCCGCGCCACACTCAGCGTCTTGCACTCTCCCCTCCGATATCCTTCAATCGAAGCCAAACCGGGAGGACCACCGCATGAACCGTCTCGCAAACAAGGTCGCCATCATCACCGGCGGCGGATCCGGCATCGGCCGCGCCTCGGCGCGCCTGTTCGCAGCCGAGGGCGCGAAGGTGGTCGTCGCCGAGATCGACGAGACGCTGGGCCAGGCGAGCGCCGCCGACGCCGGCCCTGCCGCGCGCTTCATCCGCACCGACGTGACGAGCGACGACAGCGTCGCGCAGATGGTGCGCGAGACGCAGGCCGCCTTCGGCCGCATCGACGTGCTGTTGAACTGCGCCGGCGGCTCGGTGGCGGAGGACAGGCACGTCATCGAGGTCGACCTCTCGGTGTGGGACCGCACCATCGCCCTCGACATGAAGGGCCCGTTCCTGTGCTGCCGCCACGTCATCCCCCTGATGGTCGCGCAAGGCTCAGGCAGCGTCGTCAATTTCTCCTCCGTCGTGGCGCTGCGCGGCAACCACTACGCCCACGTCTACACCGCGGCCAAGGGCGGCATCATCGCCTTCACCCAGGCGCTCGCCGGCGCGTATTCGCCGCGGGGCATCCGCGCCAACGCCATCTGCCCCGGCGTGATCCTGACCGACCGCGTCAAGAGCCGCTTCGTCGACGGCAACGCGATCCGCTTCGGCGGCATCGACAACATGGCCCAAGCGCTATCCGTTCGGCGTCGGTGAGCCGGAGGACATCGCCAACGTGGCGCTGTTTCTGGCGTCGGATAAATCGCGGATGGTGAATGGCGCGGCGATCCCGGCAGAGGGCGGGATGTCGGCGTATTGAAGCAAGGCGAAGCGCACGCGGACGCAAGTCCGCGTCATTGCGAGCGCAGCGAAGCAATCCAGCCGCGCGCCGGCAGGCGCGCCAAAAAAAAGCGGAGCCCGCGCCGATGCCGCGCATTTTAGTTTGCGCGCTTCGCGCGCGGCTGGATTGCTTCGTCGCTGCGCTCCTCGCAATGACGGTGATGGCCGCGCTCGCTTCGACAAATTCATAAACTTTGACGCGATCCCGGCCTTTCACGCTTCACTCTCGATCAGTTGATCGCCGCGCGCTTAAACCTAGGTGTGGTTCGGCGCAACCCCCGTTTGATGGTTTCGGCGGCCCTTCCGAT
The DNA here is from genome assembly GCA_963757845.1 of uncultured Alphaproteobacteria bacterium. Taxonomy (GTDB): domain Bacteria; phylum Pseudomonadota; class Alphaproteobacteria; order Rhizobiales; family Xanthobacteraceae; genus P52-10. The sequence continues at coordinate 393,485 of CAVWTB010000073.1, forward strand.
GAAGTCTCCTCGTGTCATCTCAACCGAAGGAGAACTCCCATGAACACCAAAGCGATCGTTCTTGCTGCGATCCTTGCAGCCGCCGTCGGCAGTCCCGCGCTGGCGAAATCCCGGAATACCAGCCAGAACCTGCGTCAAAGCCACGCGATGATGGACACGCGTGCCGCGGTGGTGGCGCCGGATACCTACGGTGTCTACGTTCAGGGCCGCGAAATCGGGCGCGATCCCGATCCGGCGATCCGCGCGTCGCTCCGTTACGAATACTTCCAGGTGCAGGGGCATTAGCATGATCCGGAAAAAGCTTGCCCCGGTGGGCACCACACGGCTCTGTTTCAGCAGTTGTTTCGTCGCAGCCACGCCGCGAAATCGTTTTTACGGTGCGGCGACGTCAGCCAGAAACGCAGCCGAGTCTAGAGTGTCTAATGGATGCGGCGGCCGTTCCGCGTAGAACTCCTCGTGTCATTGCAACCGAAGGGCCCGCTGAAGCGGACGTGATTTGCACGTGAACACGATCGACACGACATCCGCCGCGTAGCCACCACACACACTCACAACCGATCAGACTGCGGACGCATGCCGTCGCGCAGGAGGTAAATCATGACGACCAGCATCCGCAACCTTGTCGGAGCTTTCTTCACCGCAGCAATCCTTGCCGGCGGCGTGCTCGCGGCCCAACCCGCAGACGCGGCAAGCGTGCGACGTGCACCGGGCGGCTCAATCCACTACTATGACGACAACGGCTACGACCGCGGCTATTCCTGGTGCGGGAGTGCAAGCGGCACGATCCGCTGCGACTTTGACACGCTCGAGCAATGCCGCGCCGCAGGCAAACCCAACATCAATTGCGCGCCGAACGCCTGGTCCTATTACGTAAAGTCCGAGAGTCGTCCGCTGCGTTAGTCCTTCGACTCAATCGAATGACACTGGCTCGCAAGCCCGGCCATGACGAGCGGAGGTGCCCCGGTGTGCGCGCCCCCGGCTCTGTTTCAGCACTGTTTCGTCGCAGCCCCGTCGCGAAACCGTTTTCGCCCCGCGGCGACGTCCGCCGGAAACGGAGCCAAGTCCAGAGTGCAGGGTTAGCTCCAAGTAAACCAGTAACAGGGGAACCGGTCACAAGAGGGCTGGACGCAGCTCGCCAACCAGCGACTTCGAAGGTTGGCTCAAGCGTCGTTCAATGCCCCCATGCCCGGTTGGCGCGGCCATGTTGTACTCAATCGTTCTCGGCCTTGTTCTGGCGCTGGCCGCCTTCGGTACGGCGGCTTTCATCGCGGACAGGCTGTATAGCTCGACGTTCCTGGCAGACCCGCCCGAAGGGCGGCGGCGCCTCGGGTCATTAGGGCGTTTCCGCACGCACTGAATCAAATGAGGCGTCATGCCGGGCCTTGTGCCGGGCATCCACGCCTTTGCAGCGCCTTCGCCGCCAAAGACGTGGATGGCCGGGACCCGGCTTCGCCCCTTCGGGCTACGCCGAGGCACGCAAGCCCGGCCATGACGAGCGGAAAGGCAGAGCTGCTCGGCGGCGCCCGACGCGCTCCGCCTCAAGCAAATCCCCGCTCGAGCAGCCGATCGGGCGCTTCTCCCTCACGCACGCCATAGACCGTCGCCACCCGCTCGTCGAAATCGATCTTGCCGAAGGTCAACCGGTCATAGGCTCCGCGCGCATCGCCGCATGAGCCGGGGTTGATCACGAGCTTGTCGCCGACGGGGGCCAGCATCGGCACGTGCGTATGCCCCAAAAGGATGATGTCGGCCGGCACCGAGCGCATGCGCTCCATCGCGGCGTTGTTTCGCTCATGCACGTAGCGCAACGAAAATCGTCCGGATCGTCCCAGGGCGCGCCATGCGCGATCAGCAGATCGAAGCCGTCGATCGCCATCGTGCGCGAGGCCGGCAGCGCTTTCAGATAATCGAGAATGTCCGCAGGCACCTTGTCGCGAACGGATGACCCCGGGTGCTGCAGGATCGCCTTCTCGTGGTTGCCCACGATCCCGATCAGGCCTGCACGCCGCGCGATCTCCACGATCTCCGTCTCCACCCGGTACTCGAACACGAGGTCCCCGAGGTTGAGCACGAACTGGCAGTCGGCGAGATGCTGAGCGCATACGCCAGCGCGCGAACGTTGTTGTGCGCATCCGAAACGACGCCGACTTTCATGTGCCGTTTCCGTCGATCTGTTCGTAACGACTTTAGCCCTATCAGTCGCAGCCCAAAACCGCGAGACCGCGTCCAACCCTCAGGGCTGAGAGCAATGGCGTCAGGGATACCAAGGCGCCGATACCCGCTTCTTGAGTGTCGCGCGTCGTTTGTGGCTATATTCCTTGCTAGATGTCGATGGACGGAAGCCCGATGCGGTGTGTTGTCGCGATATGGTTCGCACTCGTTGCGATGACGACGGCGGCGCTGGCGGACGGGCGTGTGGCGCTGGTCGTCGGCAATTCCCGCTATCAGTTCGTACCCCCCATCTCGAACGCGCAGAACGATGCCCGCGCCATCGCCGACCTGCTGCGGGCGGAAGGATTGATGTCGAGGAGCATCAAAATCTGACCAACGAGACCTTGCGGCGCGTGGTGCGGACGTTTGTGTCGAAAACCCGCGATGCGGACGGTCGCGACTGATTTATTTCGCCGGGCACGGCATCGAGATGGACGGGATGAACTATCTGATCCCGGTGGATGCGCGGTTGAAGGCCGACCTCGACGTGCAGGACGAAGCGGTGCCGCTCGATCGCGTGCTGCAGGTGCTCGAGCCCGCGAACAAACTGCGGCTGGTCATCCTTGATGCGTGTCGCGACAATCCGTTTCTGCCGACCATGAGGCGCACTGTCGCGACGCGCGCCGTGACCCGCGGTCTCGCGCAGGTGGAGCCGTCGCGGCCGAACACGTTGATCGCGTTTGCCGCCAAGGCGGGGTCGACGGCCGACGATGGCGACGGCGAGCACAGTGCGTTCACCGAGGCGCTGCTGAAGCACATCGCTGTGCATGGCCTCGACATCCGCCTGGCGCTTGGCCGCGTGCGTGATGACGTACTCGAAAAGACGAAGAACGCCCAGGAGCCGTTCGTCTACGGCTCGCTCGGCGGCTCCGTCGTCACGCTCTCTGCAAGAGCGTTGGCGCCGGTCGAGCAGCAGGGCGACCGGGCGGCCAAGACGAAGCTCGCAAGGATTTCGCGGTGGCGAAGAAGCTCGGCATGCTCGACGCCTGGGACGCCTAGCTGGCGCGCCAAAGGGAGGAAATGTGTCCGATCTGGCACGACGAGAGCGAAATCGCCTGGCCGCCAGGACCGATCTACAGAAGGCGAATGAACCGGCGGCCTCGCCACAGCCGGCGGCGGCGCGGTTCGGAGGCTCGTTCACGGCCGCAGACCGCGAAAGGGTCGTGCACCTCGCCGCACGCACTCAGATGACGCTTCCGTCCTATGAGATCCGACCCGTCGATTCCGACGTCGGGCCCGCGTTTCGCCGGTTCGTCGGCGTCTGGGCGAGCCGGATCGGCTACAACAACGGCGTCGGCCGCCAGGTGATGATCATCGGCACGTCCGTGACGAGGGAGGGGCTGCTCCGGGGCTTCATGCTCGGCGGACCGCCAACCCCCGGCTCCGTGAACCGGCAACCGGCCTATGCCTTCCCGTTCGCCGCCCGGATTTAGGGCAGCACCTTTTCGTTCAAGGACTTCGCCCAGCATAGCGTCGAGCTGTCCAGGGATGGTCGCCTTCACATGAAGGACAGCGCCGCGCAGGGAACCTTTACGATCGACCTCGAGCCGGTCTGGCTTGCGGCAGATCCCGGTGCCGGCTTCGACGTCGCCGCCCTGGGACCGGCGGAAAATTTCAAGACGCCGGCCGTGGCGCGGCAGGCAGCGTGTTCGATGAGGCGGCGCGCGGTCGCGTCAGTGCGATGGCCTCGCGCAACAAGCTTCCGCTGCCGGACTATTCGTTCAGTCAAATCGACCGCAATACCCCGGCCCATCTCAGGAAATTCATCGGGGTCTGGACCAGCGTGAAAGGCTTCAACGGTGGACCGGTCAAGGCCATGATCATTGTGACCGACGTCAACGAAGCTGGCGAAGCTGAAGGACACTACCTTCTGGGCCCAATTCCGCCGGGCGGTCCCCGTGAGGCGAGGGGCGCTGTGAACCGTCCGCTGCATGGACCAATCATCGGCCAGCGATTGTCCTTCGCAACGCCAGGCGCGACGGTCGATGCGACATGGGCGGCAGCCAATTCCGTGCAAATGAGGGTTGTCGAAGTGTCCGGCTCCGTATCGCAGATCGAGCTCGTGCCTGTGTGGAGCCTGGTGTCTGGACTTGCGTCGTCTGCGAGAGCTGTGGCCCCGCCGGCGCCTTCCAGACGCAACTCCGCGACGCGCGCAGTGCCGGCCACAGCCACTGCCGCGACCGAACCGGCGCCCGCGCCTCAGAGTTTTGACAGCCCTGGAGGCGGCGGCCGCGGCGCGGGCCGCAATGGCGGTCGCCGCCCCCTCGGCAGCGACGTCCTGAACAGCCCGCGTTTCCCCATGTGCGCGCGCATGGCGACCGAGCGCGGCTTGCAAGGACCGGGTTCAGGCCGGCGAACCTACATCCGCAACTGCGTGGCGTCGGGGTGAGGAAGAGGGAGCGGATTGGGTCCTCGTCGCCGGAAGACGGCGCAAAGCGCCGCCATTGCGAGGCCGAAGGGCCGAAGCAATCCAGCGATTGACTCCAATCAATCCGCTGCGTGACGGAGCTCTTATGTTTTTATGTGCGGTCAGCGCGAAGCAAGACCGAGGTTCTGTGAAAATCGAGAAACTGCTTTTGACCGCTCGTGAAGCCGCCGACGTTGACGATGTGCGTGGTGTCGATGCCCATTTTTTGAAGTGAAGACCGGTGCGCCACAGGAGAAACAATAAGGCTTCCGTTATCTTCGAAGCCGATAAATCCTCGATCAAACAAATGATCGATACTCGGCGTCAGCAGCAGACCGTTTTCGCCATTGAGACGCTCTTCGTTGTTTGAGTCTCGCCAAGGTTTGCAGTGACTCGCAACGAGATGCACTGGATTTTCAACTCCCGTAATACGGCATCGTGTTTCGATCTTGCTCACCCGCTCTTTGAAGAGGCCTTGCCCCTTCCTGGCGGTTATGAGTGCTAGCCGTTCCGTTGCATCGATCGTGGGGTCATCGACGACGTATTTCTCTTGCTTGCGTTCCCATAGCTCAAGGTCGTCGCTCACAACGGGTAATACGTCGCGTGCAGCCAGAGTCAGCGGTTCTACTTCATATCCAATCAACCCGAGGAGCACCTCGGCGAGCGTGCTCCGGAACGGCGGTCAAATAGACCGATTGGAGTCCATTTCCGTTGGGCTGGAGCGGCGAGTACTTTTGCGGGAGAAGCGGGCGCAAGATGTCGATGTGGTCCTTTGGACGGATTTTGTTGGCCAGTTTCGTGAAGTCGACCTTCACCCTCCAGCCAATGTTTTCCCAGTATTCGCCCGCGGTTCCGAACTCGAGCGGCTTTGGACTTTCCCAGCAGTAGGATTGAGCGATCCCAATCGCTAGAATTCTGGTGTCCATAAACGAAAAGATCAGATCGCCAGGGGCGACCTCACGCATTGCCTCGTAAAACGGATTTCTTGCGCCGTTGGCGTTGCGTTTAGGCGACCAGAGGTAGCCGCCCTCAATTTCGTGGCGGAAGGTCTGGTTCTGATTGACCCACCAATAGCGCATCTAATTCTGGAGCTTCGATCAGCGCTCGCTGCAAAGTGGGTAAGTGTAGCACCTGGAGATCAAAGGGCCATTTGCCACCCCCTTGCACCCCCCGAAATCCCGTATACCCGCCAGCCTCTTAGACCCGTTCCAATCGTCACGCTCAGCGTGTAGCCTTTACCTCTGAAGCCTGCGGACGAACGGTCCGTCTCGCGAAACGAACGCGGCGGGCCGAAAAGCCCGGGCAGGCCACGGAAACGCAACGGGAAACAAGCTCATAATGGCAGACATCCGATACCTCGCGCCGGGAACGCTCGATGAGGCGATCAGCGCATTTGCTGCGGCGGGCGCTGCCGGGCGCATCCTGGCCGGCGGAACCGATCTTCTGGTGCAGATGCGCTCGGGCGCGCAGAAGCCGGGCGTGATCGTCGACATCAAGAACATCGCCGAGATGATGGAGATCAAGGAGACCGGCGACGGCGGCTTCCGCCTCGGCGCGGCCGTGTCCGGCATGGCGATGGCGCGAGCATCCGACATTCGGCAAGGCCTGGCCGGGGGTGCTGGAGGCGGTCAATCTGATCGGCTCGAAGCAGGTGCAGGGGCGGGCGTCGGCGGGCGGCAACCTCTGCAACGCCTCGCCTGCGGGCGACAGCGTGCCGGCCCTGGTCGCGGCCGGGGCGATGGTCACCGTCGCGGGGCCGCAGGGGCGCCGCGAGATGAAGGTGGAGGACGTGCCGGCCGGTCCCGGGCGGACGAACCTGAAGCCGGGCGAGATCGTCGTGGCGTTCACGCTGCCGGCGCGGCCGAAGGGGGCGAGCGACGCTTACCTGCGCATGATCCCGCGCACGGAGATGGACATCGCCGTGGTCGGCGTCGGGGTGAACCTGACGATGAAGGATGGCGTCGTGACCGCTGCGCGCGTCGGGCTCGGCGCGGTGGCGCCGACGGTGCTGCTGGTCGAGGATGCGGCGAAGGCGCTGATCGGCTCGAAGCTCGATGAGGCGGCGCTGGCGAAGGCTGCGGCGGCGTGCTCGGCGGCGTGCCGGCCGATCGACGACAAGCGCGGGACGATTGCGTACCGGACCAAGGTCGCGGGCGTGCTGCTGAAGCGGACGGCGCTGATTGCGGCGAAGCGGGCGCAGGGGTGATGGGGATGTGCGTACCCCGCCGTCATTGCGAGCGCAGCGAAGCAATCCAGCCGCGCGCCGGCAGGCGCGCACAAAAACGCTGAGGTTGCCGCGACTGCTGCGCTTTTTAGTTGGCGCGCTTCGCGCGCGCTGGATTGCTTCGCTTCGCTCGCAATGACGGCGGGTGGGGCGATGCTCGAATAGACACCTCAAGGTTCGAGTGAATTAGACCCATGGCCAAGCAACACGTTTCCACCACCATCAACGGCGAGCCGATGGAGTTCCTCTGCGAGCCGAACGACACCATGCTCGATGCGCTGCGCGGGCCGCTGGGGCTTACGGGCTCCAAGGAAGGCTGCGCCTCGGGCGATTGCGGCGCGTGCAGCATCACGGTCGACGGCAGCTGATCTGCTCGTGCCTGATGCTCGCGGTCGAGGCGCAGGGCCACGAGATCGGCACCATCGAGGGCCTCGCCAAAGGCGGCGAGCTGCATCCGCTGCAGCAGAAGTTCCTCGAGCATGCCGCGCTCCAGTGCGGCATCTGCACGTCGGGCATGCTGGTCGCCTCCGACGCGCTGTTGAAGAAGAACGCAAATCCCACCGAAGAAGAAGTCCGCTTCTGGCTCGCCGGCAATCTCTGCCGGTGCACCGGCTATGACAAGATTGTGCGCGCGGTCCTCGACACCGCCGCGGAAATGCGGGAGCAAGCACAATGAACGTGGTCACCGACAACAAGTGGATCGGCCAGCGCACGATCCGTCCCGACGGCGTCGACAAGGTCACCGGCCGCGCGGCGTTCGCCGCCGACACCACCATGCCCGGCATGATCTGGGGCAAGGTGCTGCGCTCGCCGCATCCGCACGCGCGCATCCGCGGCATCAACACGGCGAAGGCCGAGGCGCTGCCGGGCGTGAAGGCGGTGGTCACCGCGAAGGACATCGTCGATTTCCCGCTCGACAAGTCGGTGATGCTCGGCATCCAGGACATGCGCTGGATGTGCCGCAACGTCATGGCGCGCGAGAAGGCGCTGTTCCCGGGCCACCCGGTCGCCGCCGTCGCCGCCACCACCGAGGAGATCGCGGCAAAGGCCTGCGAGCTGATCGAGGTGGATTACGAGGTGCTGCCGTGGGCGATCGAGATCGATGACGCGATCAAGGACGAGCGCGCCGCTGCTGCACGAGTTCAACCAGTTCGAGGGCAAGCCGTCGAACATCGCCGGCAAGCTCGAACTGAAGAAGGGCGACATCGCCGAAGGGCTTCAAGCAGGCCGAGGTGGTCGATCGAGCGCACGTTCACGACGCGCCCGGTGCACCAGGGCTATATCGAGCCGCACGCGTGCCTGATCAGCGTCGGCGCCGACAACAAGACCGACGATCTGGAGCTCGAGCCAGGGCCAGTTCATGGTGCGCGCGATGACGTCGCTGCTCACCGGCATCCCGCAGAGCGACATCCGCGCGATCCCCGCCGAGATCGGCGGCGGCTTTGGCGGCAAGACCATCGTCTATCTCGAGCCGCTCGCGACCATGCTCGCCAAGAAGAGCGGCCGGCCGGTGAAGATGGTGATGACGCGCGAGGAGGTGATGCGCGCCACGGGGCCGACGTCCGGCTCGAAGAACATCGTCAAGATCGGCGCCAAAAAGGACGGCACCATCGTTGCCATGCAAGGCACGTTCTATCTGCAGGCGGGCGCGTTCCCGGGCTCGCCGATCCGCGGCGCGGCCGGCTGCTCGTTCTCGCCCTATGACGTGCCGAACATCCTGAGCGTCGGCTACGACGTGCTGTCGAACCGCTCGAAGGTCGCCGCCTATCGCGCGCCCGGCGCGCCGATCGGCGCCTATGCGGTCGAGTGCGTGCTCGACGAGCTCGCCGAAGCAGCTGAAGATGGATCCGCTGGCAGCTGCGGCTGAAGAACGCCGCCAAGCAGGGGACCAAGGCGGCGCACGGTCCGGTCTATCCGCGCATCGGCTACATCGAGACCGTGGAAGCGGCGCTGAACTCCGAGCACTACAAGACGCCGCTGAAAGGCAAGCTGCAGGGCAGGGGCGTCGCGTCCGGCTTCTGGTTCAACGCCGGCGGTGAATCGAGCGCGCAGGTGAACATCACCGAGGACGGCAACGTGGTGGTGACCACCGGCCATCCGGACATCGGCGGCTCGCGCGCCGCGATCGCCAACGTCTGTGCCGAATTGCTCGGCATCGACTATCGCCGCGTGTCGGTGATCATCGGCGACACGCAGACGATCGGCTTCTCCAACCTCACCGGCGGCAGCCGCGTGCTGTTTGCGTCCGCCATGGTGGTGACGGAGTCGGCCGAGAAGGTGATCAAGACGCTGCGCGAGCGCGCGGCGAAAATCTGGGAGATCGATCCCGAGGCCGTGAAGTGGGAAAACGGCGCAGCCCATCCGGTCAGCCCCAACGCCGGCGAGTTCAAGCCGCTGACGCTGAAGGAGCTCGCCGAGAAAGCCCCAACGCCAGGGCGGCCCGATCGGCGCCGGCGCGCAGGTCAACACGCAAGGCGCCGAAGGCGGCTTCGGCACCCACATCTGCGACGTCGAGGTGGACGTCGATCTCGGCATCGTCCGCGTCATCCGCTACACGGCGGTCCAGGACGTCGGCCGCGCCGTGCACCCCGGCTACGTCGAAGGCCAGCTGCAAGGCGGCGTCGGCCAAGGCATCGGCTGGGCGCTGAACGAAGAGTACATCTATACGAAGGACGGCAAGGTCGATAACCCCGGCTTCCTCGACTACCGCATGCCGGTGTGCAGCGACTTGCCGATGATCGACTGCATCCTGGTCGAAGTGCCAAACCCGAAGCACCCCCAAGGCGTGAAGGGCGTCGGCGAAGTGCCGCTGGTGCCGGTGATGGCCGCGGTGGCCAACGCGGTCCACAACGCGCTGGGCAAGCGGTACTACGCGCTGCCGATGTCGCCCGCCGAAGGTGATCGAGGGGCTGGAGGTGGCGCAAGCGGCGGAGTGAAGGCTTCAACGGCGGGGCCTGCGGCCCCGCCGTCATTGCGAGCGAAGCGAAGCAATCCAGCGCGCGCGAAGCGCGCCAATAAAAAAGCGCAGCAGCAGCGGCGAGTTCAGCGCATTTTGTAAGCGCGCCTGCCGGCGCGCGCTGGATTGCTTCGTCGCTTCGCTCCTCGCAATGACGCAGATGGCGCTAACGCGCGCGCTGATCGAGCGGTACTGAAGCCCTAAATCAGCGTTTCGTACAAATCCTTCCACTCCGGATTGAAACTCTCAATCAGCGCCAGCTTCCTGTCGCGGCTGCCGGCCTTGAGCTGCTTCTCCCGCGTGATCGCTTCGATACATCTCGTCGTGCAGCTCGTACCAGACGAGCGTCTTGCAGCCGTATCGCGCCGCGAACCCTTTCACGCGCCCCTCACGATGCTGATGGGCGCGTTGCGCCAGGTTGGAAGTCACGCCCGTGTAGAGCGTCCCGTTGCGGTGGTTCGTGACGATGTACACGGCGGGTTGCTTCATCGGACCACGGGCTCGGCGACTAAAAGAGCAATCAGACGCTACCACAACCGTCATTGCGAGCGAAGCGCGCCAAACAAAAAGCGCAGCATCTGCGGCGGATGCAGACTGGATTGCTTCGTCGCTGCGCTCCTCGTAATGACGCCGAGAGCTCCGGCCTGCTCAGCGGGCGCGATTACCACCGACGTCATTGCGAGCGAAGCGAAGCAATCCAGCGCGCGCGAAGCGCGCCAAACAAAAAAGCGCAGCATCCGCGGCGGACGCAGACTGGATTGCTTCGTCGCTGCGCTCCTCGCAGTGACGCCGAGAGCTCCGGCCCGCTCAGCGAGCGCGATTACCCCCGACGTCATTGCGAGCGAAGCGAAGCAATCCAGCGCGCGCGAAGCGCGCCAAACAAAAAGCGCAGCATCCGCGGCGGACGCAGACTGGATTGCTTCGTCGCTGCGCTCCTCGCAATGACGCCGAGAGCTCTGGCCCGCTCAGTGGGCGCGATTACCCCCGACGTCATTGCGAGCGAAGCGAAGCAATCCAGCGCGCGCGAAGCGCGCCAAAGAAAAGCGCAGCATCCGCGGCGGATGCAGACTGGATTGCTTCGTCGCTGCGCTCCTCGCAATGACGTGAGGGGCATACGACGGTGCTGTGCCGCGGCCTTGCACCGCCTTCCGTCCGCATTATATGCCACCCATCATGCTGGACTTCACGAACGATCCCTTCGACAGCAGTCCCGACGACATCACGCCGCCGCGACCGGCCGACGCAACCTCGCCCAACGACGACGCGCTCCTCGACGCCTACTCGCGTGCGGTGATCTCCGTCACCGAGCGCGTGGGGCCGGCCGTGGTGCGCGTCGAGACCGGGGCGCGTAACGGGCAGCCGCAGGAGCGCGGCGGGCTTGGGTCGGGCATCGTCATCTCGCCCGATGGCCTCGTGCTGACCAACAGCCATGTGGTCGGCGCATCCAAAACCATCCGGCTGCGCAGCGCCGAAGGTTTTGTCACCGACGCGCGCATCCTCGGCACCGATCCGGACACGGATCTGGCGCTGCTGCGCGCCGATTCAACACGCGAGCTCAGCTTCGCCTCGCTCGGCAATTCGAAAGACCTCAAGCGCGGCCAGCTGGTCGTCGCCATCGGCAATCCGCTCGGCTTCGAATCCACCGTCACCACCGGCGTGGTCTCGGCGCTCGGCCGGTCGATCCGCTCGATCGGCGGGCGCATGATCGAGGACGTGATCCAGACCGATGCGGCGCTGAACCCGGGCAACTCCGGCGGGCCGCTGGTGTCGTCGGCGGGGCAAGTGATCGGCATCAACACCGCCATCATCTCCGGCGCGCAGGGGATATGCTTTGCGGTCGCAAGCAACACCGCGCAGTTCGTGCTGTCGGAGATCATCCGCCACGGCTATGTGCGCCGCGCCTATATCGGCGTCTCGGCGCAGACCGCGCCGATCCCGCGGCGGCATGCGGTGGTCGCCGGCATCGACAACAAGCTCGGCGCGCTGTTGATGCAGCTCGAGCCGAACGGCCCCGCGGCCCAGGCCGGCCTTCTGCCCGGCGACGTGGTGATCCGCCTCGACGGCGTCGCCGTCCACGGCGTCGACGACCTCATCCGCCTGCTCGACCACGACCGCATCAACCGCAGCTGCGAGATGGAGGTGTTGCGCATGGGCCGCGTGCGCGTGGTGAGCATCCTGCCGGTGGAGCGGAAGCAGGCGGGGTAGGGGCGCCGCACTCGGCGTCGGCGAACGCCCTCGGCGTCATTGCGAGCGAAGCGAAGCAATCCAGCCGCGCGCGAAGCGCGCCAAACAAAATGCGCAGCATCGGCGGCGGGCTCAGGGCATTTTGTCAGGCGCGCCTGTCGGCGCGCGCTGGATCGCTTCGTCGCTGCGCTCCTCGCGATGACGCCGGGGGTGCTCGCTCGCGCCAACCTTGAGGTTCCCCACCGGATTTTGTTCCCCGGCCTCATACTTTCCATCCTCCCGCCTTGCTGTGGCCAAAGGCCGGTGACCCCCTCTGCGCGCTCACCGTCTTCTGTCGATTTCCTCCCGAGTCGCACACCACTTCGGAGCGCCAATGCAACCAACGCTTCAACCGTCACAGCCGACGCAGTCCGTCGATCCGCAATCCGATCCACACGACGCCATCGTCGCGCTGATGCGCGGCAACGCCTCGGCGCCGCGATGGTCGGATCCGTCGGAGTTGAACTTCACGCCGGTCGATGACGCCAATGCCGCGACCACGAATGCCGCGACGATGCCCGCATCGTCGATCGAGCCCGCGCTGGCGATACCGCCGCCGCCGCTGAACGACAAGATCGACATCATCCCGGAGCGTGCGCCGCAAGCGCGCGCCGGGCGCGGTCTCGTGCGCTTCGTGCTCACGGTGTTCGCCGGCATCGCCGCCACCATCGGCTGGCAGGCCTATGGCGACGAGGCGCAGCAGATGTTCGCGACCGTCGCGCCGCAGCTGCTCGGGCAGGTGTCGGGGCCGGCGCCAACGAGCACGGCCGCTGAGCCGCAGACGACGGCGCAAGCTCCAGCCCAACCTGCCGACGCGTCGGCCACGGCGCAGCCCGCGCCGGATCCAGCCGCTGCACCCGCGCAACCTGCGGCCACCGCTGCAACGGCGCCGGCGCAACCGGCTGCTGCCGCTGCAGCGCAGCCTGCACCAGCCGCAGCCGCGCCGCCGGTCGCAGAGAGCGCGCCGGCGCAGGCCGCTGCGCCACCAGAGGTGACGCAGCAGCTCGACTCGATGTCGCGCGAGATCGCGACGCTGAAGCAGACGATCGAGCAGCTGAAGGCCGAGAAGCAGCAGATCAGCCGCGAAGCTGCAGCTGCAAAAGCACAGGAACCGAAGCGCAAGACGTCCGCGCAGACGCAGAGCAGACGCCGAAGCCCACGCCGCCGCAGCGCGCGGCAGCCGCGCCTTCGCCGCAGCCCGCGTCGGCGACGCCCCGCAGCACGCAGCCCTATCCGCAGCAGCAGCCTTATGGCCAGGGGCAGGCCTATCCGTCGCAGCAGACCTATGGCCAGGCGCAAGCCTATCCGCCGCGGCAGACCTACGGCCAGGCGCAGGCCTACCCGCCGCCGCAGACCTACGGCCAGGCCTATCCGCCGCCCGTGCAACGCGACGACGTCTACGTCCCGCCGCCACGCACGCTGCCGCCCGAGCCCGGCTTCGGCCCCACGCCACGCCCGCCGATGCCGCTGCAGTAGGCGGCGGCGCAGCGTCCGATACGGCGGGCTTCGGCCCGCCGTCATTGCGAGGAGCGAAGCGACGAAGCAATCCAGCTGCGCGCGAAGCGCGCCAAACAAAAACGCGGAATCCCCAGCGGACTCCGCGCTTTTTAATTGGCGCGCCTGCCGGCGCGCGCTGGATTGCTTCGCTTCGCTCGCAATGACGCGGAGAGCGCCGGCTCGCTCAGCGCAAGCCCTCACATCTGCAGCGGCAGCTGCACGTCGCGCCGCTCGCGCATCGACTGGGTCACGGCGTCGGTCCACTCCATGTACTTCACGCCGGTGACGAAATCCGTGTGCGTCACGGCCTCGCGGCCGCGCACCGCGTTGACGAACTCTTCTTCCACGCGCCAGCCGCCACGCTTGTTCGGATCGATCGCCAGCGCCCCCATCGCGCCGCCTTTTTTGCCGAGCTGCAAATAAAGCTCGCCCTCGTTCGGCATGACGAACGCCAGCGTGCCCTTGTCGCCGAAAATCCAGGCTTCGGTCCGGTGCGGCGCGTGGCCGGCGACCGACGACAGCGCCAGGCGATACTGGCCGCCTTGCTGCAGGTGGCCGGCGACGTCGATGTGGTCGGGGATGGTGATCGGCACGCGCGCGCCTGTGGCGTCCTTGCGGTGCTTCACGACCACCTGGCCGACCGCGAACGCCGACGCCGCGGGACCGACCCAGCGCATCATCTGCTCGTACCAGATGCCGAGCGCCATGGTGTTGTTGCCGGAGAGATCGCGGTCCTGCCGCCAGTGCAGCGGCGCGTCGGCGTTCGGATAGTCGCCGGTGAACACGCGCAGGTCGATCGCGGTGATGTCGCCGAGCGCGCCGCCTGCAATCGTGTCGGCGATGGTGCGGTCGACGGGAAGCGACATCGGCGCCGGCACGATCTGCGCGATGCGTGACGGATTGCGGCGCGAGGCGGCGAGCATCGCATGCGCCTCGCGCGCATTCATCGCCATCCGCGCCTCGCACAGCACGTGCTTGCCGGCGTCGAGCGCTGCGATCGTCATCTGCGCATGCGTGTAGGGCCAGGTGCCGATGCACACCGCATCGATGTTCGGGTCCGCGACGATCTCGGTCCAGTCGCCGTAAGCCTTCGGGATGTCCAGCTCCTTCGCCGCCTTGCTGGCTCGACTCCTCTGAGCGGTTGGCGACGCCGACGATCTCGACGCTGTTCTGCATGCGCAGTCCGGGAATGTGCTTCAGCCGCGTATTGGCGCCGGCGCCGATGATGCCGACGCGAAGGGTGTCCGTTGCCATGGGTGTTCGTCCCGCTTGTTTTTTGATCGAGGAGGCGTATCGTGCATGTTTTGCGGCACGGCGGCAACCCCGTCATTGCTCGGCGCGTGCGATCGGCCCCGCCGTCATTGCGAGCGAAGCGAAGCAATCCAGCGCGCGCGAAGCGCGCCAAACAAAAAGCGCGGCATCAGCGGTGAACTCAGCGCATTTTTGGGCGCGCCTGCCGGCGCGCGGCTGGATTGCTTCGCTGCGCTCGCAATGACGCCGGTTGTTCCTCCGTTTGGATGAAGCGAGATCCGACCGCGCGCTGATACGTCCATTGGCTGTTGCAACTGGACAGTCGGGAATAGCGCGTTGACATATCTTCCGTGGTCGTTCGAGCAGCCGGGCAGCATCCGAAAATGGAGGGGCTTCGCATGCCGGTGGCTTCTGTCGCCCCGCAGATGCCTCGAAACGAGGCGGCTCACGACGATCGTCTGGTGTTGTGTCACCGTGTTCCTGGCCGTGGACGTGGTCTGGCTCGCCAACTCGTCGCTGCGCTTCGATCCGGCAAACTGGAATACTCTCGCGGCCATCGCCCTGGCCGCGGTGCTCACGAGAGCCATTGCCCTTCGTATCGGCCGCGTGCGCACCGGGCGCGGGCCGCGCGTCATGCTGGCCGGTCTCGTTCGAAAATCCGAACTGCTCTGGAGAGGCGGATTGCTGCTTGCGCTGATCGGCTCGGTCTTTCTTGTCTTCATGTATCTGGCAACTGCGGCAGCCTTGCCGCTGCGCGACGACTTTCTGGCCGGCGTGGACCGCCGGCTGGGGTTCGACTGGCCGGGATTTCTCGCCGCCACCAACGGCAATGCGACCATCGCCGCCGCGCTGACGATCAGCTATCACAGCACGGCTGCGCTTCTGTTCGCGATCGTCGTGTGGTTTTCGGTGACCGAACAGGAGGTGAGGCTTGCCGAACTGCTCGCCGTTCTGTCCCTGACCTTCGTCGGCCTCGCAGTCGGCATGGTCGCAGTGCCGACTGCCGGTGCGTTCGCACACTTCGCGCCGCCGCCGCAGCTGTTCGGAAATTTCGCAGAGGCCGACCATATGTGGCCGTTCTACCGGACATTCGCGGCGTTGCGCGACGGCAGGCTGACCGTCATCGCATTCGCGTCGGCCGACGGCGTCGTCGGCTTCCCGTCGTTTCATGCCGCGCTCGGCGTCGTCACGGTCTGGATCGTGCGCCACAGCCGTTTGCTGGTGTGGCCGGTCCTTGCGCTGAACGCCGTCATGATGGTGGCGGTCCTGCCGGTCGGCGGTCATCACCTCGCCGAGTTGCTGGGCGGAACGCTTACGGGGATCGCCGCCGTTAGCTTGTGCGATCGCTGAGGGCCTCTCCACCGTCATTGCGAGGCGCAGCGAAGCAATCCAGCGCGCGCCGGAGGCGCGCCAAAAAAATGCGCTGAACTCGCCGCCAGTGCCGCGCTTTTGTTGGCGCGCTTCGCGCGCGGCTGGATTGCTTCGCTGCGCTCGCAATGACGCCGAGTGATACGGCGCGCGCTCCGCTTGAACGGCACCGCCGCCGCCGCTACGCTCGCCCTGTCACCCCGGGGAAACGCACAATGAAACAACTCAAAATCGGCGACATCACCATCGACGCGGTCATCGAGCGGGAGGGGCCGTGGCGGCGGCCTGCAAGACTTCTTCCCGGCCTATGACGAGGCCGTGTTCCAGCATCACCTGAAGACGATGGAGCCGGAGGTGTTCGACACAGCATCAGGCCTGATGGTGATCACCTATCAGACGTTCGTGGTGCGCACGCCGCGTTACACCATCCTGGTCGACACCTGTACGGGCGAGAACAAGGACCATCCGCCGCCGTTCGACTTTCCCGGCAAGGAGCGCTGGCGCAACGAGCTGTTCGCGCTCGGCATCAGCTACGACAAGATCGATTACGTGTTCTGCACGCACCTGCACATCGATCACACCGGCTGGAACACGACGCTGAAGGACGGCCGCTGGGTGCCGACGTTCCCGAACGCGAAATACATCTTCCACAAGCGCGAATACGCGGTGTGGGAGGAGGAATACAAAAAGGGCAGCAACCCGCCCGGAAAGGTGTTTCGCGACAATTGCCTGCCGATCGTCGAAGCAGGGCAGGCGCTGCTGGTCGACGACGATTACGCGCTCGACGATACCGTGACGCTGACGCCGACGCCCGGCCATTCGCCGTGCCACTGCTGCGTCAACATCTTTCACGCGGCCAGCGCGCCGTCGTGGCCGGCGACCTGATGCACCACCCGATCCAGTGCCGCGAAGTCGACTGGTCGGCACGGCCGGACTGGGACCCAAAACAATCCGCCGCCTCGCGCCGAAAATTCTTCGCAAGCGTCGCCGACACGGACACCCTGATCCTGCCGATCCATTTCCCAACGCCGACGGTCGGCCTGATCAAGGCGGACGGCGAGCGGTTCGATTACAGGTTCAAGCGGGAGTAGGCGGCGCAGCGCGCGAAGCGCCCCGGCGTCATTGCGAGGAGCGAAGCGACGAAGCAATCCAGCGCGCGCGAAGCGCGCCCATTAAAAAACGCAGAGCCGCGGCAATCTCAGCGTTTATTTGCGCGCCTGCCGGCGCGCGGCTGGATTGCTTCGCTTCGCTCGCAATGACGCAGAGGCTGCGCTTCGCGCGGGCTGGCGCTTGATGCGAGGCCAGGCCCCCCAACAAATCGTGATGCCCCGCGGCTGTCATTCGCCGCGCGCCGTCCCTAGACTGCGCCACTCTCCGCCCATCGGCATCAGGACATCGTCATGCAGTTCTTCTCGTTCTGGCGGTCGCTTGCGAGTTTTCGCGTGCGCATCGCGCTCAATCTCAAGGGCCTCCCGGCCGACGTCACCACTGTCGATCTCGACGCCGACATGCAGCGCATGGAGGCCTATCGCAGCGTCAATCCGCAGATGGTGCTGCCGGCGCTCGTCGACGGCGATGGGCCGCCGCTGTTCCAGTCGCTGGCGATCATCGAGTACCTGAACGAGGTGCATCCCTCACCGCCGCTGCTGCCGGCCGATCCGCGCGGCCGCGCGCGGGTGCGGGGGCTCGCGCAGATGGTCGCCTGCGAAGGCCATCCGCTGCTGACGCCGCGCGTGCGGCAATATCTGGAGCACGAGTTGAAGCTCGACGCGCCGGCGCGCCTGGCGTGGAGCCGGCACTGGATCATCGAGACGCTGAAAAGCCTCGAGGCGCATCTGGCCGGCGATGCATCGACCGGCAAGTTCTGTCACGGCGATGCGCCGACGCTCGCCGACATCTGCATGGTCGGTCACGTCACCGCGGCCGTGAACACGCAATGCGATCTTGCGCCCTATCCTGTCGTCAAGCGCATCTTCGACACGTCGATGGCGCTGCCCGCCTTCGCCAAGGCGCATCCGCTGGTGCAGCCCGACACGCCGGAGGCGATGCGGGCGAGGGGGTAGGCCATAGCGCTTCAGCGCATTCACCGTCATTGCGAGCGAAGCGAAGCAATCCAGCGCGCGCGAAGCGCGCAAACTAAAAAGCGCAGCAGCTGCCGCAGCCTCTGCGTTTTCTTGCACGCCTGCCGGCGCGCGGCTGGATTGCTTCGCTTCGCTCGCAATGACGCAGAGGCCGCGCTTCGCGCGGGACTGGCGCAATGACGTCCGGCTCGCCTACCCCTTCGGCGGGATGAACTCCTGCGAAATCTCCTTGAACACCTCCATCGCCTCGCACTGCGCTGCATGCGCGGTCAGCGCTGGAAAATGCTCCTCGCTGAACACGCCCGGATGCGCTTCGCGGACGAAGCGCAAGGCGCAGGCGACCGCGATGTCGGCGTGACCGATCGTCTTGCCGTGCCAGAAGGGCGTCGACACGTTGGCGCGCTCCCGCTCCAGCACGTCGAGCACGGCGGAAATCTGTGTGCGGCAGCGGTCGATCCAGAGCTGCGAGGTCTCCTTGTGCAGCGCGCGCTCGTAGAACAGGATCACCGCCTTGTCGGCAAGCCCGGTCGCCAGCGCGCAGATTTTTAAACCCCGCCGGCGCGCGTCGCCGCTCTCGGCGATCATCGCCTTCGCCGGCCCCGCGCGCTCGTCGAGGTAATCCAGAATGGCCGCGCTCTCGATCAGCGTCTCGCCGTTGTCCAGCACCAGCGTCGGCACCCGCCGCAGCGGATTGAACGGCACGATCTTGTCGCCGTCGCCGAACGTCGACCACGGCCGATGCTCGAACGCGAACTCATAAAGCTTCAGCGCAATGCCGACGCGGCGGACGAAAGGGGAGTCGAACTGGCCGATGAGGATCAAGGGGGGCTCCGGGGTGTTGATGTGAGATGCGCTATTCTGCACGTCATGCGCGGCCGTTACAGCGAAAAAGGATCGCCGGCGTTGCTACGGGCGTCATTGCGAGGAGCGCAGCGACGAAGCAATCCAGCGCGCGCGAAGCGCGCCAACTAAAAAGAGCAGCGTGAGCCGCGGACTCAGCGCCTTTTTTGGCGCGCCTGCCGGCGCGCAGCTGGATTGCTTCGCTTCGCTCGCAATGACGTTTTTGGCTTACCCCAAAAACGTCACCTTGCCCGTGCCGATGTCGTGCATGGCCGAGGCGATGCGCAGCTGTTTTGCCTCGACCAGCTCGCGCAGGATCGTGCTGCCCTGCGTCAGTTTCTGGGCGGCGAGCCTGGCGTTGGCTTCGGCGACCGCCTGCACGAAGGGGTGGTTCTTCGAGGTGCGGTCGCCCGTGGATTTGGTCGCGGCCACCGCGGGGCGGATTTTTGCCAGCAGCGAGGTGATGTTGCCGAGCTTGACGTCGTCGACGGCGCTTTTGACCGCGCCGCATTCAGAGTGCCCAAGCACGACGATGGCGCGCGCGCCGACCACCTTGGTCGCGTATTCCAGGCTGCCGATCAAATCGGTGTTGACGATGTTGCCGGCCACGCGGCCGCAGAAGATGTCGCCGATGCGCTGGTCGAACACCATCTCCGGCGGCACGCGCGAGTCGATGCAGCCGACCACGGCCGCGAACGGCGCCTGGCCGTGCGCGGTCTCCTTCACCTGCTGCATCAGGTTGCAGTTGACGGTCTTGCCGCTGGCGAAGCGATCGTTGCCGGCTTTCAGCCGTTCGATCGCCTGATCCGGACTGACCTCCTTCTGTCGCGCCGGCGTGAACACGGCGCATTCGGGTGATTGGGCATGAGCGGTGGAGACGCCCGCAAACAGCGCAAGCGACGCGCAACCGCAAAACGATCGGCGGTTCAGCATGGGATTCTCCTCGCAATTGAATTCAAAGATACCGACGTGGGGCCGCCGCAAGCATAGCGCATCTCCCGAACGAATGGGTGGCCGTATGACCAATCCGGGCGATCATTCGATGATCGGGATATGCCATGCGGCGCTGCGCGGGGCGGTCCCGGCAAGGCGGGGATCGTCGGCGACTTCGATCTGCCGCCGGAACGGCGTGAAGCCGGATCGCTGGTAGAACGCCAGCGCCGACGGATGATCGAAGGTGCAGGTGTTCACGGAAAGCCGGCGGATCGGCTGCGACCAGGCCAGTTCCAGCGTCCGGTTCATCAGCCAGGTGCCGGCGCCGGTGCCGATCAATTCCGCCGTCACGCCGAAGAAGGCGATGTTGCACTCATCGGCCTTCCGGAAATCCAGCTCGAGCAGCCCTTCGTCGCGGCCCTCGTGTTCGAGGGCGTAAACGTGGACCTGTTGCGCCTGGATGATCGCGCCGAGCGCGGCATCGGACAGCTGCAGCCGCGAAAACCACAGCCACTGCTCGCCGACGCGGCGATAGAGATCGCGAAACCAGTCGAGATCGGGATGCCTGACGTGCCGCAGCGTCCATCGCTCGCCGCGCTCGGCGCGCGGCGGCGGCCGCTGCATCATCTCAAGATGGGTGACGACGGCGGCGATCTTGCCGGGCGGGACATCGGAGTAGCCGTCGGGAAGCATGGCCGTATCCTGTCACGTGCCGGGATCGCTTGCCAACACACCGGCGACGGCCTTGGCCCAGCCCTGCAGTTTTCGCGCCCGCGTCTCTGCGCTCATCGCCGGCTCGAAGCGGCGCGCGAGCCGCCAGTTGTCGGCAAAGCGCGCGGGCTCGGGAAAGACGCCGGCCGACAGGCCTGCGAGGTAGGCGGCGCCGAGCGCGGTGGTCTCCTGGATCTCCGGGCGGTCGACCGGCGCATCGAGCAGGTCGGCGAGGCGCTGCATGGTCCAGTCGGACGCGGTCATGCCGCCGTCGACGCGCAGCACCGTGCTGGCAGTGCTGGCATCGGGCCAGTCGGCGCGCATCGCCGCCCACAGGTCGAACGTCTGGTAGCACACGCTCTCGAGCGCGGCCTTGGCCAGCTCCTTCGGGCCCGTATTGCGCGTCAGGCCAAACAGCGCGCCGCGCACATGCGGATTCCAGTACGGCGCGCCGAGGCCGACGAAAGCCGGCACGAGGTAGACGTCCTGCGCCGAATCCGCCTGATCGGCGAGGGGACCGGTCTCCGACGCCTCCTTGATGATGCCGAGCCCGTCGCGCAGCCACTGCACCGCGGAGCCGGCGACGAAGATCGAGCCTTCGAGGGCGTAGGTGCGCTTGCCCTCGAGCTGATAGGCGATGGTGGTGAGCAGGTTGCTCTGCGAGACGACCGGCTTGCTGCCGGTGTTGAGCAGCGCAAAGCAGCCGGTGCCGTAAGTGGACTTCATCATGCCGGGGTTGAAGCAGGCCTGGCCGATGGTCGCGGCCTGCTGGTCGCCGGCGATGCCGCGAATAGCGATGCTGCCGCCGAACAGGTCTTCCGACGTCTCGCCGAAGGCCGCGGAGGAATCCTTCACCTCGGGCAGCATGCTGCGCGGGACGCGCAGGATCTGCAGGAGCTCGTCGTCCCATTCGCCGGTGTGGATGTTGAACAGCAGCGTGCGCGAGGCGTTGGTCGCATCCGTCGCATGCACCTTGCCGCCGGTCAGCCGCCAGAGCAGGTAGCTGTCGACGGTGCCGAACAGGAGCTCGCCCTGCTCGGCGCGCGCGCGGGCGCCCGGAACATGGTCGAGGATCCAGGCGACCTTCGTGCCGGAGAAATAGGGGTCGATGATCAACCCGGTCTTGGCCGAGATGGCCGGCTCATGGCCGTCGACCTTCATCCGGGCGCAGATGTCGGCGGTGCGGCGGTCCTGCCAGACGATGGCGCGGTGGATCGCCTTGCCGGTGGACTTGTCCCACACCAGCGTGGTCTCGCGCTGGTTGGTGATGCCGATGGCGGCGATGTCGGCGGCGCTCGCGCTGGCCTTGCCCAGCGCCTCGCGGCAGACGGCGAGCGTCGAATTCCAGATGTCGTCCGGCTCGTGCTCGACCCAGCCCGACGCCGGAAAGTGCTGCTGGAATTCCTGCTGGGCCACCGCGGCAATGGAGATGTCGTCGCGAAACACGATGGCGCGCGATGACGTGGTGCCCTGATCGATGGCGAGGACGAATGGCATGGGGGTGTTTCAGCGCAGTTCAGCCTTGGAAGTCAAGGAAGGGGGTGCGGCCTTACCTCTCCCTCCCGCTCGCGAAGCGAGTGGTGGGGAGGGTGGGCCCGGCGCAGCCGGGACCGGGTGGGGGGACGGCGCTCGCTGATCGTGTGGGTACAGACCGGATAGATTCCCGACAGGTTAGACCGGGATGATCCCCGACAGGTTTCAAGATGCATCGGCGGGAGGGCCCATCGATGCCATTCAAAGAGACCGGTCGGATGGAAGAGCGTATCCGGATGCTTTTGGAGCACGAGAGCGGGAACTGGAGCGTGTCGGAGCTGTGCCGGCGGCACGGGGTCTGCCGCGACACGTTTTACGAATGGTGCAAGCGCAAGCAGAGCGGTGATCCGGAGTGGTTCAGGGACCGCTCGCACGCACCGCTGCAGTGCAGACAAAGCACGGACAAGGCGATTGCCGCGAAGGTGATCGCGGCACGGCGGCGGTTTCCGTATATGGGGCCACGCAAGCTTCTCGCCGTCCTTGACCGCGAGGCCCCCGAGCTTGCCTGGCCTGCAGCCTCGACGATCGGGAGCATCCTCAAGCGCGCAGGTCTGGTGGCGCCGGTGAAGCGACGCCGTCGCCCGCTCGACCAGCAGCGGTCTTGCACGCCAGCGATAGAGCCTAACGACGAGTGGAGCGCGGACTTCAAGGGCTGGTTTCGCACCCGCGACCAGCAACGGATCGATCCGCTGACGACGACGGACAGCCTCAGCCGTTTCCTGATCGAGCTGCGGATTACCGAACCAACAATCGAGGGCGTCCGCCCTTGTTTTGAGCGGGCTTTTCGCGAGTACGGCCTGCCGCTTGGGATCCGCTGCGACAATGGCTCGCCGTTTGGCTCGCGCGGCGCTGGCGGCCTCACCAGGCTGTCGGTCTGGTGGATGAAGCTTGGCATCATACCGATCTTCATCCATCCCGCCTCGCCGCAGGAGAACGGTCGACACGAGCGCATGCATCGGACGCTGAAGAAGCAGACCTCGAACCCGCCGGCCAACAATCGGCGCCAGCAGCAGGCGCGCTTTGATGCATTTCGCCGGCACTACAATGAGGAACGTCCGCACGAAGCGCTTGGCCAACGGCCACCGGCGGAGGTCTACGTGCCGTCGCCGCGCGTCATGCCACCTCGCGTCGAAGACCCTTGGTACGACGCCGATCACCAGGTCCGCCGCGTCCGCGGCAACGGCGAGATCAGATGGAAGGGTGAGTTCATCTTCATCGGCGAGGCCCTGGTCGACGAATTGATTGGCATCGCCGAACTCGAGACCGGCGACCATGTTGTGCGCTTCTGCGACATGGATATCGGTCTCATCAACCGCCGCGGTCTGTTCACCCGGTTCGCTCCACCTCGTGAGGGGCTCCGCGACCCGGATGAACAGACCGCTAAACCCAAACTGTCGGGAATCATGCCGGTCTAAAGTGTCGACAATCATTCCGGTTGAACCGTGGCGGCCCCCCACCCCCAACCCCTCCCCGCCACTCGCTTCGCGCGCGGGGGGAGGGGAGAGAGCGAAAACCTCACGCCGCCTGCTGCGTGTCCTTCTTCTCGTCGCGGAGCGCGCGGCGGAGGATTTTGCCGACATTGGTCTTCGGCAGGTCGGTGCGGAATTCGATGTGCTTCGGCATCTTGTAGCCGGTGAGCTGCGTCGAGCAGAACTTGATGATGTCCTCAGGCGTGACGTTCGGGTCCTTCTTGACGACGAACGCCTTGACCGCTTCCGTCGACTTCGCATCCGGCACGCCGATGACCGCGCATTCGAGCACGCCCGGGTGGCTCGCGATCACGTCCTCGACCTCGTTCGGATAGACGTTGAAGCCCGAGACCAGGATCATGTCCTTCTTGCGGTCGACGATCTTGATGAAGCCGTCGGCATTCATCACGCCGATGTCGCCGGTGCGGAAGAAGCCGTCGGCGGTCATCACCTGCGCGGTCTCCTCCGGCCGCTGCCAGTAGCCGACCATCACCTGCGGACCCTTGGCGCAGATCTCGCCCGGCTGGCCGAGCGGCACTTCGTTGCCGTCGTCGTCGCGGATCGAGATCTCGGTGGAGGGCACCGGGATGCCGATCGAGCCGGTGTATTCGCTCGAATCCGCCGGATTGCAGGTCAGCGTCGGCGAGGTCTCGGACAGGCCGTAGCCCTCGATGATCGGGCCGCCGGTGACCTGTTTCCACTTCTCGGCCACCGCCTTCTGCACCGCCATGCCGCCGCCGTTCGCAGCCAGGAGCTTCGAGAAGTCGACGTCCTTGAATTCCGGGTGCTGCATCAGCGCGTTGTAGAGCGTGTTGACCGCCGGGAAGCTCGACACCTGGTACTTCTTCAGCTCCTTGACGAAGCCCGGGATGTCGCGCGGGTTCGGGATCAACAGGTTGCAGCCGCCGGCGCGCACGGCGAGCAGGAAGCAGGCCGTCAGCGCGAAGATGTGATAGAGCGGCAGCGCGCAGACGATCATCAAACTGTCGTCCTTCGGCATGTTCTTGATCGCGGGCTGCAGCCACGCGTCGTTCTGCAGCACGTTCGCCAGGATGTTGCGATGGAGCAGGGTGGCGCCCTTCGAGACGCCGGTGGTGCCGCCGGTGTATTGCAGGAAGGCGACGTCATCACGGGTGAGCGCCGGCTTGCTGAAGGTCTTGGTGCGGCCGGTGGCGAGCGCGGTGTTGAACGAGACCGCCTGCGGCAGCGAGAAGGCCGGCACCATCTTCTTCACGCGGCGGACGACGAAGTTGACGATCACGCCCTTGAAGCCGAGCAGGTCGCCCATCGAGGCGAGGATCACGTGCTTGACCTTGGTCTTGCCGATCACCTGCTGCAGGGTGGTGGCAAAATTCTCGACGATGATGATGGCTTCCGCGCCGGAGTCGTTCAGCTGGTGCTCGAGCTCGCGCGGGGTGTAGAGCGGGTTGACGTTCACGACCGTGAAGCCGGCGCGCAGGATCGCCGCGGAGGCGACCGGGTTCTGCAGGATGTTCGGCAGCATGATGGCGACGCGCGCGCCCTTCTTCAGGCCGAGGTTCTGCAGGTAGGCGCCGAGCGCGGTCGACATCTCGTCGAGCTCTTTGTAGCTGATCGCCTTGTCCATGCAGATGAACGCGCGGCGGTCGGCGAACTTCTTGAAGCTCTCGTCAAGCAGGTCGCTCAAGGAGCTGTACTGATTGGTGTCGATGTCGGCGGGCACGCCGGGGGGATATTTCTTGAGCCAGATGCGATCCATGGTTCTCTCCCGAGGTTGCGGCAGGCCCCTTCAACTTCCAAAGAACCGGACGGGGCTCGTCTGATTGAGGACAGTATTCCGAATGACGGCGCATGTGGCAAGCGCTGGAATACCGCCGCGGGCATCAGGCCGCAGCTTTATGATGATGCGTCATTGCCGGGCATAGCCGTTCGAAGAACGGCGTCGCTTTGCTCGCCCGTAGCCGTTCGAAGAACGGCGTCGCTTTGCTCGCCTATGGCCCGGCAATCCATCTCCTTGAATGGATTCGTCTTTAGCTGGACGGATACGCCGGTCAAGCCCTCGCATGACGCCGAGAGAAACGGGCGTCTTCAGTTCTTGGTGTCTTTCGCGGCCGGCTTCGGCTTGGCGGCGGCCTGCTTGGTGGCGGCCGGCTTGGTGCCATCCTGCTTGGTGCCGTCCTTCTTGGCGACGTCCTTGGCGGGCTTCGGCGCGGCTGGCTTTGCTTCGGCGGTCGGCCTCGCGGCCTGCTTCGCTGCGACGGGTTTTGCCGCAGGCTTCGCGGCCGGCTTGACGTCGGCCTTCGGATCCGGCTTGGCCGCGATCCGCACGGTGACGCCCGTCTTGCCCTTCTTGCCGCGCACAGTCTGGCTCGCCTCATCGGCGGCGACGGCCGCGACCAGGGCCGCTCCGCTGCGCTTCGGCCCGGTGTAGACCACCATCGGCTCGGCGGCGGCGGCCGGCATGGCCAGCATCTCCGACGGCTTCATCGCGCCCGACGCGGCCGCGGTGGAGAACAGCGTGAAGCCGTTGTCGCCGGACTCGCCCGTTCCGCTGTTGCCCGCGGCGATCGCGACGTTGTCGTCGTCGGATTCGATGCCGCGCCGCTTGCGCTTCGGGCCGCACATGTCGTCGCGCAGGTTCGGCGGCTCGGCGGCGATCGGTTCCATCGACGCCAGCGTGCCGAGCGACGGCGTCAGCCAGCTCAGCCCCGAGGTGCGGGCGAACCCGCGCTCGAGCAGCTGCGCGGCTTTGGCCGCGCGCACCGGCGAAGACGGCGCGCCGAGCACGACCGCGATCATCCGCTTGTTGTTGCGCGTGGCCGAGGCGACGAGATTGAAGCCGGAGGCGCAGATGAAGCCGGTCTTCATGCCGTCGGCGCCGGGATAGCGGCCGATCAGGCTGTTGAAGTTGCGCGTGAGGCGGCGGCCGAATTTGATCGCCGGGATGTGCGTGAAATATTCGTATTCGGGCATGTCGCGGATGATCGCCCGCGCCAGCATCGCCATGTCGCGGGCCGAGGTGATCTGTCCCTCGGCGGGCAGGCCGTTCGGATTGACGTAGGTTGTCTGCGTCATGCCGAGCCGCAGCGCGTTCTTGTTCATCTCGTCGGAGAATTTCTCGATCGAGCCGGAGACGCCCTCGGCGATCACCGCCGCCATGTCGTTGGCGGACTTCACCATCATCATCGCCAGCGCGTTCTCCAGCGTGACGGTGGTGCCCGCCTTGAAGCCCATCTTCGAGGGCGCCTGCGAGGCTGCGATCGGCGAGACGGTGAGCAGCTGGTCGAGCTGCATGCGGCCTTCCTTCACCGCCTTCAGCGCCACATACATCGTCATCAGCTTGGTGACGGAGGCGGGATACCAGGGATAGGTCGCGTTCTCCTGGTAAAGCACGCGCCCCAAATCCGCTTCGACGACGATCAGCGCCTCGGCGCGCGCCGGCTGCGCAGCGAGCAGGACGACACTCGCGAGAATTGCGAAGGCCGCAGAAAGGCGAAACGGCGAAAAACGATTGGCTGCTGTCACGTGATGCACGATCCGGTTCCGGTCTGAAAGGCGCATCCTCAAAAAGAAGACACAGGCCTTCGCCAAAGCTGTTTGTCTTGCGACGGACGGGCTTCTACCCGCGAAGCGGTGGCGCATTCTAGCAAAACTATTGCGCGCCGTAAGCTCAGAATAACGGCTATCACCGTTCAATCACGTGCGAAATTGGTGAAATTTCGACGCCGCAGAGTGCTGCGACACCACTCTATTTGTTGAGTTCCGCCAGCAGCTTCGAAGAGGCTTCGGCGCGCACCTGCTCCTGCACCATGAATTGCGCGCGTGCGAGCTCGGCGAAATGGCCGCCGCGCGCGACCAGTTCATCGAAGGTTCCCGTCTCGATGACGCGGCCGTTCTGGAACACCAGAATGCGCGTGGCATTGCGGATAGTCGACAGGCGGTGCGCGATGACGAAGGTGGTGCGGCCCCTCATCACCTCGTCAAGCGCCGCATTGAGCCTGGCCTCGGTTACCGCATCGAGCGCGCTGGTCGCCTCGTCGAGGATCAGGATCGGCGGGTCCTTCAACAGTGCGCGTGCGATCGACAGGCGCTGGCGCTCGCCGCCCGACAGCATGCGCCCGCGCTCGCCGGCGTTGGACTCGAACTTCTGATCGCCGCGCTCGATGAACTCCAGCGCCTGGGCGCGCTCCGCGGCCTTGCGCATCTCCTCTTCGGTGGCGTCCGGCTTGCCGACACGCAGGTTGTCGGCGATCGAGCGGTTGAACAGCAGCGCTTCCTGGAACACGACGCCGATATTCCTGCGCAGCGCCGTGAGCGTCAGCCCCCGCACGTCCATGCCGTCGATCTTGATGATGCCGGACTGCGGATCGAACGCACGATGCAACAGCGCGATGGCAGTGGATTTGCCGGCGCCGGTCGGGCCGACCAGCGCGATCGTCTGACCGGGCAGCGCCGTGAAGGAGAGGTCCTCCACCGCGGCCCGCTTGCCGTCGTAGGAGAACGACACGTCGTGGAATTCGACCAGCCCGGAGAGGCGGCCGGGATCGATCGCATCGGGACGGTCGCGCACCGCGGGCGTCGCGTCCAGGACATCGTAGAACTGCTGCAGCCGCGGCGCTTCCATGAAAATCGAATTGATGAAGCCGACCACCTGCTCGAGCTTCACGATCAGCATGGTGGCGAAGTTCACGAACATCACCATCTCGCCGATGGTGGCGAGGCCCTGCGCGTGCAGGAGGATGCCGACGACGAAGATCGCGAGAATGGTGATGGTGGTCGAAGCGCGCGTCATCACGGTGACGAGCGCCCACCACGACAGCACCGGCATCTGCGCGGAGAGCAGGCGGTTGGCGACGTTGCGCAGGTCCTGCACCTCGGCGTCGATGCGCACAAAACTCTGCACCAGCGCCACGTTGCCGAGCGCGTCGGATGCGCGTTCGGCGAGAGCCGAATAATGCTCCTCGACCTCGCTCTGCATGCCGTGGGTCTTGCGCACGACGATGGTCGTCAAGACGGTGAACACGCCGCACAGCACGAACAGGAGGATCGCCAGCCGCCAGTTCAGGTAGAGCGACAGCGGCAGCAGCACGATCAGCGAGATGATGGAAGCGAAATGCTCGCGGAAGAAGCCGAGCCAGATGCGCCAGAGCGCGTCGGTGCCCTGCAGCATCACCTTCATCAGCCGCCCGGAATGCACGCCGGTGTGATAGGTCAAAGGCAGCTGCAGGATGTGGTCGAAATAGTTGGTCAGCACCGCCTGGCGCTGGCGGTGCGCCAGCCGGTCGGCATGCAGGGCGACGAACACGCTGCAGCCGATGGTGAACAGCCCGAACGCGACCCAGGCGCCGAGCAGCGGCCAGACCGAAGCCGATACCGTTGCGCGCGTGCCGGCCGCCTGGCTGTTCGACAGGGCGTCGATGATCCAACCGAACAGCACGGGCTCGGCGAACTGCGCCACCGCGAGCAGCACGTTGGCGATCGCGAGGAGCCAGCCCAGCCGGGCTTCCGGACCAAGCGAGTGCAGAACACGACCGTAGAGGCGAAGAAGCGACATTCGTGACACTGACCGACGGGAAGAGGCGCAGCACGCGCTCTGCAATTTGCTCAGTCGATCTTACGCGATCCGAGAGGTGGAAGGAAAGCGTCGTCGAAGATGTCCTTCAAGGCGGGGCGTTGGCGGAATTTGAAGTCGAACGCGATCTGGTCAAGCGACTTCTCGAAGCGCTCGGCTGTTGCCGCGCCGATCCCGTCGCGCCGGACCTCGGGCGTGGCGATGTTCTCGCGCAGCACGGTGCGAACGCGCTCGAGCTCGAGCTCGCGCGAGCCGCCGTCCATTTGAGTCAAAACGTCGTCGGCGGCGCGGGCCGGGTCCTTGACCGCAAGGCGGGTGGCATTGATGACGGCGCGGATGAACGCCGACACGGTTTCGGGATTGGCGGCGGCGAATGCGGGATTGACCACCAGCGCCTGACCGTAGGAGCGGTCGCCGAAGTCGGCGAAGCGGATGATGACGAGGTCGGATTGCGGCACGCCGCGGTCACGCAGGTTGAGCGCAGATGCGTACGACATGCCGCTGACGGCGTCGACCTGACCGGCCGAGAGCATCGGCTCGCGCACCGCGGCGCCGATCTTCTCGAGCTTGACCTTGCCGGCATCGAAACCGATGTGCTTGGCCACCGCCGGCCACATCCTGATCGCGAGGTCGCCCTCGGCGACACCGAGCGTCTTGCCCTGCAGATCGGTCACGCTGTCCACGCCGCGGCTGCGGCGGGCGATGATCGCATAGCCGTTCTCGTTCTGCAGGATGAAGACCGCCTTCAGCGGCATGCCGTTGCCGCCGTCGCGATAGCGGATCAGGTCGTTGAAGTCGGCGAGCGCGATATCGGCGTCGCCCTTCGCGAGCCGCGCAAGCGCCTCGGTCGAATTGGTCACCGTGTTGGTCTGGACCTCGAGATTTTCGGCGCGATAGAGGCCGCGGTTGCCGGCGACTGCGAACGGCACGGCCGCGCCGTCCATGCGCTTGTCGAGGATGAAACGGACGAAGGACGCAGCTTCCGCCGGGCTCGCAACCGCGCCCACGAGCGCAAGCGCACTGAGGAGCGAGACCAAAAAAAATCGTCGAGCGGCTGGCTGAACGCGCATGGTACGAACTTCGATTATTGGGCGTCGACTCAAGCAATGAGGCCTTGCGCCGAAGGCATAAAAACACAGGTTCGCGCACAGCGCGACAGCGAATGTATCCACGGGCCGAATGATGGTTACGTGACGTTGTAAAGGCCGCCTGGGGATGGACGAAAGGTCGCAGGGCGGAACACGGCCGTTCAAGCGGCATTCAGGTTCGCGGGACTAATTTGGAGTGTTGATGCTGCGGCCTTAACCTTAAGGATCGTCCAACGGGCGAGCGCTGCCGCACGGCATATGGTGACATGATGCTTTATCGTTCGGGTAATGCCGGTTCGCGACTGCTGAGTGCGCGGGCCTTGTTGCTGGCGTCGATCACGGCGATGGTCGTGACGGCGTTCGACGCGCACGCAGCGCCGCTCGCGCGCGCGTCGGCAGCGACCGGCGAGCAACTGGCTGCCGCTGACGGCGCCGAGTTCGGCTCGCGCAAGCGTTACCGCGTACGGCGCGGCAATGCGGCGGGGTTCGCCATGATGGGCATGGTGGCAGGCACGATCGGTGCGGTCGTCGCAGCCGATCAGCAGCGGCGCGCCTACCGGCGCGCTCAATACTACTATGACCCGTACGGTTACGATCCCTACGTCTACCGGCAGCCGTACGCTTATAGTGGCGCGCCGCGCGTCTACCACCAGCCGCGCGTCTATCATCAGCCACGTGCTTACCGGCAACCTTACGGTGGCGTGGCGAGCCCGCATGACCGCCGGCAGCGCATCGACCCCCAGAACCCGAACTCGGCAAACCCCACTGGTGTGCCCCGGATCGGCTTTTAGTGGTCGTCCCCCTTAAGGGCGACATGATCCTGTCACATACGCCAGCGGCGGCACAGTCATCGCCAAGTGTTTACCAGAGCAGGCAAATTTTCCGTCGGCTGTTAACACGTGGACCATGCCTTTCGGTTAGGATGGTTCCATGACTGATTCGGTAGATCGCCTTTACAAGGCGATCATGCAGCAAAGGAGCTGGACCCCGGCGTCTCAAGGACCGCGCGGCTGTTCCAGCATGGCCATGCCAAGATGGCCAAGAAGCTCGCCGAAGAGGCCATCGAAGTGGTCATCGACGCCATGAAGGGTGATCGCGACGCGCTC
>CAVWTB010000074.1:0-27265 GCA_963757845.1 uncultured Alphaproteobacteria bacterium
TCAGCTAGCTGCCCCGCGATGCTGGCGGCTCGTTCGGGGCTGGTCGTTCACTGGGCTGGCGGTGTGGGTGTCAGGCGGCTTGGTTGTCGGGTGGTTCGGGTCCGCCGGGTGTTTCGGTGGGGTAGAGGTGTTCCCGGGTCGGGGTGAGAATCGTTGTGTCGCTTGGCTTTTCAGCTCGGTCGGCTCCGGGGTCGGCTGCTCCTCGGCGGGTCTTCGGAGGGGGGGAGGTGCTTCGGGGTCGGGTGGCCCGGAGGGATTGCACCTCCGGGCTCCCACAGAACCGGGCGTGACAGTCTCCCGTCACCCGGCTCTTGTCATCTTGATCGGCAGTGTGTGCGGGACGGAGACCCAGTCAGTGAAGAGGCGTGGATAGCGTGCTTGAGCACGCGTCCAGTTTTCATCGCTGCCCGGAAGCCCCGGTACCGCTTGTATTTCTTGCGAATGGAAGTGCAGTCGATCCAGCATCTCGACAGCAACGGTGACGGCAGGAACGACTACAGCGTCATCACCGTGATCAGCCAGCAGGGCGCCAGAGGGCGCGCACGATGAAGACCTGCTCGGCACGATCACCGTCTATGGCAATCTGGTGAAGGCGAGCGACATCACGACCGATGCCGGCGTCACCTACGGCGCCTACGAGAGCGTCGGCGAATTGCCCGCCGGCGTGCACTATGAGCTGGAAGACGACGGGGTCCTGCCTAGCAGGGTCCAGCGATGGCGGTCATCACGCCGCGTGAGGCAGGATAGCAACAAAGACAGCAACACAGTTGGCTGTTGTCTTGGAAGACCAGACAAGAATTCCGGCCCTTGGTTAGCAAGGCGTGCCGATCAGCGCGACGCGCACCGCGCAGGGTTTTTCCCAATATTATCGGGGGGCGCGGACAGACCTCTGGTCAACGCGCGGTGTCTGACGGGCAGGCGGCGCTGTTCGGACGATCTCGCGGCGTGTCCGGGCAGGTGGCTGCTCGGTCGGCATGGTGATGCTCTGCGCGCGTCACCCATCAGGCGATCGACAACGCGCGAGAGCAGCCCGGGCCGCATTTCCGTCTCCGATGAGCTCGGCACGAACGCATCCGCATAAAAGGTCGCGCCGCTTTCCACGGCGATGGACCGCACGGCATCGACCAGCTTCGGCGAGCCAGCCGCGTAAACGAATCTGCAGATTAGCAGAGGATGTGATCGATCGGCGATCCGCTCCGGATCGGAGCAGGCGGCTCCTGCGGGCTGCCGACGACGGGAACGACCGTGGCGTTCGGACATCCTGCGAGGCGCCACAAGGCGGGGATCATCTAGAGTGAATTCCATCGAACGCGCCCCGACCACCACGAGCATCTCTCGCCGGGGATCTTCCCGCATGGCCGCATCCGCGATCGACCAGAGCGGGGCAAACCCCGTTCCGCTTCCGACCAGCACCAGGCGGCCTGCGGACCCGGTCGGAGGTAGGCCGAACCAAAAGGTCCGGTCAGCTTGACCCGATGTCCTTGCTTGATGCCTGCGCCCAGGGCCGACGACACACGGCCTCCGCCGACCCGCCGACATGCAGATGGATGCTGCGTCCGTCGCCTCGCCGATCCACGGGACCGTCGGGCTGTAGCAGCGCGGGCCAAAACCCTTGAACTGGACCTGGAGATATTGTCCCGGCAGAAATTCGATCGGGTGCCTGGGCGCGATTGATACGGCGACGACGTCCGGCGCCACGGGCCGCACCGCGGTCACGCGTCCGTTGACCGTCGCGATCTCCGGCACGTCCTCGATCGCAATCTCCACGTCGGAAACGATCCAGCTTTGACAGGCCTTCGTCGTCGCAGACCCGCCGTTGCCAAAGAGTTCGCCTTGGACGATGCGCACGCTGCACGTCCCGCAATGACCGGACCGGCAATCGTGCGGGATATGAACGCCGTTCTTGAGCGCGGCATCGAGCAGCACTTCGCCACGCGCGGCGGTGAACTGCTCACCATTGACGATAACACGATGGGTCTTGGGCATGTCATTCCACCTCTATCCGGATCGGCCGGATATGCCGCGTGTGGCAAATCTGCGATCGATCGAAAACGCTGACGCGCATGAACACACCGCTGGCGATTGCAACGTCAAACCGGCTCTTCGTATCGAGACGGCGAGAGACTTCGAGAGCCCAGCGCCCCGCCGCCCAGCGCGCCGCGCCGCGCACGTCGGCGCGGTCGCCAGTAAAGTCGCCTGCGACGATGACACCGGGAATGACCGCGTTGAGGGAATAGAGGGCGTCGCGCTCGGCCGAATAGGGCTCCAATTCAGCCTCGCTCATCCACCATTGGGCGCCGTCGCTTTCGCCAATATTCGATCTGAGGTCGATCTGACCCATGGCGGACCAGGTCGACGACCAGTCCTTTGGCAATCGCTTCGGCTGAACGGGGCGATCGTAGCCGCCCGGACCGCGCTGTGCGAAATTATCGGCGTAGTTTGCGGTGCCGGGATCTGCCGCGAACCCGCCCTTGTACGGGGCGCGCCCTGCAATCTCGTCCGGGCTCGGTTCGGCGGGCAGTCCGAAATG
This sequence comes from uncultured Alphaproteobacteria bacterium, assembly GCA_963757845.1. GTDB lineage: Bacteria > Pseudomonadota > Alphaproteobacteria > Rhizobiales > Xanthobacteraceae > P52-10. The sequence continues at coordinate 2,531 of CAVWTB010000074.1, forward strand.
TCCGTCGTCGACAAATCCCAGGAGGCCGCCACGCGTTGCTTTCCATTGCCAGACATCGGCGATGTCGCCACTCGTGTAGTGCAGGCCGCGTCCCGACAGCGTCGCGGGCTTGTTTTCGGCGGGCGCCCGCCCGGCATGGAAGGTTCGATCTCCCGCAAGCAGTGCGTCGCTGTTGGTGAGCAGGACCGAGAACTTGTCTTCGTGATATTCGTGCTCGTCGCCGATGTCGTACTTTTCCTGCATGACGTGCCACCCGTCCGCCTTCTTGATGAGCGGCAGATGCTTCAAGGATCGCGTCGGGTCGCTCCAGACGAACGAGAAATATGCAGTCTCGCCGTCGTGCACGGCGCGGATCTCGACTTCGGATGCCCCCTTGCCGTCGAGGTTGGCGCCTTGATTTGTCAGCACCACCACCGATCGCGCCGATCGCCAGACTGCATCGGACAGATCGCCGTCGAGAGTCGGCGCTTCGGATGCTGCGATCCTTCGAATGTGGAGTTCATCGCGCATCATTGTGCGATCGACGACCGGCAGCAGAAGCGTGCCGAGAAGCCCGACGCTGAGTGCGACGGCCAATGGGTGAGCTTGAAGCATGACATCCTTCCTGGACGATCGTGCCGGCTCAACCGGCCGACGCGGTTGTTGCTGCGAGTCCGCCGGCCGTCGCTCCTGCGAAGGATGACGGGCCGCGGATTGCTTTTGAGTGACGAGCAGGTCGAACGGATCGAGCGGTGGCGCCGAGGTGGGGAGCCGAGCGGGCCGAAACATTCGCAGCAATTGATTGACGCCGCCGATCGCCAGGTGCGAGGCGATATGCCCCGCAGCGCTCGCCAGAAGGATCCATGTGCCGAACCGGTGCGCTGTGACGACTGCGCCGCCATAGCCGAGATACATCAGCCAGCCCGTCGCAAGCAGCAGCAACAGCGAGAGGAGCATCACCCACGTGAGGATGATGCTGATCGCGCTCCAACGAGGTTGGCCTCGGCGAAAGATGCCGCGCATGCGGACCGCATCGGGCGCGATGCGGCGTGTGAGGCCGGCTCGCCGGATATAGATCGGGTAGGCGAGGGCGAGGCCGAACAGCGCCAAGGCTGCGGGGATGTGTGCGGTCCAGACGATCGTCGAGGGCAGCAGGGCGTCGAGCCACTGCAGCCATCCAAAGTCGAGCGGCGATACAGTTGCGATGCGCAGGCCCGTGAGGACGCTGACGACGAACAAGCCCACCAGGACCCAGTGCAGGATGATGGTCCCGAAGTCGGTCTTCGTGCTTCTTCGGCGCCCCATTCCCACCCCCAACGCAAACACGGCCTCCGAGGCTACATCTCGCGCCCCGCAGTCATCTGGTCCTCGCTCTTGAGGCGTCTTGCAAACCTACTTGGTTCGCAGCGGCGCATCGTTTCCTCGCGTACTGTTTGTAGTGATCGAGTATGGCCATTTGCCGATGCGAATGCGGAGCAATCCGACAATGAAGCGGCCGGAAACGTGGCGAGCGATCGACGTGTACACGCGCGCGCTTTTTCATTTCACATTGTGTGAAAAGAAATCTCCCGTCGGCATTTTTCGGTGTCCCGTCAGCGCCACGAGGTTATCACTCTGGCAGAGCATGGCGATTGCGAGCGAAGAGACATGCCGACGTCGTCTCACGCGTTCGCAGCTTGCACAGAATTTCCCGCCAATGCCGAACTCGGCGATGCGCGTCTTTACCCGATCGCTTGAAGAAAGGAGCGCGCAAGGCTAAGCAACGCATATGAAGACAGTGGCGATCGTCGGTGCAGGAGCGATCGGTGGTTTCATCGGCGCGCGGCTTGCGGCTGCGGGGCGCGCCGACGTCAGCGCGTTGGCGCGCGGCGCAACGCTTTCGGCCCTGCAACGTCACGGCTGGCGGTTACGCATCGCTGAGGGGCTCGTGCAGGCTCCCGCGCGCGCGAGCGCGGACGCGGCAGATCTCGGGCCGCAGGATCTGGTGATCATTGCGGTCAAGGCGCCGGCGCTGACGCAAGTGGCGCGCGCCATTGCACCACTGCTGGCGCCGCACACGCTGGTTCTTCCGGCGATGAACGGTGTGCCGTGGTGGTTCTGCGCCGATGTGCCGGAGTTCGCAGGGAGCAGACTCGAAAGCGTTGATCCGGGTGGGACGATCGCCGCGGCCATTCCATTCGATCAGGTGCTGGGCTGCGTCGTGCACGCGAGCGCCAGCACGTCCGAGCCCGGGCTGGTGCAGCACAGGATGGGGCACGGCCTGATCGTCGGCGAACCAAAAGGCGGTACGAGCGAGCGCGCGCAGAACGTGGTGGACCTGCTGGCCCATGCGGGCCTCGATGTCACGCACACGGCGGATGTGCGCTACGACATCTGGTTCAAGCTGTGGGGCAACATGACGATGAACCCGGTCAGCGCGATCACGGGCGCCACGGGCGACCGCATCCTCGATGATCCGCTGGTCCGTGAGTTCTGTTCGGCGGCGATGCGCGAAGCCGCGGTCATCGGCGAACGGGTCGGATGCCGCATCGAGCAGAGCCCCGACGATCGACATGCGATGACCGCCGCGCTCGGCGCCTTCAGGACCTCGATGCTGCAGGATGTCGACGCGGGGCGCGGAATCGAGCTCGATGCGCTCGTGACCGTCGTGCGCGAAATCGGTCAGAGGTTCGGCCTGCCGACGCAGAACATCGACACCCTGCTCGGTCTCACCCGTCTGTTCGGTCGCGTCCGCGGACTTTATCCTGAGGGATCTGCATCGGCATCGGGTTGACAGACACCCTTGCACGATCGCGGAAGGCGTTGCGGTGATCTTTCCTGCGCTAGCCGAATCGTCTCTCGGCAATGCCGCGGACGCCGAGGCCCGTGATTGCAAACAGCGCGCCCGCATTCGCATGAGTCGACACCATGCGGCCGGTGCCGGAATCCTTGATTGACGTGACAAAGAGCGTGTCCATGTCCTTGCCTCCGAACGCGGGGCAGGAGGGGAAGTCGACCGGGATGTCGATCGTCGTCACGACCTTCCCCGTGGGTGACACCCGAGCAACCTGGCCGCGTTGAACAAGCGCCACCCAGAGGTGGCCCTCGTTGTCGACGGTCGCTCCGTCGGGCGCGGATCCGAGCGACGTCGTATCCAGAAACAAGCGTGGCGGTCCCACGGCGTCGCCCTGCCGGTCGTAGTCGTGGACCACGATCTTGTGTGACAGGCTGTCGGCGAAATACATCAAGCCGCAATCGGGACTGAAGCACAACGCGTTGGATATCCGTATGCCGTCAGCGAGGCGCTCCAGTCTGCCCGGGGACGTCAATCGATACAGCGCGCCGCGTGGATCGGCCTTCAATCCCATGCCGCCGCACAGGAACCTGCCGGTTCGATCCATCTTGCCGTCGTTCAAGCGCATCAGCGGATCAGGCTCGTCCAGACGCACGATCGGTTCGATGCGGGAGGTGCCGAGCGAAAGGCGGTAGAACCCGTCCTGCAGAGCGATAACCAGACTGTCGTCGCGAGCGAGTCCGATTGAGCCCACCGGACTTGGCGTTGACCACGATTGCTCCTCGCCGGAGGAAAGATGAAGCGAGCGAACTTTCTTGCTCACGACGTCAACCCAGAACAGCCGTTCCGAGGCAGGGTCCCAAAGCGGACTTTCGCCGAGCATATCCGGCGCGACATCGAGTTTCCCGATCTGCACGATTCCCTCCCGCTGTTTCAGCCGCTTCGCTTACGCGTTTTTTGGTGAGCGCTCGTGCGCCGGAACCTGTTTCGTTTCAGAAGGAGACGTTGATCCCGCCGTCGACAAAGATCGATTGACCGGTGACGTGACCTGCCTCGTTCGACAGCAGGAAGACAGCCATGCTCGCGACATCGTCCGGCGTGGTCAGCTTCTTCAACGGCGTCTGGTCGGCGAGCCGCTGCTGATCGGTCGGGTTGATGATCGCGTCGAGCAGAGGCGTTGCGACGAAGCCCGGGTTGACGGCGTTGATGCGGATGTTGCGATCGGCGACTTCCATCGCCGCGACGCGCGTCAGCGCGTCGACGCCGGCCTTGCTGGCCACATAGGTCGAGATGTTCTTGTAGCCGTGCGGAACAACTCCGCTGGAGGTGTTGACGATGGCGCCGCCGCCAAAGCGCAGCATCTCGACGATCTGGTACTTCATGCAGAGAAAGACGCTGCGCAGGTTGGTATCCATGATGCTCTGCCATGTGGCGAGATCCAGCTCGTGGAGCGGCTTGCGGTTTTGCTGCGCGATGCCGGCGTTGTTGAAGGCAAGATCGAGCCGTCCGAAGTCCGCGACCGTGCTTTCGACCAGGGCCTGAATATCCGCCGGCTCGCGCACGTCGGTGCGCCGCGATCGTGCGCTTCCTCCGTTGCTCCTGATCATGTCGACCGTCTCCGCGCCGCCGTTGATGTCGGCGACGACGACGTTTGCGCCAAGGGACGACAGGCGTATCGCGGCCGCGCGGCCGATGCCGGAACCGGCGCCGGTGACGATCGCGACCTTGTCGGCAAAGGTATTCATGTCCGTCCGATTGCCTTGCTGGTTGAGATGGCTGGACGTGCAGAGCACGTGGCCGGATCATGCCCAGCGACGCATTGTGGACGCCATGCCCACACCCGAATTTCACATGCGTGAATATCGGCTGCAGCACTCTGCAACAATTGTCTCGATCGCATCGTTGCCCTAGCGTCCCGCCGTCAAGACAAAAAGATGTTTGCAAGGGAGGTGCGATGCCGCGCGTGATGCTCGACGATCCGGACGGCACGCTCTCGATGCTGCGCGACAGTGTGGCGCAATTTGCCATCCAGCACAGCGGTCCCCGGATCTTCCGCGAGAAACGCGAGCGCGCAGGTGATCTCGACCGCGCCGTTTGGAGCGCCATGGCGCAGGCGGGGTGGACGGGTTTGTTGCTGCCCGACACGCTTGGTGGCGCAGGGCTCGGCATGCGCGAGCAAGCAATCCTGAGCGAGGCGCTGGGCCGCGCGCTGATCGCGGAGCCCTCGCGTCCGCCTCGGTTCTGTCCAGCGCCCTCGTGGCCGCGGCACCGGATTGCGCAGGAACGCCAGCGACTGGCAGACGGCATCGCCAGCGGACGGCTGATCGTGACGCCAGCCTGGCAGGACAAAGCTGGTGCGCGCGGTGGAATGATGGTCTCGGCGACCCGCGAGGCCGGCGGGTTCGTGTTGAACGGCACCAAGCCGTTCGTGGAGGCGGCCGGCTCCGCAACCGATTTCCTTGTCATCGCGATGAGCGTGGACGGCAGCGTGCTGATCAGTGTTCCTGCGGATGCACCTGGCGTGTTCATTACCGATCGTCCGGGGATCGACGGCGCGGCAGTCGCGACGGTTTCCTTTGTGGAGTGTTTCGTCCGGTCCGATCGCGTGCTCATGAGCGGCGATGCCTGCGAGGCGGCGCTCGAGCAGGGACTGCTCCATGCAAGGCTCGCGCTTGCCGCTGAGCTTGCGGGCATCGCATCCAGCGCGCTCGAGCGCACCGTCGCCTATACCCGGGATCGCGTGCAATTCGGCAAGCCGATCGCCAGCTTTCAGTCCATCCAGCATCGCCTGGTCGAAATGTGGATGGATGCGGAGTTCGCTTGCGCCGCCGTCGCCAATGCGGTCGAGGCGCTGGAGGCGGGAGACGTGTCCGCGGCCCGGCTCGCGGTGCTGGCGGCGAAGGCGCGGGCAGGCGACGCGGCTTTCTCCATCTGCCGGCGCGCGGTGCATCTTCATGGTGCGATGGGTTTTACCGACGAATGCGACATCGGTCTCTACCTCAAGCGCGCCATCAGCCTGAACGTCTCGCTCGGCCAGCCCGAGCAGCTTCGCCTGCAATTCGTCAATCTTGAACGCGCTGCGTGACGCACGGGAATCCCATGGAAAACAAACTGATCAAGACCGAAATCAAGAAGCATGTGGCTGTCGTTACGATGGATGCGCCGCCGGTCAACGCGCAATCCAGGGAGTTCGTCGACGAGTTGATCTCGGTATTCGATGAACTCAATGCGACGGCCGAAGTGCGCGCGATCGTTCTGACAGGCGCTGGCAAGATCTTCTCGGCCGGCGCGGACATCAAGTCGCGGAACAGCTCCCGAGACATCACCGCCGACACGTATCGACATCTTCGTCGCGCGCGCGAAGTTGGTTTCTGCATCATGGAATCCAACAAGGCTGTCATCGCCGCGGTTAACGGTCCTGCGCTCGGCGCCGGCATGGGCCTTGCGGTCTGCTGCGACATCATTGTTGCCTCCGAGAACGCCGTCTTCGGACTGCCGGAGATCGATATCGGCCTGATGGGCGGCGTGCGGCATACGATGCGCCTGATGCCGCTGTCGCTGACCCGGAAGATGGTGCTTTCGGGCTATCGGGTTCCGGCCGCCGAGCTCTACCGCCGCGGCATCATCGAGGAGTGCGTTCCGCTCGACCAGCTCATGCCGGAGGCGATGAAGCTCGCAAACGAGATCGCGAAGAAGAGCCCGATGGCGCTGAAGCTCGCCAAGCGCGCCATCAATACCGTGGAGACCATGGGTCTCAAGGACGGCTATCGTTTCGAACAGAACCTGACGGTCGAGATGACGCAGCACGAGGACTCCAGGGAGGCCATGCGCGCATTTCTCGAAAAGCGCGAACCGGTGTTCAAGGACGTCGTCTGATGCCGGAGGATTGCAACGACCTTACGGACGAGGAATTCAGAGCATCGATTCCGAACCTGGGTCGAGGCGAATTGCCCGCCGCGCTTGCGCAACATGCGCAAGCAGCGGCCTCTGTTCGACGAGGTCGCAGACTGGTATCGGGCGCTTGCGGCAAAGGGCTGGCTGGCGCCGACCTGGCCGCGGCAATACGGCGGCATGGGCCTGTCCCCGGGCAAACACATTATCTATGTCGAGGAGTGGGGCCGGCTTGGCTGTCCGCGCATCCCCGATCACGGCATCGGCCTGGTCGGCCCGCTTCTGATTCAATATGGCACCGAGGAACAGAAGGCGCACTATCTGCCGCGGATCCTCTCCGGTGAAGATGTCTGGTGCCAGGGCTATTCGGAGCCGAACGCCGGCTCCGATCTCGCAAGCCTCCGCACCGAAGCGGTGCGGGACGGCGACGATTTCGTGGTCAACGGCCAGAAGATCTGGACCACGCTTGCGCACTGCGCGAACTGGATGTTCGTGCTCGTGCGGACCGACAAGACCGTCAAGACCCGTCAACGGGGGATCACCGTTCTCCTGCTGGATCTCAACGATCCCGGGGTGACAATCCGGCCGATCACCAATCTGCGGGGCGAGGCGGACTTTTGCGAAGTCTTCTTCGACAATGTCCGTGTGCCGGCAACAAATCTGGTCGGGAAAGTCGACGAGGGTTGGACGGTCGCGAAATCGGTGTTGGGCCACGAACGCATCTTTCTCGGCGCGCCGACCCGTCCGGAATATGCCCTGCGCCGGCTGGAGAAGCTCGCCGAGGCGAGGGGAGCGTTCGACGATGCCGCGTTCGTTTCGCGGTACGCGCGGTTGCGGCTCGATGTCTATGACCTGGGCTCCGGCTTCGAACGCTTTGCGAAGGTGCTCCGCGCCGGCGGCGAACTCGGTGCCGATGTGTCGATGCTGAAGATCTTTGCGACCGAGCTTTACCAGCGCATCACCGAGGAAATGCTTGCGGTCGCCGGAGACGAGGCGCGTTTCGCAGACGATATTCAGGCAGGCAACGAACACATCGACGCGATGAATCTGTTTCTGGATTTCGCGTGCGCCGGCCATTTTCGGCGGCTCGAACGAAATCCAGAAGAACATCCTGGCGAAAGCGGTGCTGGAGTTGCCGGGGTGAGCGCAAGGACGGCGCACAGAGCCATGAAGGCGGCGTGACGCGATGCAAGGGAGGGACAGTTCAGTGCCGATCGATGCGGCTTCTGCCGAGGGCGGGGCGGACCCTGTGCTCGTCGCACAGGGATTGACGAAATTCTTCGCCGGCTTCGCCGCCGTGAGAGACGTCAATCTGTCTGTCCGCAGAGGCTCGATCCACGCGCTGATCGGGCCGAACGGCGCAGGAAAGACGACCTGCTTCAATCTGCTGACCAAGACGTTTTCGCCAACCAGCGGACGCGTCATCTTCGACGGCGATGACGTGTCGGGTTTGCGGACGTCGGAGGTCGCGCGGCGTGGGCTTGTGCGATCCTTCCAGATTTCGGCGATCTTTCCGAACCTGACCGTTCTGGAGAATGTGCGGGTGGCGTTGCAGTCGAGGTTCGGGGTCGCGTTTCATTTCTGGCGGCCGCTGTCGGCCGTCGCGCCGCTGAACGGCCGGGCCGAACAGCTTCTCGAAAGTGTCGGTCTCGCCGACATCCGCAACGTCAAGGCATCGGAGCTGTCCTACGGCAAGAAACGCGCTCTTGAGATCGCAACCACGCTTGCGCTCGAACCGAAAGTCCTGCTGCTCGACGAGCCGACCGCGGGCATGGGCCACGAGGATATCGCGCCGATCACGGCGCTGATCCGCGCCGCTGCAGTCGGGCGGACCGTGCTTCTGGTCGAACACAATCTTTCGGTGGTCTCCGATCTCTGCGACCGCATCACGGTGCTGCAGCACGGGCAGGTGCTTGCCGAAGGGTCATATCAGGAAGTTTCGAACAACCCGCAGGTGATCTCCGCCTATATGGGAGGCGTCGATGACTAGCGTTGCACCCGCCGTCGCGGCCGCGTCCGAACGCGGCCCCGGCCATTCTTTCCATCCAGAATCTCAACGCCTGGTACGCGGACTCGCATGTGTTGCACGGCGTCTCGTTTGACGTCCGCGAGGGTGAGCTGCTGACCCTGATCGGCCGCAACGGCGCGGGCAAGACGACGACACTGCGTTCCATCATGGGCTTCCTGCGCAAGCGCACGGGGTCCATTCGCCTGGGAGCGCTCGAGCTGATCGGCTTGCCGACCTACGAGATCGCGCGCCAGGGAATTGCCTACTGTCCGGAGGAGAGGGCGATCTTTTCCTCGCTGTCGGTGCGGGAAAATCTGATGCTGCCGCCAGTGCTGCGAAGCGGCGGGCTGTCGGTCGACCAGCTTTTCGAAGCGTTTCCAAATCTGAAGGCGCGGGCCAGCAGCCAGGGTACGAAACTTTCCGGCGGTGAACAGCAGATGCTTGCGATCGCTCGCATCCTGCGAACGGGCGCGCGGTTGTTGCTGCTCGACGAGCCGAGCGAAGGGCTTGCGCCCGTCGTCGTTCGCGAGATCGGCGAAGTTATCCTTCGCCTCAAGCGACAGGGGTTCACCATTCTGCTGGTGGAGCAGAATCTGCGGTTCGCACGGAAGGTCGCCGACCGATACGTCGTCGTCGAGAACGGCAAGGTGGTCGACGTCCTGGATGCCGCGGATCTTGCCGGCGGCATGGGCCGTGTTCAGTCCTATCTGGGTGTATGAGGCGCAATGTTCGACAGTATCACACCGCAGCTCCTGTTCGGCCAGATCCTGCTCGGGCTGATCAACGGCTCGTTCTACGCCATGCTGAGCATGGGCCTCGCGATCATCTTCGGCCTGATGAACGTCGTGAACTTCGCCCATGGCGCGCAGTACATGCTCGGCGCCTTCGTCACCTGGTTGCTGTTGACCCATCTTGGCATCCCCTACTGGGGCGCTCTCGTGATCGCGCCCGTCGTGGTGGCGATGTTCGGCATGGCGCTGGAACGGTTGCTGCTGCGCCGGCTTCAGAACCTCGATCATCTCTACGGATTGCTGGCGACCTACGCGGTGGCGTTGATCGTCGAGGGACTGATCAGTCGCCAGTACGGCTCGACAGGCCTGCCTTACAACAATCCCATGCCGTCCGGGATCAGCCTCGGCTTCATGTTCCTGCCGTACTACCGGGCCTGGGTGGTGCTGTTTTCGCTGATTGTCTGCATCGGCACCTGGCTCGTGATCGAACACACCAGGCTCGGCGCGTATCTGCGTGCGGCGAATGAAAGGCCGCACATGGTCGAGTCGTTCGGCATCAACGTCCCGAGGATGATCACGCTCACATACGGGTTCGGTGTCGGCCTCGCGGCACTGAGCGGCGTCCTCGCCGCACCGATCTATCAGGTTTCTCCGTCGATGGGATCGAGCGTGCTGATCGTCGTCTTCGCCGTGGTCGTGATCGGCGGCATGGGCTCGATCGCCGGCGCCATTGCGAGCGGCTACATGCTCGGCGTGATCGAAGGGTTGACCAAGGTGTTCTATCCGTCGGCCGCGAACGTCGTGATCTTCCTGTTCATGATCTTCGCGCTCTTCCTGAGACCGTCCGGCCTTTTCGCCAGCCGCAGCGAGGCCGCACGATGAACGTCAAACTGGCCATCGCCGTTGCCGCGATCCTTGCCGCGATCGCGGCGCCCTTCGTGGTCTACCCCGTGCTCCTGATGACGATCCTGTGTTTCGTCATCTTTGCGAGCTCGTTCAACCTGCTGCTTGGTTATGCCGGGCTGCTCTGTTTCGGTCACGCGATGTTTTTCGGCGGTTCGGCCTACATCGCCGGCCAAATCCTCAAGACCACCGCGGTGCCGCTGGAGCTCGCACTGCTCGGCGGCGTCGCAGCTGCGGCGCTTCTGGGTCTCGTGATCGGCTGGCTTTCAATTCGGCGACAAGGCATCCAGTTCGCGATGATCACGCTCGCCTTCTCCCAGTTCGTCTATTTTATCCTGTTGCAGGCGCCGTTCACCGGCGGCGAGAACGGCATGCAGGGAATTCCGCGACCGCCGTTGTTCGGCCTGATCGATGTGCGGAGCAATTTCCACTATTACTACGTGGTCCTGGCTATTTCGGCCGCGACGATCTTCGGCTTCTACCGGATCGTGCACTCGCCGTTCGGGGAGGTGCTCAAGGCGATACGCGACAACGAAGCGCGGGTCGAATCGCTGGGCTTCGATCCGGAAAAATTCAAGCTGCTCGCGTTCACGTTGTCGGCTGCGATGGCCGGTCTCGCCGGCGCGCTGAAAGCCACGGTCTTTCAGTTCGCGACCCTTACCGACGTGTCGTGGCAGGTGTCGGGCGAAGTGATCCTGATGACGCTGCTTGGCGGGTTGGGCACGTTGACCGGCCCGATGTTCGGAGCGGCCATCGTCGTCTTCATGAACGACTATCTCGCGGGCTTCGGAGAATGGGCGCTTGATCGCGCAAGGATGCATCCTGCTCATTGTCATCGTGTTCTTCCGCCGCGGCTTCGTCGGCGAACTGACAGCGCTCAAGGCGTTTCTCGCCCGTCGTGCGGCGGGGCAACGCGGCATGTCGTTGTCGATCGCACCTGCGGCGGAGTAAGGGCATTGGCCCGCTATGCAGTCGAAGGCGTTGGTTCGGTCAGAACTCGATGTCGATCGGTTCATCGAACGGACGGCTGGGACGCATCGACCGCGCTGCGCGTTGCAGGACGGCGAGATAGCGATCATGGTTCTGGCGGATGCGCTCGTTGGCGCCTCCCAGGCCAAGCACGACGGGCTGGTTCTGGATCGTTGCCGGCAACAGCACGCAGATCGTTCCGCCGCCCAGGAACGGGACATTTTCGGCCGAGCAATAGCCTTTGCCGCGAATCTGTCTCACCCGCTTCATCATGTCCGCCACCTTCACGCGCTCCGACGCCTTCTCGGTGGCAATGTTGGCGCGGCGGATGATGTTGTCGAGCTTGTCGTCGGTCATGGTCGACATCAAAAGCCAGCCGAGCGCCGACTGGGTAAGGGGACGCAACGTTCCCTCATCGACATGAAAACGGAGTGCGTGGACGGATTGAATGATTTGCACGTACTGCAGATAGACGTCGTTCTTGGTGCCTAGCGAAACCGTTTCTCCGGTCGCCGCGTGGACATCGCGCATGGCTTCCAGCATGCGGCTGCTGCCGAACAGCGCGCGCGGTATCCAGTCTCCGAGCGAAGTCACCTTCGGCGTTGGAAAGTAGAGCCGCTTTCCTCGGTCGAAATTGAGGTAGCCGAGCGCAATGAGCGTCTTGAGCAGGACGGTCGTGCTCGACGGCGGATAGCCGAGCGTTGTCGAGATCTCGGACATCGCGCGCGGCTCCCTCACTCGCGTGAAGAACTCGAGAATTTCGATCGCGCGCGTCGCCGACTTGACCTGTGAAGCGTTCATCGTCGCTCCTCCCTGCCGGACTGTTTTTTATAGATGTGAAATTGAGCGGCACATACGAGTTTATCTGGCCCCTCCAAAGTGCGCATGAGAAGGTGCCTCCAGTCAAGGAGCGGCGCATTTCTCAAAGCCGCGCGAGAGCAACGAGACGGCGGATACCGCTCGGGTGGAGGAAATTCATGAGGCTTGGAGTTTTTTACGAACACCAATTGCCGCAGCCGTGGGAAGAAGGAAGCGAGCAGAAGCTGTTCAACGACGCGCTCGAACAGATCGAACTCGCCGACCGCCTCGGCTTCGACAATATGTGGGAAGTCGAGCACCACTTCCTCGAGGAATACTCGCACTCGTCTGCGCCTGAGGTGTTTCTTGCGGCGGTTTCGCAGCGCACCAGGAAGATCCGTCTCGGTCATGGGATCTGTCTCTCGTCACCGAACTACAACCATCCCGCGCGCGTCGCCGAACGGCTCGCCACACTTGATCTGGTTTCGGGCGGAAGGCTCGAATGGGGAACGGGTGAATCCGGATCGCTGATCGAAATGCACGGCTTCGGCATCGAGCCGGAGCAAAAGACGGCGATGTGGCGCGAGGGCGTCGAACAGACCGCCAACATGATGACGATGCGGCCTTACCCCGGCTACGACGGCCAGTTCTTCTCGATGCCGGTCCGCAACATCGTCCCGAAGCCGGTGCAGAAGCCGCATCCGCCGATCTGGATGGCGTGCTCGCGCCGCGAAAGCATCCTGCGTGCGGCCCGCAACGGCGTCGGCGCGCTCGTGTTCGGATTCGTCGAGGCATCGCAGGCCAAGGTCTGGCGCGACGAGTACTACCAGATCATCAAGTCCGAGGAGTGCGTCCCGATCGGCCATTCGGTGAATGCGAACTTCGCGACGCTGAACGGCATGATGGTGCACCAGAATCACGACGAAGCCCTGCGCCGCGGTCTCGATGGCTTCCGCTTCTTCGGCTACTCGATCGCGCACTATGCGGTCTACGGCGAGCATCGCCCGGGCATCACCAATCTGTGGAAGCGCTTCCTCACCATCAAGGATGACATGAAGGAAACGCCGGGCTCCGGCAGCATCGGCACTCCGAAGAGCGTGCGGGAGCATCTGAAGAGCTACGCGGATGTCGGCGTCGATCAGATGATCTTCATCCAGCAGTCAGGCATGAACAAGCATGAGCACATCTGCGAGGCGATGGAGCTGTTCTCGAAGGAAGTGATGCCGGAATTGAAGGAGCGCGAAGACGAACGCGTGAAGAAGAAGGAAGAAGAGCTCGCGCCTTACGTCGCAGCGGCGCTTGCCCGCAAGCCGCGGATGCAGGCGCTCGCGGAGAAGGATGTTCCGAACGTCGAGTCGATCGGCATCGTGCTCGAGCGCCGCGCCGGCAAGGACTACGCGACCGCCGGCGGCACCTACGCTGACCCGACGCGCGGCGGCGCCATTCCGATGGCCTCGCGGGCGACATTCGCGAAGGCCGCGAAGACCGGCTGAACGCTCACCCGACGAAGGCGGTAGCAATGACGAAGCGGCTGCAAGGGCGCGTTGCGCTCGTGACCGGAGGTGGACGCGGCATTGGCCGGGCGATCGCAGAGGCGTTTGCCCGGGAAGGCGCCCTCGTCGGCGTGCTCGACCTGAAGCCGGACGTCGCCGATCAGGCGGTCAAGTCGATCGAGGCCAAGGGCGGCAAGGCCCTTTCCCTCGTCGGCAACGTCGCCAGGCGCGACGACCTCTTCGCAGCGGTCGACCGTCTGCGCAGCGCTTTCGGACCTGTGACCATCCTCGTCAATAACGCGATGTGGAATCGCTACGGACCGTTGCAGGATCAGACCGAGGAGATGATCGGCCGGATGATCGACGTCGGCTTCAAGGGCGTGATCTGGGGCTATCAGGCGGTGCTCGATGACATGACGAAGGCGGGCGGCGGTTCGATCGTCAACATCGCGTCGCCGTCCGCTGTGCTGGCGATGAGCAACGGCATTATGTACAGCGGCGTCAAGGCGGCGGTCGCAGGCACAACCCGCTCGGCGGCGGCAGAGTTCGGCCCGCGCAAGATTCGCGTCAACGCCATTGCACCCGGTCCGACGCCGACCGACGGCGCAAATCTCGTCGTCACCGAGGAGGCCTGGGAGCGGCGCCGCGCGCGCGTGCCGATCGGGCGCCTCGGGACGGCCGAAGACGTCGCCAATGCCGCGGTGTTTCTCGCAAGCGACGAGGCCAGCTTCATCACCGGCGACATGCTCTTCGTCGACGGAGGCATCACCTACGCGTTCTCGTAAAGCCAATGACGACGCCGCGTGCGACGGGGCTCGGAATACTACAACCAACAACATCCATAGTGGGAGGAAGATAATGATCAAATCGATGGTTCGGACTGCCTGCGTCGCTGTGCTTGTGGCGGCGACGCCCGTATCGACGACGAACGCGCAGAGCGTTTCCGACAACGTCGTCAAAATCGGCGTCATGAACGATCAATCCGGGCCTTACGCCGACAATTGCGGGCCCGGCGCGGTCGTGGCGGCGAAGTTCGCGGTCGAGGACGCGGGTGGCGCGATCAACGGCAAGAAAGTGGAAATCGTCGTTGCGGACGACCAGAACAAGCCCGACGTAGGCGCGGCGACGGCACGGAAGTGGGTGGACAACGAGGGCATCGACGCGATCGTCGGCTGTTCGGCGTCGTCGATCGCGCTTGCTGTGAACGACATCATGAAGGAGCGGAAGAAGCCCTACATGCTCGCCGGCACCGCGTCATCGGCCTTTACCAACGAGAAGTGCTCGCCGATGACGACCCAGTGGGTGCAGGACACCTACGCGCTGCCGAGGGCGACGGTGAAGTCGCTGCTCGCGCAGGGCCAGGACACCTGGTTCTTCATCACAGTAGACTATGCCTTCGGCAAGGCGTGGCAGGAGGACTCTACCAAGTTCATCGAGCAGGGCGGCGGCAAGGTGCTGGGTTCTGTGCTGCATCCGCTGAATTCGAGCGATTTCTCATCGTTTCTGTTGAGGGCGCAGTCGAGCAAGGCCAAGGTGATCGCGCTCGCCAACTCGGGCTCCGACTTCGCCAACGTGATGAAGCAGGCGCAGGAGTTCGGCATCTCGGAGGGCGGGCAGAAGCTGGCACCGCTCGGCCTCTTCATCAACGCAACCCATGGAATCGGCCTGAAGATCCTCCAGGACGTGCGCCTGACGACTCCGTTCTACTGGGATCGTACCGATGAGACGCGCGCTTTCGCCAAGCGCTACCAGGCGGCATTCAACGGACGTATGCCGAACGAAGCGCAAGCCAGCACCTACAGCGCCGTCAGCCACTATCTGAAGGCGGTTGCGGCGGCTGGCTCCGATGATGGCGACGCCGTGATGACCAAGATGCGCGCGCTCCCCGTCAACGACTTCGAGATGAAGAACGTGGCGATCCGCGCCGATGGCCAGGTCATGCGTCAGCTCTATGCCGCACGGATCAAGACGCCGGCGGAATCGAAGTACCCCTATGACTACTACGAGATCGTCTCCACAGTCGCAGCCACCGACGCCTGGCGACCGGCCTCCGAGAGCGTCTGCAGCTTGCTGAAGACCCAGTAGGGTTGGCCTTTAGAACCGACGATGGAGGGCCGACTCTCCATCGTCGTTCGTCAGTTGCACGCAACGGGAGGAGAGGGGCCTCCAGGAAGCCAGATAATGCCTGACCGTCGTTCCACGCTTGATCCTTTGCTGTCGCCGCGTTCCGTGGCGCTTGTCGGCGCCTCGGAGAACGCGGCGCGGATCGGCGGCCGCCCGCTCAGATATCTGAGCCAGGGAGGCTTCAAGGGAAGTATCTACCCGATCAATCCGAACCGCGCTTCGGTGCAGGGCTTTACCGCCTATGCGTCGATCGGCTCGCTCCCCGAGACCCCCGATGTCGCGATCCTTGCGGTTCCCGCAGCGGCCACGCTCCAGGCGCTGAAGGAATGCGCCGATCGTGGCGTGAAGGCGGCCATCATCTTCTCCGCCGGCTTTGCCGAGACAGGTGACGAGGGGCGCAGGATCCAGAACCAGATCTCGGGCATTGCGCGTGAGGGCGGGATGCGCGTGCTGGGCCCGAACTGTCTTGGCGTCTTCAATGTGGCGGCCGGCTACTACGGCACGTTTTCAGCCGTGCTCGATGCAGAATTCATCAAGCCGGGCGGCGTCGCCGTGGTTTCGCAGAGCGGCGCCTATGGATCGCACCTCGCACATCTCGCCCGCCAGCGCGGTCTGGGCATCAGCCACTGGATCACGACCGGCAATGAATGCGACATCGACGTCGCCGAAGCGCTGCGGTGGGTCGTCGACCAACCTGAAACGCAGGTCGTGATGGCCTATGCCGAGGGCGTCCGAAACGGCGACGTCTTCCTCGACGCCCTGGCGGCGGCGCGCGCGCAGCACAAGCCGTTGGTCTTCATGAAGGTCGGCCGGTCCGATGTCGGCGCGCTCGCCGCGAGTTCGCACACTGCAGCGCTTGCCGGATCCGACGCAGTGTTCGATGCGGCGTTCCGGCAGCATGGTGTCTTCCGCGCAAGAACAACCGCTGAACAGATCGACGTCGCCTATGCCTGCGCGCGCGGCGTCTATCCTGCCAACGACAAGATCGGCATCTTCACGCTCTCCGGTGGATTTGGAATCCAGATGGCGGACGATGCGTCGGCCGCCGGGCTCGACGTCGCCGCCATGCCGGATGCGGCTCAGGACGAGCTGAAGGCGATGTTGCCCTATGCATCGCCGCGCAATCCCGTCGACGCGACCGCACAGGCGTTGACCGATCTCCCGCTCATGACGAATTACATTCGCACGATGCTGGACAAGGGCGGCTACGGCATGTTCGCCGGAATCTTCGGCAGCGGACCGGCCAGCCCGACCTTCGCGGCGTCGCTGCGTCAGGCGCTCGAAGCTGCCACCACAGGGCAGCGCGATTGCGTTCTGTCACTCACCATGTCGGCGCCACCGGAAATCGTCAGATCCTATGAAGACAAAGGCTTCCTTGTTTTCGAAGACGGCACTTCTCTCGTCAATGCGCTGGGCGCACTGGTGAACTTTGGGCGGAGTTTCGCGACGGCAAAACACGCGAAGACGACCGTCGATGGCACCTACCGCATTGAGGCCAGGGGCGATCGACTGAGCGAGCATCAGGCCAAGTCGATCTTGAGCAAGGCCGGGATCAGTTTCCCGCGCGAAGCGCTGGCCCGGCCGAATGACGACGCAGGGGCGATCGCGGAAACGATCGGCTTTCCCGTCGTGCTCAAGGTGTGTTCGCCCGATATTGCCCACAAGACCGAGATTGGCGGCGTGGTGGTGGGCATCAGGAACCAGCAGGATGCACGCCAGGCGGCGGCAACTATTCTCGGCAATGCCCGCGAGCATCGTCCCGACGCTCGCCTCGAGGGCGTCCTGATTTCGCCGATGATCACGGGTGGCGTCGAAACCATCATGGGCGTCATGCGCGATCCGACCTTCGGGCCTGTCGTGATGTTCGGACTCGGTGGTATCTTCGTCGAGGTCCTCAAGGACGTCACGTTTCGCGTCGCCCCCTTCGATCTGGATGAGGCGCATCGCATGATCCGCGAAATTCGCGGGTACGCGCTGCTCGAGGGCGTGCGCGGCGCGGCGCCTTCGGACGTCGGCGCGCTGGCGAAGATGCTGTCGGACTTGTCGCGCTTTGCAGCGGCAAATGCGGATGTGATCGACAGCATCGATCTCAATCCGGTTCTGGCGATGCCGAAAGGCCGCGGCGCTCTGGCGCTTGACGCGCTGTTGGTGTTCCGGGATGACGCCGGGAGCGCAAGCGAACGGCAAAGTGGAGGAAAGACCCATGGCTGATGACAGGCGCCTGACCGAGCTTCTCGATCGCGAAGCGATCCGCGATTGCATCTACCGCTATTGTCGTGGCGTTGATCGGGCTGATGAGGCCTCCTTGCGCAGCTCCTACTGGCCGGACGCGACCGATTGCCATGGCTCGTATTCGGGGCCGGTTGAGGGCTTCTTTCAGTGGGCGCTCAGTGTGTTCAAGACCGGTGCGCGCAACATCCATCAGGTCGGCAACATCCTGATCGAGTTCAAGGGCGAAATCCGCGCGGTCGTCGAGAGTTACTTCAACGCCCTGCAGCGTGGCCCCGATCAAAAGGGGAGGGCGCGCCAGTTCTTGCTCGCCGGCCGCTATTGCGACGTGTTCGAAAAGCGCAGCGGCGAATGGCGCGTCGCCAAGCGCGTGGTCGCCTTCGATTGGGTCGAGGAGCAGCCTGCTCCGGAGGCCGCGGAGGTGGAGCGTTTCGGCAGCCGCAAGCCGGTTGGCGGGAGCTTTCCGAACGATCCGATCTACGAGTTGCTGACGTCCGCTGTTGCTTGATGGCCGTCCTGGAATGCCCAAGCCACCCGCCGGTGTCCGACAATCTATGACAGGAGTGGCGGGTATGCGCGCCAAAGCCGTCGTTCTCGATCACGAGTTCAAGCTCGGCATGCGCCAGGTCGTGTCGTCGGTCGCAGTCGTGACCAGCCGGGCCGGCAGCGTTCGCAACGGACTGACGGCAACCGCGGTTTGCTCGGTCTCCGCAGAACCGCCGACGATGCTGGCCTGCATCAACCGAAACGCCTCGGCGGAAGCCATCATCGCCGAAAGCGGACATTTCGCGATCAACTTTCTCACCGAGGCCCAGCACAACATCGCGCGGCTGTTCTCGAAATCGAAGCTCGATCCCGATGCGCGGTTCGGGGAAGGAAACTGGTTGTCGATGGTCACGGGTTCGCCGATTCTTGACGGCGCGGTGGCGAGCTTCGACTGCGAAGTCGAAGAACGGATCCCGGCGGCCTCCCATCACATTTATATCGGCCGCGTCGTGGCCGTGGTCTCGAACAGTCTCGACGCGCTGCTCTATCGCGATGGCTTGTTTCGTCGGCTGACGGCTGCCGACTGACAAGGGACCGCGGCAGATCGCGACCTCGGCCGAGCTCACCAGTTGGGCTTGCGCTTCTCGACGAACGCGCGAAGTCCTTCCTGCGCATCGTCGGTCAGGGCGACGTTGCAGAAATCCTCGACGGCGCTGGCGATGCTGCGGCGATAATCCAGGTCGTTCTGGCGCATGAAGGCCGCGCGGCCCATGCGAACAACCGTCGGCGACTTCGAAGCAAATGTTGCGGCGAGATCCATCGCGGCCGCGTCCAGCTCTGTATCCGGAACGATCCTGCTGATCAGCCCCAGCGCGTGCGCCTCGCTGGCGTCGAAGGCGCGGCCGGAGAAGAGAAGTTCAAACGCCCTGTGGCGGCCGATGATCCTCGGCAGATGCGCGAAGTGGATCGACGGAATCACGCCGACGTCGATCTCCGGATAGCCGAACGTCGCACTGGAGCCTGCGAGCACCACGTCGCAGGAGACGGCCATCGTCATCCCGCCGCCGCGCGCGGCGCCGCCGACCGCAGCAATCGACGGTTTTCCCAGATTGTACTGGGCGTCGTACAGATTGATGTACAGTTCCTGGACGAACTTCCTGATCTCCTCTCCGGGTTTTCCCAGCAGGATGTCGATGTCGAGACCCGCCGAAAATCTCTTCGCAACCGCACTGGAGAGCACCACGGCCCGGGCCGTCTGATCGGCTGCGGCGCGCTGGAACGCTGCAACGACTGCGCGGATCATCGGCAGGCTGAGTGCATTCACAGGCGGGCGGTGAAGCGTTATTCGCGCGATGCTGTTAGTCACCTCGTAGCGGACTATCTCGTCCGCCGCAGCTACGTCTGCCATCGATCCATTCCCCGCGTTGCTTGGTCCGGTCATCGCTAGAGCGTGACCACATGTTTGCGCCGGGACACTTCCAAATCGAAGCTCGGTTGTCGACAATCATTTGCCCATAGCCTCACTTGAAGGCGAGAGGTCAGTTGCGCCGATCTCAACGCGCCATTTCGAGAAAATATTCGTGCCCGACGAAGCGGAGGCGGCCTGCGCGTCCGTGACCCGACGACCGCGTGGGCCTTAATGATATAAAGCTATAGCAACCGGTCTTTTTGGGTGCTACGATTTCCTTGCGAAGAAGCCAGGACCACGCATGAAGCCTCGCGAGCCCGAAGCGACGACCGACTTTTCCTCGGTGACGCTGCTTTCTGAACGGTCGCCGATGCCGCTGTACCATCGGCTTTACGTCATCTTGCGCGACCGCATCGCCAGCGGGACCTATCCGGAAGGCGCGGTCCTGCCGAGCGAATTCGAGCTGACCGAGGCCTTCAGCGTCAGCCGTATCACCGCCAAGCGCGCACTCGATGAACTTGCCGGCGAAGGGCTGGTGGAGCGGGTGCGCGGCCGGGGAACGACGGTGACCGATCGGGCGGCAGCGCTGCTGGGCGCGCAGCCGATCACCGCGAGCATCGACGGTTTGCTGGAAAACCTGACGGCGATCGGCCGCGAGACGTCGGTCCAGGTCATCGAGTTCGGCTATGTGCCCGCTCCGGATTTCGTTCGGGCGCGCCTCGAGCTCGAGCCGAACGCGCGCGCGCAGCGCGCCGTTCGCGTTCGCAGCCTCGACGGCGAGCCGCTCTCGCAATCGACGACCTATGTGCCGGAACGGATCGGTCGCGCCTACAGCGCGAAGGACCTTGCGTCGACGCCGATCATCGATCTGATCGAACGTGCCGGCGTGGTCGTCGGCGCGGCCGAACAATCGATCTCGGCAACGCTGGCAGACAGCCTGATTGCTTCGCGACTCAAGGTAGGTGTCGGAGCGCCGCTTCTGCTGATGAAGCGATGCGTGAAGGACACGTCGGGCAAGCCGGCCCAGTACATCGAGATTCTCTACCGACCCGATCGGTTCGAATACCGGATGTCGCTGACCCGCGAGCAGGCTGCAGGCCACGGCCGCTTTCCACCCGCAAGACCGACGGGCAAGAGCGCAAAGAGCAAGCCGCCGCGCAAGCGACGATAAGTAACAAAGAGGAGTAGGGCGATGACCAGAAGGATTACGCGGATCAGTTCAGGTTTGACGCGGCGAAATTTCGTCATTGGTGCGACCGGCGTCGTCGCGGGAACTCTCAGCATGCCGTCCGTCCTGCGTGCACAGCCAGCAAGCTTGAAGTTCGGCATCCTGCATCCGGTGACGGGCGGGCTGGCCTACGAAGGCGAACAGTGCCGCAAGGGCGCGCTGCTCGCTCTGGAAGAGATCAACGCGGCAGGCGGCATCAAATCCAAGGGCGGCGCAAAAATCGAGGCGGTGCTCGCGGACGCCCAGTCGAAGCCCGATGTGGGGGCTGCCGAAGTCGATCGCCTTGCGGAGGCTGGAGTCCTCGCCATCCAGGGCCCGTTCGCATCCGGCATTGCGCTTGCGACCACGCAGACCGCCGCCAAGCACAATCTGCCTCATCTCGTCGATGTCGGCGTCGTCGACCAGATCGTGACACGTGGCCTGCCCAACACGTTCCGCTTCGCGCCGGGGTTTGGCAAGATCACGTCGTTCGCGCTGGATGCCCTGCAGAAAATCAATTCAGGTGCGGGAAGTCCGGCGAAGACTGCGGTCATCGTCCACGAAGACGGCGCCTTCGGATCCGGCATGGCGAAGCTTCTGAACGAGAAGCTGCCGGGCCTTGGTATCCAGGTGGTGCAGACTCTCAGCCACCCGACGCCACAGCGGGACTTCACCAACATCGCCCTGCAGATCCGCCAGGCCAATCCGGACCTGATCATTCCGTCGAATTACAAGAACGAGTTCATCCTGATGGCGCGCACACTGCAGCAGCAGCGCGTCCGTCCGAAGGTTGGTATCTACGCCGTGCTTGGCGGCGCAGCTTCGAATATCGCGTTCGCCAAACAGTATCCGGATGCGGCCGATCACATCATGGATTGTAACCATTGGTACAATCCGACGAAGGAGCTCTCCAAGGCGTTCACCAGGAAGGTCGCCGACAAAGGCTATGACCTGACCTACGAACTGATGCTGAACTATTCATGCATGCGCGTGTTGGCCGATGCATTGGAGCGCGCGAGCGCGCCGACGCGGGCCGCTCTGACCGAAGCGCTCGCTGCCTCGACCTACGGGGATCACATCATGCCGTACGGCGCGACCAAGTTCGTGAATGGCCAGAACGAGGGTGCGCAGCCGGCCAATACCCAGATACTGAAAGGCAATGTGGAGGTCATCCATCCAGCCGAGTTCGCCTCGGCGAAGGTGGTTTTCCCGATTCCACAGGGCTGACGCAAACGCCTGGCCGCGCAAGGTTATGTTCAGCGGGTTGTTCCTTCCGGCGGTCCTCAACGGAGTGGCGCTGGGTGCGGTCTACGCACTCACCGCCCTCGGTTTGACGCTGATCTATGGCGTGTTGCACATCATCAACTTCGCGCACGGCAGCCTGCTCATGCTGGCGCTCTACGCGGCGTTCTTTCTCTACACGCTCGGCGGCGTCGATCCTTACGTCGCCATGCTGGTGCTGATGCCGGCGTTCTTCGCCCTCGGCTATCTGCTTCAGCGCTTCGTGGTTCAGCCGGCCTGGCATGGGCGGGACGAGAATGTCCTTCTCGTCACGCTGGGGCTTGCCATCGTCATCGACAATCTCGCGCTCTGGCTCTGGACGTCGACGACGCGCTCGATCGACAGCCGCTATGCGTTCGAGGTCATCGATCTCGGCGTCGCATTCATGCCGATCGCCAAGGTCATCGCGTTCTTCGGCGCGCTCGCGTTCGGAGCGCTGCTCTGGGCGCTCATGACCTTCACAGACCTTGGCAAGGCGATCCGCGCGGTCGCGCGCGAGCGGGAAGGCGCAAGGCTTGTCGGGGTGCGTGTCGAGCACATTTACGCCATGACGTTCGGGATCGGCACGGCGATGGTCGCAGCCGCGGCGTGTCTGTTGTTGCCGACTTTCTACGTGACGCCACAGGTCGGATACGCGTTCGTGCTGGTTGCCTTCACGACGGTTGTGCTGGGCGGGATGGGCAGCTTCATCGGCGCGCTGTTCGCCGGCCTGCTGCTCGGCGTCATCGAGGGCCTGTGCGGGCTCTATCTCGGCGAAAGCCTCGGACAGATCGGTATCTTCGCCATGTTCATTCTGGTCATCCTGTTCCGTCCAACCGGACTGTTCGGGGCGCGGGCATGAGCACGAAGATTGCAGGCTGTGTGCTGCTTGTGGCGTTGCTCGCCGTGCCGTTCGTCGTGCAGTCGGAGTTCTGGCTGTCGTTCTGGCTGCTGGTCCTGATGTTCGCCTTCCTCGGCCAGGCCTGGAATGTGCTGGGCGGATACGGCGGCCAGTTCTCGTTCGGGCACGCGCTGTTCTTCGGCGGCGGCGCTTTCGGCACCGCGATCCTGCAGGTCAGGCACGGGCTCAACGCCTACCTTGCCGGCACCATCGCAATCGCATTGACCGCGCTGGTTGGCGGCGTGCTTGGCTTCCTGGTCTTTCGCTATCGGCTGCGCGGCGCGTATTTCGCGCTCGTCACGCTTGCCTTCGCCGAAGTTGCGCGGGTGCTGATCGCCTCGTTCGAGTATACCGGTGGCGGTTTCGGCATGCTCGTTCCGCTCGCGCACGGCGCCGCGAATTTTCAATTCGGCGACCGCCGGATTTTCTATCTGATCGTGTGGGGGCTGGTTGCCGGCGGGTGTCTGATAGCACTCTGGCTGGAAAGCTCGCGCTTCGGCGCGCGACTGATCGCGCTGCGTGAGAACGAGGACGGCGCGCAGGCGGTGGGCGTCGATCTCGTCCGCACGAAAGTGCTTGCGCTCATGCTCTCGGCCGCCATGGCAGCGACTGTCGGCGTGTTCTACGTGCAGAATTTTCTGTTTGTGGACAGCCACATAGCCTTCGGTCCTGCCATGTCGATTGAGGCGCTGCTGGTAGCGATCATCGGCGGCATGGGGACGATCTTCGGTCCGCTGTTCGGCGCTGTCGTACTGCACGCCGTGGGTGAGATCGCGAAGCAGATCACCGGCAATGCGCCAGGGCTCAACCTTGTGCTCTATGGCGTCCTGCTGATCCTTGCGCTTCGCTTCCTGCCAAACGGCCTTGCCGGAATCTCTCAGTCGCAAACCGAAGCCCGAGCGGGAGACCGCAGATGCTTGAGGTGCGCAATCTCAGCAAGCGCTTCGGCGGGCTGGCCGCGGTGGACGACGCAGCGCTCGATGTCGCGGAGGGGAGATCGTCGCGCTGATCGGCCCCAATGGCGCAGGCAAGACTACGTTATTCGCGGCGATCAGCGGCTTCGTGCGGCCTGATGCAGGCTCGGTCCGGTTCGGCGGGGCCGAGATCACCCGCCTTGCGCCTCACCTGATCTGCACGCGCGGACTGACGCGAACGTTCCAGATCGTCCAGCCGTTCGAGCAGCTGACCGTTCGCGAGAATATCGCCGTTGGTGCGCATCTCCACCGGCCCGCTCGCCGCGAAGCGCTCGCGCATGGCGGAGGCCGTCGCCCGCCGCGTCGGGTTGGAGCATCGGCTGGATCAGCCCGCCGCCAGCTCTGACTGTGGCGGCGCAAGAGCGCCTCGAGCTGGCCAAGGCGCTCGCCACCGATCCCAAGACTGGTTCTGCTCGACGAGGTGATGGCGGGACTCTAATCCGACCGAAGTCGACGAAGACCGGTTTCCAATCGTTCGCGCCATTCGCGACAGCGGCGTGACCATCCTTTTGACCGAGCACGTGATGCAGGCGGTGGTCAGTCTGGCCGAGCGTGTCTATGTCCTGGCCAATGGGAAGGGCGATTGCACAGGGCAGCACGG
>CAVWTB010000075.1:0-84744 GCA_963757845.1 uncultured Alphaproteobacteria bacterium
AGATGCCTTGAGTGGCGCCGGGGGGCGGAGTGGCGCCGGGGAACGGGTTCCGCCAGGCTTCCTCGCTTGCTCGGTTGCAGGCGTCCGGGTCGGCAGGTCGCGGCGGTAGCCATGCTGCTCGCATTCGGTCGCCGCGCCTTGCTCGGTCAAGGTACCACGTGCCCGCCTTGCAGGATGCGATCGGCGGGGCGGGTGGCGTAGAGGGGCAGCTTGCGTTGCGGATTGGGAGGCATGGTCCCGGTCTCGAACCTTCTTGGAGCCCACCTGCGAGCCAGCCTGTGCCTGTGCGTTCCTTCCCGCCCCCCAGGCCTGAAATTGCCGGAATAGTGCTTCCTTGTCGGCCTCCGACTGGATGTTAGCGGCGGCTGGGTTCTCTTGCAGGAATGCCTCAAAGCGTTGCTTTAGCGGTTCGACGCCGTGTTTGTCGAGCCATTGCTGCGCGAGCGGTAGGCGATTCCAGCCGGTGAGCGGCGCCGGCAGGGAAACCTCCTTCCATTTGGGATGAAAGGGCGGATTCTGCAAAGCGGCGAATTTCTTGAAGAAGGCATCAACGAATAGAGCAAGTTTGCGACCGCGTTCAGTATTGGGTTCCCAATTGTAGGCTGCAAGTACTGACGGCACTGCGATCGTGTCCACCGTCTCCCCCTCGGGAATCAGGTTCGGATAGTCCTTCGAAGTCAGCGTCGCCGGCAGATAATCGCTCTGCAGGGGCTTCAAATAATCCACCGCAGCCAGATGAAAGCGGCCATCATTATTGAAGGTGGTGACAGACAAATACGGCTTACCGCCAACTACGATGACGGCGTCGAGGTCGCCCTTCTTCAATTTTTCCATTGCGATCCGCTGCTCAATATAGACGAAGTTCGCCTTGATCCCGAGCCGCTCAAAAACGGTCAGTGCCGTCACAAACGTGCCGCCATTGGGCAGGTCGACGCTCACCGTCTTACCTTCGAGATCGTTCAGACTTTTGATGGTCTTTGGTGCGAGGACCTGCATCTCCTCATTGTAGAGCTTGGTCACATAGGTGAACCGCTTCTTGATGTCGTTGGCAAAGGCCTTCTTCTCCAGATAGTCGAGCGTGTCGGCGCGCACGATGCCGAGATCGACGCCCTTCAGGAAAAGGATGTCGGCGACGCTCTGCACCGAACCTCGACCGACGATCGGCAGGACGCGCAGTTTACCGCCGTCGTCAAGGATGGAAGCGAGGTCGGCGCCGAACTGCACATAGGTGCCGCCGATCGTGCCGGTAAGCAGCGTGACCGTGTTGGCGTTTAGCGCCTTCTTGGTCGAGACCGAGCCGAACTGGAAAATCGCCTTCAGGCTGTCGCTGACTTTGGCCGGGTTATAGTCGATCTGTTCAGCATGAGCCACAACACTGGAAGCCATCATGATCATCGCGGTAAACATTCTGAGGTACTGACGCATCGAAACCTCCCGACTTGCAAAAGTTAGTTCTGAAGTTGAGTGAGCCGCTGTTGCGCGTCCGCCGAGCCTAAGCTGGCGGCCTTGCGGTACCAGTCGCGCGCCATCGCAGGGTCGGGGGTGACGCTCCGTGTATCGCGCACTCCGAGCACAGCCGGATCATAGGTCTGCGCCAACAGGAAAGCGGCAGTTGCGTCCTGCGCGGTGGCGGCGCGTTCAAGCAGCAATCGCGCCGCGGCGATGTCGCCGAGCGCCAGCATGCTCTTGGCGCGTGTCATCAACGCTGCCAGCGTTTCGGCATCGAGCGTTTTCGACGGCGCAGCTCCTTCATTCCCTGTACGTGCGGCCGGGGCCTGACTCCGCTGCGCGGTGTGATTGTCGCTTACGATGTCCTCGCGGCTCGGTGTTCCCAATTGCGGCGCGCTCGCTATTGACGCTCGCCGGCGTCTCTGGGTCCGATGCGCGGGCCGGATCATCGTTCAGCAGTATTTGGCGCGTAGCCGGTTGGTTCGAGGCGGGCTGCGTGTGCTTGATCCCTGGTCGCGCTTCCCAATCGATACGAGGATCGCGAATGCCGAAACCACCAAGCCACCGGCCAGAACCCGTGCTAGGATGCTTGTCCATTGGCTTGCCGCAAACGGCTTAAATTCTTCAGATCAGGCTGATCCTGGAGATCGGACAAAAACAATGGGAGGGGATCATTTACAGGAGAAATCCGTGGACGGCCCGGACGTGCAGGCTACATGCTGCTGATCTCTTCGGGGTTCGTCGAACGCGCGGCATTCGAACCCAGCGACCGGCGATATGTCGTTCGCGCCATGGCGCTCATGCTTCCTCACTAACGCAACGCGGGAAGCCCCCCGACGCTAAAGCGCCGGTCCATTAACACACAGAGGTGCCGGGGAAAACTGGCACACGAACATAACCTCGCCGCCCGTTGATCGTTCCTGGGCAGACCGCCTGCCGGCGGCGCGCTCGCAGCAGCAAAACGCCGCCGCTGTTAAAAGGCAGGTTGCTGCGCGTAAGCAGCACTACCTGGCGTGTGTTTTGCCAAAGCGCCACGTCGTGGCGGGGTCGTCAACGTACAGCCTAGGCGAGCGGATCGACGTCGTTCAGCTTACAGGTTTCGATCAGCGACGCGGTGATGGCGCAGTGCTCGGACCTCACGCGATGTCCGGCTTGAGTCCGGAACGCTCACCAAGCGGACGTCACCGACCACCTTGAATTTATGGAATTTCGCGCTGGTTGCGGCGCCGCGGCGATCAGTGCCGCCTGCTGCCAGGTCTAGGCGCTCGGCTGCGCGGCCGCACGCCGCGTGGCGCGCGCCGCTGCGATCAGGCCCCGCTTCGGCGCAAACAGGAACGCCACCACGAACACGCCCGCCTGCACCAGCACGATGCAGGCGCCGGTCGCGCGCATCGATGTGGAAGCTGAGCAGCGTGCCGAACGCCGAGGCGCCGACAGCGACGGCGGTCGCGATCACAAGCATGCGATCGAACCGGTCGGTGAGCAGGTAGGCGATCGCGCCGGGCGCGACCAGCATGGCGATGACGAGGATGATGCCGACCGCCTTCAGCGAGGCGACGATGGTCAGCGCCAGCAGCACCAGCAGGCCGTAGTGCAGCACCGCACCGGCAGGCCGATGGCGCGCGCATGATTGGGATCGAAGCAGTAGAGCAGCAGGTCGCGCCGCTTGAAAAGGACGATGGCGAGCGTGCCGCCTGCGATCACCGCCGTCTCGATCAGATCCTGCACGCGTCACGCCGAGCATGTTGCCGAACAGGATGTGCAGCAGGTGCTGGTCGGTCTCCACCTTGGTGAAGATGACGAGGCCGAAACCGAACATGCCGGAAAACACGACGCCCATCACCGTGTCCTCCTTCACCCGGCTCGATCTCCTTCAGGTAGCCGGTGAGCAGCGCGCACGACAGCCCGGCAACGAACGCGCCGACGGCCAGCGGCAGGCCGACCACATAGGCGACGACGATGCCCGGCAGCACCGCATGCGAGACCGCGTCGCCCATCAGCGACCAGCCTTTCAGCACCAGATAGCAGGACAGCACCGCACACACCGCGCCAACGAGGATCGCCACGATCAGCGCGCGCTGCATGAAGGGATAGCTGAGCGGCACGACGAACCAGTCGACGACGGCGCTCATGATGCCGCTCCCACGACGCTCATGCGCCGGCGCCGCGCCGCCAGCACGCCGTGTTTCGGCGCCAGATAGAAGGCGACCAGGAACAACAGCGTCTGCAGCGTGACGATGACGCCGCCGGTGGCGCCGTCGAGGAAGTAGCTGATGTAGGCGCCGGCAAAGCTCGTGCCCGCTCCGAGCAGCACGCTGATCGCGATCAGCCGGCCGAAGCGGTCGGTCAGCAGATAGGCCGTCGCGCCGGGCGTCACCACCATGGCGATGACGAGGCAGGCGCCGACCGTCTGCAGCGCGGCCACCGTGCAGGCCGACAGCAGCGTGAAGAACATCGCCTTCAGCAAGGTCGTGTTGAGGCCGATGCTGCGGGCATAGGCCTCGTCGAAGAACACGATCATCAGGTCCTTCCATTTCAGCAGCAGAACGCCGAGCGAAACGGCGGAAATGATCGCGACCTGCACCACGTCCTCGTCCGAGATCGCCAGGATGTTGCCGAGCACGATGCTCTGCACGCTGACCGAGGTCGGCCAGATCGAAGCCAGCAAGAGGCCGAGCGCGAACAGCGACGTGAAGACGAGGCCGATCACCGCATCCTCGCGCAGCTTCGTGTGCTGGCGCACGAACGCCATGCCGAGCGAGGCCAGAATGCCGGTGAAGAAGGCGCCGACCGCGAAGGGAAAGCCGAGGATGTAGGCGCCCGCGACGCCCGGCACGACCGAGTGCGCCAGCGCGTCGCCCATCAGCGACCAGCCTTTCAGGATCAGATAGGCGGAGAGGAAGGCGCAGACGCCGCCCACCAGCGCGCTCACCCACATCGCCTTCAGCATGTAGTCGTAGGAGAACGGGACGAGCAGCTCGGCGATCATGGCTTCTTCTTCGCATCGTCCGGCTGCGCGGCGGCGATCGCGGCGCTTCCTTGCCATTGCCGTAGATCACCAGCGGCCGTTCGTCGTCGGTCAACACGGTGAGATGGCGCGGGTCCGCATCGTCGTGCAAGGCCGGGCCGCCGAGGTCGTAGTGACGCAGGACGCCACCGAACGCGCGCTCGAGGTTGGCCTGGGTGAACACCTGCGCGGTCGGACCTGCCGCAAGCACCGTGCGATTGAGCAGCACGACCTGGTCGCAGAAATCCGGCACGCTGCCGAGATTGTGGGTGGAGATCAGCATCAGGTGGCCGGCTGCGCGCAGTTCGCGCAGCAGCGCGATGATCGCCGTTTCGGTCTTCACGTCGACGCCGGTGAACGGCTCGTCGAGCAGGATGATGCGCCCCTCCTGCGCCAGCGCGCGCGCGAGGAACACCCGCTTCTTCTGGCCGCCGGAGAGTTCGCCGATCTGCCGGGTGCGGAACTCGCTCATGCCGACGCGCTCAAGCGCCGCATCCACCTTGTAGCGGTCGGCGCGCGAGGGCATGCGCAGGAAATTCATGTGGCCGTAGCGGCCCATCATGACCACGTCCTCGACCAGCACCGGAAAATTCCAGTCGATGTCCTCGCTCTGCGGCACGTAGGCGACGATGTTGCGGCTGATGGCTTCCGCGACCGGACGGCCGCACAGCTTGATCTCGCCCGCGGCCGGGGTGACGAAACCCATGATCGCCTTGAAGATCGTCGACTTGCCGCTGCCGTTGACGCCGACCAGCGCGCAGATGGTGCCGGGATCGAGCTCGAACGATGCGTCGTGCACGGCCGTGAGGCCGGTCGCATAAGTGACGGCGAGCCCGCGCACCGAAATGCTCGCGCCGAGACCGTTGAAGTCGTTCGACGCGGCGTTCGCGGCGCTCGTCATCATGTTCATTTGCCAAAACCGTTCATTTGCCAAAGCCCTTGGCGATCGTCTCGACCGTGACCTTCAGGAGGTCGAGATAGGTCGGCACCGGCCCGTTGGCGGCGCTGAGCGAGTCGACATACAGCACGCCACCGTAGCGCGCGCCGGTTTCGCGCGCGACCTGCTTGGCGGCCCGGTCGGAGATCGTGCTTTCCGAGAACACCACCGGGATCTTGTTCTTGCGGACGAGGTCGATCACGCGTCGCACCTGCTTCGGCGTTCCCTGCTCGTCGGCGTTGATCGGCCAGAGATAGGCTTCCTTCATGTTGTAGTCGCGCGTGAGGTAGCTGAACGCACCCTCGCTCGACACCAGCCAGCGCTGGTCGGCGGGGATCGCATCGAGCCGCTTGCGCAAGGGCTCGTCGATCGCACGGATCTGCGCCGAATAGGCCGCCGCATTCTTGTTGTAGGTCTCGGCATTCTTCGGATCGTGCTGCACCAGCGCCTTGCGCACGTTCTCGACATAGACGAGCGCATTCTTCGGCGACATCCACGCGTGCGGGTTGGGCCTGCCGGTGTAGGGTCCTTCGGCAATGCCCATCGGCTCGATGCCGTCCGAGACGACAGCGCTCGGCACCTCCTTCACGTTCTCGAAGAATTTCTCGAACCAGCGCTCGAGGTTGAAGCCGTTCCAGAGCACGAGGTCGGCAGCCTGCGCGCGCACGACGTCCAGCGGCGTCGGCTGGTAGTCGTGGATTTCCGCGCCGGGCTTGGTGATCGATTCCACGATCAGCGGCGTAGCCGGCGACGTTCTGCGCGATGTCCTGGATGACCGTGAAGGTCGTCACCACGCGGAAGGGTTTGCCGTTCCCGCCTGGGCCAGCGCCTGGCCCGACGACAACCCTACCGCGGCAAACAGGCCGCCAATCACGGCGACCCGCCGCGTCAAACACATCGACATTGCAATTCTCCAGACCGCTCTCGATCAGAACATAGTCCGGATTCGACCTAGTTGCAACTAATTCGCAAAAGCATCTAGCCCGAGAGTGTCCACGATGTCTTCGAACGCCCGTCCACCTTGTCCCCGGTCTGACACACGTCGGGAAACGGGTGGGTTCGGCGAAGCGATCGGCTTTCTATGGCGCAACGATCCGCATCGCAGGACCAGCCATGACCCACGCAACCGACGCTTCGCTGCCGCCAACCTTCAACCGCCTCGCCTGGTCAAACCTCGCGGCCCAGTCCGCCGAACAGATCGCGCTGGCCGCCGCTCCCATCGTCGCCGTGCTCATGCTCGGCGTCGGCGAGGGAGAAACCGGTTTGCTGCAGACGGCGCTGACCTTGCCGTTCGTGCTGTTCGCCATTCCGGCGGGGTGGCTGGCCGATCGCATGTCGCGGCGGTGGCTGATGGCCGGCGCCGAGGCGCTGCGCGCGCTCGCCCTCTTCGGCATTCTCGTCCTGATCTGGTCGAACCTGCTGACCCTGAACCTTCTCGCCTTGATCGGCTTCGTCGCCGTCTGCGGAACGGTGGTCTACAGCGTCGCGGCGCCCGCACTGGTGCCCATCGCTGGTGCCGCCGGCCACGCTGCCCGCCGCCAACGCGCGGATCGAACTTGCCCGCACGGTGGCGTTCGCGGCCGGGCCGGCGCTGGGCGGCGTCCTGGTTGGATGGATTGGCGGCAGCGCCCGCATTCGGCTTCGCCGCCGCGCTGTCTGTCATGGCGGTCGTCCTGCTCGCCGGGATCTTCGAGCCCGCGCGCGCCGCCGACCCCGCGCCGGCATCCGCTGCGGGAGATCAAGGAGGGCGCAAGCTTCGTCTTCCAGCACGCCTTGCTGCGCCCGGTGTTCATCACCCAGTTCATCTTCAACACCGCTTCGTTCCTGATCCTGGCGGTGTTCGTCCCCTACGCTGTCCGGGCGCTTGACCTCTCGGCAACAGGTGTCGGCGTGACGCTCGGGATGTATGGCGCCGGGATGGTGGTCGGCGCATTGCTGGCAACGCGCGTCATCAAGCGCTTGCCGTTCGGCACTGTGATCGCGATCGGCCCGATCGCCGGCTTCGTCGCAGCGGTGGTGATGGCGCTCACGACATTCGTTCCGTCATCGCTGCTGGCGGGATTGAGCTTCTTCCTGCTCGGCGCCGGTCCGATCCTGTGGGTGATCAGCACCACGACGCTGCGGCAATCGGTGACGCCGCCGAGCCTGCTGGGCCGCGTCTCCGCGATCAACATCATGGCCTATGGCGCGCGCCCGCTCGGCGCCGGCGCTCGGAGCACTGGTCGGCAGCAGCTATGGCGCCGAGGCGTGCTTCTATCTGGCGGTGGCGGGATTTGGCGCGCAGGCGCTGGTCATCCTCATGTCGCCGGCCGTCAGGCTGATCCGCCAACCGGCCATGTTCGAGGAGCCGCAAGCGATGCAGGCGGTGAAGTGCTGAGGCGCTTCGCCGCCCTGCGCCGTTACCTCAAGCTCGGCCAGGTTCCAGACGCCCAGCGACTTGTCCGCATAGGCCCCGCCGCCCTCGGTGCAGCCCTCGTTGAGGAGCGCCAGGGGCTGCGGCAGGTGGAACGGCGCAGCGGTCAGGTTCAGCATCCGCCAGTCGCCGTCGGCGGCATCCGTCATTCTGGAGATGATCGGTAAAAGTGGTCGCGATCAGAAAGCGCGATCCGCTCGCGCGAAACTGCGCCAGCGCCGCGCGTGATGTTTGCAAACGACAGATGCACCAGGCAATCCCGGCAGAGGATCGCGTCCATCGCCGGCAAGCGGATCGGTCAACAGATCGAGATGGGCGAAACCGATGCGCCCGTCGGCCGTCGCATAGCGGCGCGAATTCTCCGCGACAAGCTCGGCGACGATGTCGCCGCCGAGATATTCTTGCAGGCCGAGTTCGGTCCGGCTCATCCAGCCGAAATCGCCGCACGGCAGATCGAGCAGCGTTTCGATCTCGAGCTGCCGAAGAAGCCTCGGCAACTCCCGCCGCAGCGTGGCGGTCGCGGCATCTTCCGAGCCTAGTCCCGACGCCGAGGTGTCGGCGCCCCAAAGATTGGTCTGCCAGATGCGCGTGAAGAGCTCCTGCGTGCGGGAGCCCTTCCAGCTCGACCTTGCGCGCAAGAAAGCGCGTGTGCGCCAGCACGTCGGGCCGCGTGCGACCCGCCCCGGTCATCTCAGGAGATCGCCTGTCCGAACCTGTTCGACTTCGGAAAGCCTTTCGGCGGCAGCCGCCCGGCGTCGGCGCGGTTGCCGCGCCAGTCCGCCAGCTCCTTCATCGTCGCCGAGAACTCGCGGCCGGCGGAATCGCGCCAGGTGAGGCCGTCGGCTGCCGCAAACGTCGCGATGTCGGACAGGCCGCCGTCCTTGTACTTCTGCAGCCGCACGCCCCTGCCCCGCGCCATCTCCGGCACCTGCTCGATCGGGAAGATCAGCATCTTCCGGTTCTCGCCGATCGTCGCGACCGTGTCGCCGGACGACGAGCGCCACGGCGCGCGCTTCGTTCGGCGGCGACACGTTCAGCACCTGCTTGCCCTTGCGCGTGTTGCCGACGCAGTCGTCCTCATTGACGATAAACCCCTGCCCGTCGCGGCTCGCGACCAGGAATTTGCGGCCGCCCTTGTTGACGAACAGCGTGACGATGTCGGCGTCCTGCTCCATGTCGATGAACAGGCGGATCGGCTCGCCGTGGCCGCGCCCGCCCGGCAGCTTCGAGGCGTCGAGCGTGTAGAACTTGCCGTTGGTCGAGAACAGCAGCAGCTTCGACGTGGTCTCGGCAAAGAACGCAAAGCCGAGCTTGTCGTCGGTCTTGAAGGCCAGGCTGGAGAGATCCTCGACCTGTCCCTTCAGCGTCCGCACCCAGCCCTTCTCGGACACGACCACGGTGATCGGCTCGCGCTCGACCAGCGCCTCCTCGATCGCGGCAAGGTCGTGCTCCGGCGCGTCCGCAAACTGCGTGCGACGCTTGCCGAGCGGCGTCTTCGGGCCGAACGTTTCGCGCACCTTCTTGATCTCGTCGGCGACGCGCTTCCACTGCTCCTCTTCGGACGCGAGCACCGATTTGATCCCCTTCAACTCGGCGCGCAGATCCTTGTCCTCGGTGCGGATCTCCATTTCCTCGAGCTTGCGCAACGAGCGCAGCCGCATGTTGAGGATCGCGTCGGCCTGGACGTCGGTCAGCTTGAACGTCTTGATCAGCACCGGCTTCGGCTCGTCCTCGGTGCGGATGATCTTGATGACCTTGTCGAGGTTCAGGTACGCAATCAGGTAGCCGCCGAGCACTTCGAGGCGGGCCTCGATCTGCCCCTGGCGAAAGCGCGAACGGCGGATCAGCACATCGCGGCGATGATCGACCCATTCGCGCAGGACTTCCGCGAGGCCGACGACCTTCGGAACGCGCCCTTTGATCAGCACGTTCATGTTCAAGGAGATGCGGCTTTCAAGCTCGGTCAGCTTGAACAGCGACTCCATCATCAGCTCGGGATCGACGTTGCGCGACTTCGGCTCGATGACGATGCGCACGTCTTCGGCCAACTCGTCGCGGATGTCGGCCGACCAGATGCAGCTTTTTCTCGTTCAAGAGCTCGGCGATCCGCTCGATCAGCCGCGACTTCTGCACCAGCCACGGAATCTCGCGTAACGACCACGACCCAGGTGCCGCGCGAGCCCTCTTCCTGCGTCCATTTCGCGCGCACCCGGAACGAGCCGCGGCCGGTCGTATAGGCCTCCGCAATCAATTCATGCGAATCGACGACAATGCCACCGGTCGGAAAGTCCGGCCCCTTGACGTATTTCAGCAGGCTGCGCGACTTCGCCGTCGGCTTGTCGATGAGATGCAGCGCTGCGTCGCAAAGCTCGGCCGCGTTGTGCGGCGGAATTGAGGTCGCCATGCCGACGGCGATGCCCTGCGCGCCGTTCGCGAGCAGGTTGGGAAACGCGCCGGGAAGGACCGACGGCTCCCGCGTCGATCCGTCGTAGTTCGGACGGAAATCGACCGCGTCCTCGTCGATGCCGTCGAGCAGCAGACGCGCGACTTCGGTGAGCCGCGCTTCGGTGTAGCGATAGGCCGCAGGATTGTCGCCATCGATATTGCCGAAATTGCCCTGGCCCTCGATCAGCGGATAGCGCGAGGCAAAATCCTGCGCGAGCCGCACCATCGCGTCATAGATCGACTGGTCGCCGTGCGGATGAAAGCTGCCCATCACGTCGCCGACGATCTTGGCCGATTTCTTTGGCGTCGTGCCCGGATCGAGCCGCAACAGGCGCATGCCGTAAAGGATGCGCCGGTGCACCGGCTTCAGGCCGTCGCGCGCGTCCGGCAGCGCGCGGTGCATGATGGTCGAGAGCGCATAGGCGAGATAGCGCTCTTCCAGCGCCTCGCGCAGCGGAATTTCGTGAACCTCAGGCGGTTCCGGGGGAATCAGTGATTTGCCCATGCCACCGCAATAAACGGGGCGCGCGCCGATGAACAAGAAATGAATGACTCCGCCATCACTTGCTCGCAATTTCGATAAATACTGCAAGGACTTCATGAACGCTCTTGAGACGCGTATCATGTCGGGAGGGAGATTCGAGAATGCGCCGTTTGCTTGTTGCCGCCGCCGCCGCTCTGTCGATCGCTGGCCGCATCATCACTTGTCGCCGGCCGCGCCGAAGCCATGCCGCTGCCGGGTGCCGCGGGTCTTGGAGCCGCCGCCAGAACGGCCTGGTCCAGGACGTTCGCACCGTCTGCCGTCCGGTCTGGAACGGCTGGCGCTGGGTGCAGTCCTGCTACTGGGTGCCCGGCCCGCGCTATTACGGATCACTACGGGCCACGCCGCCATCACCATCATCACCATCACCGCCGCCATCATTTTTATTGAGCGGCCGGTCGGGTGGACTCTGAGAGGTCGTCCGGCAATCCGATTGACGCTTCCGCGCGTGCTCGCGTCGCAGACGCGATTCAATTTGGAACGAGCGCGCGTCGCCGCAACACCGCGGCGATAAATCCGTCGCGCGCGTCGGAGTGCGTCTGCCCGCGCGGCTCCAGCACATGCCGCAGCAGGAACATGCCGGTCAGCGCAAAGCCGTCGCGCAGGTCGTCGTCGGTCAGCGGCTCGGACGGGTCGCCGGCGTCGTCGCGCAGAAATGCCGGCAGACGCAACAGCTTGTCGCGCCAGGGCTCGCCGGCGCTGCGCGAGACGGCGCTACCGGATTTCGGCGAGACGTAGATGAGATCGTCGGTGGCGCCGGTGGCGGCGCAGGTTGACAGATCGAGGCCGAAACCCAGCTCCGCCAGCATCGCCAGTTCAAACCGCGCAAGCTGCACGGCCGCATGCCGCGCGTCGTCGAAATCGTTCAGGGCGGCCTCGACCATCTCATAGATGTTTTCGTGCGGATCGCGCTCCGGCAGCAGCCTTGCAATCGAAGCCAGGTGCGTCACGCCGTAGACCGCGTGCGATGCGGTGAACAGGTTCGCCGCACGCAGCGTCAGTCCTTCGATCGCGTAGTTGCCAAGATGCTCGTCCAGCCGCGCGCGCCACACCGCCCGCACCGTGTTGCCGGGCTGCAGCACCGGCCGCATCCGCGCGCTGGTTCCGCCGCGCACCAGGCCGAGATGGCGCCCATGCTCGCGCGTCAGCAGTTCGGCGATGACGCTGCCCTCGCCGTGCCGCCGAACGCCCAGAACGATGCCGTCGTCGGTCCATTCCATGGCGTGGAAGCTTACAGGATTCCGCGCGGGGTTTGCAGCGGCCTTGAGGATTTTACGACGTGAACCACCGGCGCGCGTCTGGCGTGAAACGCGAAATAGAAGCCTGCGGCCGAAAACACGATCGAAAGGATCTCGAAGACGGTTTTGACGCCGAACGTCATCTCGCCGAACGACGCGATGTACAGGACGACCGACAGCGCGAAAAATCCAAACACAGTCCAGCACGCCCAGTTCTTTCGCCGCCGCGCCGCGAGCCAGACCAGGAAAACGAGCGCCGCGATGAAGAGCGCAGTGAACAGATTCAAGGCCGGCGATGCCGGTGCGGTCGCAGTGTCAGGCGCAATGCCGAAGAACGCGGCCGTCAGCGCGTCAAGCAGCAGCGAGAGGTAGAGCAGGGCCTCAAACCGCAGAACGTTGTTCGGAACAGTCATTCCAGCTCCGATCATTCCTTCGGGAATTCCAGTCCCATTTCGCGATAGCGGTCCGGGATCGTCGCCCCAGTTCTCGCGCACTTTCACGAACAGGAACAGGTGCACCGGATGGCCGACAATTTCGGTCAGTTCCCGCCTGGCGTCGGCGCCGATCGCCTTGATGGTCGCCCCCGCCTTGCCCAGCACGATCTTTCGCTGGCTTTCACGCTCGACGAAGATCGTCTGCTCGATCCGCACCGAGCCGTCCTTGCGCTCGGTGTATGGCTCGGTCTCGACGGTCGATTGATACGGCAGTTCCTGATGCAGCTTGCGGTAGATCTTCTCGCGGGTGATCTCGGCCGCGAGGTGCCGCATCGGCGCGTCCGACATCTGGTCTTCCGGATAGAGGAACGGGCCTTCCGGAACCGCCTTGGCCATCGCCGATGCGCAGATCGGCAACGCCGTCGCCGGAAATGGCCGCGACCATGAACGTCGCTTCGAACGCCAGCCGCTCGTTGGCCGGCTGCGCCAGCGCGAGCAGCGTTTCGCGCGCGACCGTGTCGATCTTGTTGATGACCAGGAATTTCGGATGCTTGACCTGGTCCAGCCTGTCGAAAACGGCGTCCGCCTCCTCGTCGATCCCTTTCCTGGCGTCGAGCAGCAGGCAGACGAGATCGGCGTCGTGCGCGCCGCTCCAGGCCGTCGTCACCATCGCCCGGTCGAGCCGCCGCCTCGGTGCAAAGATGCCGGGCGTGTCGACCAGGATGATTTGCGAGCTTGTCTTCGATGACGATGCCGCGGATCAGCGCCCGCGTGGTCTGCACCTTCTTCGAGACGATGGTCACCTTGGAGCCGACCAGCGCATTGACCAGGGTCGACTTGCCGACGTTCGGCGCGCCGATCAGCGCCACGAAGCCGCAGCGCGTGCCGCTTGTCGGCCTCAACCATCGTGTTGATGCCCGGCACGCCTTCGCGCTTCAGCAGCGAAAGAGCCGCCGCCTTTTCCGCCGCGCGCTTGGTGCTGCCCTGACGCCTTCGGCGGACTGCCATGCCCGGGCAGTTCGACCGCAACGCGGAATTGCGGATCGTGATGCGGCCCGGTCCGCTCGACCTCGCGGTAGCTGGGCGTCGGCAGTCCCTTGCCCTGCGCCCACTCCTGCAGCACGGTCTTCGGATCACGCAGCGCCCGCATCGGCTTGCGCATCCGGTCGGCCCAGGCGCGCTCGATCATCTTTTGCGCCGCCGGATAGCCGCCGTCGAGATAGACCGCGCCGATCACCGCCTCGCAGATGTCGCCCAGCACGGACTTGCGCAGGCGGTCGCTCGCATCGCCCGCGCCGACGGCGCCGAGCTTGATCGCCTCGAGCAGGCCCATGGTTTTCGCCACGTCCGCGCAGGTTTCCCGCCGGACGAGGTCGGACAGGCGTTTCGACAGCTCGCCCTCATCGGCGTTCGGATAGGCGCGAAACAGCATGTCCGAGACGACCAGACCGAGCACATGGTCGCCGAGGAACTCGAGCCGCTGATAGCTGCCCCAGCGATCGGAGGGGTTCTTCAGGGCCGAAACATGCGTGAGCGCCGTCGTCAGCAATGCCGAATCGGCGAAGACGTGGCCGATCTGCTCCTCGACCGCTTTCGCCTTGCTGCGCAGATTCTTCTGCCGCTTCTTGGCCTTGACGGTCTTTTTGTTCGGCGATTTCGAAGGCTTTGCCGGTGCCCCGGCCTTCAGCTCGGCTTCAGCCGCCTTCCGCGCCTCGCGTGCGGCACGCGTGCGTGTTGAAGGCTTTTCGCTCGGGGAATATCGCCCGGCAGATCGTCGTTCATCGCACAATGGAGAACAGCCGATTCCAGCGAACGGCGAAAGGCCAACGCCAGACCTGCCACGCCTGTTCACCTTCGGCGATGGAGAAGAAGATCAGTTGCGCTCGGCCGATCAGGTTCTGCGAGGGGACATAGCCGACCGCGGACAGCACCCGGCTGTCGGTGGAGTTGTCGCGGTTGTCGCCCATCATGAAGAAGTGGCCGGCCGGAACCACATATTCGATGGTGTTGTCGTAGAAGCCGTTGTCGACGCAATCGAGCGTCTCGTAGCTGACGCCGTTGGGCAGCGTCTCCTTCCAGCGCTTGACGCGCGAGATCGCATCCGAACCGCACGGGTCCTCGCCGATGAAGTCCGGCATCCGCTCGCGCGGCACCGCGCGGCCGTTGATGTTCAAGCACGCCGTCGCGCATCTGAACGCGATCGCCCGGCAGGCCGATCACCCGCTTGATGTAATCGGTGGAGTCGTCCTTCGGCAGGCGGAACACGACGATGTCGCCGCGCTCGGGATCGGAGCCGAAGATGCGGCCCGAGAACAGCGG
This sequence comes from uncultured Alphaproteobacteria bacterium, assembly GCA_963757845.1. Lineage (GTDB taxonomy): Bacteria > Pseudomonadota > Alphaproteobacteria > Rhizobiales > Xanthobacteraceae > P52-10. The sequence continues at coordinate 14,784 of CAVWTB010000075.1, forward strand.
CGGCGAGAACGGGATCGAGTAGTAGCTGTAGCCGTAGGAGTACTTCGAGACGAACAGGTAGTCGCCCACCAGCAGCGTCGCCTTCATCGACCCGGACGGGATATTGAACGGCTGAAACAGGAAGGTGCGGATCACCAGCGCAATGATCAGCGCATGGATGACGACACGAATAGTCTCACCGATGCCGCTTTCGGATTTGGCCCCAGACGTCACGCTCATCTCTATTCCATTGCCGATCGAAAGCGGCTCGAAGCGCCTCGCGCACTCTTAGACGGTTGCACCGAATGGCGCAATCAAAGTGCGGTGGGAAACACTCCAATCGCTTGAAAATACTGCCAGATTTGATTCGCTGAGGCCCCTTGAAGCATCAGGCGCGCCCGGAGATCAGTCCTTGCCTGCGGCCACCGCCGAAATTATGACGAAAGCCTGCGCCAGCGGCCAATCATCGGTAATTGACAGGTCTATCTGAGCAATATGACCCACTGGCGTCATTTTGTTCAGCCGTTCCAATGCTCCGCCCGTCAGCGCCATGGACGGCTTGCCGCCCTTGAGGTTGATCACCCCCATGTCCCGCCACCAGACGCCCTGGCGGATCCCCGTCCCGAGCGCCTTTGAGCAGGCCTCCTTGGCCGCAAACCGCTTGGCATAGGTCGCGACATAGTTCCGGGGGTTGGCGGACCGGCGTTCGGCCCTCGCCCGCTCCTGTTCGGTGAAGATGCGGCCGAGAAACCGCTCGCCGTGCCGCTCGATCACCTTTTCGACCCGGCGGATGTCGACCAGGTCGGAGCCGATGCCGATGATCATGCGCCGTGTCCTGCGTCATTGCGCGAAAACCGGTGTCCGCTTTTCGCCATCATGCGCGTGATCGCCCACGATCCATGGCCGCGCGCATATCTTTCACGGTCTGCGCAAGGCCGACGAACACCGCCTCGCCGATCATGAAATGCCCGATGTTCAGTTCGACGATCTCGCCAAGCGAGGCAATCGTCTCTGCCGTTTCGTAGTCGAGCCCGTGGCCCGCGTGAACTTCGAGGCCGCCGGACTTCGCGAGCCTGGCGCCCGCAACGATGCGCTGCCACTCGCGTTCGGCGCGTTCGTGCTCGCCAGCCGCCACCGCCTCGCACCATGCGCCGACATGGATCTCGATCACCGGCGCGCCGGAGCGAACGGCCGCTTCAATCTGCGACGGCTCGGCGCCGATGAACAGCGACACGCGCACGCCCGCATCCTTGAACTTTGCGATCACCGGCACCAGCGCGTTGTGCTGGCCGATCACGTCGAGACCGCCTTCGGTGGTGATCTCCTGCCGCCGCTCGGGAACCAGGCACACCGCGTGCGGCTTCGTCTTCAGCGCGATGGCGACCATTTCGTCGGTCACCGCCATCTCGAAATTCAGCGGCTTGGAGATCTCGGCCTTCAGCCGCGCCATGTCCTCGTCGCGGATGTGGCGGCGATCCTCACGCAGGTGCGCGGTGATGCCGTCGGCGCCGGCCTCGATGGCGAGCAGCGCCGCGCGCACGGGATCGGGCTTGTCGATCGCCCGGGCGTTGCGCACCGTCGCGACATGATCGACGTTGACCCCGAGGCGGAGCGGCGGAATTGGCGGCATCGGATACTCGCTTGCGAAGGATTAAGGATCAGCCGTTGACGCGCTCGACGCGCGCAACCACGGCTTTCGCGCGCAACTGCGCGATAATGGCATTGAGATGCTTGAGATCATAGACCTCAAGATCGATGGTGAGTTCGGTGAAGTCCGGCGAGCGCCGGCTCATGTGAATGTGATCGATATTGCCGTCGTGCTCGGCGATCACGGTCGCGACCTGCGCCAGGCTGCCGGGCTCGTTGACCTGCTGCACGAACAGCCGGGCCGGAAACCGCTGCGGCGTCGAATTCGTCGACATCCCAGCGCACGTCGAGCCAGCGCTGCGGCATGTCCTCGAAATCCTTCAGCGCGGGTGACTGGATCGGATAGATGGTGATGCCCTCGCCCGGCGTGACGATGCCGACGATGCGGTCGCCCGGGACCGCGCCGCCGTTCGGCGCGAAACGGACCGGCAGGTCGGTGTTGATGCCGCGGACCGGGATCGGGCTCTGGCCGTGCGCGCCTTTCGAGACTGCGGCTGTGACCTTCGTCTTCTTGTTGCTGGCGCCCGCCGGCGCAAAGCGCGCGACGCGCTCCTCCTTGTAGTCGGGATAGACGGCGCGGGCGACGTCGGCCGCCTTCATCTCGCCGCGGCCGACCGCGGCCATCACGTCGTCGATCGAGGCGCGCGCAAGGCGCGGCAGCGCGCCCTTCAGCTTGTCGTCGGCGTATTCCATCTTCGCGCGCTGGAACAGCCGCTCGACGATCCGCCGGCCAAGGCCCGCATACTGGTCGCGGATCGCAGCGCGGGTCGCACGGCGGATCGCCGCCTTCGCCTTGCCGGTGACCGCCAATTGCTCCCATGCGGCCGGCGGCGCCGACTGCGCGGGCGATGTCATGATCTCGACCTCGTCGCCGTTCTGCAATTCGGAGGCGAGCGGGGCGAACTTGCCGTTGATCTTGCAGCCGACGGCGCTGGTGCCGACGTCGGTGTGGACCGCATAGGCGAAGTCGATGGCATTGGCCTTGCGCGGCAGCGCGATCAGCTTGCCCTTCGGCGTGAAGCAGAACACCTGGTCGTGGAACAGCTCGAGCTTGGTGTGCTCGAGGAATTCCTCCGGGTTCAGCCCTTCGGCCAACACCTCGATCGTATGCCGCAGCCAGGCGTAGGCGTTGGACTCGCGCTTCAAGAGCTCGGTCGGCGAGCCGATCCCGTCCTTGTACAGCGCGTGCGCGGCGATACCGAGTTCGGCGATCTCGGCCATCTCGCGCGTGCGGATCTGCAGCTCGACGCGCTGATTGCCGGGACCGATCACCGTGGTGTGGATCGAGCGATAATCGTTCTGCTTCGGCGTCGAGATGTAGTCCTTGAAGCGTCCGGGCACCACCGGCCAGGCGGTGTGCACGATGCCGAGCGCGCGATAGCAATCCTCGACGCTGTCGACGATGACGCGAAAACCGAAGATGTCGGAAAGCTGCTCGAAGCCGACCGACTTCCGCTCCATCTTGGTCCAGATCGAAAAGGCTCGCTTGCGACGCCCCCTGACCTCGGCGGTCATGTGAGTGTTTTGCGAGGTTCGACAGCAATTGGCTTTCGATCTCGCCGATCAGGTTGCGGTTGCGTTCGGCCAGCGCGTTCAGCCGCTCGGTGACGACCGCATAGGCGCCGGGATCGAGCTCGCGGAATGCCAGATCCTCCAGCTCCTCGCGCATGTACTGCATGCCCATGCGGCCTGCGAGCGGCGCATAGATGTCGAGCGTCTCTTCGGCGATGCGCTTGCGCGAGGCCGCAGGCACGAACTCGAGCGTGCGCATGTTGTGCAGGCGGTCGGCGAGCTTCACCAGCAGCACGCGCACATCGTCGGCGATCGCGAGCAGCAGCTTGCGCAGGTTCTCCGCCTGCTTCGCCTCGCGCGTGACGAGGTCGAGCTTCTTCAGCTTGGTGAGGCCTTCGACCAGATGACCGATCTCGTGGCCGAAGATCTGGTCGATCTCCGCGCGCGTCGCCTCGGTGTCCTCGATCGTGTCGTGCAGAAGCGCTGCGACGATGGTCGCGTCGTCGAGCTTCAGGTTGGTGAGGATCGCGGCGACTTCGAGCGGATGCGAGAAGTAAGGATCGCCCGAAGCGCGGGTCTGCTCGCCATGCGCGCGCATCGCGTACACATAGGCGCGGTTGAGCAGGTCTTCGTCGGTGTCCGGATTGTAGGCGCGAACGCGATCGACCAGGTCGTACTGGCGCATCATGCGGGCGCGCGTGCCGGCGGGGCGCGTCGTCACCGCAGCCGGCGGCGCCTCCGCGACCGTGCCGGCCGCGGCTTCCATTTGCTTCGATCTCGGGCGCCGAACCGCCATCCGACCTCGCTTCGTGCCCTCCGCGTTCGTCCGCTGGCGGACAAACGAAAATGGGCGTTACGGCCCCCAAGCCGGCGCGCGGCCTTGAGGAAGCAACCTGCGGCAGAGCTTAAGGGACCGGATCCTTCAATATTGCCCTAGTTCCGGTTAAGGGCAAGCAAGCGACTAAAAATATCAATAAAAGCAAAGGCCCGGACGATGTCCGGGCCTTTGTCAGGGATTTGTTCGCCGGAACGACGGCTTACTCGTCCTCTTCCGGCTGCTCTTCCGGCGGCGTCAGGCCTTCGAGGCCCTTCAGCAGTTCCTCTTCGGTCATGCGTTCCACCGCGATCTCGGTGTCGTCGGCATCCACGCTCGCACCGGCCGAGCCGATCAGCGGGACGGTATCCGGCTCGGGTTCGTCGACCTCGACGAACCGCTGCAGCGAATGCACGAGCTCCTCGCGCAAATCCTCCGGCGAGATCGTCGTCTCGGCGATCTCGCGCAACGACACTACCGGGTTCTTGTCGTTGTCGCGATCAATCGTCAGCTGCGAGCCGGACGAGATCATGCGCGCACGATGCGCGGCAAGGAGAACCAGGTCGAACCGGTTGTCGACCTTGTCAATGCAATCTTCCACGGTGACGCGCGCCATCGCCTGTCGCTCCGATCAAATGGATGTGTTCGTGTGTTGGTCCGGTAGCTATAACGCCGGGCGCAGGATCGCAAGGGTAAATTGCAACGCCGCCTTAAACTTGGCTTGATTTGCGCTCAAATCGACTGAACTGGTGCGCATTTGCGAGCGTCTCTCCCGCGTAGATTGCGCGACTCTGAGCCCGAATAATCAGTACTGCTTAAGTTAATATACTTAAGTTAAGGCCACAGAATCGCGATTTTCAGGTTTGATCAAACTGTTTGCGTAATTGCCGCGTTGCAATCCCTCCAACGATCTGCTTGACCGGCCAAGAAATGGCGGCCAGAGCCGCGACAACAATTCAACCGACCAACTTCAGTGTGGGACCTTGATGCCGACGACAAACCACAAGATTGCGCTGTTCATTGACGGTGCCAATCTTTACGCCACTGCAAAGACGCTTGGGTTCGATATCGACTACAAAAAACTTCTCAAAGAATTTCAGGGTCGCGGCAACCTGATTCGTGCTTTCTACTACACCGCCATCATCGAAGATCAGGAATACTCGTCGATCCGTCCGTTGATCGATTGGCTCGACTACAACGGCTACACCGTCGTCACCAAGGCGACGAAGGAATTCATCGACCAGACCGGCCGCCGCAAGATCAAGGGCAACATGGACATCGAGCTCGCGGTCGACGCGATGGAGCTCGCCGGGCATGTCGACGAGATCGTGCTGTTCTCCGGCGACGGCGACTTCCGCTCGCTGGTGGAAGCTGTGCAGCGCCGCGGCGTCCGCGTCACTGTGATCTCGACAATCTCGACGCAACCGCCGATGATCGCCGACGAACTGCGCCGGCAGGCGGATGTGTTCGCTGATCTCGTCACGCTGCAAGCGAAGATCGGACGCGATCCTTCCGAGCGGGTGGAGCGCGCACCACGCGAGCCAAGAGAGCCGCGCGAGGGGCGCGAGCCACGCCACGCGCCGCCGCAGTTCCTGCAGCGAAGCACGATTGCACCGCGCGGCGGAGATGACGACGAGTTCGAGGATCGCTGACCGAAAGGGCCGCAAGCTGGCGCCGCCGATCGCAATTTCGGTGGCCGCTGGCATCCCGGACCGTGACTGCCTCCTCTGCCCTCGCCTTGCAGAGTTCCGCGCCGAAAACCGCGCGCGCGAACCGAAATGGTTCAACGCCCCGGTTCCCGCGTTCGGCGCCTCCGATGCCGCGCTCCTGATCGTCGGTCTCGCGCCCGGCCTGCAGGGCGCCAACCGCACAGGGCGGCCGTTCACCGGCGACTATGCCGGCGACCTTCTCTATCCGACCTTGCTGGAATACGGATTTGCGCGCGGCGACTATGCCGCGCGGATCGACGACGGCCTGCAGCTCGTCGACTGCCGGATCGGCAACGCCGTGCACTGCGTGCCGCCGCAGAACAAGCCGGTGCCTGCGGAGATCAACACCTGCCGGCAGTTCCTGATCACGCTGATCGAGAACATGCCGCGCCTCACCGCAATCGTCGCGCTCGGCCGCATCGCGCACAATTCCACGGTCAAGGCGCTTGGCCTGCGCGCGAGCGCAGCCCCGTTCGCGCATGGCGCGGTGCATGAGGCAGGACACCGCCGCCTCTACGACAGCTACCACTGCTCGCGCTACAACACGAACACCGGCGTGCTGACGGCGGACATGTTCCGCTCGGTGTTCGCACGGGTGCGCGCGGACCTCGGTTAGCGCTGAAGCGTCCTACTTCGCCGTTGCGCGGAAAGCGGCGGCAAAATTTCGCAAAGCCTCTCGCGAGCGCCTCTCGCTCACGCGCGAGTGCAGCACGACGTCAGTAGGCGGCAGCGCGGGCAATGAAAGTCTTGCGCCGACGTCGACCGTGCCGGACGGCGCACAGCGTCGCGTGAGAGCGGCGACCGCAAGGCCTGCGGCGACCGCGGCGCCGATGGTCGCGACACCGCCGCCGACAAAAACCTCGGTCCATGCAATGCCCGCCGCATCGAGCGCACGAACGGAGACCGCGCGCAGCCCGCACGCCGCCGATTGCGTGGCGATGCGCAGCGGCTCGCCAGGACGTGCGCTCCAGTCGAGCGCCGCAAACCAGCCAAAACGCTCCTTCATCAGCACCTCGCCATCGCGGCGCGCCGTGTCGTGCCGGAGCACGATCGCCGCGTCGAGGCCGCCGCCATCAAAATCCCGCAGCACGTCCTCGGACCCGGCCACGCGGATCTCGACGACAAGCGCCGGGTCCTGCTCGCCCATGCGCTTGAGGATCACCGGCAGCTCCGAGCCGACGACGTGATGGCTGATGCCGATCGACAGGCGGCGCCGCTCGGCTACGAAGCGTCGCGAATGCGCGCTCTTGCGCCGCGATCAGCTCGCGCGCCGCATCGAGAAACAGTTCGCCGTCGGCGGAGATGCGCACCCTTCGCGGCGTGCGTTCGATCAGCTTCCGCCCCAGCCTCTCCTCGAGCCGCTTGAGTTTCAGGCTGACGGCCGATTGGGTCGAGCCCATCGCTTCCGCCGCGCGCGTAAAGCTCTTGAAATCTGCCACCGAAACAAAGGCTTGAACTGCTTCAAGGTCGAGCGGCTTCATCGGATATCCATTGTAATTCGATATCACTGATATCCTGATTGATGCGCTTTATAAATGATTGGCGCAAGCCTAGATCTTTGCCCGTCCAAGACGATCCAGATCCAGGAGGCCACGATGCCGCTGAGCCGCATCTTTCTTCGCAAGGGCAAATCGCCCGCCTACAAGCAGGCCATTCTCGACGGCATCTATCTCGCAATGCGCGAGACTTTTGATGTTCCGGAGAACGACCGCTTCATGGTCGTGTCCGATCACGAGCCTGAGGATTTCAACTACGACGCAAGCTATCTCGGGATCGCCCGCAGCGACGATCTCGTGATCATCCAGCTCACAGTCAGCAACACGCGCCCGCTCGCCAAGAAACAGGCGCTCTACCGGCGGATCGTCGAGCGGCTGTCAGACAAGCCCGGGACTGCGGGGCGAAGACATCTTCATCAATCTCGTCGAGGTGCTGCCGGAGAACTGGTCGTTCGGCCACGGCATCGCGCAATATGTGAAGCCGGAGGCGGCTTAGATCGTGCTCCATTTGAGAAAGCCATCACCTTGACCCTCATGGTGAGGAGCGTCGCACTGCAGACAAGTTTACGCAGTCTGCACAAGGCAGACTGCTATGGACGCGTCTCGAACCACGAGGCCCAAGCGCTTCGCCGATCTCCCGGGGGCCACATCCTTCGAGACGCCCTGCTGCGCTCTTCGAGCTACGCAGGGCTCCTCAGGATGAGGAGAAAGGCTGAGAGCAACGCACCTGCTACCGCGGATTGTCCTTCAGCCACGCCAGCACGTCGGGGCCGTTCCGGTCGGGCGGAAACACCGGATAGAACACGTGGGTCACGCGCCCATCGTCGATGATCAGCGCAAGGCGCTTGAGCAGCGTCATGCCCGCAACCAGCATCGTCGGCAGCTCAAGCGCGCGCGTCAGCGCGAGCGTCTCGTCCGAAAGCACTGTGAACGGCAGGTGCAAACGCTCCGCCATCTCGCGCTGATAGGCGTGGTCCTGCGTCGACAGGCCGAACACATGATTTGCGCCGGCCCCGCGCAAATCCTTGAACAGATCGCGGAACGAGCACGTCTGCGGCGTGCAGCCGCGCGCGCCGGGGATCATGTCCCAGTCGTCCACCAGCGACGGCTTTCCGGGCTCGCCGGTGCGCGGATAGGCGAATACGACCACGCGGCCCTTCAGTGCGGCGAGGTCGACCATCGCGGCATCCGTCGCCTTGAGCGGAACGTGCGGAACTGCAGCGCCTTTCAGATGCGCGGCAGCGCCGTCATCTTTCGGAGCAGGAATGACGCTCCAGTCGACGTTGAGCAAATCCTTCTGACTGGTCATCGGACTATCCCCTCGCCCGCATCAAGCGGCCCTTCTCGCGGGTCCAGTCGCGCTTCTTCTCGGTCTCGCGCTTGTCGTGCAGCTTCTTGCCCTTGGCCAGCGCCAGTTCGATCTTCGCCCGCCCCTGCTCGTTGAAATAGAGTTTGAGCGGGATCAGCGTCATGCCCTCGCGCTCGACCGCGCCGATCAGCTTGTTGATCTGCCGGCGATGCAGCAGCAGCTTGCGCGGGCGCTTCGGCACATGATTGAAGCGATTGCCCTGCAGATATTCGGGAATGTTGGCGTTGATGAGCCAGATCTCGCCGTCGCGCGAATCGGCGTAGGACTCGCCGATCGTCGCCTTGCCGTTGCGGATCGACTTCACCTCGGTGCCGGTCAGCGCGACGCCGGCCTCGAAGGTATCCTCGATGGCATAGTTGAAGCGCGCCTTGCGGTTGTCGGCGACGACTTTGATCGCGCGGGCTGGTTTTTCGGCCATATATTTTTTGAGAGATGGACTTTGGGTTAAGAGATGATGTTCGACGCTTACTTCTTCAAGGCGTCGCGGATTTCGGTCAGCAGTTGCTGATCGATCGTCAGCTTCGGTTTGTCCGGCTTCGGCTCGTTTTCGATGAACTTGTTCATGGCGCGGATGATCATGAACAGCGCTGCGGCGACGATCGCGAAATTCAAGGTCAGCGTCAGAAAGTTGCCCCAGGCCAGCACCGCGCCCTGCTTCTTGGCGTCGGCGAGATTGCCGGCCGTCACGGTCTTTGCGAGCGGCGTGAAATAGTTCGAGAAGTCGAGGCCGCCGGTGATCGCACCGATGATCGGCATGATGATGTCGCCGACCAGCGAATTGACGATCCCGCCGAACGCCGCACCGATGATGACGCCGACAGCAAGGTCGATGACATTGCCGCGCATCGCGAAGGCCTTGAAGTCGTTCAGCATGGCGACGCCCTCCTTCATGTTCGGACGAAGGTTGTTCTGTTCAGCGATGAACTCTCTGTGAAATCAGTTCAGCAGGCCCGCATAAACCATTGCGTCGCGGATGACTTTGCCGGTCGGCGGCGTCACCGGCATCATCGGCAGGCGGATGTCTTCCTCGATCCGCCCGAGCAGCTTCAGGCCATGCTTGGCGCCGGCAAGCCCGGGCTCCTTGAACACCGCATCGTGCAGCGGCACCAGCCGGTCCTGGACCTTCAGCCCCGTCGCATAGTCGCCCTTGAGCACCGCCTTCATCAGATCGGAGCAGAGTTTTGGCGCCACATTGGCGACCACCGAAATGCAGCCATGGCCGCCCGCCGCCATGTAGGCGAGCGCCGTCATGTCTTCACCCGACAGCTGAACGAAATCCGGTCCCATCGCGTGGCGCTGTTGCGAGACGCGCGCGAGATTGGCGGTCGCGTCCTTCACCCCGGCGATGTTCTTCAATTCGAACAGCCGCGTCATGGTTTCGACCGACATGTCGACGACCGAGCGCGGCGGGATGTTGTAGATGATGATCGGAATGCCGATCGCGTCGTTCACCGCCTTGAAGTGCTGGTACATGCCCTCCTGGGTCGGCTTGTTGTAATAAGGCGTGACGACGAGGACGGCGTCCGCCCCCGCCTTCTCCGCGTGCTTGGCCAGCGACACGGCCTCGCGCGTCGAATTCGAGCCGGCGCCGGCGATGACCGGAACCCGGCCTTTCGCCTCCGCAACGCACCATTCCACCACCTTGTGGTGCTCCTCATGGCTCAGCGTCGGGCTCTCGCCGGTGGTTCCGACCGGCACCAGACCATGCGAGCCCTCCTGGATCTGCCAGTTCACGAGTCCGCGAAAACCCGCCTCGTCCAGTTCGCCGTTTTTGAACGGCGTCACCAAGGCGGTAAAGGACCCCCTGAAAGTCGTCGTGCCAGCCATGGTGCGTCTCCGGATTTGTCGCGGTTTTTGAGGGCTTGGCGCAAACCTCAACCGCTGATTTCGACTAGATACCGGGTCCGCCCGCCAGAGGAAAGCCCGCCGGTGGATAGCCGGTGGCAATGGAGCCGTGCGCCCGCCGCGTGGAACGGGCGAGACGCGACATCCTTGGTTGCTATGCACCTGAGCTTTCGATGCTCATGGGCACGGCTTTCTGCCCTGCACCATGGCAGGCCGGTCTAAAGTAGCAGCGGCTTGAGCGCGCCATTTGCGCGCGGTGCAAACGGCCTCGATTGACCGCCTGCCGCCAAGGTGTTTTGCTTTGCCTAACTTGCTCTTGCCACGGATGCGGCATCGCAGACCGCTGTGCAATGGCAACAAACTGCAAATGGCAGCAATCTTGCACGGGGGATTTCCATGGACGAGAAGGCACTGCGTGGTCTCATCGCAGAGGTGAAAGACGGCAAGCTCACACGGCGGTCGTTCGTGCAGCGAATGGTCGCGCTCGGGCTGACGGCGCCGATGGCGGCCCAGATGTTGACCTGGTCGGGCCTGCCGGCTTCGGCCGCGACCGAAGAGAAATTCAAATACAAACCCACCAAGCGCGGCGGTGGCGGCGCGCTCAAGGTGCTGTGGTGGCAGGGCGCGACGCTGCTCAATCCGCACTTCGCGATCGGCACCAAGGACCAGGATGCCTCGCGCATCTTCTATGAGCCGCTCGCGGGCTGGGATCCGGACGGCGACCTGTTCCCGGTGCTCGCGGTGGAAATTCCGAGCCGCGAGAACGGGGGCCTCGCAGCCGACGGCAAATCGGTCACCTGGAAGCTCAAGCGCGGCGTGACCTGGCATGACGGCAAGCCGTTCACCGCCGACGACGTCGTCTTCAACTGGCAATATGCGGCCGACCCGGCGTCCGCATGCGTGACGATCGGCAGCTACAAGGACGTCAAGGTCGAGAAGGTCGACGACTACACGGTGAAGGTGATGTTCGACAAGCCGACGCCGTTCTGGGCGGACGCCTTCGTCGGCGCACGCGGGATGATTATCCCGAAGCACCTTTACGCGGACTTCGCGGGTGACAAGTCACGCGACGCGCCGGCCAACCTGAAGCCGGTCGGCACCGGTCCCTACAAGTTCGTCGACTTCAAGCCGGGCGACATCGTCCGCGGCGAGATCAACACCAACTACCACATCGAAAACCGTCCGCACTTCGACACCATCGAGTTCAAGGGCGGCGGCGACGCCGTGTCGGCGGCGCGCGCTGTCATCCAGACCGGTGAGTTCGACTTCGCCTGGAACATGCAGGTCGAGGACGAGATCCTGCAGCGGCTGGAGAAGGGCGGCAAGGGCAAGGCGCTGATCACCGCCTCCGGCAACATCGAGCACATTCAGTTGAACAACACCGACCCCTGGACCGAGGTGGATGGCGAACGCGCAAGCGCGAAGACCAAGCATCCGCTGCTGACCGACAAGGCGGTGCGGCAGGCGCTCGGCCTGCTGGTCGACCGCGGCTCGGTGGAGCAGCACATCTACGGACGGACGGGCGTTGCGACCGCAAACTTCCTCAACAACCCGGAGCGCGTGCGCTCGAAGAACATCAAGTGGGAGTTCAACGTCGACAAGGCGAACGAGGTGCTGGAAGCCGCCGGCTGGAAGAAAGGTCCGGACGGCATTCGCGCCAAGGACGGCAAGAAGCTGAAGTTCGTCTACCAGACCTCGGTCAATACGCCGCGCCAGAAGACCCAGGCGATCGTCAAGCAGGCCGCGCAGAAGGCCGGCATCGACATGGAGCTGAAGTCGGTGACGGCTTCGGTGTTCTTCTCGTCCGACGTCGCGAACCCGGATACATACTCCCACTTCTATTGCGACATGCAGATGTACACGACGACGATGACGCAGCCGGACGCGGGAACGTTCATGAACCAGTTCACGACCGCCGAAATCGCCACCAAGGAGAACAAGTGGCAGGGCCGCAACATCACCCGCTGGAGCAACGCCGAATACGACAAGCTGCACAAGGACTCGGACGGCGAGCTCGACCCGGTCAAGCGCTCGGCGATGTTCATTCGCATGAACGATCTCGTGTGCGGCGATAACAATGTGATCCCGGTGGTCTACCGGCCGCGCGTCGCCGCGATCCACGGCAAGCTGAAAGCCGACATCAGCGGCTGGGACACCGACATGGGCAATCTGAAGGAATGGTATCGCGAAGCCTGATCCGACGTGAACAGGCCCGCAACAACGAAGCTGGGATGACGGTCATGGGGCAGTACTTCCTAAGACGCCTCCTGATCGCCATCCCGAGCATCCTCGGCATCAGCGTCATCCTGTTTACGGTGCTGGCGCTGGCGCCGGGCGATCCGTTTGAGGAGCTCGCGACCAATCCGAACGTGCCTCCCGAAGTTCGGGAAATGCTCCGGCAGAAGTTCGGGCTGGATGACCCGGTGGCGATCCGCTACTTCCGCTGGCTCGCCGCCATGGCGCAAGGCAACTTCGGCTTCTCCTTTGCCAGCCGCATCGACGTCGGCGCGCTGATCATGCAGCGCCTGCCGACCACGCTGCTGATCATCGGCCTGGCGCAGCTGCTGGCGCTGGTCATCGCGATCCCGATCGGGGTCTATGCCGCGACCCGCCCCTACTCGATCTTCGACCAGATCGCCTCGACCTTCGCCTTCATCGGCTTTTCGCTGCCGCCGTTCTTTACCGGGCTGCTGCTGATCCTGGTCTTCAGCATCCAGTTCGACTGGCTGCCATTCGTCTATCGCGCCGACATCGATGCCACCGGATGGCGCTGGTTCTGGGAGCATGTGCGGCAGTCGATCATGCCGGTGTCGGTGCTGGCGCTGTTTCTCGCCGCCTCGCTGACGCGCTATGTGCGCACATCCGTGCTCGACGTGATCCGGCTGGACTATGTCACCACGGCGCGCGCCAAGGGACTGGGCGAGCGCGTGGTCATCACCAAGCACGTGGTGCGCAACGCGCTGATCCCGGTGGTGACGCTGGTGTTCCTGCAGCTGCCGGGGCTGTTCGGCGGCGCCATCGTCACCGAGCAGATCTTCCGCATTCCCGGCATCGGCTCGCTGCTGATCAGCGCCATTCTCGCCAACGACACGCCCGTCGTGATGGGCGTCACCTTCGTCTCCGCCATCCTGGTGGTCCTGTTCAACCTCATCGCAGATATTCTCTATGGATGGCTCGATCCCCGCATCAGCTACAGCTGAGCTGACCGCGACACCGAAGATCAAGGCGCGGCAGTTCTCGCCGTGGCTGGATGCTTGGCGCCGTTTTCGCCGCCACCGCCTGGCGCTGGTGAGCAGCGTCATCCTTGGCGTGATCATCCTCTCGGTGCTGTTCATGCCGTTCGTCTACACGGTGCCGATCAACGAGATCGACTTCACCGCACGGCTGAAGGGCCCCTCGTTCGCGCATCCGTTCGGAACCGACGACCTTGGCCAGGATCTGCTCGCGCGCATGCTCTACGGTGGCCGTATCTCGCTCGCCGTCGCCTTCTGCGGCCATGGTGGTGGCGATCGTCGTCGGCACTGCGCTCGGCGCAATCGCCGGCATGTCGCGCGGCTGGGTCGGCTCGGCGCTGATGTGGCTGACCGACCTGTTCCTGTGCATTCCGCCGCTGCCGCTGTTGCTGCTCGTCATCTACCTGTTTCGCGACGCGCTCAAATCCGTGTTCGGACCCGAGGGCGGCATCTTCATCCTGATCGTGCTGGTGGTCGGCGGCCTGCGCTGGATGCCGGCGGCGCGGCTGGTGCGCGCGCAATTCCTGTCGCTGCGCGAGAAGGAGTTCGTGGAGGCTGCACGTGCGCTCGGCGCCAGCAAGATGCGACAGGTCGTGCGCCACATCCTGCCGAACGCGCTCGGCCCGGTGATCGTGGCCGCAACCATCGACGTCGCGGCAGCGATCATTGCCGAATCCACCCTGTCGTTCCTGGGCCTCGGCTTCCCGCCCGATACCCCGTCCTGGGGCCGCATCCTGTTCGACGCCAAGGACTATCTCGACATCGCGACGCACTGGGCGATGTTCCCGGGCGTAGCGATCTTCCTCACGGTGCTCACCATCAGCTTCATCGGCGACGGACTGCGCGACGCGCTCGACCCGCGCAAGGTGATGTGAGGAACCATTGCGCAAGAGCGATCCGCATGACTGACAAGCCGCGGCAGCGCAACATGCTGGGGCACCTGTCGTTCGGCGTGCGCGACCTCGGCCGCGCCACGATGTTCTACGATTCGGTGCTCGCCCCGCTCGGCTATGTCGCGCGTCTGGACCAGCGAGCGCGGGGTCGGTTTCGGCGAGGGCGCACGGCGACGAGCGGCTGACGCTGTTTGTCAGACCCGACGATGCCGGCGCCCCGGGCCCAGGCTTTCATCTCGCCTTCGATGCGCCGACGCAGGCCGCGGTTGACGCGATTTCATCGTGCGGCGCTCGAAACCGGCGGCAGCGACGCCGGGCCGCCCGGGCCTGCGCCCGCACTACGGCGCCACCTACTACGCCGCTTTCGTGATCGACCCCGACGGTCACAAGCTCGAGGCGGTCCACCAGTGAGCGGATCAGATCAGAATGAGCGAGCCCCTGCTCGATATACGCGGCCTGAAGACGCACTTTGCCACCGACAACGGCGTGGTGCGCGCCGTCGACGGCGTCGACATCACGATCGGCCGCGGCGAGACCGTCGGCGTGGTCGGCGAGTCGGGCTGCGGCAAGACCGTCACCGCCATGAGCATGTTGAAGCTGATCGCCATGCCGCCCGGCCGCATCGTCGAGGGGCAGATCCTGTTCGAGGGGCGCGACCTGATTCCGCTCGAAAACGACGAACTCGACGAGCATCCGCACCAAGGAAATCGCCATGGTGTTCCAGGAGCCGATGACGTCGCTCAATCCGGTCTACACCATCGGCGACCAGATCGGCGAAGGCGCTGCGCAGGCACGAGAAGCTGTCGCGCCGCGCGGCGCTCGACAAGACCATCGAGATGCTGCGGCTGGTGCAAATCCCGAACCCGGAAAAGCGCGTGACACGACTATCCGCACCAGTTCTCCGGCGGCATGCGCCAGCGCGTGATGATCGCCATGGCGCTGTCGTGCAGCCCGAAACTCCTGATCGCCGACGAACCGACCACCGCGCTCGACGTCACCATTCAGGCGCAGATCCTCGAGCTTCTCGCCGACATGAAATCGCGCTTCGGCATGGCGGTGATGCTGATCACCCACGCGATGGGCGTGGTCGCCGAGACCGCGCAGCGGGTCGTCGTGATGTATGCCGGGCCGGGTGATCGAGGAAGCGCCGGTCGACGAACTGTTCGCCAATCCGCGGCATCCCTACACCCAGGGCCTGATCCGTTCGATCCCGCACATCGACCGGGCTGCGACGACGCAAGAAGCGTCTGGAGGCCATTCCCGGCGTGGTGCCGAGCCTGATCACCCCGCCACCGGGATGCCGTTTCGCGCCGCGCTGCCGCTACGCCATGCCGGCCTGCCGCCTGGCCGTTCCCCCGCTGCTCGACATCGGCGGCGGGCACAAGGTCGCCTGCATTCTCGAACCGGGAACCCTGCCGCAATGAGTGAGCCGCTCCTCGCCGTCAAGAACCTGACCAAGGAGTTCGATATCGGCTCCGGCTTCCTGCTGCGCAAGCCCGGCCGTCGTTCACGCCGTCGACAGCGTCAGCTTCTCGATCGAATCCGGGCGAAACGCTCGGGCTGGTCGGCGAATCCGGGTCCGGCAAGTCGACCACCGGCCGCTGCATCCTGCGCCTGATCGAGCCGACCGTCGGGCGAGGTCTGGTTCCAGGGCCGCAACGTCGGCGAGCTCGACATGAACGCGTTTCGCGCGCTCTGCCGCGACATGCAGATCATCTTCCAGGACCCGTTCGCCTCGCTCAATCCGCGCATGACCGTCGGCACGATCATCGGCGAGGCCTTGACCATCCACAAGCTCGCGACATCGAAGGAAGCGTTCACCGATCGCGTGGTCGAGTTGCTCGAAACCGTCGGCCTGCAGGCCGACCACATGCATCGCTATCCGCACGAATTCTCCGGCGGCCAGCGCCAGCGCATCGGCATCGCGCGCGCGCTCGCGGTCGAGCCGAAGCTGATCATTTGCGACGAGCCGGTCTCCGCGCTCGACGTCTCGATCCAGGCCCAGGTCATCAACCTGCTCGAGGACCTGCAGGGCAAGCTCGGCCTCACCTATCTCTTCATCGCCCACGACCTGTCGGTGGTCGAGCATATCAGCCACCGCGTCGCGGTGATGTATCTCGGCAGGATCGTCGAGATCGCCACCTCGCGCGATCTCTATGCGACGCCGCTGCATCCCTACACCGAGGCGCTGCTGTCGGCCGTGCCGGTGACCGACCCGAAGGCGCGGCGCAAGCGCATCGTCCTGCAGGGCGAGGTGCCAAGTCCGATCAATCCGCCGAGCGGCTGCCACTTCCACACCCGCTGCCCGATCCGCAAGCTGCCGCTCTGCTCGACTGAAGTCCCGCAACTAAAACAGACTGCCAGCGGACATTACGTCGCCTGCCACTTGCGCTCCTGAGGCGACGGAGCAGAGCGCCGCGCGAATCCGGTCGGACGAAAAAGCGTAGTTATTCAATCGGTTGCGGTGCTCTGCGCGCAACGGCAGCGCCGCTGTGATGGCAAACGGAACCGGCCAGATGCCGCCCGGCCGATGACACGATTGCCCCGCCATCACCTTATTCGTCTTTTATCAACCTGCGCCGTGCGATAAGTCGCGGTTTCAAGGATTCGCCGCTCGGGGGGATCAGACGTTGACAGATTGCAGGCGCGCGCATCACCGCCCTCTTCTGCGCTATCTGTCCACAGTCGAGCCTTGCCGCGTTGCTGCTGGCCGCGCCGCTGACTGCACTTCCATCGATCGCGCAATCGGCCAAGCCTGAAGTCGCCAAATCCGAAGCGGCCAAGTCTGCAGCGGCCAAGCCGGACAGCCGCCAAACAGACATCGACGACATCGACAGCAAAGCCTGCGGCGACGAAGCAGACATCGCGACGAAGCAAGCACGTCCGCCAAGCAAACGTCTGCGAAGCCGGCGCCAGCCGCGAAGCCCACCGCAGGCCAAGCCGGCGTCACCAAACAGGCCGACGCAAAGAAGCCCGCCGCAAAGCCGAACGATGCGTCGAACAAGACTGCATCGAGCAAGCCCGCATCCGCCAGCAAGGGCCCTGCCAAGCCCCCAAAGGTCGCGTCGGCAAAATCCGGCAAGGTGCCGCTGCCGCGCGCGCGTCCGGCGGCAACGCTTGCCGGCGTCGCCACGGTCGTCGCAAGCGCCGGGCCGCCGCAGGCGCTCGCGCCTGCAGCCTCTGGCCGCGCCGTCCGCTTCGTCCGAGCCGCCATCGACGGCGCCGGTGCAGACGGCGGCGCTGCCGCCGCAGCAGCCGCATCCGCCCGCCTCCACGCGCCGGCGCGCTCCGGCCGCGATCGCAACGTCAAACGACCACCTCGCAGGCAGACGCCGACGCGCTCGAGCGCGCCATCGAGCTCTGCGCGAACCGGCAAGGCGCCGATGCGACGCAGGTGAAGGAGCAGATTCAGGATCCGGTCGCGCAAAAGGTCGCCGAGTGGATGATCCTGCGCAGCGAGGGCAACGGCGCCTCGGCCGAACGCTACCGCGCCTTCATCACCGCGCAATCCCGGCTGGCCGAGCGTCAATTTCCTGCGCCGGCGCGGCGAATCCGCGCTGTGGGACAACAACCGCGACGACAACGCCGTCATCAGCTGGTTCGCCGGCGAGCAGCCGCTATCGGCCAAGGGCCGCTTCATGCTGGCGCGCGCGCTGCTGGCGCGCGGCGACCGCAACGCGGCGCTGCGCCACGTGCGCGACGCCTGGCGTGGCGATCCGATGTCGAAGGACACGGAGACCTATGCGCTGGAGATGTTCGGCTCGCTGCTGACGGCGGCCGATCACAAGGCGCGGATGGATTATCTGCTGTTCACCGACGACACCGCGGGCGCGATGCGCGCCGCGCAGCGCGTCGGCCCGGCGCAGGTGGCGATCGCAAAGGCGCGCGTCGCCGTCGACGACAAGGCCGGCAACGCCAAGGCGCTGCTCGATGCGGTTCCGCACGAGGCGCACAGCGAGGGCGCCTATCTCTTCGGCCGCATCCAGCACCTGCGCCGCGCCGACAAGATCACCGAGGCCGCGCAGCTGATGATGCGGGCACCGCGCGATCCGGCAAAACTCGGCAATCCGGACGAATGGTGGATCGAGCGGCGGCTGGTCGCGCGCAAGCTGCTCGACACTCGGCGATCACCAGGCGGCCTATGCGGTCGCGCGCGACGCCGGCCTGCCCGCCCGCGACGTCTACAAGACCGAGCAGGAATTCACCGCCGGCTGGATCGCGCTGCGCTTCCTCAACGATCCGTCGACCGCGCTACAGCACTTTTCGCGCATCGGCACGGGCTCGAGCAATCCGACGCATCTGTCGCGCGCCGGCTACTGGCAGGGCCGCGCCTACGAGGCGATGGGCCGATCGCAGGATGCACGCGCGGCCTACCAGGCGGGCGCGCAGCATTCGACCAGCTATTACGGCCAGCTCGCGCGCGCGAAACTCGGCCTGCCGCAGATCGCGGTGCGCGACGCGCCGCGCGTGGCGCGCGGCGCCGGCACCTTCGAGGTCGTGCGTGCGGTCGAACTGCTCTACGCGCTCGACGAGCGCGATCTGGTGGCGACGATGCTGTCCGATCTCGGCGACCGCGTCGACGATATCGACGCGCTGGCTGCGCTTGGCGAAGCGACAGCGCGCAACAACGATGCCCGCAACATGCTGGTGCTCGGCAAGAGCGCGCTCAACCGCGGCTATCCGTTCGACCACTATGCCTATCCGGTCTCGGGCATTCCGAAGTACGAGACGATCGGGCCGGAGGTGGAGCGCGGCCTGGTGTTCGCCATTGCCCGGCAGGAAAGCGCGTTCAATCCGAAAGCCATTTCGCCGGCCAAGGCGATGGGTCTGATGCAGGTGACGCCGCCGGCGGCAAAGACCATCACCCGCAGGTTCGGCGCCACCTACGACGCCAAGCGCCTGCTCAGCGACCCGGCCTACAATGCGATGCTCGGTGCGGCCGAGCTCGGCGCGCTGGTGAGCGACTATCGCGGCTCCTACATCCTGACCTTCGTCGGCTACAACGCCGGCCGCGGCCGCGTGCGCGAATGGGTCGAAAAATACGGCGACCCGCGCGACCCGAAGGTCGATGCGGTGGACTGGGTCGAGCGGATTCCGTTCTCCGAGACGCGCAACTACGTGCAGCGGATCATGGAGAACGTGCAGGTCTATCGCACGCGCTTCGGCGGCGGCTCAAAGCTGTTGATCGAGGCGGACTTGAAGCGCGGCTCGCCGGCAACGGTGTCCGAGCAGAATTAGCGTGACGTTCCAGTCGCTGACGGTCGCGGTCGTGCGCCGGATTATCGCATGCAGCAGTCACCGGGATGATGCGCTGGATTTCGGCAACAGCATTGGCGATTTCGCTGCAGCTGCGCATTGTCCACGTCCGGCCGCGCCGACAGATCCTGCAGCATCTGCTTGATCTCGCCGATGTAGCGCGCGATCTGCTCCATCGAATCCGCAATCCGCATGTCCGGCGTTGCGCCAGGGATCGTCATTCTCGACTCCCAATCACCCTTCTTGTTCTTGATCGATCCATTGCCGCGGACAGCCCGCGAAAGTCACTTTGCGTAGTCTGATCTCGTCCGATCTACCTTGGATTGGCTTCACGAACGACTAACACCTTCGCGATCAAAAAAAATCCCCGGCAGGTTTCCCTGCCGGGGATGATCGTTTGGATCCTCTCAGGCTTGCGCCGATCAGAAGAACCGGCGGACCGAGAACATGCCCGAGAACACGTTCTGGTCGCGGATCTCGTAGCGAGCGTCGGGCTTGAAACCGGCGATGGCTGGCTGGTTGAAGATGACACCGTCGCCATGGCCGACGTGGTGGTTCGTCCACATGAACTCGACGCCGATCTGTCAGATCGCGAACCGGGGTCCAGTAGGTCCGGGTGCCCGCGCCGTACGATGCGGTAGTCCCAGTTGCAGGCGTTGGTGTTGTGGACGCTGGCACCAGCCGCGTTGGTGAGGACGCCGGCAGAACCTCGAGCACAGGATCGCGTTGGCTGTGTCATTGTAGTCGACCACCTGCACGCCACCGAACACCGAGGTCCGCCATTCGGCGTTCCAGCCGTGCTCGAAGGCAATCGAGCCGCCGTAGGCCGTCGTCAGCTGCTGACCGGTCGGCCCAACCGTGATGCCCGCACCCGTGCGGGTCGTCGTGGTGTAGACCGAGTCAAACAGCGAGGCTGCCGGTGATGCTGCCGTAGGTCGGCGACGCCGTCCGAACCGCCGTAGAGAGCGAACGCCGAGCCCTGACCGATGTTGGCGAAGACGTCCGTCGTCGCGCCCTTCGACCACGTACCGCCGATGTACAGTGCGTCGTTGACGCCGGTCGGCGAGTTGAACTTGAAGCGCCGCGTTGACGCCGCCGCCGACCTTGTCGGCCGGGTTGCCCGAGAGTTCGGAGCAGCCGCCGGCCGCAACCGTCGTCGTGCCCGACGCGCCGCCGCAGTTGTAGGCGACGTGGTTGTTGACGGCTTGGCCGCGAGGTGGAAGCCGCCCCAGGCCTGGTCGATGCGCAGCTGGCCGACGATCTCAGGCCAGGTGTTGCCGCCGCGCGAGTTGATCCCTGGCGGGAACCCTGCGGCCCCACACCAAGAGCGGTGTTTAGAGCGTTGGCGCCGTTGTAGATGCCGCGCTTGCGCTCCTTGTTGTCTTCCAGCGACAGCGTGCCGGAGATGCCGTTGCCGAACTGGTGGGTGTAGGCCGCAACGAAGCGGCCACCCGCCGTATCCGGCCAGCCGATCGAGCCGTTGGCACCCCACTTGTAGGCATAGGCCCACGGGTTGTCGAAGTACGACGTGCCGGCACGGCCGATCGTGAAGCCACCCCACTGGATGATCGCCGCGTCGAGGCCGATGACGGTTGGGCCGCCCCCAGGCCGAACGGCGTAGGTGCTCGGCGCGAACCACCGAGAAGGTGCGCAGCGTGCCGAACGACGTCTGCGTGCGCGTGTCGAGGTTCATGAACGAACGCGAACGGGTGAAGAAGATATCCCGGTCGCGCGTCCGGGTGGCGTTGCCCATTGCCTGCGAACCACTGCTGATTGGTGCCGCGACTGTTGAACGACACTTCGGCGCGGATGTGACCGCCGATGCGGATACACGTGTCAGTGCCGGGGATGTAGTAAATCCCGCGCCGTACAGGGAGCAGATCTTCACGTATTCGACCGGCTTGGCCTTCACGGGAAGATCGGCTGCCTGCGCCCCCGTCAATGCGGCGAGACCTGCCGCCGAGCCGAGGAGTAGGCTCTTCACCATCTTCATTTCAATCCTCCAAGTTTGCTCTGTTTCCCCCATCTCGCTTCGCGCTTCTCGGACCCCCGCTTGAGCGCGAGCGACTGAGCGAAACCCTGACAGGACAACTCGGGATGCCCCCCTCTGTCGCATTTTTAGAATTGATCGGAACCGTACAGAGGCGCAACGAAAACCGTACTATCGCGTACAGATTGCCTAAAGGTGTTGCACAAATAGCACGTGGGGCAAATCCGCCACGCCGGCTACATATTTGAAATCACTGCGTATTTTGCCGTCCGGGAGCAAGCCCGATTTCTGACCACTGAGTGGACGTCTCAAGGCCGACGAACGTCAGTCCGATCAAGGAAAAAAATCGGCTGCGATTGGCGCGCTAGGGCTAGATAAAAAAAAACCGGCGGCGGGATTAATCCCGCCGCCGGTCGCATTCGCTATGAATTCTCGATCAGCCGATCAGAAGAACCGGCGAACCGAGAACATGCCCTGGAACACGTTCTGGTCCTTGAACTCGTAGGCTGCGTTCGGCTTGAAGCCCGAGATCACCGGCTGGTTGTACACCACGTTGTCGGCATGCTTGGCATGGACGTTGAGCCACTGGAACTCGAAGCCGATCGTCAGATCGCGCACCGGGGTCCAGTAAGTCCGGGTGCCCGCGCCTGCGATGCGCAGGTCGAAGTTACAGGCGTCGGTGTTGGAGACGTTGACGCCGGCGACAGTCAGCGTGCCGGTCGCGCTGCCAGCGGCGAACCGCGAGCAGAGGATGGCATTGGCCGTGCCGTTGTAGTCGATGAACTCGCGCCGCCGAACACCGAGGTCCGCCACTCGGCGTTCCAGCCGTGCTCGAAGGCGGCCGATGCGCCGTACGCCGTCGTCAGCTGCTGGCCGGTCGGGCCAACGGTCTGGCCTGCGCCGGTGCGCGCCGTCGAGGAGTACACCGAATCCAAGATATAGCCGCCGCTGATGCTGCCGTAGTTGGCGACGCCGTCCGCACCGCCGTAGACCGCGGCCCGGTGGCGTAACCCTGGCGGAACACGTCGATGGTCGCGCCCTTCGACCACGCACCGCCGATGTACAATGCGTCGTTGACGCCGGTCGGAACGTTGAACTTGAAGGCCGCATTGACGCCGCCGCCGACCTTGTCGGACGGATTGCCGGAGAGCTCCGAGCAGCCGCCGGCCGCAACCGTCGTCGTGCCCGACGCCCCGCCGCAGTTATAGGCGACGTGGTTGTTCATCACGTTAGCTGCGATGTGGAAGCCACCCCAGGCCTGGTCGATGCGGAGCTGGCCGACGATTTCAGGCCAGGTGTTGCCGCCGCGGGTGTCGACAGTCGGCGCGACGCCGAGGATCGACAGTGCGTTGGCGCCGTTGTAGTTGCCGCGCTTGCGCTCCTTGGTGTCTTCCAGCGACAGCGTGCCGGAGATGCCGTTGCCGAACTGATGCGTGTAGGCTGCGACGAAGCGGCCGGCCGTATTGTCGGCCCAGCCCTATGAGCCGTTGCTGCCCCACTTGGTGGCATACACCCACGGATTGTCGAAGTACGACGTGCCCGCGCGGCCGATCGTGAACCCGCCCCACTGGATGATGGCGGTGTCGAGGCTGATCCCGGTTGCCGCGGCGCCGAGGCCGACCGGGGTGTCATGCTGGCGCGAAGGACCGAGAACGTCCGCAGCGTGCCGAAGCTCGTCTGCGTGCGCGTATCGAAGTTAATGTACGAACGCGCGCGGGTGTAGAAGAAGTCACGGTCGCGCGTCCTCGTGTCGGATCCGTCACCGGTCGTGATTGACCCGTCGCCACCGCCGCGCGCGCCATTGAAAGAGACCTCGGCGCGGATGTGACCGCTCGATGCGGATGCACGTGTCAGTGCCCGGGATGTAGTAGAATCCCGCGCCGTACAGGGAGCAGATCTTCACGTATTCGACCGGCTTGGCCTTCACGGGAAGATCGGCTGCCTGCGCCCCCGCGATCGCGGCGAGCCCCGCCGCGGAGCCGAGGAGTAGGCTCTTCACCATCTTCATTTTAACCTCCAAAAATTGCGCACGTCGCTAGACCCGCATGCCCACGAGCTTCCGGCGAAGCCGATGGACGACTTGGGACTGTCCCTTCGTCGCGTGAGGGAGAATGCTGTCGAAACCGGCGCTGCGGCGCAATCCGTATAATGCCGGTTCCGGTGGTTTCCCGCCGAGTGTTGTAGATTTGGCACGATTTGAGCGTCGGGCGACCTGTGACAACCATATGAAAAAAATGATGTATTACTTCGCTTCAGGCGAATATTTGGGCAAGGAATGCCTAGGAGATCGCCAATCGCGGTTGACGCTTCAGGGTCGGTTGCGCGATGTGGCCTCGTTTGGTCCCGTGCTCGCGGGACTGAGCGGCCTGCTGACTGGCCCGGTCGGGCTTGATTCGTGAGCCCTCTGACGCGGAATTGCTGAGGCGGCGAGATGGGAGTGGCGTCGAGCTCGACAAGGCTGAGGCCTTGATCAATGCGGGGCAAGTCCCTGAGGCAGCGTCCATTCTCGCGAAGCTCGTCGCGAAGAAGCCTCGGGAAAGCCGCGCCCTGCACATGCTGGGCGTTGCCAACTCGATGTTGGGCCAGCATCCGAAGCCGAAGGCTTCCTGCAGCGCGCGAGGGCGCTCAAGCCACAGACCGGGATCCTCATCCGATCTCGCCATCGTGCTGATCATCTGCGCCGGACGGCGATGCGCTTGCCCTGCTCGAGAAGGTCGAACGCGAACCCGATCTCCGCATAGCGTCCTTCTACATCGGCCTGGCGCTCGCAAATCTCGGACGCACAACGACGCCGCTGAGATTTTCAGGGAACTGGTAAGGCTCGACCCGGACAACGAGCTGTACCGGAAAACTCACGCGACGATCGATCGGCATGCATGCGACCGCTTCGACGAAGCCGAACCGATCGACCGGCCGTCCTGAAGATGAAGCCGACAACAGGCGCGCTGCACGTCGAGAGCTTCGCCGCGATGGGCCGCGGGTCGTTTGCCGAGGCAATCGAGCTTTGCGACCGGATTTGCGCGTGAACCCGAGCACGCCGAGGCAGCATATAATCGCGGCTTTGTCCGCCTGCTGACCGGCGACCTCGCGGCCGGGTGGCCCGACTACGAGGCTCGCCTGCCGCGGAACTCTGCGCGTGAAGCCGCCGTACGACGACGTTCCGCACTGGTCGGGCGAGCCGCTCGGCGGCAAGTCGCTTCTTGTGTATGCCGAGCAGGGCCTCGGCGATAGCATCCGGGTGTGCCGCCGGTGCTGCCGCTGCTCGCCGAGGCAGGGTGCGAGGTACTCTTTTCTGGTGCCTGGCGCGATGATCCGGATCTCTGCGCAGCGTGTCGGACCGCGTGCACTACATCGACACGGTCCCGGAGGGGCGGCCCTTCGATTTTCAGATCCCGATGATGAGCCTGCCGCTGCGATTTGCGACCGAACTGACGACGAATTCCCGGCCGCGTGCCCTACCTGTTCGCCGAAGCGGAGAAAGTGGATCATTGGCGCAACGTCATCGGCGATGAGGGATTTAAGGTTGGTATTGCCTGGCAGGGCAACCCCACCGCCCGCCCCGACCTCGGCCGATCTATCCCGGTGCGGACTTCTGTCCTTTGTCACAGGTTGCTGGCGTGCGGATCATCAGCCTGCAAAAGAACCATGGCCTCGAACAGCTCGATCACCTGCCGCCGGGATGAAAATCGAGCAGTTCGACAGTTCGGGCAACGACGGCTTCGTCGACACCGCGGCGGTGATGGCCAACATGGATCTGATCGTCACGTCGGACACCTCGATCGCCAGCCTTGCCGGTGCGCTGGGATTGCCGGCGTGGATCGTGCTCAAGCGAATTCCCGATTGGCGCTGGATGGCGAGCGGCGAAGAGACGCCATGGTTTCCGACGTTGAGGCTCTTTCGCAGGGCGCGGACGCAGGAATGGCGCGAGCTGTTGCAGCAGATCGCGCGCGAGCTGGAAAGCCGCGTCGCACAGCAAGCCGCATAGCGCGGATCCTTGCTACCGTTGGCGTTGCCGCGACCAGGCAGATCCACGGCAGGACAGCCGTCTGCCGGCGATGGCATCGGTGATTCTAAGCCCGCTGCGATCAGAAGACGCGGCGCACCGAGAACAGGCCCGAGAACACGTTCTGGTCGCGGACCTCGTAGGCCGCATTCGGCTTGAAGCCGGAGATCACCGGCTGATTGTAGACCGTGCCGCCGGCGTGGCTCACGTGGTGATTCGACCACTGGAACTCGACGCCGATCGTCAGGTCGCGAACCGGCGTCCAGTAGGTCCGGGTGCCGGCGCCGACGATCCGGTAGTCGAAGTTGCACGCGTCGGTATTCGAGACGTTCGCGCCGGCCAGGTTGCGTGAGCGTGCCGGAGGCGCTGCCAGCCGCAAACCTGCGAGCACAGGATCGCGTTGGCGGTGGAGTTGTAGTCGATGACCTCCGCACCGCCGAACACCGATGTGCGCCACTCGGCATTCCAGCCGTGCTCGAACGCGATGATGCCGCCGTAGGCCGTCGTCAGTTGCTGACCGACGGGACCGATCGTGAGGCCCGCGCCGGTGCGCGTCGTCGAGGAATACACCGTATCCCAGACATAGCCGCCGCGTGATGCTGCCGTAGGTCGGAAGGCCGTCCGAGCCGCCATAGATACCGAACGCCGAACCGGCGCCGTTGTTGCGGAATACATCCGACGTGGCCCCCTTCGACCAGGTGCCGCCGAAATACAGCGTGTCGTTCACGCCGGTCGGGGTCTTGATGCTGACCGCCGCGGTGACGCCGTCCGCCGACCTTGTCGGACGGGTTGCCCGCGAGCTCGGAGCAGCCGCCGGCCGCCACGGTCGTCGTGCCGGACGCGCCGCCGCAGTTGTAGGCAACGTGGTTGTTCATCAGGTTGCCCGCGAGGTGGAAGCCGCCCCAGGCCTGATCGATCCGCAACTGACCGATGATCTCGGGCCAGGTGTTGCCGCCACGCGTGTCGATCGTCGGGTGCTGACGCCGAGAATCGACAGAGCATTGGCGCCGTTGTAGTTGCCGCGCTTCTGATGCTTGTTGTCCTCCAGCGACAGCGTGGCGGTGATGCCGTTGCCGAACGTGTGCGTATAGGCGGCAACGAAACGTCCGGTGGTTGAATCCGACCAGCCATAGGATCCAATATCCCCCCACTTGAAGCCAAACACCCAAGGGTTGTCGAAGTACGAGGCAGCGACGCGGCCGATGGTGAAGCCGCCCCACTGGACGAAGGCGGTATCGATGTTGATGGCGGTCGCCGCAGCGCCAAGGCCAACCGGGGTCGTCATGCTCGGCGCGAACCACCGAGAACGTCCGCAGCGTGCCGAACGATGTCTGCGTGCGCGTGTCGAGGTTCAGGTACGACCGCGCACGCGTATAGAAAACATCGCGATCGCGCGTCCGCGTGGCGAGACCGTCGCCGACGAACCACGACTGATCGCCGTTGCCGCGGCCGAGAAAGGACACCTCGGCGCGGATCTGTCCGCCGACGCGAATGCAGGTGTCGGTCCCGGGGATGTAGTAGAAGGCGGGGCCATAGAGGGTGCAGATCTTCACATACTCGACCGGCTTGGCTTTCACCGGAAGATCGGCGGCATGCGTCCCGGTCATCGCAGCGAGCCCGGCCGCAGAGCCGAGGAGCAAACCCGTCAACATCTTCATGTCCACCTCCACGCGCAAGCGTCGCGCCTTCAGCCGGCCGGAACGTCGAAGGGCGCGAATCAGGTTGAACCCTCGAGCAAACGGAACGTGAAATTGGCCTGTTTGCCATGCAATGAACAACTGCAGGAATCCCTCTTTTGTTTTCAGGCGTTGCAGAAAGCCAACGCCGTATTGACTTCAATTTTTCGATCTAAGCCATTGAAATAACTTGATTTTCGTGCTATCATGAAGAGCTTTCTGAAGCTCGCTTCACTTCATCGAGCTTGACGCGCGACGTGCCGGCCGCTTGTCCTTTTCGGCCCATGTTGGGGACCTCGGCCCGTGTGCGAAACGCTTCGCGATAGTGCGCGCGATCGGCGTCGTCGGATTTGGCGTAGCAGGTGCCCTTGCCCTGACGCGGCTGGCCGGTGCCGCGACTGCGCAGCACACCACCCATCGCCTGCATCGCCGTCGTTGCTATCGGCGCAAGCAGCTCGCGCAGGTGCGTGCAACCTAGCGCTCCGCCGATCCGCTGGCGCACCTCCCCCTGCCAGCCGGCGCCGATCCTGACCCCGACCAGCTCCTGCATCGGATCGACCGCGCGCGGGCACTCACCGCGCGGATACGCGTCCATCGCCGACGCGATGTCTCAAATCACGAATGTCGTATCGAGCGTCAGCCTCACCCACATATCGTGCAGGGGTTCACCTGCGCAGGCGCGATCGACGTCGTGGCTCTTCACGTCGGTCATGTTGGCTTCGATGTCCCACAATCCGTCCGCGCGTTCGAACGCCTCGCAGACGATGCGCCGCGTGTGGATGTGCTTTCGCGGAACGCTTGGTGAAGGAAGTGGCATGAACCTGTCTGTCTCGTTGGTGATGAACTGCAAATTCGAGCAGGATCGCACAAAAGTACATCGACGTCTGCGGCGTGGCGCTCCGGCATTGCGCATGCGCAAGACGTGATGTCAGTCATGCAGCGTGCGCGAAGACATCGCCTTGCCGGCGGCGCTGACTAGATCAGTGCGGGCCAGCCGCCGCGGCGGCAGTCCGGGAGGAAATGCATGCACGCAGATTTTTCCAGCCAGTACTACTTTCGCAATCCCGCCGCTGCCATCGAGAAGCTCAGGTCGGCAGGCCCGGTCATCGAGGTGCGGTTTCCCATCATCGGCCGCGTGTGGACGACGACGACGCAGGAGCTCACCGATCAGGTTCTCAAGGACAGCAAGGCGTTCACGCTGCGTCGTGACGACGGCAACGTCGCCGGGCTGCAATGGTGGATGCCGAAGATCGTGCGCACGCTTGCGACCAGCATGCTGTCGATGGACGAGCCGGACCACACGCGGCTGCGCGAGATCGTCGAGGAAGCGTTTCGCCGGCGGGCGGTGCTCGAGATGGAGCCGCGAATACTGGCGCTTGCAGAGGAACTCGCAGACGATCTGTTCGCCGAGGGAAGCCCCGCCGACCTGGTGGATCGCTTTGCACGGACGCTGCCGCTTTCGGTCATCTGCGAGCTGCTCGGCCTGCCGATCGCCGACAGGGCCAAATTTACCGCCTGGGCAAGCGGCTTCACGCGCTTCAACGCATTGGGCTTCTTCACGGCAATCCCGAAAATTCTTGCCATGAAGCGTTACATGGAGGCGCAGATCGACCGCGTGCGCGAGCATGGCGGCGAAGGCCTGATCGCCGAGCTGGTGCAGGCCGAGACGAAAGGCGCGCGGATCAGCCGCAACGAGATGGTGTCGATGCTGTTCCTGCTGCTGTTCGCGGGGCACGAAACGACGACGCATCTCATCAGCGGCTCGGTGCACGAGCTATTGAAGAACCGCGAGTTGCTCGACTGGCTGAAGGCGGACTGGAGCCGCGTGGACCTCGCCGTCGAGGAATTCCTGCGCTTCATCTCGCCGGTGCAGTTCACGAAGCCGCGTTACGTCCGCAGGGATGTCGATCTCGGCGGCGTTCGTCTGCCGAAAGGCGCGCGGATCATGCCGATGCTGGCGGCCGCGAACATGGACCCGCATGCGATCGCGCAACCGTCGAAACTCGACCTTGCACGAAAACCGAACCGCCACGTCGCGTTCGGCACCGGAATCCATTTCTGCCTCGGCCATCAGCTCGCCCGCATCGAGGGACGCTGCGCCCTGAAGGCTCTGTTCAAGCGCTGGCCGGATCTGCAGCTCGCGATCGATGAGTCTAGAGATCAGATGGCGCGAACGGCCGGGCATGAAGGCGATCGAACGGCTGCCGGTGACGGCCTAAGCGCGATGATTTAGCTTGGAATCGAGATCCTGAAGATGTCGTCCCGGCCAAGCTAACGGGCGGCGCAAAGCGCGGCCCGTTAGCGCCGAGCCGGGACCCATACGCCGTGCCGGCTCGGAAGTCGACGAGCGCCAGTGGCCTTACTGACTCGGAGGGTATGGGTGCCCGCTTTCGCGAGGACGACCCTGAAAGGGCTGCACGGATCGGGTCAACTTGAACTCATCACGCACTGGCGGCCTCTCCCCGACAGGATCGGACAGCGCGGCTGTCAAAAGTGCAGGGCTACTGCGCGCGCCCGGCGAAAATTCCGCTGCCGACATAGTTGCGGCCGCCGACGAGGACGTTGCCGCCCATCTCACCGACCGGTCCTTGCGAGCCTCGGAAGAAGCTGCCCGTCATGAGCATCGTGCGGTTGCCGATATTGCTGGTCAATCCGGCGCCGAGAAATCGCGGATCCTCCCGGTTGAGGACCAACGACCCGGTGTAGTTCGCGCCGTCGAATCCACTGACCTGCGCGCTGCCCGAGCGCGTGCCGAAGTCGACGGTGTTCGTCAGGTTACCGGTGGCGATATACTGCGAGCCCGCATTGTTGACGTTCGCGACCACGTGTCCGGTGTAGGTCGCAGTCCCGCTTTTGGGTACCTCGCCCGCGTTCGGCAATTGTCCGGCGACCCATGTCATCATGTGGCCGCGGTCGTTGCGCGAGGAAGCCGGACCGCTGGGTGTCCGTCGACCAGAAACCCCATCGGGTAAATTCGCACTCGCAGATTGTCGTGTTGGGCAGAACGCTTCGTGCGACGTCACGCGGCACGTTGACCATGAACGTCGTGGAGCTGGTCGGGCGCTGCAGGTTGACGCGCGAGAGCTGGGTTCGTTGCGTTCCGTTCTGATTGACCGTGACGGCCTCGCGTGCGGCAAAATTCTCGTAGTCGACATAGGCGCTCTGCGGCGGCTGCGCCCCATTGACCGATCCCATCTGGAAGCTGCCGAGCAGGAAGCCGCCGAGCGACGTCGGAGTGACGTTGACGACATCAAAAGTGGCCTGCACCCGGCCCCGTGCCGGATCGAGAATGATTTCCGCGACGCCTGCCGTTGCGAACGGCGCCGAGACGGACGAGCCGGATGTCGTTTGCATCAGCCCGCCGGTCCAGCCGGTCAGCACCTGACCGGGGCGGTACTGGCCAAGCCCGGTCGGCGCGACCGTGCGCGTCACCTGCTGGGTGAATGCGTAGTTCGTCAGCGCGCCCGACCCGGTCGTCGAGAACTGCGCCTGGACGTTGCGGTATTGATTGGTGGCTGCGACATAATCCTGCTGGTTGACGGTCGCGCTGAGCGGAATGCCTTTATCGTCCAGCACCACGCTGCCCGCGGTCGACGAGATGAACCCGCTCGCCCGGCCCATCGTCTGGTTGCCGGCGCCGCGTCGCGTCGCGTCGAAACCGCCTGAGAACGTGACGCTATCGCCAGCCTCGGCAAGCACGCCGGTCATCACCGACAGCCACGACGATTGACTGGCGCCGCTTCCGTTGATGCCGATCCCCCATTGGAAATAGGTCGCGGGAGCGGGACCATTATTGACGTTGGCGGCCTGGACCGTCGAGACTTGCTGGTTCGGCGGCCGATAACCCATGCCCTGCGAAACGAAGCGATTGTCGCCCGTTGCAAACGTCGCCGGCAGGTACGGCGCACTCGACGTCGGCCCCGTCGGTCCGCAGCAGTTGCTCATGGCGAAGGTGAATGCCGGCCCGCTGCTATATTGCGGCGGCGGAGGAGTGGCTGGAGGCGGCGGTGATGTTGGCGGCGTCAGTGGGCCGGTTGGCGGCGTCGGGGTTGGCGGCTGCGGTTGCGCTACCGGCAACGTTGCTGGCGGCTGCGGTTGCGTTACCGGCAACGTTACTGGCGGCTGCGGCGGGGTCGGCGGAGATGGCTCCGGCACATGATCCAAGCACCGCCTGCTGAACCCTGGATGTCCCGATCGATTGATTGAGGTTCTGCGGCTGAGGCTGTTGACGCTGGTTCTCGGCCCCGTTCGGCAAGTTCATCGCGACGACCGGACCATTGGATGACCCCGTAGCGACCGCGCGCGCCTGATTGATCGCGTTGGGGCTGGCCGGCGCACCGCCACCCTGCCCCGCCTGGCTTTGGAAGACCTGCAGCAGTTTGGCGATCAGCCCTGGTGGCGGTGGCGCAGGCGGCGTCGGCGGCGCTCCGGGCGCCAGCTCAGTGTATTCACCGGGATCAAGCGTCACGCTCGATGAGCCGGACGTCACGGTGCCCTGCCCGAAACCGATGAACACCTGGTGGGTGCCGATGATACCGACGCCGCCGCGGATGCCGACCACGCCGTTCGGCGTCGTGATCTGGGCACTGCCTGTGTGGCTCACCTGCCCGCCGACGAACCGCATCACGCCCTTGGCCAGCGTCGCGGAAAGTTTGCCGGTGTTGGATCGCGGATCGAAGACATATTCATCGATCGCAAGATCGCTGTTCGGACCGATCGTCATCGAGGTCTTGTCGATGAACAGCAACTGCACCGAGCCAGCAGACGTCGTCTGCACCCGCTCGCGATGTGAAATCGATTGGCCGATGATGATGGTACGTGAGCCGCTCTGGCCGCGCGCCTGCGCGGACGGGTTCACCGCGGCCGCGGTGCCGACCTCTTGCGCGCTGGTTGCAACGGGCTGCGTCAATATCAGGACGAGCCCGAACGCAATCGTCAGCGGAATCGTGAACGCATGCCCCATGGACGCCTTTAAACGCGGCCGTGAAAATTCCGTGTCTCAGCCTAACAGTGCGTCCCCGATCCGGAACCTAGCCGGAATCCTCCTATTAATGAATGGTAAATTTACAACACAAGCGATCAAAGAATGCCCGGATATCGGGCGATCATGGCAAGCGACGGGGGACGAGCGGATCCGCAATCCTGATTCTTCCGCAGGAGACCGGCAGCCCCAGGCCGGACAAAGAACAGGGGCGATGATGCATGTTCGTAGCCCGGATGGAGCGAAGCGTAATCCGGGGCTGACTCAGCGATCAGAACTCCCGGATTTCGCTGCGCTCCATCCGGGCTACAGGTTTTTTGCGATGTCGCGGATCGATTACCTACGACGCGCGCAGGGTATCGCCGGCCTGGGTGCAGGCGTTGAGGACCTGGTCGGACAGGCTCTCCATCCGCTCGCGCGTCAGCCGCTCGGCAGGCCCCGACACGGCAATCGCGGCCGCAGCTGTGCCGTCCCGGCCGATGATCGCGCCGGCAATGCTGTTGATGCCGTGGCTCCAGCCGCTCTCGGTGAAGGTGACGCCCTGCTGGCGGATGACGGCAAACTCCTTCAGCGTGGCGGCAGCCTTGATCTCCTTGCCGCGCGGATGCGTGGCGCGGAATTCGTTGATGATCTCCTCGACGTTCGGATGGAACGCGAGCTGCACCCTCCCCGACGCCGGAAACAGCGCCGGCACGCGATGGCCCGGCGCCGGCGTGATGCGCACCGGCACCGGTGCACGGATCTGGTCGAGATAGATGCAGTCGGCGCCGTCGAGGATCGTCAGGTGAATGGTCTCCTGCGTCTGCTGATGCAGCATCTGCATGAACGGCCGCGCGGCGCGCACCATCGGATGGCGCGTCACGACTTTCATGCCGAGCTCCCACACCTTCAGCGTCGGCCCGTAGCGCCCGGTCGCGCCGTCCTTCTGCACATAGCCAAGCGCGAGCAGCGTCGTCAGCGTGCGATGCACGTTGCTCTTCTCCAGCCCCATCTCCTTGGCCATTGCCGTGACGCCGACCGGCGCGTCCGCATGCGCGATGCGGTTGAGGAGCCGCAACCCCTTTGCAATTGTCGTATCCATGCGTCGCATTCTACAACATCGTTCCAAATTATGGAACGTATTTCTGCATGCCGCCCCAACGTACTGCGCAGAGCCCCCGCGATGTTGCGCGCGCTTGACAAGGAGGCTCCGCTCCACGACGCTAATACGGAACGAAGTTCCAAATAATAGAACAAACAAAAACCTCCGCGAAGATCCCGCGCAAGTCAGGACCTCCACATGAACAAGATCGCCTCGGACGCGCAGGCCGCCGCGTCCCAGCAAGCCGCAGCCCTGCCGCTGGCAGGCATCCGCGTCATCGATCTCACGCGCATCTACAGCGGCCCCTACTGCACCTTCCTGATGGCGATGGCCGGCGCCGAAGTGATCAAGATCGAGCCGCCGGAAGGCGAGACGCTGCGCAAGCGCGACGGCCGGCACGGCGCGTCGCTGCCCTTCGCGATGCTGAATGCGAACAAGCGGCTCGTGACGCTGAACCTGAAGTCGAAGAAGGGCGCGGAGATCTTCACGCAGCTTCTGAAGACCGGCGACGTGCTGGTGGAGAATTTCCGCCCGGGCGTGATGGATCGTCTGGGGTTCTCGAAGGCGAAGCTGAAGGAGATCAATCCACGGCTGATCGTCGCGCAGACGTCCGGCTACGGCAATCACGGTCCCTATCGCGACTATCCGGCGATGGATCTCACGGTGCAGGCCGTCTCGGGCATCATGGATTCCACCGGCTATCCGGACGGACCGCCGGTGAAGGCGGGACCTGCGCTGGTCGACTTCGCCGCCGGCACGCATCTTTATTGCTCGATCGTCACCGCGCTGTTCGCGCGCGAGCGCACCGGCCAGGCGCTGACGACGGAAGTGGCGATGATGGAGGCGATCTATCCGACCCTTGCGTCGAACCTCGCACTCGCCGTCTCGACCCAGGACAGCTACATCGCCCGCACCGGCAACCGCCATGGCGGCATGTCACTTACGCCCTACAATGTCTACAAGGCCTCCGACGGCTTCGTCGCGATCATCTGCAACAACGAGCGCCACTGGATTGCGCTCGGCAAGGCCTTGAAGCGCGAGGACTGGGCGAGCGACCCGAAATACAATCCGCTGATCGAGCGCGTGGACCGCATGGATCAGCTCGACGAGGAGATCAACGCCGAGACCTCGAAATACACGCGCATGCAGCTGTTCGAGCTGTTGAACAAGACCGGCGCGGCCTGCGCGCCGGTGCGCACGCTGCACGAGGTGCTGGCCGATCCGCACCTGCGCGCACGCGGCATGATCCATGACATCGATCATCCCGAGTACGGCAAGCTGGTGGTGATGAACAGCCCGATCCACTACGGCGGCGTGAAGCAGCCGGAGTACAAGGCCAGCGGCGAGATGGGCGCGGATATCGAGGCGATTTACGGCGGCGAACTGAAACTGACGAAGGACGACATCGAAAACCTTCGCAAGGCGGGAGACATCTAAGATGCTGGACAAGAGCGAACCGCAGAAGGCATCCGCATTTGGCGCGTGGGAGTTGCCGGAGGAACTGCAGCAGCTCCGCGACACCGTGCGCCGTTTCATGGTCAACGAGGTCAAGCCGATCGAGGACAAGCTCGAGCACGATGCGGTGCACTGCGCGCCGGACGATCTGAAAGTGCTGCAGGCGAAGGCGAAGAAGCTCGGCCTGTGGATGATGCGGACGCCGGCGGAATACGGCGGCGCGGGCCTCAACCTGCTCGGCCAGACGATCGTCGCCGAAGAAGCCGCAAAGTGCCGGATGGGCGCCTACATCCCTGCCCTCAATGCGTTCGGCTCCGATCCGCCCAACGTCATCTGGCTCGGCAGCAAGTATCAGGTCGAGAAATACGGCGTCGCCAGCATCCAGCGAAGGCAAGAAAGCCTTCTTCGCCATCAGCGAGGCGTCCGGCGGCGCCGACCCCGGCCGCGCGATCCGCTGCCAGGCGGTGCTGAAGGGCGACCGCTATGTGCTGAACGGCACGAAGATGTGGATCACCGGCGCGAAGGGCGCCGATTGGGGCATCGTGTTCGCGCGGACCGGGCATGGCGGACGCGGCGGCATCACCTCCTTCATCGTCGACGGCGACACGAAGGGCATCTCCTACAAGGTCATCCCCGTCATCCGGGCCTATGCCCCGTACGAAGTGCACTTCGACAACGTCGAGGTGCCGGTCGAGAACCGCCTCGGCGAGGAAGGCGGCGGCTTCAAGCTGGCCGAGAAATGGCTGGTGGAGGGCCGCGTGCCCTACGCGGCCGGCACGCTCGGCATCGCGCAGGCCGCGCTCGAGCTTGCGATCGATTGGGCAAAACAGCGTGAGACCTTTGGCTCGCGGCTGTCGGAGAAACAGGCGATCCAGTGGATGCTCGCCGACAGCGAGATGGAATTGCGCGCCGCGCGGCTGTTGACCTGGGCGGCCGCCTGGAAGGCCGATCTCGGCCAGGACCTGAAGCTCGACGCGTCGATCGCGAAGGTCACGGCGACGGAAACCGCAGGCCGCGTGGTCGACCGCTGCATCCAGATCTTCGGCGGCCTCGGCGTCTCGAAGGAGCTGCCGCTGGAACGCTGGTATCGCGAACTGCGCATCAAGCGGATCGGCGAAGGACCGTCGGAGGTGCAGCGCATGGTCGTCGCGCGCAATCTCCTGGGCAATCGCGGCTAAGGGACGAAGACCATGTCAATCGATCTCGAAGTCGACAAGGACGGCGTCGCGACCGTCACCATCAACCGCGCCGAGGTGCACAACGCCCTCGACGCCGAGCACTATGCGGCGATCTCGAAAGCCTGGCAGACCGTGCGCGACGATCCGCAGATCCGCTGCGCCATCCTCACCGGCGCGGGCGACAAGGCCTTCAGCGCCGGCGCCGACATCAAGAACTTCCTGACCATGAAGCAGAACTGGTCCGACGTCTGGCTGACGCAGAAGGACCAGTTGCTCAACCGCGGTCTCGAGGTCTGGAAGCCGATCATCGCCGCCGTGAACGGCTTTTGCGTCGGCGGCGGCATGACCATGCTGTTTGCGACCGATATCCGCGTGGCGTCGGAGCACGCGACCTTCGGCCTGTCGGAGGTCAAGCGCGGCATCATCGCCGGCAACGGCGGCACGCAGCGCACGCTGCAGCAGCTGCCCTGGTGCATCGGCATGGAGATGCTGCTCACCGGCGATCCGATCGACGCACAGACGGCCGCACGCTGGGGTTTGATCAACAAGGTCGTCCCGCACAAGGATTTGATGAATCCGCGCGTGAGTATGCGGCCCGCGTTGCCGCCAACGCGCCGCTTGCGGTGCAGGCCGCAAAGGAGCTCGCCATCCGCTCGCGCGACACCGACATCAACACGGGCCTTCGCATCGAGCAGTTGATCGGGCGCATGCTGCGCGAGACCGAAGACGCCAAGGAAGGCCCGAAGGCCTTCCGCGAGAAGCGCAAACCGAACTTTAAAGGAATTTACCTGTAGCGAAGGGGAAACTGGACGAATCGAGTAGGAATTTGACAACGAACCTCAGCGGCAAATCCGTCATCGCCGGCATCGGCGCCACCAAATTCGGCGCCCTGCCCGGCCGCTCGACGATCTCGATGAACGTCGAGGCGATCCGCAAGGCGCTGAAGGACGCCGGCGTCGAGAAGGACGCGGTCAACGCGTTGTTCGTGAAGTGCCCGACATCGAAGTTCGAATTGATGTACGGCCAGAAGATCGCCGAGGCGACCGGCCTGCAGCCGAAGATCGGCGGCGTCTGGGACCAGGGCGGCGCCTCCAACATCATGATGATCTCGTACGCGGCGATGGCGATCGAAGCCGGCCAGTGCGACGTCGCCGTGGTCACCTTCGCCGACAACCCGAAGACGGGATCGGCGGCAAGCTACAGCCGTCCGCGCGGCGACGACGCGCTCTATGGCTGGTTCGCGACGCTGTCTTCCTACGCGATGATCGCGCGCCGCCACATGGGCGAGCTCGGCACGCGGCGCGAGGACCTCGGCGCGGTCGCCGTCGCTTCGCGCCGGCATGGCGCGCAGAACGCCAACGCGCAGCTGCGCAAGGCCGCTGTCACTCGATGAATACATGGGGCTGCCGCCGATGGTGGCGCCGTTCTGCCGCGACGACTGTGCGCTGGTGTCCGACGGCGCCGGTGCGGTCGTGGTGATGAGCGCCGAGCGCGCGAAGAAGATGGGCGTGAAGAAGCCGGTGCCGATTCTCGGCTTCGGCCACGGCCAGACGTCATGGGAGGTGGCGCAACGTCCCGACATGACCTCGACGCAGGCGAAGATCGCCGCCGAGACCGCGTTCAAGATGGCCGGCCTCAGCCGCAAGGACATCGACGTCGCGCAGATCTACGACTGCTTCACCATCACCGTGCTGATGACGCTCGAAGACTACGGCTTTGCCAAGCGGGGCCAGGTCGGCGACTTCGTGAAGGGCGGCAACATCGAGATCGGCGGCGAATTGCCGGTGAACACGTCCGGCGGACTGCTGTCGGAGACCGGCATGCCGGGCATGCAGCTCATCCACGAAGGCGTCCGGCAGATGCGCGGAGAAGCCACATTGCAAGTCAGAGGCGCAAAGCATTGCATCGTCTCCAATCAGGGAGGAGTGATGCACACCCACGCATCGCTGATTTTGGGCCAATGACCGCCAACGCACAGACGGCCGCCAAGCCGAAAGCCACCCTGCCCGATCCGGACATCAACGAGGTCTCGAAACCCTACTGGGACGCGTTGAAGCAGGGCAAGCTGACGTTCCAGCACTGCCGCAAGTGCGGCAACAACTGGCTTCCCGCGCGCGGCGAGTGCCCAAAGTGTCTGGAAGCGGACTGGGCCTGGCATGACGCATCGGGCAAGGCCAAGCTGATCAGCTGGGTGGTCTTCCATCGCGCCTTTCATCCGGCGTTCGAGGACCGCCTGCCCTACAACGTGGCGGTGGTCGAGCTCGCCGAAGGTCCGCGCATGATCACCAACGTCATCATCGACGATGCGGAAAAACTCGTCATCGACCAGCCGCTCACCTTCGTGCCGGCGGAAGAACAGGGCCACGGCATCGCAAGGTTCAAGCCGGCGTAAGGCCGGCAAGCAAGAAGAGGAAACAGGAACGACCATGAAGATCTCGTCGCTGGTTACGCGCTCGCTTGGGGCAATCGCGCTGGCGCTCGCCGCATTCGCAGCCAACGCCCAGGACTATCCGAACCGCCCGATCAAGCTGATCGTGCCCTATACGCCGGGCGCGTCGACCGACGCCATCTCGCGCGCATTCGCCGACGAGGCGAGCAAGGTGATCGGGCAGTCGATCGTGGTCGAGAACCGCGGCGGCGCCGGCACGGCGATCGGCACGCAGACCGCGAGGCAGGCGCCCGCCGACGGCTACACCATCCTGTTCGGCTCCGGCACCATGATCAGCACGATGCTCGCGCTGAAGGAGCCGGGCTACGACGTGAAGGACTTCACGCCGGTGACGATGCTCGGCGACCAGTTTTACGTCCTGATGGTCCCGAGAGCCCTGCCGATCACCAACGCCAAGGAATTCGTCGAGTATGCGAAGAAGAACCCGTCGAAGATGAACTACGGCATGCTCGGCCAGGGCTCGCCATCGCATGTGCTCGCCGACCGTTTCGCGCGCGCCGCCGGCTTCCAATGGCAGGACATCGCCTTCCGGGGCGGCACGCCGACGGTGACCGCGCTCATGAGCAACGACGTCCAGGGCTATTTCGCAACGCAGACCTTCTCGACGACCTATGTCACCTCCGACAAGATCCGGTTGCTCGCGATCGGCGCTGAAGAGCGCGGCGAGTTTCTTCCCGACGTTCCGACCTTCAAGGAGCTCGGCTTCGAGGGCGTCGTCGAGCAAGGCTGGTACGCGCTCTTCGTTCGCAAGGAAACTCCGAAGGAGATTGTCGAGAAGCTCAGAAAAGTGTCCGCAGATGTGATGGCCTCGCCGGCCATGAAGAACCACCTGAAGACGATCGGTCTTTCGCCTTACAAGGGCACGATCGACACCTTCCTCAAGAACCTCGACAGCGAGATCCAGCAGAAGGCCGAGGAGTCGAAGCGGCTCGGCATCGTCGCGCAATAGCAACACGGCAACGCAACGCGGGAGATTTTCCCGCGCTGCGTGCAGGCCGCTCAGAGCTAGCGGCAGCCAATTTCATGGTGCGGACGGGAGAACCTCGACTAAGCTGTCTCGATCACAACTCCGGCTGATCAACGACCGGAGAAGCAACGAAGCGATCATCGCGCCGCGCGTGGAGGGACACATGAAAACGATCCGAAAACATTTTCTTGTCGCCGCCGCCGGCCTTGTCCTGGGGCTTGCGGCGTCCATCCCCGCAGCGCTTGCGCAGGATTTTCCAAACCGGCCGATCACCTGGGTGGTCGGCTTCTCGCCCGGCGGCATCAGCGATCAGGGAACGAGGTTCGTTGCCAAGGTGTTCGCCGAGAAGCTCGGCCAGCAGGTGATCGTGGAGAACAAGCCTGGCGCCGCAGGCATCATCGCGGCCGAGCATGTCGCGCAGGCAAAACCCGACGGCTACACCATCCTCTACGGCTCCAGCGGCCCGCTCGGCACCTACAAGTCGCTCTACAAGAAGCTGTCCTACGACCCGCTGACGTCGTTCACGCTGATCCACGCGTTCGGATCGTCGCCGCTGATCCTGGTCGTGCCTGCGAGCTCGCCGTTCAAGACGCTCAAGGACCTGGTGGAGTTCGCCAAGACAAATCCGGACAAGCTGAACTTTGGCTCGGTCGGCTCCGGCAGCGGTGCGCATCTGGTGGCCGAACTGCTGGCCGCCAACGCCGGCATCAGGATGACGCACGTGCCCTACAAGGGTTCGGCGCCGGCGATGACCGACCTCCTGGGCGGACGGCTCGATCTGATCTTCGACTATTCGATCGTCGTGAAGCCGCAGATCGAGGCGGGCAAGCTGCGCCCGCTCGCGTCGACCGGATCGGTGCGGCTGACCAGCCATCCGGACGTGCCGACGACGGCGGAGCTCGGCTATCCCGGCGTGCAGTTCACGGCGTGGGCGACGATCGTCGGCCCGGCAGGCATGCCGCAACCGGTGGTCGACAAGATGGCGAAGGCGTTCAACGAAGCATTGAAGGATCCGACCGTCGTCAAATACCACGACGATCAGGGCGTCACGCTGATGCCGGACGTCGCGGGAACACAGCTGCGCGACTTCATCGTCAAGGAGCAGGCGAAGATGAAGGAGGTGATCGAACGTTCCGGCGCTTCGGCGGAGTAGGAAACGTCCGTCACTGCTGCCGCACGCAGCACGGCTGGCTGAACCGCAACGCGCGACGTCGCGCGGCGCAGCGTTCGGCCCGCGCTGGGCGCAGGCTGGTTCTGGTTGCAGCGCGAGATTTTGGCGCATCCCGTTCAACGCGCTTGCTGAACGGCGGAGGCAGGATAATCTCATATCAAGATGCAAAATCATCAAGGGAGGATGGAATGAGACTGACGACGATTTCCGCTGCGCTGGCCGCGGCCGTGTTCGCCACCGGCGCGTTCGCCCAGGACTATCCCTCCCGCCCGCTGACCTACGTCGTGCCGTTCCCGCCGGGCGGCGTGACCGACAACGGCGCGCGCGCGATCGCAAAAGTGCTCACCGAGAAGATCGGCCAGCCGGTGATCGTCGAGAACAAGCCGGGCGCCGGCGGCATCGTCGGCGCCGAGTATGTGCTGAACCAGAAGCCGGACGGCTACACGTTCATGTACACCGCCAGCGGTCCGCTCGGCGCGTTCGGCTATCGCTACAAGAAGCTGTCGTTCGATCCGTTCACCGCCTTCACGCCGGTGCACGGCATGGCGTTCTCGCCGATGCTGTTCATGGTCAGGGCCGACGCGCCTTACAAGACCTTCAAGGAACTGGTCGAGTACGCGAAGAAGAATCCGGAAGGCATCAACTACTATTCGACCGGACCAGGGTCTGCGTTCCACCTTGTGTCGGAGCTGCTGCAAAAGTCCGGCGGCTTCAAGATGACCCAGGTGCCTTATAAAGGCACCGCACCGGCGCTGACCGACCTGCTCGCCGGCGTGATCCAGGTGGTGTGGGAATATCCGGTGGTGATGAAGCCGCACATGGATGCCGGCAAGCTGCGCGCGCTCGGCATCACCAGCGAAGAGCGGATGCCGCTGTTGCCCGACGTGCCGACCTTCGTCGAGCAGGGTTATCCGGAGGCGGTGTTCACCGGCTGGGCGACGATCGCCGTTCCCGCCGCAACGCCGAAGCCGATCGTCGACAAGCTCGCCAAGGCCTACAGCGAGACGCTGGCCGATCCCGCGATCATCAAATACTTCAACGATCAGGGCGCCGGCATCCTGCAGGGCTATTCCGGCGACAAGCTGCGCAAGTTCATCGACGCGGAAAACGTCAAGTACAAGGACTTGATCACGCGCGCCGGCGTCGAGCCCGAATGACGCACGTGGCAGACAGGACCAACAGAAGAAGACCAAGGGAGAAGAAACTTCAATGAAGATCGTTCGAACTCTGGCTGCGGCGGTGGCCACGCTCGCGTTCGATCACCGGCGCCGCGGCGCAGCAGGATTATCCGAACCGGCCCATCATGTGGGTGGTGCCGTTCCCGCCGGGCGGACAGGCCGACACGGCCGCGCGCGTGCTGGCGAAAGCCGCGGGCGACCGGCTGGGACAGCAGGTCGTGATCGAGAACAAGCCCGGCGCCGGCGGCGTCATCGGCGCCGAGATCGTCATGAACGCCAAGCCGGACGGATACACGATCTTCTACGGATCGTCGGGCCCGATGGGCATCCTGCCAAAACTGCTCAAGAACATCTCCTACGACCCGGTGAAGAATTTTGCGCCGATCGCGGCGATCGCGGTGTCGCCGCTGGTGCTGCTGGTACCGCCCGGAAAGCCGTACAAGACGTTCAAGGAATTCGCCGACTACGCGAAGAAGAATCCCGACAAGCTGACCTTCTCCTCGGTCGGCATCGGCAGCACGCAGCATCTCGGCGGCGAACTGCTGGCGCTCAGCATCGGCACCAAGATGATCCACGTTCCCTACAAGGGGTCGGCGCCGGCGGTGCTCGATCTGCTGGCCGGCCGCATCGATGTCGGCTTCGACAACTACACGCCGAACAAGGGCAACATCGACGCCGGCAAGCTCATCCCGCTCGTCGTCGCAGCCGAGAAGCGCCTGAGCTCGCTGCCTGACGTGCCGACCACCGGCGAACTCGGTCATGGCGACGTCATCATGGCGTCGTGGTCGAGCTTCGCGGCGCCCGCCGGCACGCCGCAGCCGATCATCGACAAGCTTGCGAGCGTATTCGAGGACATCACCCGCGATCCGGCGATCGTCAAATTCTACAACGACGCGGGCTCGACCGTCCTTCAGGGTGTCGTGAAGGACAAGGCGCGCGATTTCTACGTCAGCGAAGGCGAGAAGTTCAAACTGCTGATCGAGAAGTCCGGGGCGACTGCGGAATGAGAGACGCGTGGATTTTGACCGGCGGCCAGTTGCTGGTGTCCCGCCTCGCAACGTATATAGCGACGCCCGGAAGCGGCAGGATTGCGCAGGGCGCTGGAAACGTTACCAATGGGGCGACGGCAAAACTGGTTGACCCGAACCAAACAAATGGCCGCATCGAACGGCTTGGAGGAAGAATGAAGACGGCGATCAAACTTGGCGCAGCGCTGCTCGCGCTCGCACTATCGGCTGCGGCCGCGACAGCCCAGCAGCAGGGCCCCTATCCGAACCGGCCGATCACCTGGGTGGTGCCGTTCGGCGCG
Source organism: uncultured Alphaproteobacteria bacterium (assembly GCA_963757845.1). Lineage (GTDB taxonomy): Bacteria > Pseudomonadota > Alphaproteobacteria > Rhizobiales > Xanthobacteraceae > P52-10. The sequence continues at coordinate 57,975 of CAVWTB010000075.1, forward strand.
GGCGGCGTGACCGACAACTCGGCGCGCTTCGTCGCAAAGGTGCTCTCGGAGAAGATCGGCCAGCCGGTGATCATCGAGAACAAGCCGGGCGCAGCCGGCATCGTCGGCGCCGAGTACGTCGCCCAGGCAAAACCCGACGGCTACATGATGCTCTACGCGTCGTCCGGGCCGATAGCGACGTTCCCATCGCTCTACAAGAAGCTCTCGTTCAAGCCGCTGGAATCGTTCGTTCCGGTGAACGGCATGGGCGACTCGTCATTGCTGCTCGTGGTCAATGCGGCAAAACCGTACAAGACCGTCGAGGAGTTCATCGACTACCTGAAGAAGAACCCCGGCAAGGTGAACTACGGCTCGTCCGGCGCCGGCACCGCGCCACACCTGATCGGCGAGATGTTCCAGATGGCCACCGGCACCAGCATGCTGCACGTGCCCTACAAGGTCTCCGCCAACCTCTATGGCGATCTGTTGTCCGGCACCATCGATGCAATCTTCGACTACACGGTGGTGATGCGACCGCATATCGAGGCGGGCAAGGTCATTCCGCTCGGCATCTCGCGCGAAGATCGGCTGAAGAGCTTCCCGAACGTGCCGACGTTCAAGGAGCGCGGGCTCGACGTCGTGCTGACCGCCTGGTCGTCGATCGCGATGCCCGCCGGTACCCCGCCCGAGATCGTCAACAAGATGTCGGCGGCGTTTGCCGAGACAACGCGCGATCCGGCCGTGGTCAAGTACAACGAGGAAAACGACTTCGGCAATCTCGGCCACCTCGACCCCGAGAAGCTGAAGGCATTCTACATCAGCGAGACGGCGAAGTTCAAAACGCTGGTGGAAAAGGCCGGCGTCACCCTCGACTGACGCCTTCCACACGTGCGGCGCGAGCGATCGCGCCGCACTGCGGTGATGACGGAAGAAGTGCCTATTTCGACAGCACCAATTCCGCAAGGCGCGCCCGCATCGCACCGCGGACACGCCGTCGTTTATGGAAAGCGAAACTATGAAATTCGGTACGCGCCTTCGAAAATCCGGTGCGCAGGTGGATTGACGCCTGCGGTTCTCCTTTCGAGTTCATCACGTGCGAAACAAAAACGAAGCCCTGCATCAGGCTACCAGATGGAAACGATTCCAGAGGAACGGGCCGCGAGTTGCGTGGTCCAAAATCGGACCAAACGCCCGCTCAAGCGTTCCAATATCCGGACCAAGATATTCGCATAGCCAAAGCAGCCGTGGGGCCTTGCCCATCCCCTCATTGGCCTTTAGCGTGCGGAAAATTTCGCCCCGCGAAAAGAATGCCGACGCTGACAAGTGACGGGCGACATAGGCCGCGATCAACGCGGCCATCGGAGGATGTTGATGAAGTTCGGTGCGACCCTGGCGGCACTTGCCGCAACAGCCGGCGTTTTGCTTGGCGCGACAGGAGCAATTGCACAGGCCTACCCCACCAAGCCGATCACCTGGGTGGTGCCGTTCACGCCGGGCGGAATTACCGATAGCGGCGCGCGTATTATTGCAAAGGCGCTGAGCGAGCGGATCGGCCAGCCGGTGCTGGTCGAGAACCGCCCCGGCGCAGGCGGCGTGGTCGGCACCGAATACGTCGCGAAGTCGAAGCCGGACGGCTACACCATGGTGTACGGCACGGCGGGCACGATCGCGACCAATCCCGTCCTCTACAAGAATCTGTCGTTCGACACGCGCAAGGATCTGATCGCCGTGCACGGCATGGGCGTTTCGCCGCCGGTGCTGGTTGCGAACCCTGAGAAGCCGTTCAAGACGGTGGCCGAGCTCGTCGACTACGCAAAGAAGAATCCCGAGAAGGTCAACATGGCCTCGGCGGGCGCCGGCACCACAACGCACCTTGCCGGCGAGCTGTTTCAGCAGGTTGCCGGCGTCAAGTTCACCCATGTCCCGTACAAGGGCTCGGCGCCGGCGCTGACCGACGTGATCGCGGGCGTCGCCGACATCATCTTCGACTATCCCGTAACGGTCATACCCCAGGAAGCTGCCGGCAAGTTGCGGCCGATTGCGACGATGACGCCGCAGCGCCTCGAGGTCATGCCCAAGGTCCCGTCAATCGCGGAGGCCGGCTATCCGGACGCCGAGATCAGCTCCTGGTCCGGCATTTTCGTCGCCAAGGACACGCCACCCGAAATCGTGGCAAAACTGGGTGCCGAGTTCGGACAGGCGCTGCGCGATCCGGCCGTGGTGAAATATTTTGGCGAGAACGGCCAGGTGCTGCTGACGGACATGACGAAGGACTAAATTCGACCCCTTCATCGACAAGGAGATGGTGAAGTGGAAGAAGCTGATCGAGACGTCGGGCGCCAAAGCATTTTGAGCGTCAAAAAACAAAAGCTCCGCTCGACGCGGCAGACGGTAAAGCGGTAAAGGGTCTAGGGTGGCGCTGCGCCTCCGTCCAAGCGGGGTGCAGCGACGAGTTCTGAGGGGATGGTCGTATGCTCATTCGTAACCAGCGCGCCTTCGCGGCAGGCGCGCTCTTTCTGGGAGTTGCCGTTTTCTACTTCGGGATGTCGTTCAACTATATGCAGGGCACGCCCGCGCGCATGGGGCCCGGCTTCTTCCCGAAGATGGTCGCCATCCTGCTCGCGCTGATCGGCATCGGCGTCCTGATCAGCTCGGTGGCGCCGCGGGCGCACATCGAGAAGCTTGCACGCTGGGACCTGAAGGGTCTGTTGTGGATCGCCGGATCGGTTGCGCTGTTCGGATTGCTGCTGCCGAGCTTCGGCCTGGTGATCGCGCTGTCCGGCGCTGATCTTCGTCTCGAGCTACGCCAGTCCTGAATTCACCTGGCGCGGCACGCTCGTGAATACGGTCGTCCTCGTGATTTTCTGTGTCGGCGTCTTTGTGTACGGGATCAACTTGCAGTTTCCCGTCTGGCCGACGTTGTTCCGGTAGCGGGAGCTGTTTGTCATGGATCTCGTCAACAACCTCGTCATCGGCTTCGGAACAGCGCTGAAGCTTTCGAACCTCGCTTATGCCTTCATCGGGTGCCTGCTCGGCACACTGATCGGCGTGCTGCCGGGTCTCGGACCGCTGACGACCATCGCCATGCTGCTGCCGATCACCTACGCGCTGTCACCGGACGCGGCGCTGATCATGCTCGCCGGCATCTACTACGGCGCCCAGTACGGCGGCTCGACCACCGCCATCGTCGTCAACCTGCCGGGTGAATCGTCTTCGGTCGTCACCACGATCGACGGCTACCAGATGGCCCGGCAGGGCCGCGCGGGCGTTGCGCTGTCGACCGCGGCGATCGGCTCGTTCTTCGCCGGATGCGTGGCGACGCTGGCGATCGCAGGCCTTGCGCAACCGCTCGCGTCGGTCGCCCTGCAGTTCGGCCCGAAGGAATACTTCTCGCTGATGATCCTCGGCCTGCTGCTCGCAACGGTGCTGTCGAACGGCCCCTTCATCGAAGGCGTCGGCATGATCCTGTTCGGCACGCTGCTGAGCCTGACCGGCACCGACGTCAACACCGGCACGCAGCGCTTCGCATTCGACATTCCGCAGCTGTTCGACGGCCTCGATTTCGTGCCGCTGGCGATGGGCATCTTCGGCTTCGCGGAGATCGTGAAGAACCTCGAGCCGCACGAGGAACGGACGGTGCTGACGCAGAAGATCACCAACATGTTCCCGACACGCGAGGATTACCGGCGGATGATCCCGGCGATCCTCCGCGGCACGACGCTCGGCACCATGCTCGGCGTGCTGCCGGGCGGCGGCGCCGTGCTGTCGTCGTTTGCGGCCTATACGCTCGAGAAGAAGCTTTCGAAGACGCCGGAGCAGTTCGGCAAGGGCGCCATCGAAGGCGTCGCGGGCCCGGAAGCCGCCAACAACGCCGGCGCGCAGACCTCGTTCATTCCGCTGCTGACGCTGGGCCTGCCGTCCAACGTCGTGATGGCGCTGATGGTCGGCGCGATGACGATCCACAACATCCAGCCCGGTCCGCAGGTGATGACCAAGAACCCGGAACTGTTCTGGGGTCTGATCGCATCGATGTGGGTCGGCAACCTGATGCTGGTCGTGCTCAACCTGCCGCTGGTGGGGCTGTGGGTGAAGCTCCTGACGATTCCCTACCGCTACCTCTATCCCGCGATCATCGTGTTCTGCTGTATCGGCACGTATTCGCTGAAGAACGATACGTTCGAGGTCTACGAGGCGGCGCTGTTCTGTATCTTCGGCTATCTCCTGATCAAGCTGCAGCTGCCGCCGGCGCCGATGCTGCTCGGCCTCGTGCTCGGGCCGCAGATCGAGGAGAACTTCCGCCGCGCCATGCTGCTGTCCCGCGGCGACGCGACGGTGTTCTTCACCTCGCCGCTGTCGGGCACGCTGCTCGCGATCGCTGCGATCGCCGTGGTCCTGATCACGCTGCCGCAGATCAGATCGACGCGACAGGAAGCGCTGAAGGAATAGTGCGACGGCCCGTCGCTCGCGTACTCGCGTATCGGATAATGGAACCCGGCAAACCGGCGCCAGCTGCGCCGGTTTGCCGCTCGCGTTTGGGCGGCCGCTTCAATTAGCATTGCCTGACTGGTGAATCGAGAACCTGTCAGTCGATGCACATTCGGTCGCTTCAGTCCCTCCCCGGCTCTCAAGACGTTCGGTTACACCGACCTCGACCACTTTCGTCAGGCGTTCCGTTTGGTGGACGTGCAGTTCACGCCGATGTGCCGCACGATGACCGCCGAGCAGGCCATCCTGACGCTGCCCGGCTGCGAGGTTTATCTGCTCAGAACGTTTCCGCGCGTGCTCGATGCTGCACTCTCCGACGGCTGCACGTTCGTCGGCATCACCATGGCGGATGATTTTCCGTATCCGCTTCAACGGCCTTGAAAAAGACCGCCCCGCCCTTTCGCTGGGCTATGGCGGCGCCGGCTACAAGGTGCTGGAGATCCCATGGATGTTACTCCGCCGCCGTTATTTTCAATCCTGAAATCCATGGCCGGGGCTGGCCCACGAAGGAGCGCGTGTTTCTCGCCTGCGCGATCACCGCGCAAGCCGAGCAGCGCATCCGCGACGTCATCCTCGCCGCCTTCAAATTTGCCTCAGACGCGCCGGCGCATGCGGCCTCGCCCGGCGCGCTGCTCGGCGTGAAGGAAACGATCCTGGCTGCGATCGACAATGCGCTTGCCGATCCGCTGCCGCTGGAACTTGCCAAGATCGGCACGTCGCGCCGCTACTTCGACATCGTGCAGAAGATCGAGGACGCCATCTCCGACAATTTCAGCGGGCCGATCTACAGCGAGGAACTCGCCGACGAGATCGGCGTCTCCGTTCGCACCATGCACAACGCCATGCAGCAGTTCCGCGGCATGAGCCTGCACCGCTATCTGCGGATGAAGCGGCTGTGGGCGGTGCGTCGCCAGTTGCTCGGCGGCGCGCTCAAAGTGTCCACTTGCGCGCTTTCCAACGGCTTCTGGCATCTCGGCGAATTCGCGCAATTCTACACCGCACAGTTCGGCGAAACGCCGTCACAGACGCTTGCGCGGGCACGGTAGCGATACGAACCTCGACGCCATCACCCAAATCACGCACAACCTGAATATTTTTGCGTAACATATTGATATGATTATATAATATTCGGATTTTACGACCGAATGCGACGCCGCGGGATGCGCCGCCGCTTCGACCTGGCTCTCCGCCCTTTGTTTCGTCGCAAGCGCTAGCGACGACACAAATCTCCCGCCCGACGAAACCGTTTTCCGCGTCTCACGCAAACATCCTGAAGCGCTGCGGCCCTAGAAGTTCCATCCAACGACACGGCGGACAGTCGCCGGCAGCGAAGTGGATGGAGATCAAAATGCGCGCTCTGAGCCTCATGATCCTCGCCTTCACCCTCGTCCTCTCGGGTGCTTCGGTTGCCGGTTCCTCGGACAGCGCCGTTCCCCACGCTGGGTTGTTCCAGGTCACCCAGTCGAACTGATTTTTCGGATCTGAAAGCCCGACAGGAGGCTTCGATGAACCACTCGATCTACAGCGCCGACCGTTCGACCCACCTCAAGATCGTGGCCGTCGCGCTCGTCGCCGGCATCTCGATCATGACCTTCGGCATTGCCACGCGCTCGACCGGCGACAGCGCCGCCTATACGCAAACCGTGCGCGTCATCAAGGCCGACAAGCCGGTGATGGTCACGAGCTCGGGCGCCTCCGTGATCCGCTGATCGCGCGAGCCAACGAAGATTTCGAACGAGCCGCCTCCGGGCGGCTTTTTCTTTGCGCCGCTTGAGGGCAACATGGCCGCATGAGCGACGGGTCGAGCTGGAAACCCAATTGGCGAGATGTGTGGATCTGGTCGGCGGTGATGTCGGCCGCCCTCTCGGCGCTGCTGACCTTCGCGGTGTTCGTTCAGGAGCGTCCCGGCAGCAGCTTCAACCGCTGGGAAGCCTACCTCGCCGTCTGGGTCACATTCTTCACGATGCTGACGTTGACCGGCGTGATCATGATTTTCCGCATGACGTATTCGCCCGACGAATTCGCCGAACGCCACAGCGGGCGCGAGGACGAATCAAAGAAGTCAGCCATCGCCCGCGCCACCGAACGCACGCTGCGCTTCATCGCCAGGCTTTAGATTCCCGCTCCGCCACAGCCTCGGCCCGGATCGCATGGCCGAGCGCCAGTCCTGCGAGTGCGAGCAGCATCCCGAGTGGACAACGCTCGATGAGAGCTGCAAGCGCCTGACGCGTGAACAAGCCGCTCTCGGCCAGACGATGGCGAAGCTTGATCGCATGATGGCCGAACAACGCCTCATGCCGTGCCTGCCAATCCACGATCAGGTCGTTGCCCATGCTCATCGAATTCATTGACGCACGCCGCGGCTTGCGGTGTTTCGCAGCGCTTTTTGTTGGTTTTTCTTCCTGCGGGTATTCCAGCGTCCGGCGATGACGCGCGATGTCGCAAACCCTTAAAACTCGGGATTTAGGTTAAGAACGAGCGGTTCCAGCGTGTCGCAATTAACCGTGCAAGTGCGTATTGCGGTGCAGACAATTTTAGTGACGTGAGCGACGGTGTATTGACGATGCGCGACGCGGAATGAGCCTTGCGCGATCGCGTCGGTCAGATTGAACGACCGATGATTTCTTCAGGCGCGTACGAGGCATCTGTGGTAAACGTGAAACTGCTGCGGTTCCTCGCCTGGGGCGGCCTTTGTCTCGTCGCAATCGTAAGCCTGGCGCCGATCGAGCTCCGCCCGGAAAGCGGGTTCTCTGTGTCGATCGAGCGGTTCGGCACGTTTGCCGCGATCGGGCTCGCGTTTACCCTCGCCTACCCGCGCCACGCCTGGCTGGCTCTGTTCATCGTAGCCGGTTCGGCGTTGCTGTTCGAAGTCCTGCAGATGCTGGCGCCCTCGCGGCATGCCCACTTGTTCGACGCCCTGGTGAAGGTTGCCGGCGGCGCCGCGGGCGTGATGCTCGGTCAACTCTTGCAGAGTTTCAGTCAACTCTTGCGGAGTTTCCGTCGCGGAAAGTGACCCTTAAGCTCTGCGCGCGAGGCCCGGCCACTTCGGTTGAATCCTGCTGCCGTCGATGACTTCGAGCCGTCCGGCGCTTCCTCTGTAGTCGTCGGGCCGGATGCTCACGAGAAATCCTCGCCGATCAGTTTCGTCCACGCCTCCGCGGCAAGTCCGGTGATCAGCGCGCTGTCGCCGAGCAACGCGGCTCGGAGAGCTTCCTTGCGCGTATGCATGACGGTCGCGGACCGCCGGAACAGCAAGGAATTCTGACGCACCAGCGCGTCAAGAAACTCCGGCTGCACGCGGCCGCGAACCGCGGAAAAGTCGTTGGCCGTCGCATGCGCGAGCAGATCATCGACCACGAGACGCTCGGCGCCGGGCTCGGCGAAGAATTGCAAGACAAACGCGACGCCGTGCTGCTTGCCGTAATAGATGTAGCCGCCAACGACGCGGCCGCGCTTGCCCCTGACCAGCCGCATCATCACGGTGCCGAAGTGCCCCTTGGTCGCGGCGTGCTGCAGCAGCCACGTCAGGATCTTCTGGTCCCAAAGCGGCCGGATTCGGTATCGCGTGCACAGGTCCGGAATCGCGGCGGCGAATTCATCCACGCCGACGTCGTAACCTTCGCCTTGTGGTCCGTCCGAAACAATCGAGACGAAATCCGGTCCGAACCGCCGTGCCAGCCGATCGAGACCGTTCGTCAACGGCGTGACCGCGGAGATGAACGGAAGCCGTTCCGACAGCATCGCAAAAGGCAGCGTGACGGGTTTGAGGATGCGCATCCAGCTCAGGCTGAGAGGCGGCAGCGTCGCGCCGCCGGACTTCTCCCACATCTTCAGTGACAGCGGGTTTGCGCTCTCGCTGATCGACAGATCGTGCGATCCGTTCAGCGCGGACCGCAGCAGTTTCGCCCCGACCAGCGGATTGCGCTGGGGGTCGCTCGACATCAGCGAGCCGAGCACGGAGGTACGAACAACGGTCTCGCCGACCAGCAGACGCTGCGGCAGCACGCCGATGAAGCCCGCGACAGCTCCCTCGCGGTCGACAATGACCTTGGAGACCTGCTCGCCGTCCTGCCAGGGATGATTGAGGAAGATTTCGTCGAGATAGTCGAGCAGTGCTGCCGGGGCAGGCTTGCGCGCATTGCGAAACGTCGTCTGGAACAGCTGCGCCACGCCGGGAATGTCCGACGGCTGAAGCGCCCTGGCTTCACCCACGGCATTGCCGGCCAGTGGAAACTTCACTGGCTTGTTGCCGAGAGCTGGGACATCTGCACGGAGCATCTGCTTGCAATTTGCTCGGGATCCGGATGAAACCTTATCTAGGACATCGCGCCGTTTGGAACTGCGGTATTCGCCGGCAACAGTTAACTTGAAGCGGCGGCCTCGCCCTCGACCAGCATAGGCGGCTGATGAAGGTAAACGCTGGCGCGCCGCTTCCTTTCAATGTCGGTCCAGACCACCTTGAGCTGCTCGACGGACAGGCGCGCCGCAGAGGCCACGGCCTCAGCCGGAATGCCGTTGTTCAGACCGAAGAGGCAGAGATCCATCTGGTCGTAGGGCAGCGAGAAATAGAATTCATCCTGCGTCTGCGCGAGCGACCAGGTGTCGGTGGTCGGCGGCCGGCGACCTGATCTCCTGCGGCACGCCGAGATACTCGGCGAGCTGATAGACCTGGGTCTTGTAGAGATGCGCGATCGGCTTGAAGTCGGCGGCGCCGTCGCCGTTCTTGACGAAGAAGCCCTGGTCGTATTCGAGCCGGTTGGGCGTTCCCGACACGGCGTAGTTCAGCCGGTCGGCGTGGTAGTACTCGATCTGCTTGCGCGTCCGCTGCTTCATGTTGGTGGCGGCGACGATGCCGAGATAGACGTCGAGCGGCATGCGCAGCTTCTTCGCCTCGCCGTCGGGCGACTGCACCACCAGCGACGTGATGTTGTAGCCGGTCGCAGCCAGCGCATTGCCGAGCACGACCTTGCAGCCCCAGCCCGCGCCGAACTCCGGGACGAGCTTGCGGATGAACTCGTCGCGCCGGCGGTAGCAGCCGGCCGCCATCAAGCGCGGCGCGATGTCCTCGACCACGCGACGCGATGCCGAGGCCATCGGCGACCATGCCGGCCGAGGCGCAGGCTGTCCGGGTCGGAATCCTTCTCCGGCATGAACACGCCGAGCACGTTCTTCGCCCCGAGCGCGCGCGACGCACAGCGCCGCCGTGACGCTCGAATCGATGCCGCCGGAAAGCCCGACCACGGCGCCGCGCTTGCGCAGCGTCTGCAGCACCTGATCGCGGATCGCCGCGCGCGATCCGCTCCGTCTCGCGCGCGGCGTCGAGCCGCAGCGCTATCCGGTGAGAAAGGCGCCGTCGCTTGCGTGGTCGACACATGCCGGTTCATTGCACCGCCTCCAGGGCTTCCGCCTCGACCTGGCGCCGGCTGATCTTGCCGGTCTCGCGTCTTCGGCAGCCGTCGCGGAACTCGACGATCTTCGGCACCATGAAATCCTCCAGATTGCGCGGCGCAGTGGCGGATGACGTCACGCCGCAGTCAGCGCCGTGCCGCGTCGAGCGCGACGACCGCCTTGATCGCAAAGCCGAGCACCGGGTCCGGAACGCCGACCACCGCGGCCTCGCGGACGCCCGGCGAGCGCGTAGAGCACGTTCTCGACTTCCTTCGGGCTGACCTTCTCGCCGCGCGTCTTGATGATGTCGTCCTTGCGGCCGACGAAATAGAGGAAGCCGTCCTCGTCGGTGCGGAACAGGTCGCCGGTGTGAAGCACCATCTCCCACGGGAGCGGGCCGGGCCGCAGCGCCTGCTGCGGTGGCCGCCGCGATTTTCCCAATAGCCCTTCATGACATGCGGGCCCGCGGATGACGAGCTCGCCGGTGCTGCCGAGCGGCAGCGCGCGTGCCCTCGTCGTCGACGACATAGGCTTCGGTGCCCGGGATGGCGATGCCGACCGAGCCGGGCGCGCCTTCGAGCTCGCGCCGGCGGCAGATAGGTGCAGCGCTTGCACTCGGTGAGGCCGTACATCGAGTAGAGCGGTCGTCGTCGGAAACAGCTCCTGCAGGCGCGCGATGTGCGCCGGCGGCAGCGCGGCCGCGGTGTTGGTGATGTAGCGCAGCGTCGGAAACTGCGCCCGGCTTGAGATCCCGCATCTGCAGGAGCAGCGCCGCCATGGTCGGCACCAGCGGGAAGCCGGTGACACGCTCCTCGCTGCATCCGGTTCAGGATCGCCTGCGGGAAGGCGAAGGACTTTTCCAGCACCAGCGTCGCGCCGAGCTTCGCCGCCATCAGCACCTGATAGAGGCCGTAGTCGAACGAGATCGGCAGCACGTTCAGGATGACGTCGTCGGGCGTGTTCTCGAGATAGGTGGTGATCGAGGTCGCCGCGGCGACGATGTTCTGATGCGTCATCATCACGCCCTTCGGGAAAGCCGGTCGAGCCCGAGGTGTAGATCAGCATCGCGAGGTCGAGGTCGATGCCGCGCACGCGGCAGCGCTTCGCTCGGCGCTGCGCAGGCGCCTCGAACGACGCGCAGCCGCTGCGGGACGTCGCCCTCGCCGCCGGTCGCAACCATCGTCGAGCACGAGGCTCGGACAGGCCTCGGCAGCGCGTCGGCGGCGACGGCAAGCAGCTTCGTGCTGCGTGAGGAGCGCAGCCGCGCGGCAATTGTCGATGACGAAGGCGAGCTTGTCCGCCTTGGTCGAGGGATTGATCGGGCTGAACACGGCGCCGGCCTTGAGCACGGCGAAGATCGCGACCACCGCTTCCCAGCAATTGTCCATGAAGATGACGACGCGATCGCCGCGCTGCGACGCCGCCCCGCCGCAGACGCGGCCGCGAGCCGGTCGGACAGCTGCGTCGAGCTCGGCAAAGTGACAGCCGCCGTCCGCCGGCGACCAGCGCGATCTTGTCGGCGAACCGGCGGGCGCTTTCCGTCAGGAAATCTTCAACGCGCATTGATGCTCATTCCGTCGACCTGGCGAGACCTCCGCAGACGAAACTACGCAGTGACGTCGAGCTTGCCTTCGACGTAGCGCACGATCGTGTCGACCGAGTCGAGATTGTCCGGCACGATCTCGGCGTCCGCCATCTGGATGCTGAATTCTGTTTCGAGGAAGGCGACGAGCTCGAGGATGCCGGTGGAATCGATCAGGCCCGCGTCGAGCAGCGACTCGGTGTCGGCAAGCTCCGCGCGGTCGTCGCGGAACAGGAAGTTGTCCTCGATGAACTCGCGGACCTTGGAATTGACGGCGGACATGGATAGCTCCTTGCAAGAGTGTCTTCAGGCTGCGTTGCGGTTCTGGCGCGAGCGTCGCGCTGTGCACGAAGAACTCGTGCCAAAGCTGGGTCGAGAGGATGCCGACGAACGCCACGTTGTCGCGAAAGCCGACGGTGCGAAGCGGTCGAGCACTTCTGCCACGAGCTTCTCGACCGCCCGCGGATCGAAATAGCCGGCAGCTGCCGATCGACCGCGGCCGAGAGGCTCGCCTCGACATAACGGCGCCGCGTTCGCGCCGACGAACGACAGCGCATCCGGCGCGCGGTAGGGCTGCTTCGGCCGGTTGCCGATCAGCGGCGGCAGCAGGTCGGCCATGCGCCTCGCGCAGGATGTGCTTCTCGCGCAGCCCTTCATCTTCAGGCTGCGGCGGAATGCGCGCGGCGAATTCGACGACCCGGTGATCGAGGAACGGGAAGCGGCCCTCGACCGCATGCGCCATCGCCACCCGGTCGCCCTGCGACGAGAGGATGTAGCCCGGCAGCAGATACGCGGTCTCGAGATATTGCGCCTGCGTCAGCGGATGCCAGCGCGCGAACTCCGCCGGCAAGCCGGCGCGCAGCTCGTCGAGCGCGTCGTAGCCGCCAAGCTGCCGCGCGCAGATCGCTCGAGAAGAACACCTTGGCGCCGGCGGTGTTGCGAAAGCGCGGCAGGTGCGAGAACAGCGGATCGCCGACTTCGTCGCGATCGCGCGCGAAGAAGGCCTCGAGATATTTCTGCGACTGGCCTTGCAGGCCCGGCAGATATGGGTAGAGCCGCTGCAGCAGCAGCGGCCGGCGGCGCCGAGCCCGGCTGATCCGCGCAGAAGCGGCGGAGCTTCGCTTCCTTGAAGATGTCGTAGCCGGCAAAGACCTCGTCGGCGCCTTCGCCGGTCAGCACCACCTTGAAGCCCTGCTCGCGCACCAGGCGCGACAGGCGGAAGAGCGGCGCCGGCGCGGTGCGCAGGATCGGCCGTTCGGTCGCAGCGAATCACGTCGGGAAACATGCGGCCGATGTCGGCGGTGCGTGCAGATGCGACCGACGTGTGCTCGGTGCCGAGCGCATCGGCCATTTCCCGCTGGAACGCGCTCTCGTCGAACTCCTCGGCCTCGAAGGTCACCGAGAAGGTGCGAAGGCTGTCGGGCTTGATCTGCTTCGTGACGGCCGCGACGATCGAGGAATCGAGCCCGCCGGTGAGATAGGCGCCGACCGGCACGTCCGAGCGCAGCCGGATGCGCGTCGCGTCGGTCAGCAGCGCGCGCAGCTCGTCGGCGAATCGCGCCTCGCTGCGGCCAGCGACGCGTCATCGGCGTCGCCGGAAGTCAAGCTGCCAGTACGGGCGTACCGTCACGTCTGCCGTTCTCGGCGATCAGCACGTGCGCCGGCGGCAGCTCGGAGATGCCCTTGAACGGCGTGCGCGGGCGCGAGCGGAAACCAGAAGGTGAAGATCTGGTCGAGCGCGAACGGGATCGAGCTCGGCGCGCGATTCCGGGCACTGTCGAGCAGCGCCTTGACTTCCGAAGCGAAGTAAAGGCCACCCGCGTGCGAGGTGTAGTAGAGCGGCCGGACGCCCATGCGGTCGCGCGCCAGCATCAGGCGCTTGCGACGCCTGTCCCAGATCGCGAAGGCGAAATCGCCGTTGAAGTCTCGACGCAGTCGATCCCCTTCTCCTCGTAGAGCTGGAGGATGACCTCGGTGTCGGAATCGGTTCGAAAGTGATGACCGCGCTGCGATCATCGCCTCGCGCAGCTCGACGTAGTTGAAGATCTCGCCGTTGAAGGTGACGCAGACGTTGCCGTCTGCACTCAGCATCGGCTGCTGGCCGGACGAGAGTCGATGATGCTCAGCCGCGCGTGGCCGAAACCCGTGTCGCCGTCGAGATGGATGCCGTGTTCGTCAGGACCGCGATGATTCAGCGCGCCGACCATCCGCGCGAGCACCACCTGGTGCTCGAGGCTCGCTGGAGCACCGTGGAAGCCGGCAATGCCACACATCTACGTACCGCTTTTCGTCCTGACGAAGTCACCTCCCCTATCCCGCAAAAAGGTTACGATGCCGTTGGAAACGCGACAATTTGAACCAAAAGTTACGGTTAAAGGATGCAGCACGATTTCCGTAAAATGCCGTTCGATAAGCGACTTCGGGCTCGCCGTGGCGGGCTCGCGTCACCTTGATAAACGCCAAGATCCGTCCCCCGCCTTCCGCCGGCGGGTGGAACTCTATCTTGTTCGAGGCTGTTGAGCTAGGGCTTTGAATCCACCCGGTCGTCGGGCACCGCACATCGCAATGGGCGCCGAGGAGTTCGGCGCCCACAGCAGATCAACTTCACGGTAAGCGAGATGAGCGCATGCGAAAATGCGCGCTTGCGATACTTTCGTCACCACCCCGCCAAACAGAAGGGATGCTTCTGAAGCTTTGGGCCGCAACGCATCGCCGTTCGGCGCAGGAGCAGATCAGCGTCTTCCAACGCGATTGACGGGGCCGCCCCAATTCATGGCGGTGCCCCGGTATCCCACTCCAGGTGTGGCTACTGCGGCACGCGCAACCGGCCGCGCCCGAAGGACAACACCAGGCCTCGCGATGCATCCGGCCGGATAACTGACGTACTGGCAGTACACTACGGCGCTGGCCGTCTCCGCGCTTGCCGCCACGAACCCGGCAGCCAGCACAACTGATAACGCGATCGATAGCTTCATGGTGCTCTCCTTCTATGCTTGCGGAATGGCATAAGAGGCGGACGATCTGCGCAATGATCTGAATCAACCTTTTCACCTCGCGGGTGAGACCATGCCTACTCGCGAGCAGCCGAGCTTGTCGAACTTCGATGGGCGGCGATGCGCATCAACCGACGCAGTGTCCTTGCTCACTTTGTCGGGACGCTTGCGAAGATACAGGCGCAACCACACCACACGCGATCGTCAACGCGTTAGCCGGGCGCCGTTTAGAGTTCAGCGCGTGTTCCAGCTCAATTCGCCGGCAGCATCGGCCGGAACGAGACCATTCGAAGTTCGCGACGCGGCTGCAGGCGATCGATACGCCCCACACGGCTCCGATCAGCATGAAGAAGTGCCGCCAGTGGTCGGTGTCGATGATCAGGCTCTCGGCGGCGAGACCGACGAAGGTGACGAACAGCACCTTTGATGCCTGCGACCAGGGCACGGCCACGAACTGACTCCGCAAGCTGAGCAGCAGCGTCACGCCGATCAAAAGCGGATAGGTCACGCCGCTCAGCCAGCCGCCGGACATGAACGCATTGAGGAACGAGTTGTGCGTGTCCTCGGGAAAGAACTTGCTGAACTGCAGCGGGCCTATTCCGAACGGATAGTCCAGGGCCATATCCGCACCGAGGATGCCGGCCGAAGCGGCCGAACCGGCCTGCGTCGTAGCCCTGAACCAGGCTGGCGCGCTCCTTGAAGAGATTGGCGAACGCATCGAACGACAGCAATACCGAAAGCATGGCCGCGGTAACGCCGGCTGCGAGCATGACCAGAATCAGAATGCGCAGCTTCTTGCGCGCCGAGTTCGTCGTCAGGAAGTTGAGCGCGACCGACGCCATCGCGGTGAAGGCAAGGATGCCCCACGCGGCTCGCGAAAAGCTCAGGAGCACGGCCAGGCTGATGATGGCGAACGCGATGGCGTTCCTCAGCGCGCTCCGCGCAGACTCGTCGATCATCTTCTGCAGGCAGTAGATCGCCGGCAGGATCAGGAAGCCGCCGAGCACGTTCGGATCCTTGAACGTGCCGCGCGCGCGCGAATACAGCGTGAGCTGCTCCTGCGCCCCCGGAATCAGATTGAAGTATCCGGCGATCGCGAGCAGCGAGACGACGACCGCAGCAAAGCGATACCCGCGCAACAGCGCGTCCAGGCGCTCTTGCGTATTTTCGCTGAGCGCCAGCGCGAAGAAGATCGCGGTCAGCGCCAGGTACCAGGAGGTCAGAACCCAGTAGAGGACCTCCTGCTTCTCGAAGAGATTGATCGCGCCGATGGTGTAGCCGAGGTTCAGGACGCCGAGGATCGCGACGAGCGACAGCGCAGCCGGTGCAAACCGCAAGCCGGTGCCGATGAAGATCACAAGGACCACGAGAAATGCGAATTCGTAAGGGCTCGGTTCGATGAACACGAACGGGCTGACCGCCGCCAGGAACCAGAGGCAGCCGCGCTGAAGCCCGCGCAGCACCGGTCGTCCGGAGAATTGATCCTGATCGGTGGCCGGGGTTTGCGGAAAATCGGCGTGGCGGGACGAAGCGATATCCATGGCTGCCACGTGCATCTGCAAATTTGCGCAATGCTAACCATAGATGCGGCTGACGTTAAGAATTCGATAACGGCGTAGCCGTGCCTGCGCCTTTGCAGCCTGCGTCGTGGTCATCCGCGGGCTGCTTCGCAAGCGACAAATTCCAGTCTTGATCTTTGTCAAAACCGGCGCGCGGGATTCGGACAGGTTCTTCCTTGCACGGGAGAGAAACACATGAATCCATCGATCGACACCCTTGTTGCAGAATGCAGTCGGGCGGCGCGTGACGGCGTCGAGTTTCCGGCGATCTGGGATTCGATCCTGAGAAGCCACAGCCTGGTCGAAAGTCCGCCGATCGAGACTTTCGAGGACGAGCGGCCGCATCTCGAGGTCCGCCTGCGCAATGGCTACTGGCTGCGCTACTGCGCACGTTCAAACGATTTCTCGCTTCGCCGCGCAAGAGCTGCACCGCTCGTTCTGATGGTCGGCAGATGGCACGACAAGGAATGCAAAACGTACCGCCGATGGACGCGATACGAACCTGGAGCGGCAAGTTCTTCGGCTGGATCGACGACGACGGCCTGTTCGCTCGCGACGGCCGGCACGTCGGGCAGATTTATCGTGGCATCGTCTATGCAGAGAACGGCCACTATCTCGGCGAGCTGCGCGAGGGCCGGCTGATCACCCACGTGCTGCGCAAGGATACGCATCGCTGGTACGGCTTCTTTGCCAATCCCGAGTTGGTCAGGGGCGATCTTGCCGGCGATGGCGAGCCGCTCGCGATGCTGGACGGCTATGAGGATTTTCCGGACCTTGCGCTGAAATAGACGCACCTGGAGTGTTTTGTCGCGCCGCGCCCGCAACCTGGATCAACATGGCGACAATCGCCCGCTCAGTGCGAGAACAGCACGCACGCCTTCGCGCTGCGGAGCAGATGGCGGGTGACGCCGCCAAGCAGCCATTCCATGAAGCGGCTGTGGCCGAAGGCGCCCGCGACGATGATGTCAGCGCCTATTTCATCTGCGACACGCTCGATCGACTTGCCAACGCCACCGAAGTCCGGACGCGCAATTGCAGCGGCCTGGACGCCGTGGCGCGCAAGCCAGTTCACAACGTCATCCGCGCCCGCCAGCGTTGCTGCGTCGTTGCCCTCCGGCTCGGGGATGGCGACGACATGCACCTCTTTCGCCTTCGTCAGAAGGGGCAAGGCATCGCTGACAGCCCGCCGAGCCTCGCGCGTGTCTTTCCACGCGACCAGAACGCGGTCGGCCGAAAATGTCGCAGCATCGGATGGCACGACCAGCACCGGCCGTCCCGCCTGCATCACCAGGTTGGCGACGTCCGGCCCATGCATCAGGTTGCCGTGCGGAGACGGTCGCGCCGTCACGATGAGGTCCGCAGCTCGCGCCGACTGCGATCATGAATCCATCCGGCAACCGCTCGGCTACCCTCCATTCGACCCAATCATTCGCGTGGGCGTTGCAGAATTGCTGGTGCAGCGATTTAAGCTGCTCGCGCAGATCGGCTTCACTCTGGGCAATGTATTTGTCGGCGATCGGCCCTTCGGCGAAATAGGGAGAGATCGTGTTCGCGGCCGCAGCAACGCCAATGGCCCGGGCATCGAACAGCTCGGTAAGTCTGGTGGAGGCGGCCAGGACTCCGCGCCCCGGCATATCGAGGTCGAACGCCGCCATGATCACGGCATAGCTCGCGGTGTTGATGCGGACGTCAGCGGACATAAGAGCCTCCACGGTAGACAGACACGGGAGCGTGGTTACGAATCGAGCCGACGCAGCTCGCGCACGTTGGTGAGTTGCACGCGTCGCGCGCCGGTCATCGCGATCGCCGACTGGCCTTCCAGCGCCGCCAGCGCGCGCGACACCGTTTCGATGGTGAGGCCGAGGTAATCGGCAATGTCGCGGCGGGACATTGGCAGCACGACCGCGCCTGCGCTCGCCGTGCGATCGGCCATCTCGAGCAGGAACGACGCCACCCGCTCCTGCGCCGAGCGCACCAGCAGCAGCACATGCTTCTGCACGCGCTGCAGCTCGCGTGCCGTCAGCGTCCACAGCGCCTGGGTGATGCTGCTGTCGCCCTCGGCGAGCTTCACGAGCGAGCTGCGCTTGATGACGGCGACCGTGCAGTCGCACACGGCTTCCGCGGACAGGTCGTGCGTTTCGCCGATCTCAAGGCCGAAGATGTCGCCCGGCAGGTAGAACGCTCCGATCTGCCGGCGGCCGTCGTTCAGGATCTTGTAGGTTCGGACCGCGCCGGAAACGACCTGATAGATGTATTCGGCTTCCTCGCCCTCGCCGTAGATTTCGCTGTCGCGGGCATACGGGATCGGCGCGCCCAAACGCGCGACCGACAGCGCGAGCGCATCCGCGTCAACGGCGACTGGCTGGGGCTGGCTGGATGTCCGAAGGCTGAGCATGGCGATCTCCATCGTTGATGGAACATCGAGTAAGCCCACGCGGTCGCTTTGCGAAATTCGGATATTGCTCTTAAGGATAGTTCCTTAGGTCGAATTGCGAGGGTGGCTTGCGCGCCCTCTCAGGGCTATCAGAGAACTGCGCATTTATGCCGCCGGATCAAGGATTTATGAGCAGCGACACGCGACCGGACAATCGGCTCGAACCGAGCCTCGTCGACGTTCCGTCGCTATGGCGTTGCGCTGGCGTCGGTCGCGGTCTGCGCCTTTGCATGGTTCGCGCTCGATTTG
Organism: uncultured Alphaproteobacteria bacterium; assembly: GCA_963757845.1. Classification (GTDB taxonomy): domain Bacteria; phylum Pseudomonadota; class Alphaproteobacteria; order Rhizobiales; family Xanthobacteraceae; genus P52-10. The sequence continues at coordinate 76,644 of CAVWTB010000075.1, forward strand.
CTGTTCAAATCCACCGCGCCGCTCCTGGTCTTCGTGCCGGCAGTGCTGATCGCAAGCGTGCTCGGCGGGCTCGGACCGGGATTGCTCGCAACCGCGCTGTCGCTCGTGACCAGCTCGGCTTCGATCCATCGCTCGCCACCGGACAGCCGATCACCACCGCCATCTTCGCGGTCGTCAGCCTCGGCATCGCCTACTGGGGCGATCAGGCCTACCGCAGCCGGCAAGCCGCGACCCGCACCACACGGGAGTTGCTCGCCACGACCGAAGACCTGCGCGCCCGCGAAGCTCACCTGCACTCGATCCTGCAGACCGTGCCGGACGCGATGATCGTCATCAACGAGCAGGGCATCATCCAGTCGTTCTCCAGCGCGGCGGAGCGGCTGTTCGGCTATGCCGCGCACGAGGTCATCGGCTCGAACGTGAGCGGCTGATGCCGAATCCCTATCGCGAGCAGCACGACGGCTATCTCGACCGCTACCTGCGCACCGGCGAGAGGCGGATCATCGGCATCGGCCGCGTCGTCGTCGGCCGAGCGCAAGGACGGCTCGACCTTCCCGATCGAGCTCGCCGTCGGCGAGATGAACTCGGCCGGCAGGCGCTTCTTCACCGGCTTCATCCGCGACCTCAGCGAGCGGCAGCAGACCGAGGCGCGGCTGCAGGAGCTGCAGTCCGAACTGGTCCACATCTCGCGCCTCAGCGCCATGGGCGAGATGGCCTCGGCGCTGGCGCATGAACTGAACCAGCCGCTGTCGGCGATCGCCAACTACATGATGGGCTCGCGCCGCCTGCTCGAGGGACAGACCGACGACACCGCGCGCATGGTGCGCGACGCCATGGACAAGGCGGCCGAGCAAGCGCTGCGCGCGGGCCAGATCATCCGCCGACTGCGCGATTTCGTCGCCCGCGGCGAGAGCGACAAGCGGGTGGAGAGCCTGAAGAAGCTGGTCGAGGAAGCAGGCGCCCTGGCGCTGGTCGGCGTCAAGGAGCACGGCGTGCGCGTGACGCTTCCGGCTCGATCCGTCGATCGACCGGGTGATCGCCGACCGGGTGCAGATCCAGCAGGTGATCCTCAACCTGATCCGCAACGCGATCGAGGCCATGGAGGGGTTGCCGCGGCGCGAGCTGTTGATCTCCACCGCGCCTGCCGACGACGCCATGGTGGCGGTCAGCGTCACCGACACGGGACCGGGCATCGCGCCGGAAGTCCTGCCGAAGCTGTTCGAGCCCTTCATCACCACCAAGAGCACCGGCATGGGCGTGGGCCTGTCGATCTCGCGCACCATCATCGAGGCGCATGGCGGCGTGATCTGGGCGGAGCCGAACGAAGGCGGCGGCACGGTGTTCCGCTTCACGCTGCGCACGGTTCGCGAAGGAGAGAGCTGTCGATGTCGACTGAACCGATGGTGCACATCATCGACGACGATCCAGGCCGTGCGCGACTCGCTGGCATTCCTGCTGCAGAGCATGCGCATCCCTGCGACCGCGCACGAGTCGGCCGCGTCGTTTCTCGCCGGCCTGTCCGGCCGAACAGCAGGGTTGCATCGTCACCGACGTCCGCATGCCGGAGATCACCGGCATCGAGCTGGTGCGGCGGGTCAAGGAGCTGAAGGTGCAGATGCCGGTGATCGTCATCACCGGGCATGGCGACGTGCCGCTGGCGGTCGAGGCGATGAAGCTCGGGGCGTTCGATTTCCTCGAAAAGCCGTTCAACGACGAGGCGATCATCGCCGCGGTCCGGCTGGCGCTCGACCATTCCGAAGCAGACCGAAAGGGCGAATGCGGACCGCGCCGAGCTCGACAAGCGCATGCCTCGCTGTCGAGCCGCGAGCGCGACGTGCTGAACGGGCTGATCGCCGGCCATGCCAACAAGGTGATCGCCTCGGATCTCGCCATCAGCCCGCGCACGGTGGAGATCTACCGCGCCAACGTGATGACCAAGATGCAGGCGGGAAGCCTGTCGGAGCTGGTGCGCATGGCGATCACCGCCGGACTTGCGGAATAGGGTTTTGAGGCCCTTTTCGCCGGGGAGTGAACTTGACAAAGATCAACACCACGCCTGGCCCTTTAGGGTCTATCGAACGTTCGCTGCAACTGCACCCGACCGGCTTCGATGGGACAAAAGGACGTCACCAACCAGAAGATCATCCTCATCGTCGATGACGATGCGGCGTTGCGTTCCTCGCTGGAATTCATCCTCGGCGTCGAGGGCTATGCCGTGCGCGCCTATGCCTGCGGGCGCGAACTTCTGGACGACGCCGATCTTCCGGATCACGGCTGTCTCGTGGTCGACCAGCGGCTGCCGGACATCGAAGGGCTGCAGCTGATCGACACCATGCGCAGCCGCGACGTGAGGCTGCCGGCGATCCTGATCACCACGCACCCGACCCGCGCGTTGCGACGCCGCGCCGAAGCGGCCAGGATCCCGATTGTCGAGAAGCCGTTCATTACCGGAACGCTGTTCCAGCAGATTGGGGCGGCGTTCAAGTAACTTGCGCGCTCCCCAAGAACATCCAACCTCTCCGTCACAGTGCCGCGCGGACAGTAAAACAATCCAGGGCGGCGCCCGGAGAGGCGCGTCGCCCTGGATTGCCTGGCAAATGTCGAGCCGGCTGCTCGCCGCTGCCGTTACTTCCTCACCGGCAGGCGGCGGGTCTGGTAATCGCCCCAGGCGAGCGCCGAGGCGAATACGGAAAAGATGGTAACGATGATCGCGAGCACAACGATGGTTTCGGTGGGCACGGGCAAACCTCCTTTGTCGAGAGATTCCACCCTGCCGTGGTTCGGCGCGAGGCGTTTGATGATTGTCAAGAAGGCGGTCGGCGCTCGCTGTCCGTGAGATCGTCATCGGACAGGACGCGCAGAGCCGCGCCGTCGAGATCGTCGAGCTGGCCGTTGCGGATCGACCAGACGAATGCGAACAGCCCGGTCAGCCCAAGACCCAGCGCCATCGGCACGAGGTAGACCAGCACATTCATGGCTGCACCACAGCCTGCTGCATCGCCGCCTCCGCGACAGGTTGGTCGGCACGCGGCGTTCGCCGCAACCGCAGCGCGTTCAGCGTCACCAGGATCGACGAGCCTGACATGGCGGCGGCGGCGATCAGCGGCGTGACGAAGCCCGCCATCGCGACCGGCACGGCGACGGCGTTGTAGACCACGGCCAGCGCCAGGTTCTGCCGCATCGCCGCCTTCGCCCGCCGCGCCGTGCGGAGCGTCAGGGCGACCGGGGCCAGACTGTCGCCGAGGAAGACTGCGTCGGACTGCGCCTGCGAGATGTCGGCCGCCGAGATCGGCGCCAGCGAGGCATGGGCTGCGGCCAGCGCCGCCACGTCGTTGATGCCGTCGCCGATCATCAGCACGCGGTGGCCGTTCGCCTTCAGCTCTTCGAGGAATGCAACCTTGCCGGCCGGACGCACGCCGGCGAACCACGACGCCAAACCAAGGCGCTTTGCGATCGGCTCGACCGCTTCGGTGCGATCGCCCGAGACGATGTGGACCGCGAAACCCATCTTCATGAGCCGTTGCAGGGTCGCCTCGGCATCGGGTCTCAGCGCCTGCCGCATCTCGAACACCGCCGTCTCCGTGCCCCGCCGGAACGCGATCAGCGAATGCCACTCCGATGCGTCGGGCCTGCCGCCGCAACACCACAGAAGCTCAGGCTTCCAAGCCGGGCCTCGACGCCGTCGATGACCGCGCGCACGCCCTCGCCCCGGCTCTCCGTCGCCTCCGCAAAAGGCCTTCGATCGTGTGCTTCACGGGCAAGCGCGACCGCCAGCGGATGCCGGCTCGCGAGCGCAAGCCGTGCGGCGCGTTCCAGGGTCTCGGGGGGAACCTCAGACGCGTTGACGATGCGTCCTTCCGGCAAGGTCAGCGTGCCGGTCTTGTCGAAGACAACCGTGTCGACATCGGCCAGACGCTCGATCGCATCGCCGGCATTCAGGAACACGCCGGCGCGGAACAGCTGCCCCGCGGCCACGACCTGCACGGCGGGCACCGCCAGCGCCAGCGCGCATGGGCAGGTGATGATCAGCACGGAGATGGCGATGATGATGGCGTCGTGCAGCGAGGCTCCCGCGACGAGCCAGCCAATGGCCGTGAGCGCAGCCGCGGTGTGCACGACCGGCGCATAATAGCGCGCGGCGCGATCGGCAAGTTGCACGTAGCGGGATTTCGCCGCGAACGCCCGCTCCAGCAGCCGCTCGATCTCTTCCAGCAGCGTGCCCCGCCCGGCGGTGACGACCTCCATCGCAATGGCGCCCGCGACGTTGAGGCTGCCGGCGTAGAGTTGCGCGCCGGCGGTCACCGGACGCGAGGTCGTCTCACCCGTGATCAGGCTCTCGTCGAGCGAGGAATTCCCGGACCGCACAATGCCATCGGCCGGCACGCGCTCGCCGGCCAGCACCATGACACGGTCGCCTGCCTGCAGGACAGCGCTTGGAACGACCAGCAGTTCGCCTGAGGGTTCGATCCTGCGTGCCGTTTCGGCCTTGAGTGCCGCGAGATTGCCGGCAACCGCGCGGGTCTTGCCGCGCATCGCCTGATCGAGATAGCGGCCGCAGAGCAGAAAGAAGATCAGCATGACCGCCGAATCGAAGTAGGCGTGCTCGGCATGCTGGATGGTTTCGACCAGCGACATGCCAAGCGCCAGCGTGATGCCGAGCGAGATCGGCACGTCCATGTTGACACGACCCGATTTCAGCGCCGCAAACGCGCTCTGAAAGAACGGCCGGCCTGCATAGGCTGCGACCGGCAATGCGATCAGCGCCGACAGCCAGTGAAACAGGTCGCGCGTCTCCGTCGTGATGTCGGTGGCATTGCCGGACCAGACCGACACCGACAGCAGCATGACATTCATCGCGCCGAAGCCCGCCACCGCTAGGCAGAGCAGAAGCTGCTTGCCGCGTTGCGCCTCCTCATCGCCCACACGCGCCGGATCGAACGGATAGGCGCGATAACCGAGGGTTTCCAGCGCATCGATCACCTTCGACGGGTCGAGCGACGGCGCGCCCGCGATCGACAGCCGCTTGGTGGTGAAATTCACCCGCGCCTCGTGCACGCCGGGCAGCGCGGCGACGGCCTTTTCGATCCGGCCGATGCAGCCGGCGCAATTGATGCCCGCAACCGCAAGCGTCAGATGCGCGACACCATCGGACGCCGCAACGAAGTGCGAAAGGTCGCTTGCCGGCAGCACCTGCAAATCGCTCATGACCTGCTCCTACGGTACCACGACCCGCTCCACCGAGCGGAACATGCGCTCACCGTTGCGCGTGAGCACAATCACCAGGGTGCGGCGGCCTGTAGCTCCTTGCGCGACAGCACGAAAAACGCCGGCGGACTGTTCGGCGACGGCCATGGTGACGTCGCGTCGCCTGTCGGCGGGATGCGCCAGGCCGATCTCGGCAACGAGGTGCGGCACGGCCAGACCCGCCGCATCGCGCACCGCGACGTTGACCGTGACGCCCTCACCGCCCGGCTCGATCCGCACATCGACCTTCCATCCACGCGCCTGCTGGGCAACTGAAGCTGCGGTCTCGGCCTTGAAGGCAAGCCCTGCCTTGTAGGAGCTTTCCGTCTCGACGCCACCGAAGGTCGATATCGCAAAGCGGATCATCACCGCATTGACCGCGGCAACCACAAGGAAGAAGCCGACGAAGCAGAGCAGGACGAACCGGCCCGTCACCTCGAAGGATCGCTGTCGTGCGCGAAGGGCGATCATTTGTGCGGTCCCCTGAAATGGTCGGAGGCTCGCGCGCTCGCACCGGCCGCTTCATCGGTGATGACGAAAGTCACCGGAACCAAGTCGTCGCCGAGCGGCGCGCCATGCCGGGTCACCAGCACGCGTGCCTCCGCCGTGCGGTCCGGCCCGATCTCGATGACGCGCTGGCTGGCATCATCTTTAGGTGCGCCGACGATCTCGAGCTCGGCGCCGTCGAGCCCTTCGACGGTCAGGACGAACCGCCGCGCCTCCAGCGTCTTGTTGAGCACGCGCAATGTGTAGGCATTGCGGATGGCCCCATCCTTCAGCGCGACGAACAGCGGATTGCGATCGTGGATTACGCTGAGGCCGGACGTTTCCCGCGTGGCCAGTGCAAAAAGCATGACGCCACCGACGGCGAGCATGATCGCCGCGTAAAGGATGGTGCGGCCGCGCACCAGCTTGTGGCCGACCGGCTCGCCGTGCTGGCGGCGGCGCACGTTAAGGTCGGTGTCGTAGGCGATCAGGCGCGCCGGGCGGTCGATCTTCGACATGACCGCGTCGCAGGCATCGATGCAAAGGCCGCACTGAATGCAGTCGATCTGCAGGCCTTTGCGGATATCCACGCCCGTCGGGCACACGGCAACACACTGGCCGCAGTCGATGCAGTCGCCGGCGGGGAGTCCCTGCTGCCGCAACCGCTCGCTCTGTTTCAGCGAGACGCGCGGCTCGCCGCGGTCGAAGCGGTAGGTGACGTTCAGGGCGTGTTCGTCGGTCAGCGCGGCCTGGATGCGCGGCCACGGGCACATGTAGATGCAAACCTGCTCGCGCATGAAGCCGGCGAGCGAATAGGTGGTGAAGGTGAGAATGCCGATCCAGATCCAGGCGACCGCCGGGGCCTTGAAGGTTGCAAGCTCCTTCACCAGCGTCGGCGCGTCGGCGAAATAGAGCACCCAGGCGCCGCCGGTCCACCAGGCGATCAACAGCCACACTGTGTGTTTGCCCACTTTGTACGCGGCGATCTCGAGCGTCCACTTGCCCTGGTTGCGCATGCGTTCGCGCCGGTCGCCTTCGAAGAAGCGCTCAACCGCGTAGAACAGATCGGTCCACACCGTCTGCGGACAGAGATAGCCGCACCAGACCCGCCCGGCGACGGCGTTCAAGAGGAACAGCGCCATCGCCGCGAGCACCAGCAGCCCAGTCAGGTAATAGATCTCCTGCGGCCAGATCTCGATGAAGAAGAAGTAGAACCGGCGGTTCGGGAAATCGATCAGCACCGCCTGGTCCGGCGCGTTCGGTCCGCGATCCCACCGCACGAACGGCAACAGGTAATAAATGCCGAGCGCAACGGCGAGCACAATCCATTTGATACGGCGATACGTGCCCTTCACGCTCTGCGGGAACACCCGCTTGCTCGGCGCGTAGAGCGGGCCGTCGTCGCCATCGTCCGTCGTGGCGCTTGTCACCTTCTTGGCCGGAATGTTGCGGTCATGGAACACGGCATCACTTCTCCCCGCCGCCCAGCGAATAGACGTAAACGGCCAGCGCCTTGATGGTGGGCTCGTCGAGCCGGCCGAGCCATGGCGGCATCACCGCTCCGCGGCCGTTGACGACGCCGTCGATGATGGTGTTGCGCGAAGAGCCGTAAAGCCAGACGGCGTCGGTCAGGTTCGGCGCGCCGAGGTCGCGCTTGCCCTTGCCGTCGTCGCCGTGACACGCCGCGCAGTTGTCAGAAAAGAGCTTTGCCCCACGCGGCAGGTCGGCCACCGGCGCGACCGGCAGCCCGGCCAGGCGCAGCACGTGGTCGGCGACCGCCTCGATGTCCGGACGCGGCATCATGCCATCGCGCCCGAAAGCCGGCATGCTGCCCTGACGGCCCTTGGGGTCGATCGAACGGACGCCGTGGCGGATGGTGGTCTCGATGTCCTTGAGCTTGCCGCCCCACAACCATTCGTCATCGACCAGGTTGGCGTAGCCCTTCGCACCGGCGCCGCCGCTGCCGTGACATGGGGCGCAGTTGTCGCCGAAGGCGGAGCGGCCGACCGCCCGCGCGAACGCCAGCGTTTCGGGATTGCCGTAGACCTCCTCGGCGCTGGAAGCGGCAAGTTTCGCCATGTTGCCGCCGCGCTGGAGCTTCATCGCCTCGAGGTCGGCTGCGACTTCGCTGCGCGAGTTCCATTCGAACGTGCCGTTCGTGTACGAAGTGACCAGCGGCCACGCCGGGTAGACGATCCAGTAGCCGGCCGACCAGACGATGGTGGCGTAGAAGATCCACAGCCACCAGCGCGGCAGCGGCGTGTTCAGTTCGCGGATGCCGTCCCATTCGTGGCCGGTGGTGGTGCGGCCGGTAACCTTGTCGACCTCACCCTGATCATGCGCGGCCATTGCTCAATCCTCCCGCAGCGGC